>JACDZG010000009.1 GCA_013426805.1 Chromatiaceae bacterium
CCGGCGCTGACGCCGCCCGATGTCAGCCGGCGACTGGGTTATGCTTCAGGGCTGCCGGATCGGTGATGCCCCATCCTCACACAAATCCTCCCGGGGGAGGCGACTTCTATCCTGACGCCTGGGGACCATGCCACCCTCAAGGCGGCGGTGGACACCCTGGCGCGTCTGACCGCCGAACTGGAAACCACGACCACCACCCTGGAACGGGTGCGCCGCCTGATCTTTGGACCGCGCACCGAGACCACCGACACGGTGCTCGGCAAGGACAAAGAGAAAGAGGAGGAGAAGGACACCGACCCGACCGACCCCCCGCCGCCGGACCCCGCCACCCCCCCGGATGGCGCGCCCGCGGGGGACCCCCAGGGCAAGCCGCGGCGTCGCGGTCATGGCCGTAACGGGGCCGCGAAGTATCCGCGCGCGCCGCGCATCGTGGTCACTCATGCTACCCTGAAGCACGGCGACCCCTGTCCCGAATCCGGTTGCGACGGCCGGGTCTATGTGCAACGCCAAGAGCCCGCGCTGCTGGTACGCGTCACGGGGGTCGCCCCCCTGCAGGCGCAGGCCGATGCCTTGGAGCGGCTGCGCTGTGGGTTATGCGGCACCGTGTTTACGGCCGCACCACCGGCCGGGGTCAGTGAGCACAACTACGACGCGACCGCCGCCGCCATGATCGCCCAGCTCAACTATGGCTGCGGTCTGCCGTTTCATCGCATCCAGCGCCTGGAACAAGCGCTGGCTATCCCCTTGCCGGCCACCACCCAATGGGACGTGGTCGCGCAGGCGGCGCCCCGCCTGGTGCCCGCCGTTGAGGAACTGGCCCGCCAAGCGGCCGACGGCACGGTGCTCTATAACGACGACACCACCCTGCGCATCCTCAACCTGACCGCTGAGGCGCGCGCCGAGGCGCTGCCCCCAGGCGCCACGGCCGAGCGCACCGGGGTCTTCACCTCCGGGGTGGTGGCGGAGACGGTCCCCGATCGCCCTGTTCAAGACCGGCCCTTGCCATGCCGGGGAGCACCTCGCCGAGATCCTCGCGCAGCGTCAGGACCCCACGGTCCCGATCCAGATGTCTGATGCCTTGTCACGCAATACGCCGAGGGATCATCCGACGCAAGCCGCCTCCTGTATCCCGCATGGGCGTCGGAAGTTTGTCGAGGTCCATGACGCCTTTCCCGATGCGGTGGCCTTTGTCTTGGAGACCTTGCGGCCGGTGTTCCACACCGACCAGCAGGCCCAGCAACAGGGCCTTTCCCCGGAGGCACGCCTGCGCCTTCACCAGGAGCAGAGCGGCCCGCGGATGCAAGCCTTGGCGGACTGGATGACGCAGCAGTTCGCCGAGCATGCTGTGGAACCTAACTCGGGGCTCGGGCAGGCCATCCGCTACCTGCAGAATCACTGGGAAAAACTGACCCTATTCCTGCGCGTGGCCGGCGCACCGTTGAGCAATAACCTCTGCGAGCGGGCGCTGAAGAAGCGCATTCTCGATCGGAAAAATTCCCTATTTTACAAAACGCTCAACGGCGCCAAGGTCGGCGACCTGTTCATGAGTCTGATTCATACCGCGGAATTGCACCAGGTCGAGCCCTTTGACTATCTGGTAGCGCTGCTGCGCCATGCCGCTGCGGTGGCCCTCGACCCTCCCGCCTGGATGCCGTGGAATTACACCATCGCCCTGGCGCGCCTTGCCACCGACCCCGACCCCCCGCCGGACTGATCCCGCACCGGGCGCGCGTCGCGCGCCCACCGCACCCTGTCATGCTCCCGCCCAGCCGCGCCGGGGCGCTGGTGGCTGCTGACTGGTGACTGGGTCAGTAACAGCACCGCCCGCTCGGGCTCGGCGGCCCGTCTGGAACCCGGCAACATTGGGTCTTCCGGTCGCCAAGGACGCGGGGCTCCCAGGTTACCGGACCCGCGCGCGTGATTCATGCAGGCTTGCCGAAAGGACACGATAGCGCAGCAGGTGCGCCGCCGTGCTGCGTGGCCGATAGTGCGCCAACCCATAGCGGATTCGATCCATCTCGCTGGCGAACAGTTCCCACGGGGCGTTGCGCGGGTGCTTGGCCAGGGCGTTCAGGACGATCACGCGGATGCGGCGACTGCCCCAGTCGAGATCGTACACGTCAGGCCAGGCCGTGGGGTGCTGGGCACTTGGCGCCAGTTGACCGAACAGTTTGGCGGGATGGCGGGTGGCGACCGCGTAGAGGCGAAAGGCCGCCTCCGGCAGCAGCCGCTCGACGGCGGCCGGCGGTTCCACCGGGTCGGCGGGGCGCGCGGTCGCGGGCGCCGCGGCCGCCTGGATGGAGGCGAGTTTGCGATAGGTGACGTAGTGGCCGATCAGTTCTTCCATCGCCCAGCCATCCAGCGCTTCCTGTTTGGATTTGTAGCTGAGCACATTGTGGGCGGTGAGGTTCTCCAACCCGTCGGGGAGTTCCGCCAGCGCCGCCGCCTCCGTGACCGCCGCCGCGCCGGGCAGCCGTTCGATGATCAGCACATCCAGCCGCTGGCTCTTGAGCGCCAGCTCTTTCTCCAGCTCCACGCGCCACGGCCGGCCGGTGAACAGGTCGGTCAAGGCGATGCCGAAGAGTCGATGCCAGGGGGTGTGATCACGCAGTTGCCAGAAAGCCGGGGTCATGCCAGAAAGCCGGGGTCAGGTCTTGAAATCCAGCATCACTACATCTTCGTAGTAGAGCGAAAGACTGTGAGGGACCGCACCGCGCGTCCCGCCTACCTCGGAAGCCGGGTCAGGTCTTGAAATCAAGCATTAATGCATCATGGGGTAGAGTGGAGCGAAAGACTGGGAGGGACCAACACGGCACGGTGTCAGGTCTCCCATTGCACATTCGCTAACCCGCAGATCCTGAGGTACCCCCCGACTTTGGCAGACCGGGTCCACTACACCCCCCGCGTTTCTCGCCCCCCGGCAGGGGAGAGGGGGCGAGGTTCAAGTTAAGCACGAAAACCAGAGTCGGGGCGGTTCCTGCGTGTCCGCGGTTCGTTGACTATCGCAGTGGTAGGTACCGGACTTGGCCATCCCATTCGCCATCCTCGCTGCAGGTAGCCAAGAGCGCGATGTCGTCGATCGCCGCGCGCAGCGCCACCGCTCGGCCGACCTCGAAGACACCCGGCATGGGTTTGCCTGCGCGAACCCGCTCGTAGGCGAACGCGGTGATGGTGGCGGCGTCGTGGGTGAGGAGGATTCGCCGGTGTCCAGCTGCCCACTCCAACACCGCCGGGTCGTCCGCCCCCGAGAGGCCGACGTCCTGGACGCGGATCAAGTCGATCTCGGGCTCCCGGAGGCGAACGCCTCGAACGATGTTGTTGTTGAAGTTCTCGTCGGCGAGCAACCGGATCAGGCGGAGTCCTGCCCGGATTGGCGTGCCATCAGACGCGCGCGTATGCCTGTCGGATCGAAGAGCCGCTCGTTTGCCCGCCTCACATCGGCTGAGCGTTGCTCTCGCATCCGGAGGTGGTCATCCACCTCCACGGTATGAGCCAGGTAGTAGGCGATGACGGCGTAGACCTGGCCGAGAGAGACCGCCGGATACTGCTCGGCGATCTCCTCGGCGGTGGCCCCGTCGCGGAAGGAGCCGACAATTGTATCGAGGGTCACGCGGGACTTGCCCACGCGAAAGACCCCGGCGGCATCCACTGCCAAGGGTGGTGCTTCGGCCGCGACGACCATCGTCATGTCTGTTCTCCGAATGCGTTAGGCCGTTCCTCGTCTGCCCGCTATCTGTCTTGCCTTCGTCTCGCCATCATTGGGTAAAAGAGATTTTCTTTCGCGAGACGAAAGATCGATAAGTATGGGCCGTTTTTCCTGTCGTTGCGATCCCCTGTTGCGGGTTAGAGTCGGGGTCACCATTTAAGTGACCCCGGTGTAGGCACGACACAACCCCTCGTGCCCAAACACGTTGAGGGACCAAGGACGGCCCCGCACGCGCGTCCCCGCCTACCTCACCGTCCCTTGGCCTTGCAGCCGAGCTTTGAGGCGCTCGACCTCGGCCAGGGCTTCGTCTTTGGCTTGTCGCTCGGCCTCTTGCGCTTGCAGTGCAGCCTTTTGCGCTTGCAGCTTCTCTTGCTTGCCGCTCGGCCTCTTTCTCGTGCTCGGCCGCCGCCCGTGCGGCGCGTGCGTCTTCGCGCTCGCTACGGATGGACTGCTGCTCGCGCAGGACGTTTTGGCGCGCCTGGTCGGCGTGATCGGCGCGTTCTTCCTCGGAGAAGGCTTTCAGGGTGCTCATGGCTTGCCGCATTTGGGCGGTTTGCATCCACCCGGGCAACGCGGTGTCGTCCAGCCCTGTAGGGTACGTATCGCGTGCCTTACACCTTCTTTCTCCTTAACCTGATTATGAATCAGCCTCGTCGGCCAAATCGAGCACGGTACGGATCAGCGACTCGGCGATGAACAACGAAACCGCGCATATTCACCGTCTGCGTTTTTCCATGCAGATAGCAGCGCAGCCGATCGGACTCCGGCTCGCACGTCGCCTTAACCTCGCTAAAGACCGTGTCAGGAACCAGCACCTCGCCAAACAGGGCGTCGAGCACGCAACAACCCCATGAGGGAGGTGAACCGCGTGTGCGGCTCTTCGCGCGCCATCAGTGTGAAACGTCACGCGTGACCGGGGCGTCACTGCGGGGCTTGCGACCGGAGATGCCGAGCCCCACCCAGGCCGCCCGCCTGATCTGCAAACCCATTTGCCCGGTGTCCTTGGCGCGGCTAAGATGAGACGCCATATCCGCTTTCGCGTGGTGGAATTCGCCAGCTCCTCTTGCCCCTCGCTAAAGGGGGATGATACCGCACGGCTACTGCATGACGGCCAAGCAACTGCTCAGAGATCGCAAGGAATTCGCTCGGGGGACCGTAGAGCGCGTCGTCTGGCGCCTGCCTCAACCGGTCCCACCATGCACGCACTGCTTCAAGTACCGATTGGTCTATGTGGAGGACGGTCGCCGTGTTATCGGCTTCGACAACGAGCGAGGCAAGGGTGACCACTACCACCGCGAGGGGCGGGAGGCGCCGTACCGGTTCACGACGCTGGAGCGACTCCTCAATGATTTTTCAAGCGCGGTCGCGCAATGGGTGGAGGCAGATAGATGAAGGCATATATTGGGGTGGAGACTTGGACGACCATGCAAGAGCGCGCCCTCGCCATCGCCCGCCGGGTGGATGCCGGCCAAGATGTCCCGGAGGCGGACTATCACCTCAACTTTAGTAGCGCGGAACACCTCGCCAGCGAGTTGACTCCGGCCCGGCTGAGGCTGCTGGACGTGCTCAAGCCACTCGGGCCGGTCAGCATTGAGGGACTCGCCCAGCAGCTGGGGCGTGCCCCAGTGCTGGTACAGACGGATACCGCCAAGCTTTTGGACCTGGGACTAGTGGAGCAAGACACGGCAGGCCGGGTCTTCGTGCCCTGGGAAGAGATCGAGATCCATGCCAGGCTGACCAGGGCCGCGGCGGCATGAGCCGGACGCAGAGATATTCCTGATTCCGCAAACGAAGGTGGGGTCAGGTTTTGGTGCGCCAAGCGAAGCTTGGCGTTTCTTGCCGGGTGCAAGTCCCGGTCGGGAGAGGGATCGGAAGTGATTCCTCGTAAGGGCTAACCACCCACCCGTAGCGCGTGTTGCGCCTAGGGCGGATAGCGCTGTTATGGGAAGGAATCTGTGGCAAGCGTGAACAACCTGAGGTGAAGCGTACACAGCGAATCTTGTAGGCCAGAGGGGTGTCCGCGCCACCCTGAAGCAATTTTAGCCTCGTTAATGACGACAAAGCAGGCGGCGACAGCGTCAAGACACTGGAAGCCAACACAGAAGAATCGTTAGGCGGACGATGGGCAAGATCGGGTGGCACTGCCGGGAAACCAGGCAGACAACAGAGAAAACAAACATTGCTCCTAAGGTCACGCCATGGTGAGATTCGGAGGGCCTGTCGGGGTTGTGAATGCCTGGCATGCAAGAAGAGAAACGTTGAGAACTTGGGAGGCCCCATCGGCTCCCGGAGGCACAGGGAGGGCATGCGGTTCTTGAGACACGCAAGGGGAAACCCTGATACAGCGTTAGACCGAAGCCTGGAGCCGGCCTGTCGGGGAAGCTGTACCGACCGCGAAGGGAGGGCAGCCGGAAGTTGGTGGGGAGTCAGACCGACGCATAGTACTCCGAGCGTGGGAAAGCCACGTACAAGGGGAAGGGGTCGGCGAAGTGACGCAGCCAACAAAGGAAACTTCACCCGGACAAGTCGAGCCGATCCATGAAGCAAACCTCCCTGTTGGGAATAGCGAAGAAGGCGGCATCGGACAAGGCCCATCGATTCCAGAATCTCATCGGGTTGCTGAGCGTAGGGTACCTACTGGCCTGCTGGAGGCTGATCAACAAACGTGCGGCCTGCGGTGTCGACCGTCAAGACGCGCGGACGTATGAGCAGCACTTGGAGGAGCATGTAGGAGCGCTCGTGGAAGCAGTCAGAGGGGGTTGGTATCGGGCCAAGCTGGTGCTCAGGAGATACCTCCCCAAGCGCAATGGGAAGTTGCGGCCCTTGGGGATACCGGCCATCGCGGACAAAGTGTTGCAGATGGGAGTGACCAAGATTCTGGAAGAGATCTATGAGGAGGATTTCCTGGCGTGCAGCGATGGCTACCGGCCCAACGTCGGTGCTCTGGATGCGGTCCGGGACCTGCGCGCCGAGCTGAGAAGTGGGCGTTATCACTTCCTGGTTGAGGCGGATATTCGCAGCTTTTTCGACCGGATCGATCACGAAAAATTGATTGATCTGTTGAAGCAGCGGATAGACGACGAGCCCTTTCTGCGCCTCATCCGCAAGTGGCTGAAGGCAGGCATCTTGGAGACGGATGGACGCGTAATACACCCGCAGACGGGATCGCCGCAAGGCGGAATCGTTTCACCGATGTTGGCGAACATCTATCTTCACTATGCATTGGATGTGTGGTTCGAGGAAACCGTCAAGGTGTCTTGTAAAGGAAAGGCCTACCTGTGTCGGTACGCGGATGACTTCGTGTGTGCTTTTGAGTGCGAGTCCGATGCCGAGCGCTTTTATCGAGCGCTTGGCGAAAGGATGAAGTCGTTCGGCTTGGAGGTCGCGGAGGAAAAGACGCACCTGATCAGGTTCTCTCGTCAGGACTGGCAGAAGAGCGGCAGCTTTGAATTCCTGGGATTCGAGTTCCGTTGGGGGCGTGGTCGCTGGGGGAACCCCGCGCTCAAGCTCCGCACGGCACGGACGAAATACCGGGCCGCCCTGGCGAACTTCCAGGCATGGTGTCGTGAACACTGCCGGATGCGCAAGGACAAGTTCTTCGCGGCGCTCAATGCGGCTTTGATCATCGTTCCGGCCGGCCGCGGACGGTCCGCACAGCGGACCCTACGGTAACACCGTGACCTGTAGGGTCCGCTGTGCGGACCGACGACCGTGCAGATCGCGCGATGGCCGGGTTTATGACCAAGGCCCTCAATGGCCTTGATCGTCGTTCCGGCCAGCGATGGTCATTTGGAGTGCAAGGCTTCAGCCTTGGCCTGCCGATCCAAGGCTGAAGCCTTGCACTCCAGTCGGCCGGCGTCTCGGCTGGCCGGAATCGTGACCAAGGCCGTCGTTGCGTTGAGTTCCCTGGAACCGTAGCGGTGCTAAAGCGCCCTTGACTTTATCGCACATTTGGTATAAATGCTCGTCTTATGACGTGGATAGTTGAGACACTAAACGCCGATGTGGACACAGAAATCGCCGTCTTGCCGGCTGATATGCGGGCTCGCTTGAGCCGGATTTCTGCCTTGATTGAGGCGGTTGGCCTTGAAAAGGTTCATGAGCCGCATATCAAGCACGTAGAAGGCCCCCTGTGGGAAATGCGAATGAAAGGCAGGGATGGCATATCACGGGCGCTTTACGTCACAGCCTGGCAAAAGCGCGTGGTGATTGTGCGGGTCTTCATCAAGAAGACTGAGAAGACACCGCGCCACGAAATCGAGATTGCCCTGAAACGGGCGCAGGAGGTGACCGATGACCAAGATTGCTAAATTCCATGATCAGTGGATGGCCGATTCCGACTATCGGGCTGCTTACGATGCCCTTGAAGATGAGTTTGCGCTTGCCGCCGCTTTAATCGAGGCGCGGGCAAACGCCGGTCTGACGCAGGAGCAACTAGCCAGCCGTATGAACACAACCCAGTCGGTTGTTGCCCGGTTGGAAGGTGGGCGGGGGCGGCCATCCACTAGAACACTTGAGCGGTTCGCTAAGGCGACCGGAACACGGCTCAAGATCAGCTTTGAAGAGAATACGACGCAGCGCACCGCACCGCACCGCACATCTAAGCCGTAGTATTGAACGCATGGCCGAAGCGCGCAGCGAAGCTCGAATGCTGACGCGGTTACTCACCCTCAAGTTCGGTCTCCTCTCGCCGGAGAACCAGCAACGCATCAATGAAGGCGATGCCGACACCCTCCTCGCCTAGTCCGAGCGGATGCTCACCACCAACACGATCGACGAAATCCTCCGGTAGCCGCGGGTGTTATCAGAACTGATGGGGGCCGGGCCTCGCGGGTAGCGAGCAACCGGATCACGCGGAGTTCGGCCCGGATTGGCGTGCCATCAGCCCCGCGCGTACACCTGTCGGATCGAAGAGCCGGGACGGCCTCTTGGGCATCCTTCCGAATCGTGCCAGGTTGTCGGCCCGGCATCGCGGCGATCTGTGTTGCAAATCGGCGGCGGCCCCGAACAACCACCTGCGGTGTCGGCGTTGCGGATCGCGTCCGCAGCGAAACCCAGCGGCCGGTCCAGATGATCAATGCGGACTCACGGACCCTGCATAGAGATTAGGTGTTCCACGGCTGTGAGTGCCGCATACGGCTGTTCATGTATCTCAAACGCCGGATTGTAATACGGGTCACGAAGCAGCCTGCGCTCTTGATCAGCGCTCCCGCCGTCGCGATGAATCGCTGTGTGCCGGTTCGATCGGCCAGGTTGGCGAGGCGCCTCTGAGCCGAAGGTTTGGCCGGAGCCCTCATCCGGCGCGAGCGGCCGTCCGAACGGTTTGTACAGATGGGCAATCTCCCGATCGAGCCGGCTGCGTCGCGTTCCGCGCTGGTCCGTCCCGCGGGTCGCGGAAGCGAAATGCCGAAGGCGGGCGTGCGGCGTCCACAGGTTACGGTACCCGGCCTCAATCAGTCGCAGGCAGAAGTCCACGTCGTTGAAGGCGACGCCCAGGTTGACCATCTCAAACCCACCGACTTGATCGAATACCTGGCGCCGACAAACGAGACAGGCGCCGGTGACTGCACTCAGATTCTGCGTGAGCGCGGCACGCATCATATACCCGGCGCGGTCGCCCGGCAGTCCGGTGAACGCATGTTCAGCAACGCCGTGCACGCCGAGGATGATGCCGCCATGCTGGATGGTGCCGTCAGGGAACAAGAGCTTGGCGCCGACCGCGCCGATGCCGGGGCGGCAGGCGTGGCTCACCAGCTCGGTCAGCCAATCGGGGGTGAGTACTTCGGTATCGTTGTTGAGGAAGCACAGCACTTCGCCTTGGGCGCGGGCGGCGGCGAGGTTGTTGATGGCCGACCAGTTGAATGCGCCGCTGTAGTGCAGAACCTGGACCTTTGGCTGTGCGGCGACCGCACGGAGGTAGTTGCGAGCGACTGGGTCAGTGGTGTCGTGGTCGACGAGCAGGATCTCAAAATCAGGGTACGCGGTGCGGTTGCGGATGCTCTCGATACAGGTCCGCACCAGGTCCGGGGCGTCGCGCGTGGGGATGATGATGGTGACCTTGGGCGCGGGGTCAGGGAGTTGCCAGCGCAGGCGGACGGCGAGTGTGCACGGCGCGCGCGCGATGTCGGGGTTGGCCGCATACAGTGCTTCATCGAGCTCGGCCGCGGCCGGTGCTCGGTTGCGCGTCAGATGGTCTCGCAGGACGGTCAGGGCACGGGCCAAACCCGGTTCGTCGGCCAGGGGGCTGGGGTCCGCCGCGATGCGATGCGTCAGGACGCGGGCGATGTGCAGCCAGTCGGACGGTGCGAGCCGCTCGGTCGCGCGCAGCAGCAGGTCGTACTGCCAGACGCGCTCGGGTTGGTCTGTAAGGTCGGGGACCAGGGTCGCGAGCAAGGTCCGGTCCAGACAGAAGGCGCCGATATAGGGGGTGGACAGCAGGAGGTCCGGATTGAAATCGGGCCGCAGCTCGGGGTCGCGATGGGCACCGGCGTCGTCGATGCGGTCGCTGTCCGCGTAGATCACCTTGGCGTCGGTGTGTGCCGCACCCTGCGCGATCCAGGCCAGGGCATCCGGGGCCAGCGCTTCGCCGGGCGCGAGCAGCAGCAGGCGGGTGTTGTCCGATTCGCGCAGGATGGTGCGCAGAACGGCCGGGGTCGACTGTGACCGCGCGTCGATCCAGTGCAGTGCCGCTCCACTGTGCTGAGCGGACCGGGCCAGCACTTCGTAGGCCTGATCCGGTTGGGAGCGATTGACGATCAGGGACTGGTGCCCGCTGTGCGGCGCCTGTGCGACCAGGGATTGGAGGACGCGCTCGAATTGGGCAAGTGTGGTGTCGGCAGTGAGCGGTACGAACACGCTGACTCGCGGTGCCATCTTGTCCGTGGCGGTCAGGGTCTCCGGCGGGGCGGCCAGCCGGTGAACCTCGTCGTACCAGAGATCGTAGTCGGCGAGTGCGTAGGCGGTGCGCTGACGGATGGCCGGTACCTGTTCGCGCAATTCGTGCAGGGTCTGTTCGAGACGGTCGAGCCGACGGGCGAGTGCGGCGTCGGCCCGGTCGGCGTCGTCCGCCCGATAGCGTAGCGGGTAACCGGCGATCAGTGTTCGTCCGGAATCCTGGTCGATCACGTCCAGGCGGTGGGTCTCTCGCCAGGGTGATGCCATGGTATCCCGGCGCAGGATGACCTGGAAGCCGTGCCGCGAGTCGGGGCCGAGGCCCTCGAGGTCCGGGCGCGGGTCATCGGCCACGGCCGCTCCGGCGGGGCTGCCATTGACTTCGAAGCGGAGACGCAGGATGCGGTGCGGGTCGGCGGTGTCGACTGCCCAGCCGGTGACGCGGCGGCCGTCGATGAAGTCGATGGCGCCCAACAGGGACCCGGCCGGGCCGGAGACTGGGGCGGGCAGGCGGCCGCGTTCAAGCCGCGGGTCGGCCGGGGGCCGCGCCACTGGAGCCTCAGTCGGGGCTGCGCCGGACGGCGTCCCCTGTCGCAGGCCAGCCAGGACGGCGGTCAGCGGGTCGCTCCAGCCCGCGAGTGTGCCGGGTGCGTGTCTTAAGATGCGATCGAGCAGTCGGTCGTGGGCCGCGGAATCGGCCAAGTCCGTGCGCAACAGTGCCAAAGGGCGCGGGTGCAGGCGCGGGGTTTGAAACAGTCGGGTGCCCGCCGCATCGCTGATTGTCAGCGAAATCGGGTCGGGCAAGGGATCATCGGTCAGGGCCAGGAAGGCCGCGACTGAATCGGAAACCGGGGCGCCCAGATAGGGTTTGGGCAACGGCTGTCCGCCGAGCGCCAGGTCGAGTTGTTTCGCCAGACGGCCGGCATGGTGCCACACGACCAGACGCAGGGCCGCGTGTCCATAGACTTCAGCATACTGTGTGACATCCATCAAGCCGCCTCAATACCGACCCATTGCGTGCGGCATCCAACGAGCGCGTGATTGTTCGCGGTCTCGATTCTGCGCGACGCCGTGGTGCAGACCGGGGTTCGTGCCTCATTCCAGCCTGTGGTGCACGGGCCGCGGCGGCGTGCGCCGCCGCGGCCCCCCCCTATCCCTCCCAGGTGGGCGTGGGATTAGCTAATGGTCCACACATCGTCATCGTTCGCATCGGTGAACTTGCTGTAGTTGACGTTCTTCAGCAAGATCGCGTCGCTGTTGTCGGTCTGGATCAGGACATCGGCGCCCAGCTTGGTGACGGTGTAATTCCCGGCGTTGGAGAGGTCGACCATATCGCCGAAGCCGAGACTTCTGATGACATCCGAGCCGTCGCCATCGTTCCAGATGAATCTGTCGGCTCCGTACGCGCCCACATCGATATCGTCGTTGCCGGTGCTGCCCTGGATGGTGTCGTTGCCGGCGCCGCCCTGGATGGTGTCGTTGCCGGCGCCGCCGCTGATACGGTCATTGTCGGCGCCGCCGTCAATGATGTCGTTGCCGGTGCCGCCGTCGATGATGTCGTTGCCGGCACCTCCGAAAATCCAATCGTTGCCGCTGTCACCGAACAACTTGTCGATGCCGTCACCGCCGTCGATGGCGTCGTTGCCGGCGCCGGCCCTGATCGTGTCATTTCCGCTACCGCCGGAAATGCTGTCGTTCCCGCTGCCATCGGTGATGCGATCGTTGCCGGTACCGCCGGTGATCGTGTCGTTGCCGCTGCCGCCGTCCATGATGTCGTTGCCGCTGCCGCCGTCGAGCTGGTCGTTGCCCGAATTGCCGAAGACCTTGTCATTGCCGTCGGAGGCAAAGATGGTGTCGTTGCCGGCTCCGCCGCTGATCGTATTGGCCCACTTACTCCCTAGGATGGCGTTGTTTCCCGCGTTGCCCGTCAGTTCACGGGCGCCTTTGACCATGATGGCATCATCATCGCCTGGCCTCATGGAGTATTTGGTGGCTTCACTGACGACCAACCGGTCGGTGCCGATGTCATAAACCTTGACACCAACGCCTCCCGGCTTGGACGTTTGGTTATAATCGATCGGGCCGACGGCCTCGCGAAACGCGAAAACGTCGGTCGGGTTGAGGTTGAATTGAGCAGGGTTGTTTTGGATCGCAGAGGGTAGGGACGCGAGACCAGGCATCGTGGAGACTCCGTATATGTTAGTAAACTAAAGACATGGCTCAGGTCACTCTGTGCCGGGGCATGCTCCGGTACTTTGTGGCGAGCCAAGGTCGTAACGACTCCGAAATCAGTGGTACGAGCTCATCGCTCACCTGGGAGATGCGATTGGCACTGGAGCATCCGTTCTTCGATCGTTTTAGCACTTCTGTTCCCTAGTCGGGGGAGGGTCACCGAGTGGGTATGGTCACCGCCCCCGATAATGCGGACTTATCGTTATCGAACCTTAACAATCCTGTGACGATTTCCTGAATCTTTCGCAGGAACGACGGTTGTCACAATCCTGCCTGAACTGATCGAGTAGGTCAATACTCATGCATCCGTGGTTTTTTGTGACGACCGGGCGGGAGGCTTCTTAAGTGTGTAAATTTTCCCCGCTGAAGCTGTTTCCGCTCGAGCCGGTTCGATCTCCAGAGATAGCAGTAAAATGCTGCTTGGAAGACATAAAATGTCAAGATGCCACCAGCGATCGCTGGGTGTTCAGCCCGCCGCGCGACACGAATCGATGAAAGGGGCATCCACAGGATAGTTGTCGACACCGCGTAAGCACACGAAAAGTCTTGGATTGGCAGGTCTTGCCGGTGAGGGCGACGACCGCGCTGCGCCGGGGCAAACTCAAGCGCGGGTGTGCGTAAGCGTTGTCGTCGGCGGGGGTGTCGTCCGCCCGCCGACAGGGCGCTCTACAATACTGTTTTTAATGTGAAAGGAAGGCGCCGCAGCACCGAGCCTCGGTAGCGGATGTCACCTCATCCGGCGCGCGCTGAGCGAGCGGGCGCATTGACAGGTCCCGACTGAACCCCAGCAGATGTCCGGTGAACGGCTCGGCGCTCAAGCGGCGGGCCTGGACCAGGGCGTCAATGGCCGCCGGGACCGCGGCCGCCGCCAAATGGGCGACGGCCCGGGCGGTCAGGGTCTCGACCGCTCGCTCTACCGCGAGCAGGGCGTTCAAGTCCATTCCGCAGCGGCGGCAGGTCGGTCCGCCATCCCGGCGGGCACGGCAGTTGGGGCAGCGCTCCATTCGGTATCGCCTCTAGGATTCCAGGTAGTAGATCAGGTCGGCGAGTTGCGCTACGGCCTTGTCCAGGGCCTCGCCATGGTCGCGCGCCAGGGCGTCCTTGACCCCCTCGATCCCGTCCACCAGATCGTCGCGGTCCTCGGCGTTGGCTCCATCGAGCAGACGCTCGGCCTTCTCCACCAGGGCGCGGGCGGCGACGATCTCCCGCCGCTCGCCGACGGCCGCGTCGGCATCGCCGGCCGCGTCGGCGTCCGTCGCCGCGCCCTCGTCCGGTTCATAACCGTCGATGAGCGCGGATAGTCGCTCGCGGGCGGCGGCCAATTCATCGCTGGCAAAACGGGTGGTGGCGTTGTCGATGGTGGTCCGCGCTTCGAGCCCGGTGCGCTTTTCGCGCGAGCTGACGTGCAGAATGCCGTTCACGTCCAATGAAAAGGTGGTGATGAGGATATTGCCGGCCGGCACATCGGAGAGTCCGTCGATGTTGAACGACCCGATCTCTGTATTATTGAGCGCGTCCGGGTCCTCGCCTTGATAGACGCTGACGATGATTTTCCGCTGGCCGTCATAGGAGGTCTCAAAGGCCTCGCTTTTCGTGACGGGAATGGGGGTGTTCTTGCGGATCAGCGGAATAAAGGTGTAGGGGTACATCTCGCCATTCAGTTCGGAGATGGCGCTGGTGCCGAAGGTGTAGGGCGTCACATCGACCAGCACGCTCGCGACCTGAGCCCCGGCGATCACCGCACCCTGAATGGCGGCCCCGGTGGCGACGCACAGATCCGGGTCGACCTCGCTGCGCGGCTGCATCCGCAGTTCCTCCTCCAGGCGGCGCTGTACCAACGGTGTGCGGGTCGCGCCGCCCACCAGCAGGACCTCGTCCAGACCCGCGACCGTGAGCCCGGCACCCTTGACGGCGATGTGCACGGCCTCCAGGGTTTCCGCAATGTACGGGGCGATCATTTCCTCATAGTCCTCGCGCGCGAGTTCCAGTGAGAGATGCACCGGCGCGCCGGCATCCTCCAGCAGATACTCCTCCTGAATTAGCGCGAAGGGGGCATCGGAGAGGGTAATTTTGGCGGTTTCGGCGGCGCGCATCAGTCGGGCCATGGCGGTGCGGTTGTCGCTCGGGTCATGGCCCTGGGACTTGAGGTGCGCGATCAGGTGGTCGACGATGCGCGCGTCGAAGTCGTCGCCGCCCAACTGATTGTTGCCGTGGCTCGCCAGAACTTCGGTCACGTCTTTGGCGATGCGCACCACCGAGCAGTCGAAGGTTCCGCCGCCCAAGTCATAGACCAGGATGGTCTTCACGTGCGCGTGGTCCACCTCATACGCCAGCGCGGCGGCGGTCGGTTCGTTGATGATGCGCACCACCTCGAGCCCGGCCAATTCACCGGCGTCGCGGGTCGCCTGGCGCTGGGCGTCGGAAAAATAGGCCGGCACCGTGATTACCGCCTTGGTGACGGCCTGGCCCAGGTCCTTCTCGGCGGCCTGTTTGAGGCGCTTGAGGATCAAGGCCGAGATCTCCTGGGGGGTATAGGACTGGGGCCCCATGGCGACCTTGGTGTCCTCGCCCATGCGCCGCTTGATCGAGCGGACGGTGCGCTCCGGGTAGAGGACGTACTGGTTGCGGGCGGTCTGGCCGACCAGCAGCGCGCCGTCGTCCGCCAGTCCGACGACCGAGGGCAGCAGCTTGGCCCCGTCGACCTCGATGATGCGGGTCTGCCCGCCTTCGACCACCGCGACCTCCGAGTTGGTGGTGCCGAGGTCGATGCCGATGATGATGTCGTTCATGATGTTCCCTGTCGGGGTCTAGATGTAAGGGTGTTGGATGGCGGGCCTGGTGGCCGGGGGTCGGCGGTGTCGGCCGGTTCCGCTTAAGCTGAAATCCGACCTACGGCGGACTGGTCAGCCGGTTGACGACGACCTCCGCCGAGCGCAGCAGGCGTTCGCCTTGACTGAAACCGCGGCGGACCTCGGCGAGGACCAGGCCGTCGGCTTGCGTGGGGTCCGCGGCGGCCTCGGCGGCATACATCGTCAACGGGTCGAAACGCAGGCCCATGACCCGCAGCGGCAGCACCCCGCGGCGGGCCAGGGTGTCGTCGAGCCGCTTGAGGTTCATGGCGAGTCCCTCGGCCATACCGATGATAAAGATGTGGGCCTTGCCGCGTCGGCTCAGCCAGCCGGGATAGTAGCGGCGCGCCTGATCGTAACCGGCCTGCAGTCGGTCGCGCAGATCCAGCAGTTCGAGTAGCAGCTCGCGTTCGGCGCCTTGTCGGGCGCGCCGCTCGGCTTCGACCCGCTGCGCCTCGCCTGTTTCGAGCCGCGTCTGGGCCTGACGCACCAGGTCGAAGGCCTCGCGGAATTGGTCCAGGGCGCCTTTGACCTGACGCGATTCGAGTTTGACCTCGTTCTTGAGCGCGGCCACCTCCGCGAGCAAGGTGAAGAGGTCCGGTGCCGGTTCGGTGTCCGTGCTCGGGTCGGCCGGGGCCGCGATCCCGTCCAGATAGTCGGCAAAGCGGGTGAGCAGTTGCTCGCGGACGGCCGGGTCCAGGGCCGGCTCCGGGATTGGCTCCGGGATTGAATACGGGATCGGGTCCGGGATTGCGTCCATCAGGCTCCCCCGCGCAGCAATGTGTTGAACTGTTCGCGATCCGGTCGGCGCGGCGCGCCCACGGGTTCGACCTGGTCGAGGATGTCGGCCAGCGTGGGCGGCGTCTGGTCGAACAGGGCCTGGGCCAGGCGCGCACGGCGGGTGCGCAGCGCCTCGTAGGCGGCGCGCAGCGATTCGAATCGGCGTGCATCGCGCTCGGGCGGACAGGCTTTGACCGCCGCCAGATAGGCGGCGTGTACCGCATTGTCATCCGCGTCCGGCGTGATGCCAAGGAGAAGATAGGGGTCGCTCATCGCGGACTCGCTAGAAAAGGTCAAATTGTTCGGGGTCGTCGTCGTCCGGCGTCCGCGGGGCGTTCGACCGATCGGTGGTCTTGCCCGGTTTGCGGCCCGGTCGCGACGGCTTGGGGGCTGGGCCGGGTGCCGGTAAGAGACCCGGCGGCAACCCGTCCAGCAGGTTGGGCAACTGGCTGCCGAGCATCGTGATCAGGACCTTGATCATGGTTTCGTGTCCGAGCTGGCGCTCGATGTCCTTGAATGTCGACCGCTCCTTGGCGCCGACGCCGGCCGCTTTCAGCACCCCGTCCACCCCGACGACCTCAATGAAGGCGCGCAGGGCCTCGTTCAGGTCGCCCCCCAGCGGGTCGTAGCCCAGCGCGTCCTCATCCTCGTCCTCGTCATCATCGTCGTCGAACGCGAAGAAGGGGCCGCGGCCGAAGTGCCCGAACGGCGAATACTCCGCCAGGCACTCGCCGATCCGGTGGGCGGTGCGCTGGTCGCCGCTCTCGCGGGCGCGTTCGCCGGCCTCCGCGAGCCGGTCGATTGCGCGCGGATCAGGATCGCGGCGTCGCCCGGCCAGACCGGCCTCGAAACGATGCAGTTCAAAGACCGGCACGCCCGGCCAGCGCTTGAGCGCGGCCTCGGCGAAGGCAAGTCGCGCCTGTTCCAGCGCGGCCCGGCGCAGGGTCTCGCAGGCGTTCTCGAACTCCGGCTGGCTGAGCGCCCAGCGGGCGGCGGCGCTCAAGGGCTTTTCAAACAACCGGCGCAGTTCAGGCGCAAGCTCCGCGCCCGCTTCCTCATCCAGGTAGGTGCGTAGCCGACTCAGGACCGCGGTCAGGTCGGCCTGGTCCGCCACCGCTGCTTTGCCCAGGCCGGCGGTCTTGAGCAGCCCGGCGGCCGCGCGCCCGATGGCGGCGCCTTCCAGCGCCAGCGCCAGGGCGGCGGCCATGCCGCCGCCCATGGCCTGGACCTGCGCGCGCAGAACGGACGCCCCCTGGGCGGCGTCGGCCAGGAGCTCGAGCAGCCCGCTCAGCAGGACACGGCGCTCGCGCAGCCTCCCGCCCCGATCCCACGCGGGCTCCCATTCGGCCGCCTGGTCGAGTTCTTTGCGCGCCAGGTCAAGGCGACGGGCTTTGAGCTGTTTGCGGGCATGGGCCAGGTGCGAGTTGACCAGACGTTCACGGGCGCCGGTGTTGATCGGGTCCAGGGCCAGGATCTCGCGAGCGTAACGCGCCGCTTTCTTGTGCGCGTCCGCGGCCAGCGCGACATCCATGGCCGCGGTCAGCAGGCCGACATCCGCGGGGAAGCGCGCGAGGCCAAGGTCCAGCAGGCGGCGGGCGGGCTTCAGGTCGGTGCCGCGCAGATAGAAGCGGACCAGACGCTCGTAGATGTCGCGGTCATCCGGGTCGAACTGGAGGCTGGACTCGACCGCTTCCGCCAGGGTCGTGTTCGGCATAAAGAGATCATCGTCGGGTACGAGATGCGAGAGCAGGTCCCGGTGACTGTCGACCCGGCGCAGGACCAGGGCGACCCGCAGGGCGTCATCGGTACCCGGCTCCGGGAGGCGGTCCTTGATCAGCTGCTGCGCGTAGGCATCCCAGGCCTCGAGATCGTTCCCCGAACGCTCGTTCTGCTCGGCACGCCAGGCGGCAATCAGCAGGCGCTCCTCCGCGGACAGTTGCGGTCCGCCGCTGTCTTTGATCCAGCCGACGCTCTTGGGAAAACCGGCGACCAGCAGGCGCAGCCCGTGACGGCGCGCCCAGGTTTCCCCCAGCAGGGTCCGGTGACGGTGCAGCAGACGCAGTAGGGTCTTGGGTTCGCGGTCCCCGGCGCGCCGCGCCTCCTCCCAGATCGCCTGGCGCTGCGCGCTCCAGCCGGCCAGGGTCATGGCGAAGCGGCGGGTCGCTTCCCCGGCGTCCGCCAGCCGCTCGGTCAAGGTCTGCGGCGGCCCCAGTGCGGATTCGCAGGCACGCCGTAACGGGGCGAACCCGGACGCGTCGTCAACGCGGGCGAGCAGTTCGAGCGCCTCGTGCGACGCCGCGGGGGGCCGCTGCAGCGCCTTTAGAATCTGCGCCAAATCGCGATAGGGGGAGCGGAAGGGGATGGCGGCGAGTGCCGCGCGCAACGCGGTGTCATCGCCTGCGCAATAGGCGTCCAGGGCTCGGGCCGCCGCCACTCCCTGGACCAGGATCGGATCATCTGCGGCCAGACCCGCGGCCACCTCGGCTTTGCCCGCCAGATGATGGGCGGCCAGCTGCGAGCGCAGCGCGGTCAAGGTCGCGGGGTCCAGCCGATCGCCGGCCAGCGCGCCGAGGCCCACCGCCTGACTGATCCGGCCCAGCCGTAGCAGCAGCGTAATATAGTCCAGTTCCGCGGGGAGTTCCGGTGCGATCTGCGTGCGGTTCTCCCAGACGGTCAGGGCCTCCTTGGTCATCCCCTTGGCCGCCAGTTCCCGCGCCCGTCCGGCGTAGGCGCGGGCCAGTGTCTGCCGCCATTCCGGGCGGTTGTCGATTTTGAGCAGATCCTTGCAGGTGCTGATGGCCTCGCGGTAGCGGCCCGCCGCGATCTGGCCTTGGGCCGCGGTCAGCAAGTCATCGGGGGTCGGCGCTGTGGGCGCCGCTGCGACCTTGTGTGGCTTCTTCATGGGTAATATCGGGGCCGGATCTTGCCAAGCGAGTGTGGTGGCGATGGGAGTTCAGGTTGTCGTTGGTCGAAAAAACAGGGGCATCGGCGTCTCAGGGTGCGATGATCTGCGCCGTTTCCGATGGACGCAGAAATTCGTTGGGGCGGCGCTCGAAGATCGCATCCAGATAGTATACAGCGCCTTCCCGCTCCACTCGCACGGCCTGGACGCCCAGACTATAGATGCGGGCCTCACGCAAGGCGCCGTTGACGCGTACCTTGACCGCCTGACCCGGCTGAAAACTCCGCAGAACATTGATCGGAACCAGGGCGCGGGCGATCATCCGGTCGTCCGGGGCGAACAGGATCAGGGGCTCCTGCTGCAGCGTCTTGTAGATCACGGCGCCGTTCCAGGCATTGCGCGCCACGACGATGCCGTCGAAGGGGGCGCGCAGCTCGGTATGTTCCAGCGCGACGGCGGCGGCGGCCTCGGTCGCGGCGGCGGCTTGCGCCTCGGCGTTCGCCGCCGTCTGACCAAGCTCCGCGTCCTTCAGTTCCTCGCTGGCGATCAGCCCCCGATCGAACAGCTCTTTGGCGCGGGCAAGCGCCCGTTCGGCGTCCTCGACCTCCACCAAGGACCGGGCGACCCGGGCATGTGCCTCCAGGACCCGGGCCTGGGCCTCGCGCTGGTCCATGCGCAGGAGTAGGGCGCCCTTGCCGACATGCTGCCCGGCGCTGACGGCCACCTCCTGCACCAGGCCGTTCTCTAGGACGCGCATCTGCACCTCATGAACCCACTCGAGCCAGCCTTTCAACTCGACGGCGGCCTCGACCTGGGCGCTGCCGGCCAGCAGGAGAGCACCGAGGATCAGCCGGATCAGGCGCCGCCGTTCACCTTTTCCTTGACGCACGCCGGATGCCGGCGGCTGTTCGCTGAAGGCGTTTGGAAGCGTCATGGTGTTGATCCCGCTGCAGGCCAGACCGGACGACCGGTCAAGGCGTTGAGTTCGGCCCAGGCGAGTGCCCGGCAGTAACCAACCCGGGCCTCCTGCATCCTGGTCATGGTCTGCTGGCTCATGGCGTAGCCCAGGTCGGCCGAGACCTCCTGTTCGTAGAGGGTTCGGCTCTCGTCGAGTTTGAGGTCGCGGTAGGCCGCTTCGCTGCGGAGCTTGCGCTCGACGGCGGCCAAGGCCAGCAGCCGCAGCCGGAGCTCCGCGAGTTGTTGGCGCAGTTCCAGCCGTTCCAATTGCTGGTCGGCGGCCGTGGCGGCCGGGCTCAGGCGCGCGCCGACCGCAGGTCCGCCGACGGCAGCGGCGGCCAGGGTATCGAGCGGCGGCGGGGCCTCGGGCTGCGGCGGCAGGATGGGCGTCACGAGGTCACGCGGCAGGGTCTCCGGGCGGCCGAGGGCCTGGGCCAGCAGGGCGCGGGTCCATTGTTGGCCCAGTTCGCCGACGGTGCGCTCCTGCAGGATGTCCTCATAGACCGCATCCAGCTCGGACACGCGCAACGGTGAAGTCTGTCCGAGTTCCCCGCGGGCCCGGGCGCGGTCGAGTTGAACATAGGCGACCGCCATGGCCTCGCTGGCACTGGAATAGGCCAAGTCCGCGAGCAGGACATCGAAAAAGCGCTCCATGATCTCCAGTCGCTGGGCCGGTTCGGGTTCGATCAGCGGCGCCAGGGGGCGGCCGCGTGCGGGATCGATGACGCCGAAGGCCAGCGTATGGCAATCCAGATAGAACGGATGGCGACGCGGCAGGCGTGCTGCAACGGCCGTGCTCGACTGGGCCCGCGGATGGCTGTCGGCCAGGGCCAGCGCCTGCTCCAGTGACAGCGGCTCAGGCAACGTCGGCGCGCCCGCGGCGGCGGCGGGCACGAGGCAGAGAATCAGGGCCGGCACCAGGGAGCGGCGAGTCATGTCAGTGTAGATGCAGCGGCGGTCAACAGGTGGTCGAAGGGTAACGGGTCCTGGCCGGTCGACTCAAGGCCGAAGCGATGATCAAGGCCGTCCTGTTGGGCGTGCTTGTTCGCCGCTACACTAGGCCCCGCCGGTCACGCCCGGCTGCCGGTTGCCCGCGGTCTGTGCCGGACCGTTCTCCCTGACAACGAGGAATCCTCCGCAATGAACCACCCACCCGTGCCCGTCGTTCTTGCCCTGTTCGCTGCTGCGCTGTTCGGGGTGGCCGCAGTCTCGGCAACCCCGGCCGTCGCGCCCGCGCCGGCTCCAACCCTCAGTGCGCCCACCCTCGAAGACACCACGTGGTTACTGGCGGCTTACCGCGTCGGCGATGCCTTGGTCGAGGTCACCGCGGGCGCGCCGCCGGCCAGCTTTCGGCTTGCCGGGGGGCGGATCGCCGGCAGCCCCGGCTGCAATCGACTCGGCGGCGGTTACACCCTGGACGGCGAGCGTCTCAGTTTCGACGCGAACCTGGCCTCGACCATGATGGCGTGCCCGGAGCCGCTGATGCAGCAGGAGCAGGCGGTTGGTGCGGCCCTGGTGAAGGTTGCGGCCTACCGGCTCGACGGTGAACTGTTGGAACTGACGGACGCCTCCGGCCTGCCGCTGCTGCGCTTCCTGCGCCTCAAACCCACCCCATTGGTTGGCCAAGTCTGGCAACTCCAGGGCTACAACAATGGCAAACAAGCCATTGTCTCGGCGCTTGACGGCACCGAGATCACTCTGGAGTTTCGCGACGACGGCACACTGGGCGGCTTCGACGGCTGCAACCGCTACATGAGCGGTTATACCCTGGAGGGCGAGACACTGACCATCGGGCCGATCGCGACTACTCGCATGGCCTGCAAGGGGCCGCAAGGGGCCGCGGAACAGGCGCGGGCCTTCGCGGCGGCCCTGGGCACCGTTCGTGGCTACCGGATCGATGCCGACGAACTGACCCTACTCGATGGCGAGGGCAAAGCGGCGATCCGGTTGCGCGCCGAGGCGCCGGTCGTGGTTCCGGCTTCGGGCTCGACCCAGTCTTCGGAGCCGGCGGTGCCGTCGACACCAGAGCAGCCTTAGTAATGAACGGCTCCTGAGTTGAAGAAGACGATCGATGTCACTCGCTAGCCCTCACCGCGCACTCAAGAGCAAGAGAGTCAACGATCTCTTTTTTCGGTTTGCCTGGCCGCTGCTTCATGCCTGTGTCACCGATCACCAGCAAGAGATGGCACTCGAACTCGCGAAAATGCTGTGGTTCGGCCTGGTGGTGACCGGAACCGATACGGAAGAAACGATTGCTCAGGACCTCAAGATTGTTTTTCCCGACAACCAAGCGTCGATCGCCGCTTTTGGCTCGTTGTATTGGGCATGACCCCCGCCGACACCGTCGGTCCTACCGAGACCCTGGATTCCGGCGTCATCCTCCCGCCCGTAGATACTGAGCGCCGCCCTGCCGCCCCGGCTATCGCCGAGGCCGCAGATCGGCTCAACGCCCTGCGAACGCCCTGCGAGAGTGCTGTCTGAACCCTTCGTCGTGGGTGGAGCGTGTTCCGGAGGTCGTCCCCGGCTACCCGTATCGGATCATCCCGAAGCCCGAGTACGCACCCGAGTTGAAGAATCAGGGCGTCGGCCTGGATGTCGGTCTCGGTCTCCTGCACCAAGCGGACCTTGCCGGAGAGTGCCGCTACGTCCTGGTCGCGCGCCCAGCTCCATCGCGACGCGGCAAGCGGTCGGTGGCTCCCGGCTCGGCCGCGGTACCTCACGGCGAATCAACATTTCCCGGCGCTCTGTGCGGTACCGTACAGACCAAACAGGAGCCGGGAACCTACCGTGCATAGAATATCGCTTCGGATTGGCCCTCCATCGTCACCGGTACCCACGTGGCACCGGTGCGCATGCGCGCGACCGCCAAGCCGGCGTATTCCAGCCAACATTCACCTTTTCGAGCGGTTGGTAATAAATAGCCAACTCCAGTCACCAACGTCACTCACAGAGGAAAACTCCGATGGTTTTGTTACAGACGGTCGACAAGCCGGCGAACGGCGGGCCTGAGCGCTCCGGGAACGAACAAGGGCCTCAAGCGATCACGGATCCGGGGCTTGACCAGACATCCTCCCAGGCAATCAGTGAGGCTGCCTATTATCGCGCCGAGGCACGCGGCTTCGAGTCGGGTCATGAACTGGAGGACTGGATCGAGGCCGAGAGGCAAGTCGTTGAGACGAAAAGCCCTGTCGCCGCGGCAGCCAGGGCTTGAGTCCCGGTTGAGTCCCGGTTGAGTCCCGGTTGAGTCCCGCGGGCGGGCACAGGCCCCCTGATCGGGATCACTTTCCATAGCAAACAGGCCCTTCCAGTGGAGGGGCCTGCGTTCGCGATCAGACCCGCCGCGACCTCGGCGCGGATGAACTGCACCAAGTCGCGCAGCACCGGGTCCGCATCCCAGGCGCGGTCGGCGCGGAACTGAAGATCGGACAGGTGCAGCAGCCGCACGGGGCGGTCGGTCGCGGTGTCGGGCATCCGGTGCTCAATCTCCAGGTGGGGTGCGGCGAGTGTACCAGTGCCATGCACAACGGGCCAACCAGCCGACTTGGCCGTTGCGCGGGTGATCGGACTAGGGCAGCGGCACCTCGGTCAGGCCGCCGGGGCACCCGGGCTGGTTGCGATCGACCTGCCAGGCACCCTGGTTCCAGAGTCGGAAATGCACCCGCGCCCGCCGGGGGGCCGGGGGGCCGGAGACCGTTCGATCCACTGGAAGGCATTGGCACGATGGACTGCGCTATACCGGGTTCTGCACCGCCCCGGCGGTCTCGCCCATGACCCGATGCTTCGCGGCGATGAAGGTCTGGTGCGGCACATGGAGCAGGTTCGCCACCTTGCGCACCAGATACTCCTCATGTTTGCAGAGCACCTGATCGGCATAGGCGACCTGCCACAGCAGTTCGACCAGGGCGGCTCGCTGCCGCGGGTCGAACTGGGTGTTGATGAGCGAGGTGAACTGGTGGTCGTCGGTCGCCTGCTGCCGCTCTTCCTGGGCGCAGGAGATCAATTCGTCCGCCTGTTCGGGCGACAGGCCGAAGCGTTCACGCACCGCGGCGACGATGGCCGCCTGTTCCACCGCCGTCATGGCGTCATCCATGTGCGCCATCTCCAGCAGCAGGGCGGCGGCGGCACACCGGGCGGCCGCGGCCGGGTCCTGGTCGGTTGGGGCGGTGCCCAGATGCGTGTCGAAGAAGCGTCGAATGCGGTTCAGCATTGTTTGGTGCACCTGAAAACAGCGGTCAGTCAAGGTCGATGCGTTGCAGGCGGTTGACGGTCGTGCAGTCACGTCAGCCGGAATGTTGTGGCAGTGCTGTCGGCAGGCGGCGCGACGGCTGGTGGATGCGCCGCGCTGATCAGCCCCCGCTTGAGGCTGGCGGCATTGCTGTGCGTTGTCAATGGGCGGAAAATTCAGAGCCAGGTCGTCGGTCCGCACAGCGGACCCTACAGGTCCCGGTGTTACCGTAGGGTCCGCTATGCGGACCGTCCGCCGCTCAGTCCGGCAAAGGCGCCAGTTCAGTCAGACCGCCGCTGTTCTTGGTATTGACCTTGGCATAAAGGTCATAGAGCGCCGATTGCAGGGCTTCCTCAATGACCGGGTGGTAGAAGGGCATGCGCAGCAGGTCGCCGACGGTCAGGCCCTGTTCGATACACCAGCACAACAGGTGCGCCAGATGCTCACCCTTGGGGCCGATCATTTCACCGCCGCGGAGACGTCCGCTGGTCTGGTCGGCATAGACGCGCAGCAGGCCGCGGTTTTTGCCCATGATGAGCGCCCGGCCGACCGGGGCGAATTTCACTTGACCGACCGCCGTGGTCGCCGGATCGAGTTGGTCCCAGCGCAGGCCGATCGCGCAGATGTTGGGGTCGCAGAAGTTGATGAAGAGCGGGGTCTTGCGGCGGAAGCGCGTCGGGGTTTGGTCGATGCGGGCGGCGTTGTAGCCGGCGATCTTGCCCTCGTCGCCGGCCTCGTGCAGCAGTGGGCGATCACCGGAGATGTCACCGGCGATGAAGACCGGCAGGTCGCCGACCTGCATGCTGTGGTGGTCGACGGGTGGGAGACCGCGCGCGTCCAGGGGCAGCCCGAGCACCTCCAGTCCCAGTGCGTCCACGCGGGGGACGCGTCCGATACTGCACAGGACCTTGTCGACCAGGACGCTGTGCTCGCCCGCGGTCACCCGCAGTTGTTCACCTTCCGCCGCGATCCGGGCCGGCTCGCCCAGGCGGATCGCAAACTCCCGCCCTAGCAGATCGATGGCGCACTGGTTGACCTCGGGGTCGGAAATCCCGGCGATGCTGGTGAGTTGGTCGAAGCCGGTGACCTGCACACCCAGCCGCGACAGGCTTTGGCCGAGTTCGAGGCCGATGGTTCCCAGGCCGATGACCGCCATGGCGGTCGGCAGGGTTTCGAGTTCGAAGACCTCATTGGTCGTGATCACCCGATCGCCGAGCGCGCGCCAGGGTTCCGGCACCAGCGGCCGTGAGCCGGTGGCGATCACCACCGCGCGGGCACGGATGCGCTGGCCGGCCACCGCGACCAGGGTCGGTTCGAGCAGGCGGGCATAGTCCTGGATGAAGAGGTCGGCGGGCATGTCGTCGGTGCTGTTGCTCAATACCCGGTCGACGAAGGTGTCGCGTAAATCCTGAACGTGTTCGAGGGCTTGCGGAACATTTAAGGTCAAATCTTCGTGCCCGGCGATGCCATACTGACCCAGGTACATGCGTCGATGGTAATCCTCGGCGACCTGGATCATGGCCTTCGACGGCATGCAGCCGACGCGCGCGCAGGTGGTTCCGGGTTCGCCGCCGTTGATCAGGACAAAGGACTTGTTGGCCCGGCGCGCCTGACCCATGGCGTTGAGGCCGGCGGTACCGGAGCCGATAATCGCGACATCGACGTTGCGTTCTTCCACGAGAATCTCCCAAGGATTGTTGGCGGGGCGATGTCGGCGGACTGGGCGCCGACGCGGGTACGCGGTTGGGTTTCGACACACGAATCATAACCCGAGCGCGCTCGATGGTTAAGGGCGAGGGAAGCAACGCAACGCCATGGTGTCTCCCTAACCGCGACCTACGTCACGGTCCATGACCCTGGTCATGGCCGCTGTCCTGGTCTGGCTCAAGCGCCCCTCCAGCAGCGGCTACCGAGAGTGACGACCAATGACGCAACAACCAGCCGGGAGAAGCCAAACCATGCATATTGAGGCCGAGTTGGACCTGGTACACAGCGAGCGACTGAAGACTTTGCAAGTGTGCTTGAACAAACCCCTGCCGGAGGTATTGGCCATTGCCATTGATGCGGCACTGAGCGAGCTTGCCCCGGAGCAAGCGCTCGGACGTCGTCCTCGGACTTTCCGGCGGCGACACGAATGCCGACGGCCTCATGATGACGGTCCTGCGCCGGGTTGCGCAATGCGCACGGCGGCGGACGGCGGCTCACGCGGGAGTGGTTCAGCATATGCTGTCACGCTGAGCGAATCCGGTTGCAACGCAAGCTGACGGCTGGCCGCTTTTTCCATATTTATTTTTTTCAAAGGGGTAGATATCAATGGCGCTTGATCAGAAGGCCTTGCAGAAGAAGCGGGCCAAGCGGGAGCTGAAACGCAAGCAGGTGAGACAGGGGGCTGCCGGTCAGTCGGGCATCCTGTCCAAGGCGCGCGAGTGGGCGGCAGCGGTGCGGGCGCCGATCGCGGACGTTCTGGTACCCGCGAGCTTGTTCACAGTGGGGATCGGCACCGTGTGGATCAGTCGGCGGTTGCCGGATGGCCGCTATGCGCTGGCTGGAATCCTTGTCGATACCTATTGCCTGGGTGTCAAGAATGCGCTCTTCAAGATCTTCGAAGGCACGGAATACCCCGCATTCCTGGACAGGATGCAAGTCGGTTCGGGAGGCGAACTCGTGCGGCAGGAGCCGGCCTACGCGCGCAAACTGGTCGAGGAGGCGATTGCCTATGCCGGGAATCTCGGTTTCGCGCCGCATCCGGACTACCGGGTCGCCGGGTTGATTTTCGGTGATATCGACCCGGCCGAGTGCCCGGTCGACTTCACCTTCGGGATGAACGGTCGGCCCATGTATATCGAAGGACCGGATGATAACCCGGCCATGCAGCGGCGCATTCTGAAACAGCTCGAACAGGCGGTGCTGCGCCAAGCGGACGCCGGCGTCGATCAAATCAGCTAGGCCTGGCGGGCCTCGATCAAGATTCCGGCCACTTGGACTCGCCGGGTGCGTAGTGAGGCCATCCTGGCCTGACAGCGTCAGGGCTGGAAGCCCTGACGACGCACGCCGCTGGCCGGGATTACGATCAAGGCCGCCTGGCGCGGCGCAGGACCACGGTGAAGTCTTCGCGCAGATAGCCGGTCTCGATGGTGCAGACGGCCCCCAGATCCTGGGCGAGGGCGAGGATCTCGTCCGGTTCCCAGTAGTTGAAGGTGTCGCAGTCGTCGCGGCCGCGCAGCAGGTTGAAGAGAAAGCCCTCGCGCGCGGCCGCCAGGCAGCGCGCGATGAATTGCCGGGTCTCAGCGCGCGTGAAGGTATTCATGGCGCCGCTGCAGACGTAGTAGTCGGCCTCCGGCAGATCGTCCTGCAAGGCATCGAGCAGCAGGATTTCCTGGCGCGTGCGGGCGCGGGCGAGTTCGACCATGGGGGCGACCACGTCGATGCCGAGATAACGCCCCGGCAGTGCCCCTGCCGATTTCAGGTAGGTGTAGAAGTCGCCCATGCCGCAGCCGACGTCGACCAGGATCAGGTCGGCCGGATCCGCGGGCAGCAAGCGGCGCAGCACATCGAAGCGGACGCGCTGGGTGAGGGCCGATTCCCAGTGGGCACCCTCGGCATTATGGCCGTAGCGTTCGAGTGCCAGGCGATAGAAAGCGTCGGTGTCGACTCTGGGCATGGGGCGTGGCCTGTGCGGCCCTGATGAAACCGCGTGATTGGCGAATTGGCCTCGATCAAGATTCCGGCCACTTGGGCTCGCCGGGTGCGTAGTCAGGCCATCCTGGCCTGACAGCGTCAGGGCTGGAAGCCCTGACGACGCACGCCGCTGGCCGGGATTACGATCAAGGCCGGCGAATGATACCCGTCGTTGTTGGTTTTTCTTTTCTCGTATTTCTAAGCTGATGCTTGATGACTCTAACGAAAAACTGAAACCCGTTCGGTATAACGGCCGGCTCAGTCGATGAGTCGGTAATGGGCCCCGCAGTAGGGGCAGACGGCGGTGCCGTCGGGGCTGTTCTCGATCGGCAGGTAGACTCGCGGGTGCATGTTCCACAGTTTATCCGCAGGGCGCGGGCAGCAGAGCGGCAGGTCGGCGCGGCTGACCGCGATGCTGTCGGCGTGCTGATGCGCGGCGGTCGGGTTGCTCGGCTGGGCGGCGGCCTGGTGCATTGGGGGCTCCGGTGTCTGGATTGGTTGCAGCGATGCCGGCCCCGACCCGGCGCACGCCGGGCCGGAATCGGTTCAGACCAGGGTCAGCCACTCCGGGTGCGTGTCCCGGCGGCCATGAACCTGATCGAAATAGAGCGTTTGCAGGCGTTCGGTGAGCGGGCCGCGGCCGCCTTTGCCGATGGTGCGGTTGTCGACCTCGCGGATCGGCGTCACCTCGGCGGCGGTACCGGTGAAGAAGGCCTCGTCGGCAATGTAGACCTCATCGCGGGTGATGCGCTTTTCCACCACCCGCAGACCCAGCTCATCGCACAGGTCGAGGACGGTGCGGCGGGTGATGCCGTCCAGGGCGGAGGTTAAATCCGGGGTGTAGAGGACCCCGTCGCGTACGATGAAAATGTTCTCGCCGCTGCCTTCCATGACATAGCCGGAGCTGTCCAGCAACAGCGCCTCGTCATAGCCGTCGCGCAGGGCCTCTTGCAGCGCCATCATGGAATTCATGTAGTTGCCGTTGGCCTTGGCCCGGCACATGGTAATGTTCACATGGTGGCGGGTGAAGGACGACACGCGGATGCGGATGCCGTTCTTCATGTTGTCCTCGCCCAGATAGGCACCCCATTCCCAGGCGGCGACCATGCAGTGGACCTCGAGGTTGTCGGCGCGCAGGCCCATGCCCTCGGCGCCATAGAAGCACATGGGACGGATATAGGCGGACGCGAGCGCGTTCTCCCGGACCACGGCGCACTGCGCGGCAGTCAGCGTTGCGCGGTCCCAGGGCATGGGCATGCCCAGGATATGGGCCGAGTTGAATAGCCGGTTCGTGTGCTCCTGGAGACGGAAGATGGCCGCGCCGCGGTCGGTCTGATAGGCGCGGACGCCCTCGAAGACGCCCATGCCGTAGTGCAGCGTGTGGGTCAGGACATGCACCTTGGCCTCGCGCCAGGGCACCATCTCACCGTCCAGCCAGATCAGACCGTCACGGTCCGCCATCGTCACCATGTGCTACTCCGCTCGGGTCGGGGCCGGTGCTCCGCCCTGGTTGATTCCAAAAGAGTGCCGGTCGGCCGGCCCGATCCGCGGCGTCAGTCGCCCATCAGCTCCCGCCACCGGTCGCGGACCCGCGCGCGTTCCGCGAGCAGGGCGTCGTCGGGCACCGTCTTGGGCTGATCCTGCAAGGTGCTGCGATGATAGGCGCCGCGCAGCGCCTTGTAGGCGTCCGTGAGCTCGGCCGTGGTTTGACCGGGCAGCAGGTCCAGCCGGGCCAGGGTTTCCAGTTGACGGATGTTGTCGGTCCAGAATGCCAGGTCCGGGTACCGCGCGGCCCACCGCAGGACCGAGTATTGAACCATAAACTCGATGTCGGCAATACCGCCGCGCCCTTGTTTGAGGTCGAAACGTCCGCGTCCGCTCTTGTCGAGGTTGTCGCGCATGCGCGCGCGCATGGCCCGGACGTCCTCGCGCAGCCGCTCGGGATCGCGCGGCCGGCAGATGATCGCGTGGCGGATCACGCTGTAGCGCTCGGCCAGCGCGGCGTCGCCCGCCACCGGCCGGGCGCGGATCAGCGCCTGGTGTTCCCAGGTCCAGGCACTGTGTTCCTGATAGTCCGCGAAGGCGGTCAGTGAGCGCACCAACATGCCCTTGTTGCCGTCCGGACGCAGGCGCATGTCCAGTTCGTAGAGGATGCCCGACGGGGTGTGCGCGGTCATCATGTGGATCATGCGCTGGCCGAGCCGGTTGTAGAACTGCTCGGCGCTGATGGGTTTGGGGCCGTCGGTCTCGACGCTCGGCTGGAGGCTGCCGTGGAGAAACACCAGGTCGAGGTCGGATCCGTAGCCCAGCTCCAGCCCCCCGAGCTTGCCGTAACCCAGGACCAGCAGGCCGCTGTCGGCGCCCTGCAGGCCCGCGGGCCGGCCATGGCGCCTGGCCAGATGGGCGAAGGTGAGCGTCAGGGTGCGGGCGACCGCGACCTCGGCGATCTCGGTCAGGTAATCGCTGACCTTCATCAGCGGGACCACCCCGGTCAGGTCGGCGGCGGCCACCCGCAGCATGTTGCCGTGGGCGAATTGCCGCAGCCGCTCCATCTGCTGATCCAAATCCTCCGGGTCGATCGGGGCGAGCAGGGCGCTCAGCTCGGTCTCGAGATCGTGGCGCCGCTGGGGGGTGTAGAGTCGGCGCGGGTCGATCAGTTCGTCGAGCAGCAGCGGCTGACGGACGATCTGCTCGGCGATCCAGGGGCTCATGCCGGTGAGCCGCGCGAGCTGGGTGAGGGCCATCGGCCGTTCCATCAGCATGGCCAGATAGGCGGTGCGCCGCACCACCGATTCCAGTACGCGCAGGACGCGCTCCAACGCCAGGTCCGGTGCCTCGCTGGCGGCGATGACCTGAAGCGCCAGCGGCAGCAACTGGTGGAGCCGCTCCCCGCCGCGGGTGCTCAGCCCCTTGCGGGCGGTGGCGTCGCGAAAGGTGCCCAGCCGCTGCCGGGCCGCCTGGGGGTCGGTAAAACGCGCGGCGGCCAGGACCTCCAGGGCGCGCGCGTCGTCCAGGGTGCCGCGCCACAGCGCGCTGAGGTCCGGGTCCAGGCCGGAGGGCTCGGTCGGCGGGGCCATGAAGACCTGATCGAACTGATCCTGGACGCGCTGCCGGTGGCCATCCAGGACCTTGACGAAGGTGTCCCAGTCGGCACAGTCCATGGTGCGCGCCAGCCGCAGCCGCCCCAGGTCGTCGGCGGGCAGCAGGTGGGTTTGCCGGTCCCGGTAGGCCTGGATACGGTTCTCCACCAGGCGCAGGAAGCAGTAGGCGTCATCGAGTTGCTGGACGGCGCCGGCCGGCAGCAGTCCGCGCTGTCCGAGCAGCGTCAGCACCCGGCGGATCGGGCGGGTCTGCAGATCCGGATCGCGCCCGCCGCGCACCAACTGGAAAGCCTGGCCGATGAACTCGACCTCGCGGATGCCGCCCGGACCGAGCTTGATGTTGGCGTCCATGCCCTTCTTGTAGAGTTCCTTGGCGATCATTTGCTTGAGATCACGCAGGGAGTCGATGGCGCCGAAGTCCAGATAGCGCCGGTAGACGAAGGGCCGCAGCAGGTGCTGCAGGGCGGCGACGGCCGGCGGGTCGCCGGTCAGGACGCGCGCCTTGATCATGGCGTAGCGCTCCCATTCGCGCGCCTGCGACTGGTAATAGTCCTCCAGCGCATCGAGCGCCATCACCAGTGGGCCGGCATCGCCGAAGGGGCGCAGCCGGGTGTCCACGCGGAAGACGAAGCCGTCGACGGTCTGGTTGTCGAGCGTCTGCACCAGGCGCTGGGCGAGCCGCAGAAAGAACTGTTGATTGGTCAGCTCGCGCGGTCCGCCGCTCACCTGGCCTTGGGCGGGAAAGGCGAAGATCAGGTCGATGTCGGACGACAGGTTCAGCTCGCGCGCCCCGAGCTTGCCCATGCCGATGACCAGCAGGTGTTGCTCGCGGGCCGGGCCGCCCGCCGCGTCGGCCGGGTCGGCCGGATCGACCGGTGTGCCGAGTTCGGCGCGCGTCCAGTCGTGGAGCCGCGTCAAGGCTTCGCGGATGCAGCAGTCGGCCAGTTCAGAGAGGTCTTCCAGGGTTTCGTCCAACCCGGCCAGGCCGCCGAGGTCACGCCAGATGATGCGCGTCTGCTCGCGGCGGCGGAAACGCCGCAGGGCGCGCTGCAGCGTCGGCTCGTCGGTCACGCCGGCCAGCGTGCCGGCCAGCCGGGACGCGAGGTCGCCGGGCTGATCGGCCCGCTCCAGATCGCCGGAGTCCAGCAGGTCGGCGAACTCGGCCGGGTGGCGGGCCGCGGCCAGCGCGACATATTCGCTGGCCTCCCAGATTCGTGCCCGGAGGGCGTCGAATGCGGGGGCGGGGGGCCGCGCGCGGCCCTGGGCGGCGGCCCAGTCCAGCCACTGTTGCCACAGGCGGTCGGGGGCTTCCTGGAGTGTCGGCTCCGGGGTCATGGTGTCCTGAGTCCCTCGGGAACCAGGGTCGGTGAGCGGAACTGCCTGGTGCTTGCCTGCCGCGGGATGTTCGCGTGCGCCGCGGTCGCCTTCACAGGGGCTCTACGGCGTAATCGGCCGCCACCCGGGTCTCGCCGCCGCCGGGGACATCGATCACCTCGGAGGCGGTGTTGACGGTCTCCACGCACAGCATGATGCGATAGTCCTCATCGTCCAGGTCATCCATGGCGCGGGCGGTCGCCACCCAGGGGTTCCATACCACGCAGGTGGCGCTGTGACGGCTGTTGATGCGAATGCGCCGCTGCAGCACCGGGTCTTCGATGGTCAGGGCCGGCGGTACCGACTCGTAGATGCGGTTGACCTCGGCGGCGATCGTGAGCGGCCCCTCCTGGGTGCGGATGGCGTTCTGCGCCCCGGCGGCCTTATCGATATAGGGACAGCCGTCCAGCCCCAGCACGCGCACCCGGGTGGCGTCGCCGACGCTAAAATAAGTGTGCAGCCCCTGGGTGATCTGGAAGGTCCGATCACCGGCATTGCGGGTGATCAGTTCCACCCCCAGGGTGGCGCCGACGGTAATCTCCACCAGCAGGTTGAAATAATAGGGCCACAGGGCGCGGGTCCGGGCGTCGTCGGCCACGCCCAGGGTCACGCGGGTGGCGCCGCTCGGCAGCGTACTGGTCGCCAGGACCGACCAGGGCCAGGCGCGCACGAAGCCGTGGGCGGGTCGCTCCAGGCCCTCGGGGTCGGCGCCGAACCAGGGCCAGCAGATGGGGATGCCGCCCTTGATCGCCTTGCCCGGCGCGAAATAGGCGCGCTTGCTGATGAACAGCAGGTCGGCCGCGGCGCCCGCCGGACGGTAGGCCAGCACCTGGCCCGCATAGGGTGAGATCAGGGCGGTCGCCAAGCCGTTGTCGATCTCGATCATGGTCAAGCCGCCGCGTCCCGTGGTGAAACGCAGGGTTCCGCTGATCCCGAAATCAGCATTGAGAATGTCGATATCCAAGATGAAGACTCCGGAAATGGGGTGCCCGCCGGGGGTTCATTGGCAGGGCCCGAGAAGACGCAGGGTACCGCTCATGGGCGAAAACGGAAAGCGTCCTCAAAACCGTTCCGACTGCTTGGGCAGGAATCCGGCCTCTGCCAGACTGCGGATCATGGTCTCGATGACCTCGTTGATGGTGGTTTTCTCGGAGCCCGGGTCCATTGGCTGTGAACGCGCGGACCAGACCAAGGTCTCGCGGGCGACGTCATACAGATTGGTCTCGAGCTGGAGCATCGGGAAGTTGGCGTAATAGCCGGGTTCGGTGACATAGCCGTGGATCCGCTGGTAGTAGGGATAGAGACTGCCGGAGAGGCTGCGGTTGACGAAGTTGCGGGACTGGACCTGTGCGGAGCGTTCGCCAACCAGGTGGGTGATGATGACGCCTCGAGCGCCGGTGCCGGCAACCGCGCGTTTGACCGCCTTGACGTCCCCGAGACCCCCCTCGGGCAGCAGGCCGTGGCCGGCGCGCGCCGAGACCCCGCGTGCGCGCAGTGCGGCAACGAAGTTCATCTCATAGGCGCGCCGTACCTTACCGTTGGCCGCGACGCCGAACACGACCAGATTGCGGTAAGGCTTGGGTGTGATTCCGGGCGCGCTCCAGGTTACGGGGGCCGGGTTCGATGCGCAGCCGTTGACCAGCAGGGCGAACAAGATGACGGCACTGCACAGGGCCAGGTAGGCGGCGATGCCGGTTCGGGCTGAGCGCATGGCGATGATTCTCTGATGGCAGTCGGGAAGGTTCCCATCCGGCCGCGGAGTTTGACCGCGAACGGGTTGCAGAGGCAAGAACCGCGGGGTTGACCGGCCGTGGTCGGTCCGATGCGGGTGCGGGTCCGCGCGGCTCAGCCGCTCGCTGCCGCGCGGGTCTCCGGGGCATATTCGAAGGCGTCGGAGAACAGGTGATCCCGAGGCAAGCCGCGGGCCTCGCAGGCGCGGCGGCCGGCCTCCACCATCGGCGGCGGCCCGCTCAGGTAGCAGTCGACTCCGCTTAGATCCGGGTGATCCGCCGCAACCGCCTCATGGACGAACCCGGTCCGTCCCTGCCAGTCCGGGTCGGGCTCCGAGAGCACCGGGGTGTAGGTGAAGTGCGGGTGCGCCCGCGCCCAGGCGAGCGGCAGGTCGGGGAGATAGAGATCGCGGCGTGCCCGCACCCCCCAGTAAAGTTGCATCGGACGTTCGATCCCGACATAAAAGGCGTGCTCGATCATGGCTTTGAGCGGGGCAAAGCCGGTGCCGCCGCCCACCAGAATGAGCGGGCGGTCGGAGTCCTCGCGCAGATAGAAGGTGCCGAGCGGTCCCTGGATGCGCAGGATGGTCTTTTCCTGCAAGTCATTGAACACATAATCCGTGAACTGGCCCTGGGGCACATGGCGTACATGCAGTTCGATGGCCGCGTCGTCATGGGGGGCATTGGCAATGGAGAAGGCCCGCTTGCGCCCATCACGCAGGATGAAGTCCAGATACTGGCCGGCGAAGAACTGGAGCCGCTGCTGCTCGGGCAGTTTCAGGCAGAGGCGCACCACGTCAGGGCTCAGGTGTTCCTTACGGATCACGCGGCAGGGCAGGGTCCGGACCTCGATCTGGGCGACACCGCGGAACGGCGCCACGCCGAGGACCAGATCGGCCGACGGGACCGCCTGGCAGGTGAGGCAGGTCCCCGGCGGTTTGCCTTCCAGGCCGCTCGTCGTGTCGCTCGGATAGTCGACCTGACCGGTGATGAGCCGGGCAGCGCAGGCGCCGCAGGTGCCGTTGCGGCAGCCGTAAGGCAGCCCCACGCCCTGGCGCAGTGCGGCGGCGAGAATGGTCTCGCCGGGCGCCGCGTCGAAGCGCTGGTCGGCGGGTTCGGTGCGAATCCGGAAGTTCATGTCTGTCGACCGTCTTTGCGCCGGCGGGCCTTTGCGTGAATAATTCAAACGAGTTGCAAATGAACGACTGCGGCGGGATTGTGGACGAAATCATCGACGAAATCATCATTGTCGGCTGCGGATATGTGGGCACGCGTCTGGCCCGCCAATACCTGGACCGCGGGTTGTCCGTGACCGGGCTGGTGCAAAGCCGCGCCGGGGTCGAGCGCCTCGGCGCGGCCGGCATCCCGGCGCGGCGCGTCCAGTTGGGGCCGGACAGCCTGGCGGCAGCGGAGCCCCTTGGCGCCCTGGACGGCGCTCGCGTCTTCCATCTGGCGCCGCCGTCGGCCGCGGGCAGCGAGGACCAGCATACCCGCGCTCTGGTCGATGCGTTCGCCCGGACCGGTCACCCGCGCCGGGTGGTCTACATCAGCACCACCGGTGTCTATGGCGACTGTCAGGGGGCCTGGGTGGACGAGTCCTGGCCGGCCCGCCCCGGGGTCGACCGCGCGCGCCGCCGCTGGGATGCGGAGCAGACCCTGAGGCGCTGGAGCGCGGCGAGCGGGGGTGAACTGGTGATCTTGCGGGTCGCCGGAATCTACGGCCCGGATCGGCTCCCGTTGGAGCGGATCCGCCAGGGTCAGCCGCTGGTGCGGCCGCAGGAGTCGCCCTTCAGCAACCGCATCCATGTGGATGATCTGGTCGCCGCCTGTGTCGCCGCGATGGAGCGCGGCCGGCCGGGTACCGTGTACAATGCTTGCGACGACGCGCCCAGCACCATGACCGACTATTTCCTGGCGATTGCCGACGCCGCGGGCCTGCCGCGCCCGCCTTTGATCCCGATGACGGAAGCGGCCGGTCAGGTCTCCGCGGGGATGCTGTCCTACCTGGCCGAATCGCGCCGGCTGCGCAATCGCAAGCTGCGCGAGGAGTTGGGGCTGCGTCTGCGGTATCCCAGTCTGGCGGACGGGCTGCGCGCCTGTGCCATCGTGCGCACCTCCTGATCAGGTCGAGCGCTGACCGCCTCTTCCCGGATGTCTGTTAGGTATAGCGTTCGCACCTGATATCCAGACCGATCTTCGTGTAGGGGCGGGTTTGAAACCCGCCCCTTGTATATTCTACGTCCGGTTATTACGTCCGAAGGCTAGATGAGCGGCGACTGACAGCAAGATGACAAGCAGCTAGACTTCGCTTGCGCTCGGGCGCTGCTCAGGGGCCGCCTGGACCCGCCCGGCGGTCGTTTTCGACCAGATCGATCCAGGAGACAAATCAGTGAGCCCAACCATCCGATCGTCCGCCTTGGCGACCGCCCTGATCGCGGTCATGTCGCTGTCGGCGCCGGCCAGCGCTGTAGATGACAGCAGCTTCAACTACGAAACCACCAAGGACCTGCTCGCCGTCTGTGCCGCCGGCATGGACGCGCAGGCGCAGGTCGCGGCGGCCTTCGGCTGCCGCGCCTTCATTGAGGCGACGGTGCAGTACCACGACGCGATCAGCGACCGCAAGAAGCTGAAACGGCTGATCTGCTACCCCAAGGATGCCACCATTGCCGGTGCCCGGGATATTTTCCTCGCCTGGGGTAAGAAGAACGCGGACAACACCAAGCAGATGAACGAACTACCCGTCGTGGGTTTGGTGCGATCCCTGGCGCAAGCGTATCCCTGCCGATGAGCCGCCCGGTTCAACATTTCTCCTCGTCGCATCATTACCCGGAGTTTTTCATGAAACCGACCGCCATTCTCCTCCTTGCCGCGGCTGCCGGGCTGGCAATGACCGGCTGCGGCGACACCTCCCGTGCGCGGGTCGCCACCGGGACCGGCATGGGTGCCGCCACTGGTGCCATCATCGGCTCGTTCAGCGCGAATGCCGGCACCGGCGCCCTGATCGGCGCCGGGGTCGGTGCCCTGGGCGGCGTCCTGGTGGACGAGCATGCCCGCGGCAGCTTCAGGAACTGATACCAGGTGCCGGCCCGTCGCGGCGACGGGCCGTCTTGCCGTGCGTAACAACTCTTTAGGGATTCGATCGATGCAAGCCAACTCAGCGTTCATCCGTGCCCTGGCTGCCGCCGGGATTGCCTTGGCCTTGGGCCAGTCGGCCGTGGCCGTGGAAAATGCGGATTTCCGCTTCCGGTGAAACCTATTGTCGTTGCCGTCCTGCTCACGGCCGCTTTGGTCAGCGCCGGTTGCGGGACCACGGCTCGGGCGAGGCAGGCGAGCGGGACGGCCTTGGGCGCCGGTGTCGGCGCGGTCATCGGGTCCTTGACTGCCAATGCCGGTCAGGGCGCCCTGCTGGGCGCCGCCATTGGCTCGCTGGGTGGGGTGTTGATGGACGAGTATCGCACCGGTGGGTTCGGTCCCTAGCGTTTCGTTGTGCTTTTTACTCAAACGACGGTTGACGCACTGACCCCGATACACTACTTTTCGCCCTGTTTCCATTGCCGCCAGCCGCCAGGGTTCCAATCGACCGACAAGACACTACCCTATCGCCCCTCCGGAGTCCCTCCCGGGGCATGTCTTTGGGACCCGACCCGTCCGAAAGCCGAAGCACGCGCCGATTCAGGCGCGGTCTGCAGGTTGCCGGACCCACTCCCGATCCATCCCCAGGCCCGATTTCGATCGTGCGATGCGGTTTGTCTCAGATGTCCTACCCTTGTGGCAAGGTGGACCTTGGTGCGCGCCATGACGGTTCGGCGGCGCCGGCAGGGAGTTCTCAGTTTCCGACGAGCGGACTTGTGTATTGGTCGCTCGGCGGGTTTCCTCCGACCAATGCACACGAACGTGAGAGACAGCGATGAGGATCTACGTAGGCAACCTGTCGTATAGCGTCACTGATGAGGATCTGCGCGAGGTCTTCGGCGAATACGGCGAACTCGCCGCCGCCGAGGTGATCAAGGACAAGTTCTCGGGTCAGTCCAAAGGATTTGGGTTTGTCGATATGCCCAACAACGCGGATGCGGATGCCGCGATCAAGGAGTTGAACGAGTCCGTATACAAGGGCCGTAAGCTCACCGTCAACGAGGCCCGTCCGCGCGAGCAGAATCGTCCGCGCGGCGGCGGAGGTGGTGGCGGGGGAGGCGGGGGAGGCGGTGGTTGGGGCGGCGGCGGCGGGCGCGACCGCGACCGTGATCGCGATGGCGGCGGCCGTGAGGGCGGCGGGCGCTACTGAAGCCGGAACCTGGTTGACGGATCGGCCGCTCGCGTCAGCGGGCGACCGATCCTGAAGTCGTCTGGGGCGCGTTGGTCTGGGTCATGCCCGCGGACCATCGATGCCAAGATCCCCCCAGATGCGATCGACCCGTTCGCGCACCGCATCGTCCATGCGAATCGGGCGGCCCCACTCGCGGGTCGTCTCGCCGGGCCATTTGTTGGTCGCGTCGAATCCGATCTTGGACCCGAGACCCGACACCGGGGAGGCGAAGTCCAGGTAGTCGATCGGGGTATTCTCGATCAGGACCGTATCGCGTACCGGGTCCATGCGGGTGGTCATGGCCCAGATGACATCCTTCCAGTCGCGGGTGTTCACGTCGTCGTCCACCACGATGACGAACTTGGTGTACATGAACTGCCGCAGGAAGGACCAGACCCCCATCATCACGCGCTTGGCATGGCCTGGGTATTGCTTTTTCATGCTGACGACCGCGAGCCGGTAAGAGCAGCCCTCGGGCGGCAGATAGAAATCCTCGATCTCCGGGAACTGCTTTTTCAGGATCGGCACGAAGACCTCGTTCAGTGCGACCCCGAGGATGGCGGGCTCATCCGGCGGCCGGCCCGTGTAGGTGCTGTGATAGATCGGGTCGGTGCGCTGGGTGATGCGGTCGATGGTGAAGACCGGGAAGCGGTCGACCTCGTTGTAATAGCCGGTGTGGTCGCCGAACGGGCCCTCGGGCGCCAGATCGTCCGGATGGATGTGGCCCTCGAGGACGATTTCGGCGCTGGCCGGGACTTGCAGGTCGGAGCCCAGGCAGGCGGCCAGTTCGGTCCGGCTGCCGCGCAGCAAGCCCGCGAAGGCATACTCCGACAGGGTGTCGGGCACCGGTGTCACTGCCCCCAGGATGGTTGCCGGGTCGGCGCCCAGGGCCACCGCGACCGGGAAGGGCTGGCCCGGATGCGCGCGCTGGAAGTCCCGAAAATCCAGCGCCCCGCCGCGATGGGCAAGCCACCGCATGATGACGCGGTTGGGTCCGAGCACCTGCATCCGGTAGATGCCGAGATTCTGTCGGGACTTCTCCGGGCCGCGGGTCACCACCAGGCCCCAGGTGATCAGACGCGCGGCGTCCCCTGGCCAGCAGTGCTGGATCGGGTAGCGCCCGAGGTCGACCTGATCGCCGCCAAATACCTGCTGCTGGCAGGGCGCGTTGCGCCGCACCTTCGGAGCCATGTCCAGGACCTTCTTGAAGATCGGCAAGGCGGCCCAGGCTTCACGCAGCCCCTTGGGTGGGTCCGGCTCCTTGAGGAAAGCGAGCAGTCGCCCGACCTCGCGCAATGCTTCGACCGACTCCTCGCCCATGCCGAGCGCGACCCGCTTGGGGGTGCCGAACAGGTTGCCGAGCAAGGGGACCCCTGAGCCCTTGGGGTGCTCGAACAGGAGTGCGGGACCACCGGCGCGCAGGGTGCGGTCGCAGATCTCGGTGACTTCGAGGTAGGGATCCACCTCGGCCCGGACGCGCTTGAGTTCCCCGCGTCCTTCCAGTTGTTCGATGAAGTCACGGAGATCGGTGTATTTCATGGGTCTGCGGTCGGGCTGAGTGCGGGCCGGCATGATCGGGCATTGCGGGGCTCGGCTCAAGCCGCGGGCACCTCAGTCGTACTTGATGTACGCGAAGCGCGGGTCGTCCGGGGTGCCCTCGAGTGCGCTGTCGGTGCCGGGACGCCACATGAGCGTCTCCTCGATCTTCCGCGCCAATTCGAAGTCCTTGTCGGTGATGCCGTTGGCGGAGTGGGTGACGAGCTTCACGATGACGTCGGCGTAGGAGACCTGCAGATCCGGGTGGTGCCAGGCCGCCTCTGCCAGATGTCCGACCGTGTTGACCACCATCAGCGTGCCCTTCCAGCCGCTGGTGCGGTAATGGCGCTGCAGCCGGCCGTCGTCGTAGCTCCAGCGGGGCAACTCGGTCGTGAGGTGCCGGCGGATCTCGCTGTCGGTGTAGGTCTTGTCGTTTGGCATCGCCGTTGTCTCCTCAATGAAGCGGATGTCTGAAATCCTGCAAATCCGAGTGTGCCTGTCTCGTATCTGACATTCCAGGGGGCTGTTCGGTTGCAGACGCGGATCAAGAGCGCTTCCCTGAGGCGATTTCTCTTGGTATACTATCGGCATAAATATTGCTTGAACATTACAGTGCAATGTCGGCCTATAGATTGATCGGGCGCTGACACACCGGATCTGCGCACGAGCCGACCGTTGCCGCTACCGCATGCAGGTGTGTAACCGAGGGTTTCATTCTTGTTCTTGATCCGGCCGTTACGGCTGGGCGGGCGGATCCTAAATCTAGTGATCGGGATCGGGTTTGCGGATTCCGGCCGACCAGGTCTTGCGTGCCCGCTGGTTCGGCTCTATCCCCAAGAAAATGAGTACTTGAATAATCATGTGAAAGCCCAACCTCGGCAGCCGTGCGCGCGGCGGGCGGTCGACAAACGTCCAGCCGTGCAATTGAACTTCGGAGCACCGATAAGCAGCCGTGTCCCGCTTGACGCGACTGGTAATTAAGCGATTCGTGTAGAATCGCCGAGCGCGGACGCGCTCCCCGGTACGCCGGGAGAACGCGCCGCAGATGAAGACCGCGCAGACGGTCGGAGTGCGCTGCCCGATGGCTTGACGCCAGGCGGCGCAGGCAAGCTGTCCACCAAGACAAACGAAGAGATCCAGAGGAGCATCCCGATGACCAGACAAGACCACGAGAGCGCCGCGCTCGCCGACGACGAGCAAACCTGGGGCAAAGGCAATACGCCCGAGGTCTCATGGGCGGGCTTTACTGCCGGTCCCTGGCAGCACGAGATCGACGTGCGCGACTTCATCCAGCGGAACGTCACGCCCTATACCGGCGACCACAAGTTCCTCGCGGGCGCCACCAAGGCCACCAAGGCGCTGTGGAACCGGGTGATGGAACTGCGCAAAGAAGAGTTCGAGAAGGGCGGCGTGCTGGATGCCGACACCAGTGTGCCGTCGGACTTGTTGTCGCACGGCGCGGGTTATATCCAGCCATCGCTCGAATCGATCGTCGGCCTGCAGACCGACAAACCGCTCAAGCGGGCGATCATGCCCACCGGCGGCGTCAAGATGGTGGTCGATGGGCTCAAAGCCTACGGCTACAAGATCGATCCGGCGATTCAGGAAATCTTCGGCCGTTATCGCAAGTCGCACAATCAGGGCGTATTTGACGCTTACACGTCCGAGATGCGGGCGATCCGCAAATCCGGCATCATCACCGGTTTGCCCGACGCCTACGGCCGCGGGCGGATCATCGGCGACTACCGCCGCGTTGCCCTGTACGGTGTCGATCGCCTGATCGCCGAGCGTGAAGAGCAAAAAGACATCAGCGACGCGGCGCGGATGACCGAAGAGGTGATTCGTGAACGCGAGGAGCTCAGCGATCAGATTCGCGCACTGAAAGACCTCAAGGTGATGGCCTCCAAGTATGGCTACGACATTTCCGGACCGGCCAACACGGCCCAGGAAGCCATCCAGTGGCTCTATTTCGGTTATCTCGGCGCCATCAAGGAACAGAACGGTGCCGCCATGTCGCTGGGGCGCACTTCCACCTTCCTCGACATTTATGTGGAGCGCGACCTGAAGGCTCACCGCCTGACCGAGAGCGAGGCTCAGGCGCTGTTCGACCAGTTCGTGATCAAGCTGCGGCTGGTGAAGTTCCTGCGTACGCCGGACTATGACGCGCTGTTCTCGGGCGATCCGACCTGGGTGACCGAATCCATCGGCGGCATGAGTTCCGATGGCCGCCCGCTGGTGACCAAGTCGTCCTTCCGTTTCCTGCATACGCTCGATACGTTGGGTCCTGCGCCGGAGCCGAATCTGACCGTCCTCTGGTCGCATGCGCTGCCGCAGGGTTTCAAGGATTTCTGTGCGATGACCTCCATCCGCACGTCATCGATCCAGTATGAGAACGATGACCTCATGCGCGGCTTCTGGGGCGACGACTATGGCATCGCCTGCTGTGTATCGCCCATGCGGATCGGCAAGCAGATGCAGTTCTTCGGCGCGCGCGCCAACCTTGCCAAGTGCATGCTTTATGCATTGAACGGCGGGCGCGACGAGTTGACCGGCGAGCAGATCGGACCGGCCCTGGAACCGATTTCCTCCGACGTGCTGGACTACGACGAGGTGATCGGACATTTCCTGCCGATGATGGACTGGCTGGCGCGGACCTATGTCGGCGCGCTCAATGTCATTCATTACATGCATGACAAATACTCCTACGAGCGGCTGGAAATGGCGCTGCATGATAAGGATGTGCTGCGCACCCTCGCCTGCGGCATGGCGGGGTTGTCCGTGGTGGCCGATTCCCTGGCCGCGATCAAGTACGCCAAGGTCACGGCCGTGCGTGACGAACGCGGTCTCGCCCAGGATTTCATCATCGAGGGCGATCCGCCGCGCTTCGGCAACAACGACGAGCGGGTCGATGCCATCGCTCGCTGGGCCATGGAAGCCTTCATGGAGAAGCTCAAGAAGATCCCGGCCTATCGCAATGCGGTGCATACCCAGTCGATTCTGACCATCACCTCCAATGTGGTCTACGGCAAGAAGACGGGGGCAACGCCGGACGGGCGCAAGAAAGGCGAACCCTTCGCCCCCGGTGCCAATCCGATGAGCGGCCGTGACTTCAAGGGCGCCCTGGCGTCCATGTCGTCGGTGGCCAAGTTGGATTACCGCCATGCGCAGGACGGGATCTCCTATACTTTCTCGATTGTCCCGAGCGCGCTCGGGCCGGTGGAGTCGGATCAGATCGCCAATCTGACCGGGTTGCTGGATACCTACTTCGGTTTGAATCCACACAGCAACGGTGCTCAGCACATCAATGTCAACGTGCTGGAGCGTGAGGCCCTGCTGGATGCCATGGAGCATCCGGAGAAGTATCCGCAGCTCACCATCCGGGTGTCGGGATACGCGGTCAACTTTGTCAAGCTGACGCGCGAGCAACAGCTCGATGTGGTCAACCGCACCTTCCATGGCTGTTGTGCCTGAAGTCACGTCGGTGGACGGCTACGTCCACTCCGTTGAGACCGCCGGGACCGTCGATGGTCCCGGCGTACGCTTTGTCGTGTTCCTGGCCGGCTGTCGTTTGACCTGCCTCTATTGCCATAACCCGGACACGCAAAAGCTCGGCGGCGGACGGCTCGTCACGAGCCGTGCGTTGCTGCAGGAGATCGCGGAGTACAAACCCTATTTGGTGCATACCCACGGCGGGGTGACCCTCAGCGGCGGTGAACCGCTGGTGCAGCCCGCATTTGTCGAGGCGGTATTTCAGGGCTGCAAGGATCTGGGACTGCACACGGCGTTGGACACCAGCGGGTTTCTCGGCGCGCGTGCGTCGGATGCGCTGCTCGATGCCACGGATCTGGTGTTGCTTGATATCAAGTCCGGTCTGCCCGCGTTGTATCAACGGGTGACCGGCGTGCCGCTTCAGCCGACGCTGGAGTTCGCCCGCCGACTGGAGGCCAGGAGGCAACCGGTCTGGGTGCGTTTCGTGCTCGTTCCCGGTCTGACGGATGGCGAGAACAACATTCGCGCCGTTGCGCGCATTGTGGCCAAACTCACGAATGTCGAGCGGGTCGAAGTGCTGCCCTTCCATAAGATGGGCGAGCACAAGTGGGAGGAGATGGGCATGGAGTACAAGCTCAAAGAAACGCCATCGCCAACCCGGGAGCAGCTTGAGTGCGCGGATGCAATTTTTCGTGCTGAGGGCGTGATGACCGCGTCTTCAGGGTAGTGCGCGCACAGCTCCAGGCGCTCCGGAGCGCTTGGTCCCATCGTCACCCGCGTCGCCGCGCCGGGCGTGCGGCTCCCAAGTCCCAGACCCTCTTGGCTTAGCGGATCGGTTGCAGATTAAACGCTGCGGCCTATGGCAAAGGCGCCAGTCTTTTGCGGATAATCCGCCCTGCGGCGATTCACTCCAACGAAGTCCGGTGTGCCTCGGTGAGACTGTCAGTGCTTACCGACCGCGTCGGTGGGTGCGGGGAACGCCGTTTCGATGTCGTGCTTGCCCGTTTCGCGTGCTAGGCCGCTACTGGAGTGCGCTCATGATCTCACCAAATCATGCCATCGAGTGATCCCGTCGAGCGATCGATTCAAGTAGAGGCAACCACATGATCCACTGCCCGTCTGCGCGTGTCGATGTGACTGCCGCTGCCCGCCTGCACCTTGGTTTTCTGGACCTCAACGGCGGTCTGGGACGACAGTTCGGCAGCCTGGGACTCACCATTGATGGCTTTGCCACCCGCTTGACCGCGGAGCGGGCGGACCGATACAGCGTGGAGGGGATTGACGCTGAGCGGGTGCTCGGATATGCCCGTACCTTTGCCGCGGCGCGGGGCCTGACCGGCGGCGCCCATCTCCAACTGCATGAGACGATCCCCGATCATGCCGGCCTGGGCTCCGGGACTCAGTTGGCGATGGCCGTCGGTACGGCGTTGGAGCGGCTGCTGGGTCCGGCTGCCGACGGTGAGGCCTGGGATAGCCGAGCGATCGCCCGGGCGCTGGGGCGAGGTCAGCGTTCGGGTATCGGCGTCGGTGCCTTCGATCAGGGCGGTTTTCTTGTCGATTGCGGACGCGGCGCCCTGCAGCAAGTGCCCCCGGTGGTGATGCGTTTCCCCTTTCCGGCGGATTGGCGGGTGCTGTTGCTGCTCGATCAGTGCGGCAGCGGGTTGCACGGCGAACCGGAGGTTCGGGCCTTTGATGCACTGCCCGTCTTTCCGGACGCGACGGCCGGGTCCCTGTGCCGGCTGCTCCTGATGCAGTTGGTGCCGGGGCTGATCGAGGGCCGGTTGCCGCCGGTCGCTGACGCCATCGGCCGGATTCAACGGGCCGTCGGCAGTCATTTCGCGCCGGTTCAGGGGGGCTGTTTTGCCTCGCCGACGGTATCAGCCGCACTGGAATGGGCGTCGGAGCAGGGGTTTGTCGGCGGCGGTCAGTCTTCCTGGGGTCCCACCGGATTCGTCCTGGCTGCAGACTTGGACCAGGCACGGTGGCTGGAACTGGGCCTCAAGGCGCGGTTCGGCGCGTCCCCTGCACTGCGCTACCGCGTCGTGGCGGGGCACAATCAGGGCGCGGCGGTGGATGTGGTGGCAGCAACGCGGCGGGCGATGCGGGAGTCGTGATGGGTGTCATTCCGCGTCGAGCCCCTGAGTGAACGATACGTTTGCGTTACGGCGGCGGCTGATCGCCGACGCCTACCGGGAGGCCTGTGGCCTGGAACTCGCCGCGCTCAAGCCGGGGAACGTGCATCGCGGAGCCGACGGTCATGGGATGACCGTGGACGATTTTCTGCGCAGCGCCAAGGTCAGTGCCGGCCCATTGACCGCGCCGGGTCTGGCGCTCGGCGAGCGCATCTATTGCGCTATATCCGCAACACGCGCCGCGGTCAACTGCAACACCAATCTCGGTATACTCCTGCTGTGTGCTCCCCTGATCCAAGCCGCCTTGGAGCCCACGGGGCGCGGTGGTTTGCGCCGGCGTCTGAACGGTGTGCTCAGTGCCGCGGATCGAACGGATACGGACTGGCTCTTCCGCGCCATCCGACTGGCCGCTCCCGGTGGGCTGGGCGTGGCGCAAGAACACGATGTCTCCGGCGAGGCGCGTGCCACGCCGCTGGAGGTCATGGCCGCCGCGGCGCATCGGGATCAAATCGCCCGTCAATATGCCGAGGGCTTTCGTGATTTGTTCGAGCGGGCGCTGCCGCTGCTGGTCGGGTACGAGACGCGGTGGCTGGACCCGGCCTGGGCCGCCGCGGGGCTCTATCTGGATTTTTTGGCGCGCTACCCGGACACGCATGTCGCCCGCAAGTGGGGGTCGGATCAGGCGGTCGCGGTCTGCCGTCGGGCCGCGCCGATCGCTGCCGCGCTGGCCGAGGCCGCACGGCCGCAGGTCTTCGCCGAGGTGTTGCGCGCGTTGGACCTGGAGTTCAAGACGGCCGGCATCAATCCCGGAACTTCGGCTGACCTGACCGTGGCGTGCCTGCTGATCCGTGCGCTGGAGCCCTTATGTTGCGAAGATTTATCCGCGGCGGATGTCCGCCGTATTCCAGGCACCGGCCCGGTTGCGTCGGCGCCGGTGCCGTTACTCTAAGAAACCCAGAACCCTAAGGAGCGTATGCGATGGCAGTGATTAACAAGACTCTGGTCGGTGAGTCCCAGGTGGGCGACGGCAATGAGGTCGCCCACATCGATCTGATCATGGGGCCACGCGGCTCCGCGGCTGAGACCGCGTTCTGTAACGGCCTGGTGAACAATAAGGACGGTTTCACCAACCTGCTCGCGGTGGTGGCGCCGAATCTGCCGGTCAAGCCCAGTACCCTGATGTGCAATAAGGTCACACTCAAGGGTTCGAAACAGGTGGTGCAGATGTTCGGGCCGGCCCAGCGGGGGGTGGCGATGGCGGTGGCCGCATGTGTGGAGGACGGCACCATCCCGGCCGCCGAGGCGGACGATCTCTTTATCTGTGTCGGTGTTTTTGTGCACTGGCAGGCGGAGGACGAGGCCAAGATCCAGGATTTCAATTTCCAGGCGACCAAGGAAGCCATCAAGCGCGCCGTGGCCGGCGAGCCCAAGGCCGCCGAGGTGTTGCAGAAAAAAGGCAGCATGGCCCATCCCTACGCCGCCCACCTGTGATCCGGACCCGGTGACCGCCGGCGGTGCGGCCGGGACTGACCCCCGGTGTTCGGCCGCCCGCCGTTCCGCCCCGTTGGCTTGGATCATGACATCAGTACAGAGCCTGCGAGGCTGGCCGCCGGCAGCGTGCAGCCGGCCGCGTGTTGCGGGAGGAGGTGGTGGTCCCATCGGTGAGGTCTCATGACATCGCTGACTGATGTGCCATTGGTCATCGCGCTTCCGTATCGATCGGACAGTGCCCCGCTGTTTGCAGCCGTGCTCGACCGGCGCTGGCCGGTCTTTCTCGACAGTGGCCGACCCTGTTGCACTCAGGGCCGCTATGACATCCTGAGCGCCGATCCGCACACGCGGCTGGTGACCCGCGGGCCGCTGACCGAGGTTCGCGCCGGACGCGCGAGGTGGACCTCCCCGGCTGACCCCTTTTGTCTGGTTCAGGAGGCGCTGGGACCCCGGCGACCTGGAGTCGCGGGTCTACCCTTCAGCGGCGGCGCCATCGGGTGGTTTGCCTATGATCTGGCACGGCGCCTGGAGTGTCTGCCGAGTCTGGCGCTGGATGTCGAGGGTACCCCGGATATGGCGGTCGGCATCTACGATTGGGCCCTGGTGGTGGATCACGAAGACCGGCGCACCCGGTTGGTGGCGCGGGACCCCGGCCGTCTGGCCGAGTACCGGGCGTTGTTCGCCGCCGCGCTTGCCGGTCGTCAGGCGGCGCGGTCCCGCGCCCCGTTTCGCGTGCTCGATCAGGTCTGTTCCAATCTGAGTCGTGAGCACTATTTGCACGCGGTTGGCCGCATCCAGCACTATTTGCGCGAGGGCGATTGTTATCAGGTCAACCTCGCGCAGCGCTTCGCCGTGCCGGCGCAGGGTGACCCCTGGCAGGCCTATCAAGATCTGCGGGTCATCAACCCGGCGCCGTTCAGCGCCTATCTGGCGACCCCGGATTGTCAGGTGCTGTGTTCATCCCCGGAGCGCTTTTTGCTGGTGCGGGACGGTACGGTCGAGACCCGGCCCATCAAGGGCACCCGGCCGCGCGGGGTCGATCCCGGCGCGGACCGGCTGCTCGCGCAAGCCCTCCAGGCTAGCTCGAAGGATCGGGCGGAGAATGTCATGATCGTCGACCTGCTGCGCAACGACCTGGGGAAGGTCTGTGCGATCGGCAGTGTTGAGGTTCCTCAATTGTTCAAGGTGGAGCGGTTTGCTCGTGTTCAGCATCTGGTCAGCACGGTCCGCGGCCGGTTGGCGGAGGGCCGCAGCGCGGTCGATCTATTGCGCGCTTGTTTCCCCGGCGGATCCATCACCGGCGCGCCCAAGCGGCGGGCCATGGAGGTGATCGAGGAGCTGGAACCGCAGCGCCGCGGCATCTACTGCGGGGCGATCGGCTATCTGGGGCACGACGGTGCCATGGATACCAATATTGTGATCCGTACCCTGGTGTACTCGCACGGCGTCGCCCGTCTGTGGGCGGGCGGCGGGATCGTCGCGGACTCGGACCCGCAGGCCGAATACCGTGAGACGCTGGACAAGGCGGCCCCCCTGCTTGATCTGCTCGAGCGATGGCGTCGCGATCCTTCGCGATCTGGTACATGATTTTCCGGCAATCGCCTAAACTGCGTGGTTTTGGCTGGTCAAGCTGGACGCGGCGGCCAGCGGCTGCCGACGCACCGACTGGGAGACATCATGAAGATCAAAGGCAATGGCGTCCGGCTGATCGCCCCACTCGGGTTGTTGCTTGCCGGACTCCTGGCCTTGGTTGGGATCGCGTTCTTCTTCAACCGCTCGATGGAAGCGCTGGATCAGCAGCTTCAGAACGCTCAGGCGCGGGTGAGGATCGGGGAGCAGATCGCCCAGAACCTGGTACGCATCGAGACCGCCGTCTATCGGATGGTCAGCAGCGCTCGGACGCGTCTGCCGAACGCGCGCAACCTGCTGACGCTGGTCGAGGACACTCGGGACATGCTGCGGGTCTTGGACGAGGGTGGCGTGGTCAGCGTCCGGCATGCCACGGCTCCGGACGGGGCGCCGGTCTCGGCGCCCGTGTTCAGTTACAACCCGAGTGATGCGTTCGGTCCGGACGTGCTGGAGGCGATCGAACTCACACCCAAACTCGCGGCCCTGGAGGAGCAGGCCAACACCCTGATCCGGCTGCTCGCCGCCCGTGATGCGGCAATGGAGCAGGAGGCGCGTCAGGAGCAGGAGCAACGCATCGCCGCGGTGGATGAGGTGCTGCGCACCCTCCCGCCGACCTTCCAGCGATTGAGCGAACAGGCTGACCGTTTGATTCGCAGCAGCCAGGAGCGCCTGCACGACCTCGGGGTGCGCGGCGCGGTGCAACGGCAGCGCTTCGGCGGTTTCCAGGCGTTGCTGGCGGCGGGCGTCATCCTCGCGGTGTTGGCGCTGGCATATCGTGACGTGTTTGCAATCGAACGCACCTGCCGACGCCTGCGCGAGGAACTGGCCGCCATGGCGCGCGCGCGCGATGCGGCGGAATCGGCCAACCGCGCCAAGTCGGTGTTTTTGGCCAATATGAGCCACGAAATCCGCACGCCGATGAACGCCATCATCGGCATGACGTCGCTGGTTCTGGACAGCGATCTGGCGCCGAAACAACGCCATGACGTCAAGACCATCCTGAACTCGGCCAATGCCCTGCTCGGGTTGCTCAACGACATCCTGGACTTCTCCAAGATCGAGGCCCAGCAGGTCCAACTGGAGCGGTGTTCATTCGACCTGATCGAGGTGATCGAAGAGGTGGTGCGGACCTTCTCCGACATCAGCCGGCGCAGCGGTGTGGCGCTGTATTACCGCATCGATCCGAGCTTTCCGCGCGCGGCGGTCGGTGATGCACTGCGCCTGCGCCAAATCCTGATCAATCTGGTCGGTAACGCGTTCAAGTTTACGTCGACGGGTCATGTGCGCATCGATGCGGAATTGGCGGACGCGCGGGACGGCTTCGTCACCCTGTGTTTCCAGGTGTCCGACACGGGTATCGGCATCGATCGGGAGCGTCAGGCCGGTATCTTCTCCCGCTTTACCCAGGCGGACGAGACCATCTACCGGAAACATGGAGGTACCGGGCTCGGGTTATCCATCTCCGAACGGCTCGCGCAGTTGATGGACGGCCGCATGTGGGTGGAAAGCGTGCCGGGGCAGGGCAGCCGCTTCTACTTCACGGTGCGTCTGCCCCGCGCCGAGGGGCGTCCGCTGCCGGACATGGGTTCGCCGCGGCTGCTGATCGCCGGGACCGATCAGGTCGCCATGGGGCTGGTCTGCGAGCGTATGAGTCTGATGGGCTGTCGATCCGAGTGTGTTTACACCGCCCCGGACGCCGATGCCCGGCTCAAGGCGGCGGCGCAGACCCAGGACCCGTTCCGCATCGTGGTGCTGGAGAAATCCCTGTGCGACGCCACCACCACCGACATCCTCACCTTCCTTCGCGAAATCCCGGTCCCGCCCGATTTGGCCCTGATCGCACTCTCCGAACCGGACAAGGATGAGGTCGATCGGTTGGCGGACGGCAGCCATGTTCTCTGTGTCAGCGAGCCGCTCATCATCGGCGAACTGCTCACCCACATGCAGGACTTTGCGCAGGCCCGGCGGCTGGCGGAAGCGCACGCCGAGCCGGCACCAAGTTCACGGCTCCAGGGTATCTATCGCATCCTGTTGGTCGAGGACAACCATGTCAACAGTGTCATCGCGCGTCGGGTTCTGGAGAAGGATGACCATCCGGTGACCGAAGCCGTGGACGGTGAGGCCGCGTTGCGCGCCTTGACGGCCGATCCCTACGATCTGGTGATGATGGACGTGCAGATGCCCAACATGGACGGGCTGGAGGCCACGCGTATCATCCGCGCCCTGGAGACCGGACGAGATCCCGAGCGGCCCGAGGCGGTGCCGGATGGTCTGGCGGCGCGGCTGCTCGGGCGCCATACCCCGGTGATCGCCATGACCGCCAACGCCATGGCCGGCGACCGCGAGCTGTGCCTCGCCGCCGGCATGGATGACTATGTGACCAAGCCCTTCAAGCGCGAGGAGATGCTGGCGACCGTGCAGCGGGTGATGGCGCGGCAGGCGGGTGTTGCGGCGGCGGCTGAGGGCGATGATGAGGCCGCGCGCCTCGTGCTTTGAGACGCCGCAGTGCCGAAGGAGTAGCAGTGAAAATTAACTACGTACTGATCGATTACGAAAACGTCCAGGTGAAATCCCTTGCCAGACTCAGAGGCGAGCAATTTCGAGTCAGTGTCTTCTTGGGGCCGAACAATACCAGGCTCCCGGTTGAACTCGTTTTGGCAATTCAAGATCTTGGTGATCGCGCAGATTATATACAACTGGAAACACCCGGACCGAATGCCCTCGATTTCCATATTGCCTATCATCTTGGTGTGCTGTCCACGGCAGACCCGTCAGGGGTTTTTCACATCATCTCGAAGGACTCCGGCTTTGATCCGCTGGTCAAGTATCTAAAAGCCAAGAAGATCATGTCCAGTCGGTCGGGGTCAATCGAGGAAATGCCGTGCTTTTGCGTAGCGCCGATCGTGAGTGTGGAAAGTTCCGGCGGGGCACCGCAGACCATCCAAAAACCTGCTGCGAAACGAGCGCCAGTAGACGAACTGGTCAAAGTTGCAGTCAATGATTTAGTTCGGCGAAAGGCGTCTCGACCCGGTTCGACGCAAGCCCTGTTAAACACCGTTCACGCGACGTGCGGCAAGCAGATACCATTAGCGGAAATCAAGATTCTGATCGATGTCTTGGTCAGCCGTGGATTTGTGAAAATAAACGGTTCCAAAGTGACTTACGTCCTCCCGTCCGAGTAGCGATGGTGCGGCTGCCATATACATGGCGAACAACGACAACCACACCGACCTGGCCTACGCCGACACCCTATGGAAGTCGGCCGACGCGCTGCGCGGCCAGGTGGACGCCGCCGAGTACAAGCACGTCGTGCTGGGCCTGCTGTTCCTGAAGTACATCTCCGATGCCTTCGCGGCCCGCCGCGAGGCGCTCACGGCCGAACTCGAAGCGGACGGCATCGTCGGCGCGCAAATGGAGAGCCTGCTCGAAAGCCGCGACGAGTACACCGCCGAGCGGGTGTTCTGGGTGCCGCCCGCGGCGCGCTGGCAGATGAACCTCGCCATCCGCGGCATCGCGGCCAACCTGGGCTCCCAGCCCGCGGACACCTTCCTGCGCGACCTGCATCCGGATTTGAAGGCCGACTACATCCTGGCCAATCCGCCGTTCAACATCTCGGACTGGTCCGGCCGGCTGCTGGAGAAGGACATCCGTTGGCGTTTCGGCCCGCCGCCCGTCGGCAACGCCAACTACGCCTGGATTCAGCACTTCATCCATCATCTGGCGCCGCCGAACGGCCAGGGCGGCGGGGTCGCCGGCTTCGTCATGGCCAACGGCTCGCTGTCCTCCGGCTCGGGCGGCGAGGGCGAGATTCGGAGCCGCATTGTCGAGGCCGACCTGGTGGACGCCATCGTCGCGCTGCCGGCCCAGCTCTTCCTCACCACCGGCATCCCCGCCTGCCTGTGGTTCCTGACCCGCAACAAGACCGGCCGCAACCTGAAGTCCGGCGGACGCGACCGCCGCGGCGAGACCCTGTTCATCGACGCCCGCAAGCTCGGCACCCTCCAGACCCGGACGCTGCGCGTACTGACCGGCGGCGACGACGGTGAGACCCTGCTCGCCGACGGACTCGGCGACCCGGGCGCCGACTCCGATCTCGGCCGCATCGTCTATGCCTTCCGCCAATGGCGCGGCGAGCCGGCACCCGCCTGGTGGAACACCGCCGAACATGGTGACTGGACCTACCGCGACATCCCCGGCTTCTGCAAGGCGCAGACCTTGGACGGCATCCGCAAGCACGGCTTCGTGCTCACCCCCGGCCGCTATGTCGGGGCCGAAGAGCAGGAAGAGGACGGCGAGCCCTTCGAGGAGAAATATCCGCGGCTGTTGGCGGAGTTGGAGGCTTGCTTCGTGGAGGGGGAGCGGTTGATGGGCGTCGTGCGCGAGCGGCTGAAAGGGGTGGGTAATGTCTGATCGGCCGACCACCCTTGAGCCCCAGCCCGACCCTCACCCTCTCGCTCCCACGCTCCAGCGTGGGAGTGTCGTCGGGCCGCTCCAGCGGCCCGTCTCAACTGACCGCACTGCGCCAGATGGAAGACGCGACGCTGGAGCGTCGCCACGTGCTCCCACGCTGGAGCGTGGGAGCCAGAAACAGGCCAGGAAGTATGTAAACGTTGGCGCCGTATTTGACAGCCTCAAGTGCCGCGATGTTCCGAAATTCAAGGTACAGATCCCCCCGCTGCAGCAGCAACGCGCCATCGCTGGGATTCTCGGCGCACTCGACGATAAGATCGAGCAGAATCGGCGGACCGCCCAAGCGCTGGAACGGTTGGCCCGGGCGATCTTCCGCGCCTGGTTCGTGGACTTCGAGCCGGTGAAGGCCAAGGCCGCGGGCGCGACCTCTTTTCCGTCCATGCCTCAGCTCATCTTTGATGCCCTTCAGCGATGCCGCAAGCGCAGCGGAGGAATTGCTCTGATGGCGGAGATCATCCTGACCCAATCCGAGGCCAACGCGCTGATCGCGATGGAAAAGCAGCGCACCAGCGAGGCCCGCAGCGACTTCCCACGGGGCGGCGAGGCACTCTCGCTGCCGCTTGAATCCGCGGACCGACGCGAGCAGTTCCTGTTGGATGTCAGCCGCGGGCGCATCGACCTGCGCAAGGTCAAGATGCAGACCCGCGGCCGGCAGGTGGTGGTACTGGTCCGACTCGATCTGGGCGGCGCCCCGCACCGCAATCCAGACGACGAGGAGGTCCCGGTGCCGCATCTGCACGTCTATCGGGAGGGTTACGGCGACAAGTGGGCAATTCCAGTCCCCGCCGAGCACTTCCGCAATTCGAGCGACGTCTGGACGACGTTCGAGGATTTCCTGCGGTACTGCAACATCACGCGACCGCCGCACATTGCGCGAGGGTTAGTCACATGATCCAAGATATCCAATCCCTGACAGATGCATACCATGCTTGGCTTCGTGATAAATCGACGTTGCGCCAGATCGACGACTGGGTGGAGATCACGACGCCCTATCTGGACCGCCACAACGACTACGTGCAGATCTACGCGCAGCGCTCAAATGGCGGCTTCACGCTGACCGACGATGGTTATACGATCGGAGATCTGGAGCAGAGCGGGTGCAAGCTCGACAGCCGCAAGCGTCAAGACCTGCTCAAGATGACGCTGAATGGCTTTGGCGTGCAGTTGGATGGCGCGGCGCTTCAGGTTCACGCCGCGCCCGAGAACTTTGCGCTGCGCAAGCATAACCTCGTGCAGGCGATCCTCGCGGTGAACGATATGTTTTATCTCGCTGTGCCGATGGTAACGAGCGTGTTCTACGAGGACGTCTCCGCTTGGCTTGATGTGCATGATGTAAGATACACGCCGAAGGTCAAGTTCACCGGCAAGACCGGCTATGACCATCTGTTCGATTTCGTCATCCCAAAGTCCCGGAAGCAGCCGGAGCGTATCGTGCAGACAATCAACCGCCCGAATCGCAACACGGCGCAGGCCGTGGTGCTCTCGTGGATCGATACGAAAGAGGTCCGGTCGCCGGAATCTCGGGCCTATGCGTTACTGAACGATGCGGAGCAGTTCGTCTCCCAGGCCGTTCTCGATGCGCTGCGCAGCTACGATGTGCATCCCTTCTCATGGAGCGGGCGGGACCAGGTTCGGGAGGAGCTCGCCGCGTGAGCGGGTACTCGCCAACCGAGCAACTCGTCGAAGATGTTGCCGCCGTCTCCTTCGGCGTCATTGGCGCCCAGCTTCGGCGCGGCGTGGAGATCGACGACGCCGGCGAGCGCTTGGATGCAAGCCAGTGCGTAAGGCAGTCGGCCACTTGCGATTGCGCGACCGCCAGGAGCCGCTCATGAGCGGGGACGACCGGCGGGCGGGCGGTCAGGCGCCCGGCGGCGTCCAGTGCCTGCCGGGCCAGGGGCAGGGCGGCGGTGAGGGTGCCGTGGTCCGTCTCGAACCGGGCGCGATCCCGGTAGAACCAGGCGGCCAGGTCGTCGATGCGGGCGCGTTGCTGGGCGCGCTGGGCGGCGGCGGCCTCGCGTTGGCGCTCGCGGGTTTCCCAGTCGGCGGCGGCCGCGGCCGTCGTGAGATCGCGCTGGTAGGCGTCGTCGACCGCGGTGAGCAGATGGGCGCGGATGCGCTCGGTGGTCACCTGCTGGGTGGCGGCGGTCTGTGCGACGATGATCCGCGTGTTCCAGTGCATGTAACCAAGGATGCCGGCCCCCACCAGCAGCAAGGCCGCGAAGAGCCCGCCGATGCCCCAGCCGAGCCTGCGCCAATCGCGCGCCTGGCGTTGGCGCAGGTGTGCCAGTTCGTCCTTGAGTTGCAGCACCAGGATCTCGATCCGGTCGTCGCTCGCCGCCTTGTGGCGCAGGTGGTTGGCGGCGCGCAGGCGCTCGACATAGGCGTGTTGCCGGGCGCGGCGCTCGGCCTGGTAGGCGGCGGGGTCCGGGTGCGGAGGAGCGTCCGCGCGGGTGTGGGGCAGGTCGAGTGCGTCCGGTTGCTGGTCGCGCGTGCAGCCCGGCTCGACCTCGATGAACCAGGTGCGCTTGCCGTGGCGGAGCGCGTAGAGGAGCTCGAACTGGGTGTAGGAACAGGGTCCCCATTCCGGGTCCGGCCAGGGGCGCGCGGGATCATTACAGGGCGGCGGCTCGGCGCCGTAGGCCAGGCCGACCAATTGGAAGACGCCCTCGCAGCCGTCGATCTGCTGCTCCAGCCAGGCCCGCAGTTCGCCGTACCCGGTGGGGAAGTCGTCCTCGATCACGGTGTCGAAGCCCAGCCGGCGCAGGGTGTCGGCGACCAGGCGCCGGGCACCGCGCAGTTCGCTGCTGACGGCGGAGACGAACAGGCGCGGGCGGTTCATCGTGAAACCGGGAACAGACCATGGTTAGCCGCGACTGTGCAGGCAAGTCGGCGGTGCCGTCAAGGTCTTCACATCCCCCGACCCGCGCGGATCGGTGCCGCCGGCTAACCCATGCACGCCATTCTCCGCGCGCGACGCGGGGTCCGGGAATCGCCGGTAGGGTCCGCTGCGCGGACCGATCCCGCGCGACCCCATCCCAAGCGACCCCATCCCGCGCGACCCCATCCCAAGCGACCCCATCCCAAGCGACCCCATCCCAAGCGACCCCATCCCAAGCAACCCCATCCCGCGCGTCCCCACCCGAAGAACAAAGAACGTTCGGCGCCGCGTACGCAATCGGGTTTGCTGCGCAACCAGGAGTTGACGACGGGCCGAGGTCACAACCGCGTTTCAAGGTCGGACGGTTCCGGCTGGTCGGCGAGCAAGCGCTTCAGCCGCTCGATCTCGGCCAAGGCTTCGTTCTTGGCGGCTCGCTCCTGTTCCGTATCCGCTTGCGCCTGTGCCTTGGCCGCTCGCTCCTGCTCCGCGTCCGCCCGCGCCTGCTCGACCTCCGCGCGCAGGTCGTCGAACTCGCGTTGGATGCTCTGCTGTTCGCGCAGATACTCCTGCCGCGCCTGGTAGGCATGGTAGGCGTGTTCTTTCTCGGAGAAGGCCTTCAGGGTGTTCATGGCGCGCCTCATCTCTTGGGTCTGCATCCACGCGGGCAGTCAATGCCATTAAGTTAAGCCATTCTGGCTCCCACGCTCCTGCGTGGGAGCACGTGCGGGCGCTCCGCGTCCGGCGCCAAGACCGGACGCGGAGCGCCCGCCCGGCATTCCCACGCGGAGCGTGGGAACGAGACCTCTAGGGTCCGCTGTGCGGACCGACGACCGTGCCGATCGCACGGTGGCGGGGTTAATGACCAAGGCCAACGCCGACAATCTACTCAGTAAGGCCCACACACCGAAATCCCCACGTCGAAGTAAGACCATGTTCGCCATCCACCCCCAACTCCTCGCTGACTGCCATGCCTTGGGGCGGCTGCCCGCGACCCATTTGTTGTTGCACAAGAACGCCGCCGTGCCCTGGTGCATCCTGGTTCCGGAGACGGATCTGGCAAACCTGTTGGACTTGCCCGTCGCCCAGCGCGACGCGGTGCTGGCGGACTGCAAGCGGGTCAGCGATTATCTGGTGGGTCCGCTTGGCTGCACCAGGGTCAACGTCGCCTGGATCGGTAATCTGGTGTCGCAGTTGCACATCCATCTGATTGGACGGAACCCGGCGGACGCGTGCTGGCCTAAACCGGTCTGGGGCCACCTGGAGCGGACCTGTGACTACAGTCCGGCGCAGATCGCGGCGATTCGCACCGGAATCTGCGGGGCCTGAACCCGGAGGCGGGCGGACCGAGCGCTTTACCGGTTGCGAAATCCGCTCCATCGCGCAAACTTGCCCTATATATGATCAAAACCGCGCGCCCCACGAGGCGACGGGACCTCTACCGACCAACCAGACGGAGCCCCCGATGACCGATCCGGATCAGAAACAGCCTGGTGAGACGCCAGTCGACAAGATGGTGAAAGCCTACGAGGAAATGCTCAAGCACACCCAGGAGACCCTGGGGCAGGCCGGGCAGGAGACTGTCCCCCGCTTCCGGGAGTTACTGGAGACGGCGCGGGACAATATGGTGGAACTGGGCGAGTTGACCCGGGAAGAGGCCAATAAGGTCTCTGAGTATCTGCGCCGGGACGTCGAGGATGCCGCGACCTATATCGCCGAGACCGGCCGGAACATCCATGACTGGTGGCGCTTCGACCTCGAGTTGATGGAGCAGCGGATGATGGATCTGTTCGCGCGGGCGGCGGACCAGACCAGCCTGCAACTCGCTCAGTGGGCGGAGAACGCCCGCCAGTTCAGCCTGTATCAGGCCGGCGAGGTCACCGGCCCCGGTACTCTGGTGTGCGACCGGTGCGGGGCCGAGACTCACTTCGTGCAGGCCGGACGCATCCCGCCGTGCGCCGACTGCGGCGGCACGGCATTCAAGCGCAAGGAGCAGACCGCGGGGACCGAGGCGTCCGGATCGTCCGAGCCGTGAGTCCGGGTCCGGGGTGAGGCGTCAGCCGGCGCTGGAAATTCAATCACGGCGCCCGTATAGTCACGGCTCGCGTCATGCCCCGCGGGAGAGACCGGACCTTCAGCTACGATCAATTTCGTTGAGTTTGCTGTAAGGCCCGGCGCCGAAGGCGCAACACCGCCCGGAATCGCTCAGGCAACAGGGACCGTGGGGCTCAAGACCGACTCTGGAGAGCGGTTGCCGTCTGCCCGTCAGACCGCAACCCACCGATGGGGCAGCCGGCCCCGCGTGACCGATCTGCTGCGCGGGTGCGTTTTGCCCCGTCAAGCGGGGCGCTTCACGCCGAGCCGCAAACTCTCAGGTCCAGGACAGAGGGGCGAAGCCGCGGGTCCCCAGTGGCCCTCGGCACCGTGCTGTCGCGTCGTTTCGATCCTCGCGGCGGCTCCGCCTGATCTTGAGGAGAGTCGAATGGGATTGCGTACCCCCTTGTTTGCCGAGCATGAGCGGCTCAATGCCCGCATCGTGCCATTCGGCGGTTGGGACATGCCGCTGCACTATGGTTCCCAGCTCGAAGAACACCATGCGGTGCGTCGCCATGCCGGGATCTTCGACGTTTCCCACATGCAGCCGGTGGATATCACAGGCTCCGGTGCCGGCGCGTTTCTGCGTCGGCTCCTGGCGAATGACGTGGTGAAGCTCAAGGACCCCGGCAAGGCGCTCTACAGTTGCATGCTCAACGATCAGGGCGGAGTCGTGGATGACCTGATCTGCTATTTTCGGGGTCCCGAGCGCTATCGCCTGGTGGTCAACGCCGGCACCGCGGATAAAGATCTCGACTGGATGCAGGCGCATGCGGCCGGGTTTGATGTGCACATCGACCGTCGCCGTGACTTGGCGATGATCGCCATTCAGGGACCGCAAGCGCGTGCGCTCGCCGCCCCACTGCTGCCTGCCGACTGCCGCGACGCGGCCCTCGCCATTGCCCCTTTTTTTGCCGCCGATGGGGCGCGCTGGTTCGTCGGCCGCACGGGGTATACCGGTGAGGACGGCTTCGAGGTCATACTCCCGGCCGACGAGGCTCCGGGTCTGTGGCAGGGCCTGATTGCCGCCGGGATTCAGCCCTGCGGCCTGGGTGCGCGTGACACGCTGCGGCTGGAGGCCGGCATGAACCTCTACGGCCAGGACATGGACGAGACGGTTGGCCCCCTGGAGTCCGGTCTGGGCTGGACCATCGCCTGGGAGCCCTTGGAGCGTCAGTTCATCGGTCGCGAGGCCTTGGTTGCGCTGCGCGACAACCCGGCGCGACGCGACTTCGTGGGACTGTTGCTGACCGGGCGGGGGGTGTTGCGCGGCCACCAACAGGTCTTGAGCGAAGGGCGCGTGGTCGGCGAGATCACCTCCGGCGGCTTTGCGCCGACCCTGGAGCGCTCGATCGCGCTGGCGCGGGTCGCGCCCGGGCTTGGTGCGACCTGTGCGGTCGACATCCGCGGCAAGGCCGTGCCGGTGCGGGTGGTCAAGACCACCTTCGTGCGCCACGGCAAGCCGGCCCAGGCACTTTAGGCGACTCGACAGAGATTGCCTTGTATTTACAGCGAAGGCCGGCCCTGCCGGCCCCTACCGGGAGAGAACCATGAGCGCAGTCCACGCTGACCTTCATTACACCAAGACTCACGAGTGGGTGAAGGTCCATGGCGACGGTACCGCCACGGTCGGCATTACCGACCATGCCCAAGAGGCGCTGGGCGACATCGTCTTCGTTGAGCCCCCGGACCTCGGCCGGCAGGTAGATGTCGGCGACGGCTGCGCCGTGGTCGAATCGGTGAAGGCGGCCTCCGATATTTATGCCCCGTTGGCGGGTGAGGTGGTCGCGGTCAATACCGCACTTGCCGACACACCGGAACTCATCAACGAGAGTGCTTACGGGGACGGCTGGATCTTCACCCTGCGCATCGCCGATGCGGGTGCCGTCGACGGTTTGCTCGATGCCGCCGGCTATCAGGCGGTGCTGGACGCGGAGGCCTGAGTCCGCCATGCCCTTCGTACCCCATACCGACGAAGACGTGGCCGCGATGCTCGGCGCGATCGGCGTCGCCACCATCGACGACCTGTTCGACGAGATTCCGCGCGAACTGCGCATCGGCGAACTCGCCGCCATTCCCGCGGGGATGGCTGAAATGGACATCACCCGGTTGATGCAGGCCCGCGCCCGTGCCGACGGCCAGCCACTCTGCTTTATCGGCGCCGGGGCCTATGACCACCACATTCCGGCGGCGGTATGGCAGATCGCTTCCCGCGGTGAGTTCTACAGTGCCTATACACCGTATCAAGCGGAGGCGAGCCAGGGCACCTTGCAACTGCTCTACGAATTCCAGTCGATGATGACGGCGCTGACCGCGCTCGACGTGTCGAATGCCTCACTGTACGACGGGGCCTCGGCGCTGGCGGAGGCGGTGCTGATGGCGGTGCGTGCCAACCGCAAGACCAAGTCGAATCGCGTGCTGGTCCCGCGTGCCCTGCATCCGGCCTATCGGCGGGTGTTGCGCGGGATCGTCGAATCTCAGGGGATCGAGGTCATCGAGGCCCCCTTCGACCGCCAGGGCGGGCAGACCCCGGCCGCGGCGCTGGACGCCCTGGTCGGTGACGGCGGTTTCGCCGCGATCGTCATCAATCAGCCGAATTTTTTCGGCATCATCGAAGAGGTGGATGTGCTGACCGATTGGGCCCACGCTCAGGGAGCGCTGGCCATCGCCGTGGTGAATCCGATTGCCATGGCGCTGCTCAAGGCGCCGGGTGAATGGGGCGCGGTCGGTCCCGAGCGGGGTGCGGACATCGCCTGCGGCGAAGCCCAGCCGTTGGGGATGCCGCTGTCCTCCGGCGGGCCCTACGCGGGCTTTCTGTGCTGTAAAAAGGACCTGGTACGCCAGATGCCGGGGCGGATCGTCGGGCGCACCCTGGATCTGGAGGGTAAACCCGGCTTCACCCTGACACTCCAGGCGCGGGAGCAGCATATCCGCCGCGGCAAGGCGACCTCCAACATTTGCACCAATCAGGGGTTGCTGGTCACCGCCGCCACCATTCATCTGGCGCTGCTGGGGACGGCGGGTCTGGAGCGGGTAGCCGCGGCTTGTCACGCCAATACCCGCCGGCTCGCGGCCTTGCTGTGCGAGATCCCGGGAGTAGAACCCCGGTTCGACCGCCCCATGTTCCACGAACAAGTGCTGCGCCTGCCCGCCCCGACCGCGGACTTGTTGCGTGCACTAGCCGCCCACGGTGTGCTGGGCGGATTCGATCTGGGTCCGGATTATCCGGATCTGGACCCGGCACTCCTGGTCTGTGCGACCGAGTTGCGGACCGAGGAGGAAATGCAGCGTTACGTGACGACACTGGCTCGGGTGATCGCCGCCAGGACTCAGGCGAAATGCCCGGTGGAGCCGAAGATCTAGTGGCGAGTCGATCGGCTGGCGGTGAGAGATCATCACCACCCATCGCCGCGGTCTGCCCCGGCACCCGTCGACTCGCGCTCTGCTGTCCGTTACATGCGCCCTGCGATTGATGACCCGCCAACAACCCAACCACCACTGGAGATGACATATGGCCAAGACCGCTCTGCAAGGTAATCCCGTCAGCCTGTCCGGCGACCTGCCCGCCGTCGGCAGCGAGGCACCCGACTTTCAGCTGGTTGCCAAAGACCTGGGTGACAAGACCCTGGCCGACTTCGCCGGGAAGAAGAAGCTGCTGAACATCGTCCCGAGCCTGGACACCGGCGTCTGCGCCGCATCGACCAAGAAGTTCAACGAGGCCATGGCCGGCAAGACCGACGCGGTCGCACTGGTCATCTCGGCCGACTTGCCGTTCGCCATGGGCCGCTTCTGTGACGCCGAGGGCATCACCAATGTCGTCAGTCTGTCCATGATGCGCTCGCACAACTTCGCAAAGGACTATGGTGTGCTGATCACCGATGGGCCGCTCGCCGGCATCACTGCCCGCGCTGTCGTGGTGCTCGCTGCCGACAACAAGGTCGTCTATACGCAGTTGGTCCCGGAGATCACCCAGGAGCCCGACTACGACGCGGCACTGGCCGCGCTCTAGTCATTCGCGGGATCGGTGAGGCCAATGGGCCTCATCCGGTCCTGCCACGTCCTGTGGTCTGCGCAGTACCCAACCGAACCGAATTAAGCCGCACATGCTGATCCAAGAACAATCCCGACCCGGCCGCCGTGCCGTCGCCCAGGCGCCGCTCTATTCCGCAGAGGTGTCCGATATTCCGGCCGGCGCTCGGCGCCTGGTCCCGCTGGTGTTGCCGGAGGTCTCGGAGCTGCAGGCAGTGCGTCACTACACCCGGCTGTCGCAGAAGAACTTCTCCATCGACACCCATTTCTATCCGCTGGGTTCCTGTACCATGAAGTACAACCCGCGGGCCTGCAATACGCTGGCGATGCTGCCGGGCTTGCTGGCGCGTCACCCGGCGGCCCCGGACAGCCACGGCCAAGGGCTGCTGGCCTGTCTATTCGAACTGCAGGAGATGCTCAAGGAGGTCACGGGGATGCACGCGGTGTCCCTGGCGCCATCCGCCGGGGCACAGGGCGAGTTCGCGGGTGTCGCCATGATTCGCGCCTACCATCGCGCCCGCAACGATAGCGCCCGCACCGAGATCCTGGTGCCGGACGCCGCCCACGGGACCAATCCCGCGTCGGCGGTGATGTGCGGGTTCGTGGCGCGGGAGATCCCGACGGGGCCGAACGGGGACGTCGACATCGCGGCCTTGCGTGAGGCGGTTGGCCCCCAGACCGCGGGCATTATGCTCACCAACCCAAGCACGGTCGGCGTCTTTGACCGCAGTATTCAGGAGATCGCGGGCATCGTCCACGCGGCCGGGGGGCTGCTCTACTATGACGGGGCCAACCTCAACGCCATCCTGGGCAAGGTGCGGCCTGGTGACATGGGCTTCGACGTCATCCATATGAACCTGCACAAGACTTTTTCCACCCCCCATGGCGGCGGCGGTCCAGGTGCCGGTCCGGTGGGTGTGTCCAAACGCCTGGAGCCCTTTTTGCCGGTGCCGCTGGTCGTCCAGTCCGGCGATGACTATCGCTGGGTGAGTGAACGCGAGCGGCCTCAGTCCATCGGCCGGCTGACCGCCTTCGGGGGCAACATGGGCATCCTGCTGCGTGCCTATGTCTATGCGCGGATGCTTGGGCGTGAGGGTATGAAGCGGGTCTCCGAATTCTCGACACTCAATGCCAATTATCTGATGACCCGACTGAAAGCGGCGGGATTCGATGCCGCCTACCCGCAACGGCGCGCCAGCCACGAATTCATCATCACCATGAAACGCGAGGCGCGCGACCTGGGCGTCAACGCCATGGACTTCGCCAAGCGCCTGCTCGATTATGGCTTCCATGCCCCAACCACCTATTTCCCGCTGCTGGTGCCGGAATGTCTGTTGATCGAGCCGACCGAGACCGAAACCAAGGAAGAACTCGACGACTTCGTTGCCGCGCTGGTTGCCATTCGCGAGGAGGCGAGAACCAACCCGGACCTGGTGAAAGGCGCCCCCCACACCATGCCGGTGCGCCGACTCGACGACGTGCGCGCGGCGCGTCAATTGGATCTGGCGTGGCGGCCGTCCGCTAACTGTACATAGTATGGCCAATCAGAATGTTCGCGGCTGGCGGCGGCTCATTTACGCCTTCGGCTATTCCATGGCGGGGTTCAAGGTCTGTTTCGAGGCGGAAGAAGCCTTCCGTCAGGAGTTATTCCTCTTAATGTTTCTCGCCCCACTCGGCTTGTGGCTGGGGGAAACGCCGATCGAGCGCGTGCTGTTGGTCGGCTGCCTGTTGATCGTGCTCATCGTGGAACTGCTCAATTCCGCCATCGAGGCCAACGTGGACCGCGTCGGTATGGAGCGGCACGAGCTCTCCGCCCGCGCGAAAGACATTGCCTCCGCCGCGGTCTTCATGAGCTTCGCGTTGACCGTGTTGACCTGGGGGCTGATCCTGCTTCCGAAATGGTTTTAAGCGGTTTGTCCGCGTTGTTCGCACGAGACGAGGTACCGATGACTGCACATTTCACCGATCAGGGCTTCGCGCCGCTCGCCATCGCCATCCTGACCGTTTCGGATAGTCGCGGTGAGGATCAGGATACCTCGGGGCACTTGCTCCGGACGGCGGCCGTGGCGGCGGGTCATCGGGTGGCCGCGAAAGAGATCGTGCGCGATGACGTCTATCAGCTGCGGTCAGTCTTCTCACGCTGGATCGCCGACCCGACGGTACAGGTGATCCTGAGCACCGGCGGCACCGGTGTGACCGGCCGCGACAGCACCCCGGAGGCGGTAGCGCCTCTGCTGGACAAGCAGGTGGAAGGGTTCGGTGAATTGTTCCGTCAGCTATCCTACGCGGAGATCGGCACCTCCACGGTGCAGTCGCGGGCCTTCGCCGGGCTGGCCAACGGGACCTTCATCGTCTGCCTGCCTGGTTCCACCGATGCCTGTCGCACCGCCTGGGACCAGATTCTGATGGCCCAGCTCGATTCCCGCACCCGGCCCTGCAACTTCGCCCAGTTGATCCCGCGTCTGCTCGAGCGCTGAGGTACGGGGGTGTTTAAATTTCCAGGACGACACCATGCACCCGATTCAGGACGGCTGTCCCGACCCCGCGAACCGGCCCCCGCTTTTCACCGGTGCGCCGCTCCCGGCGGGTGCGGATGTGGTAGCGATCCAGGAACGCTGCGTGCGTGATCGCGACTGGGTTGCGGTTCCAAGCGATCTAAGCAGTGGCGCGAATTGTCGCCATGCGGGGGAAGACATCGAGCGCGGTGCCGAGGTCATCGGCACGGGGACACGGCTGCGCCCGCAACACTTGGGGCTGGCTGCATCCGTGGGTGCGGCGCAACTGCGTGTCTATCGTCGGCTGCGGGTTGCGGTGTTCGACAATGGTAACGAACTGGTCATGCCCGGCCTCCCGCTGGGTCCGGGGCAGTTCCCGCCGGTGACCGGCGGCTGAGCCGTTCGGACTTGGAGCAGGCACGGTGCGGCGCTTCTGCGAACAGCTTCACGGCGCCGATTCACGCGATCCAGTATTGGATAGTTGGTAGATGCCGCGCAACCAGGCTGTCGCGCAGAGGGGGTGGGTGGGGCCGATCGCGTGGTACGCGTTTTTCAAGTGGCGTCCAGTCACCCTGGACTACAATGCGCCAAGGGTCGCCATCGGAGGTAACTTCAGTGACATACAGCGATATTCCGCGCCTGTTGACGATGACCATCGTGTGGTTGTTGTTGCTGGTGTGGTTTCTCATCGCCGATCGCAGCGGCTGCGTGGCGACCCTGGGGGTATGGGTCGTTTTTTCCATTATCGTGTTCGTCTCCGGTATTGAAAGTGCGCTGGCGAAGCGACGCGTGTTTCTTAATGAGTGCCTGGAGCCGCGCACCTTTCTGTTTCGGTTGTTACAGCGTCGCTACCTGCTCATCGCCATCACGATTCTCACGTCTGCCGTGCTGGCCCTGTTCCTCATGGTCAGCGCGCTGAGTTTTGCTTCGCGCTATTGGTCGTTGATGTTCGCCGACGTTTTGTTGGTGTCGCTGCTGCTGCCGCGGTTCTACGGAGTTTTCGCCGGACAGTTGCGCGAGCCGTACCGTTATGTGATCGCCCGCCGCTGGGCCATGTGGGTCAGTACACTGTTCCTCTGGCTGGAATCACTCTTGGTCCTCATGTTCTCAAACGAGCAAAACTTCATTGGGTTGCGCTGGCAGGAAGTCATTACCTACGGCAGTACGGGATTCGACCTTCCCTGCGCCCGCGTCGGCGTCATCGCCTCGCTGGTTTCTGCCCTGGATGACCTGGGACAATGGTCGGTGCAGAATCTGGCGCGCAGCCTTCAGGATCTTCCTCAGGCTGTTATGGCGTCCGCCAGTCTGTTCGTTTACGTCGTTTTGTCGCTCTTGCTCGCTTACGCTTATAGTCGCGCGCTGATCGGTGTGGTAGGACGGCCCTGGACTATGTGGCGCATCGAGCCGCGCCAGCGCTCATTGATTGCGGGTGACGGAGCCGGTTGATGCTGATGCCTGTATGAACGAACTAACCGATCGTCTTGAGTTTGCCGACACTGGCGGTACCCTTGAGTTGCGCAAACAGCTCGAGCAGATGCGCAGCGATGCGGCAGAAGAAATCGCGCGCCTCAATCGCAAGTTGGCCGAGCGCGAATATGCAATGGAAAGCACCGTATCTTCCGCAACCGAGCGACAGGCCATGCAGCAGGAACTCACCACCCTGAGGCATGCATTGGGGGAGCGGGGCAAGACACTCGATCGGATCACGGGTGAGTGCCGGCGCCTCGAGGACGAGTTGGAGGATCGGCATCAGGAGGCTGATGCGCTCAAGAATGAAGTTCAGCGCAAGGAGACTTCGCTCAAGGCAGCGCGCGACGAACTCCAGCGGCTGCGGCACCAAATGGCAGAGATTCAAGAACAGTCGGTGGATATCGCGGCAGTCATCAATCAGCCTAAGAGCCCCAACCTGCTGCCCCTCCCGCCGGTGGAAGCGGATACCCCGTCACGCCCCGTGCCTCACCTGATCAGCTTCTCGGTTGGATTGCTGTCGGGACTCGCCGTGATTGCCGTCGTGGCGGTGTTCCTGTGGGGCGGCCTCAGCCTCGAGTTGCCCCGCTTCCGGGAGCGCACTCCAGCCGTGTTGATTGAGGAGGGCACATCGGTAGAGCCCGCTGTGGCCGGAGCGGTCCCGGCCGCCGATCTGCCCGCCGAGGATTTCACGGTCATTCCCACGGTGTCGGCTGGTCCGCCCGTCGAGCCGCCGCCAACCTTGCGCGACCGGCTGCGTGGCGGCAGCCTGGGACCGACCATGGCCGTCTTGGCGGGCGGTACTTTCCGGATGGGGCAGAACAGTATGGGCGGCAGTGACAGTGGACCCGAGCATGAGGTTCGAATCCCTCCCTTCCTGATTGGTGTCTACGAGGTCACGTTTCAGCAATATGACGGGTTTGCGCGCGCCACCGGACGGCCGTTGCCTGAAGCCTTCGGCTGGGGACGCGGGGCGCGTCCGGTGGTCGCGGTCTCCTGGCTAGACGCTCAAGCTTACGCGGACTGGCTGACGCGTCAGACCGGCAAGCGTTATCGTTTGCCAAGCGAGGCCGAGTGGGAGTTTGCCGCGCGTGCCGGTGTGCGCAGTTCCTACCCCTGGGGGTTCAGCATGGAGCGCGGGAAAGCCCTGTGTTTCGACTGCGGCAGCCAGTGGGACAACCGCTCCACCGCGCCGGTCGGCAGTTTCACGCCAAACGCCTTCGGGCTCTACGACATGGCCGGAAACGTGCTGGAATGGGTCGCTGATTGCTATACGGCCAGCTATGACGATGCCCCGGTCGATGGCCGTGCGCGGGTCGATGCCGGTTGCACCAATCGCGTCGCCCGCGGCGGCGCCTTCAGCAAACCGGCCTCGTCGATGAAGACCCATGTGCGGGCCAAGTTTCTCCCCGAGAGCCGGCTGAACATGCTGGGGTTTCGGGTTGCGCGCGATCCTTGAACACTGAACAGTTGAAACAGCAGGCAATCGTCCGGCATGACCAGGGCCGGCGGCGGATACTCGGTGTCGGCACCGCCACCCTTGACCTGATCAATTCGGTGGCTGCCTATCCGCCTGAGGACAGCGAGGTGCGGGCCTCGGCGCAGCGCCGCGCCAGGGGCGGCAACTGTGCCAACACCCTGGCCGTGCGTGTCCCCCTACCGAAGCCTTGACCCGCGCTATCGCTCTGGCGGGTATCAAGTGCGGACGGTCGGGTTTCGACGGACTGGCAGCAGCGCTACGGCGCGACGACGCGGGTGACGATCAGGGTCAAGCGAGACCGGATCGCTAGCGCTTAGGTGCGGCCGGCGCCGCGGGGCGGGCTGCTGCGGTAGGGACTGTGGATGGGGTTGTGATTCTGCGGCGCCTCCCGGCCGACCGCGCCGATGTGCAGGCGCTCGGGCGCGGCCCAGGCCGAGCAGCCGAGCAGGGTGAGGAGCAGCCAGGTGGTGAGTCGGGCTTGGGTCACCAGGCCGTTCCGTTCTGACTCAGGGCGTTGAGCGTACGTTGCAGCCCCGCCAGCGCCGCGTCCGGTGTCGCGTCGCCGCGCAGCACCGCGCGCACGGCGGCGGCAAAGGTCGCGCTCACCTCCGGGTACTGTGCGCCGGTTGGCGTCGATGGGCGCGCGACCAGGTTGGGCAGGACCGGAGCCAAATCCGCAAGCAGTGGCCGGGCCGCGATCAGTTCCGGATCCGTGTAGAGGTCCGCCCGGGTCGGATTGAAGCCGGCGTCCAGGGCGCGGCGTTGCTGGACCGCGGCACCGGTGAGGTACCGCACCAGGCCCCCGGCCTCCATGGGGTGACGACTATAGCGCGAGACCGCCAACTGACCACCGCCCAGGACGGAGGCCGGTGCACCCGAGCCCTTGGGCAGCGAAGCTACCGCGACGCGCGCGGCAACCGGAGTCTGTTGATCTTGCATGGATGTCCAGGCCGTGGACCAGTTGCGCATCAAACCAGCCCCACCTGCCCGGAAGCCGTCCAGGTTCTCTTGCGGCGTGGCTGTGAGGGCGTCCGCCGGGGTGATGCCGCGTATCCAATCCGCTGCCCGTTGCAGGGCGAACTGAGCCCTGGGATTGTTCACCGAGACCCGGCCGTCCGGCTCGACCACGGTCCCTCCGCCTTGGCTGCTGATCCATTCGATGGCGGTCGCGGTGAGCGCCTCGTCTCCGCCGCCGGCCCAGACGAAACCCCAGAAGCTGGTGTTACCCAGGAGTCGTTGAGCCTCCTGGATACGCAGAGCGGCATCCTCGACATCACTCCAGGTGCGGGGGACCTGGAGGTTATAGCGGGCGAGCAGATCGGAGCGGTAGTAGAGAAGGCCGAGATCCAGGTACCAGGGCAGGGCGACCAGGCGCTCACCCAGCGTCGCATTGCGGATCAGTGGAGCCAGGAAGTCGGACGTGGCCTCGTCGGGGTCTCTTTCGTTGTGATGCGCCCCATTGCGATCTGCGATGAGGGGTTTCAGATCGGCCAGGTGCGCACTGAGCTGTCCACACCAGAGGGCGTCGATTTCCAGCACGTCAAGCTCGGGGGCACGGACCTGCAGCAGGTCCAGATAGCGGGCCAACCGCTGCGCATCGTCGGTCGGCGTGGTAATCACCTGCACCCGATGGCCTGTCTTGGCTGCCCATTCGTCGGCGGCCCCTTTGCATAGGGCGGTTTCCTGGGCAGTGCGTCCGCAAGCGATGGTCAGGTCCAGGGCGTGGGTGACGCCTGACCCTGTTGCTAGGATGCAGGCCGTAATGAGTACCGTGAACAGGCGGGTCAAGCGCGGGTCTCCATGTCGTGGTGGTGCCTCCGGTTGGGGCGGGCGGGGTGACGTTTAGAATAAGCGAGTGACTTGGTTCCTGTCCGCAATCCGCTACGATAGCGATCAATATGAATGCCGCCTTCCTCAATCACCGACTGCGCCTCGCCGCCCGCGTCATCGCCAACGGGGGGGTGATCGCCTACCCGACCGAGGCAGTCTTCGGACTGGGGTGCGACCCCTGGGACGCTGCGGCGGTCGCGCGCATTCTCGCGATCAAGCGCCGCGACCCGGCCAAGGGCCTCATTCTGATCGCCGCCGAGCCGATCCAGTTACGACCATTCGTTGTCGATCTGCCGCCCGCGCGGATGGCCGCGATCCTGGCCTCCTGGCCGGGTCCCAACACCTGGCTGATGCCGGTACGGTCCCGAACACCGGGCTGGCTCACCGGTCGGCATGACACCCTGGCGGTGCGGGTCACCGCCCATCCGCTGGCGGCCGGGCTCTGTCGAGCCTACGGCGGAGCCATCGTCTCCACCAGTGCGAACGTCGCTGATCACCCGCCGGCCCGCTCGGCCCTAGGAGTGCGGCTGGGTCTGCCCGGCGCCCCGGACCTGATCCTCGGCGGCACCTGTGGCGGGGCCGGCCGTCCGTCCAAGATCCGCGATGGGTGTACTGGGCGGGTCCTGCGGGCCTGATCGAGGGTAAGGGCTTGGCATTCCGCGTTGGCGGCAATACCTTAGTCGATCAAGAGGTATCCAGGTCATTAGGGGGACGCAGAGATGTTCGACGCAACCGCAACGGCAATCCGCTGGGTGGAACAGGGCGTCGTGCCCGACGGGGTGACGCGTAGCGGAATCCGCGCTCTGCTGCGTCAGCGGCTTGCCACACTCCCGACACAGGATTGCGAGGCGGCTGCTGATGCGGTGCGCGCTTTCGTCGCCTGGATGGATGCCGCGCCGATCGCCGCTGTTCCGGAACTGGCGAACGCCCAGCACTACGAACTGCCGCCTGAGTTTTTCGTCGAGGTCCTGGGACCGCGACGCAAGTACAGTTCCTGCCTGTGGCCGCCGGGGGTCGACACCCTGGCTCAGGCGGAGGAGGCGTCTTTGCGGGTCACGGCGGAGCGGGCCGGCATCAGCGACGGCATGGAGGTTCTCGAAATGGGCTGCGGTTGGGGTGCTTTCAGTCTCTATGTGGCCGAGCGTTTCCCCAGTTGCCGGGTGACCGGGGTCTCCAACTCACAGGGGCAACGCGGCTTTATCGAGGCGCAGGCACGCGAGCGCGGGATCAACAATCTGACCATCATCACCGCGGATATGAATCAGTTCCAGGCGCCGGGGCGCTATGATCGTGTGGTCTCGATCGAAATGTTCGAGCACATGCGTAACCACCGGCAGTTGTTCGCCCGGGTTCATGACTGGCTCAAGCCAGGCGGGCGCTTCCTGATGCATATCTTCGTTCACCGCGCCCACCCCTATGCCTTCGAGGATCAGGGTCCAAGCGACTGGATGAGCCAGTACTTTTTCTCCGGCGGGATCATGCCGAGTGACGACCTGCCGCTGCACTTCCAGGACCGCCTGCGGTTTCTCTCGCGCTGGCGCTGGGATGGCCGCCATTACGAACGCACGCTCAATACCTGGCTGGCGCAAATGGACGCTGCCCGTCCGCGGGTCTGGCCGATCCTGGAGCAGACCTACGGAGCTGCTCAGGCGGGCGTCTGGTGGATGCGCTGGCGGCTGTTTTTCATGGCCTGCGCCGAACTCTTCGGCTATCGCGACGGACAGGAGTGGTGGGTCAGTCATTATTTGTTCGAGCGGCCGGTTTGAGGCCAACACCACGATCAGGGTGACGGCAAACGCTCCCTAACGCTCTTTGCGATGCCGGAAAACCCAGGGCGTCTGTTGCGCCCCGGGCTTGGACCAGATGCCGAGACCGGCTTTGCGTGCCTTGCGCTCCGCCTGGGTGAAAGCCGGGTCCGAGCAATAGTGTTCGTAGACCGCCGCGTGACCGCTGCCGACCTGCTCCAGGTTCAGAAAGCGGCGCGGGACACTGATACTGTATAGCTCACCGACGGTTCGCCCGAATTGGTCGATTTCGAGCGTCTTGAGTTCCACCCGTCGGGGCGTGATCTCCCGCAGGTGGCGGCGGGACGCTTTGCCCCAGGGGATTTGCTCATATTCCGGGGCATCGATACAGTGCAGTCGAACTTCGACCGACTTGCCACTGCAGGTCAAACGCATGGAGTCGCCGTCGAGCACCTGGTCCAGAGTGCAGATCCGCTGCGGCGGCGGTGTCGGCCAACCCATGGCCTGGGGTAGCAGCGGCGGCAGGGCAGAGGTGCCGCCGAGGATGAGGGCGGTGGCCAGGCGGCACAGTGCGCTTAGACCTGGGCTCCGTGCCGGGTCCTCGCGCCCCTCGTTTGGGTTCACAGGGTTGGTGCCCAGTCGTGCACGGTGTCTTTGTTTCATCGTCTTGCCCTGTCTTTGAGGTTGTTTGTTCCGCGTGACTCGGGTATCAACCGTGATCGCGGGGTCGAGACCGCACCTTGGGTGCGTTATCATCGTACTCAGTTGCGAGTGCCGTGAGCGCAGCACTCCCAGGCCAGTCCAAAAGGTCTTCGCAACGGTGTTCCTTGCCGGCGCTGTGGCCTGATCATCGGCGGATCTGGATGACGGTCGCACCCATTCCACTCCGATAGCCCCCAGGAGTCCGATTTCGATGTTCTATCTCCGTGCGCGATCTTCCTTTGCCGGACCCTGGCTGGCTTGGCTGGTGTTGCTGCTCACCGGGTCGTTCTGCGGCCCCCTGATCGGTGCGCCTCAGGTCGAGGTCGCACAGGAGTTGGAGCGGCTCATGGCGATTCATGGTTTCACGATGAAGCCCGCGGACTTGGACGCGACCCGTGAAAAGCAGGGCCGGGCCGAGGACACGGACCTGCTGCCGCATCTGCGCGTGCTCCTGGAGGGGTTCGACCATGTAATCGTCCAATCGCCCCAAGGCGGGGTTGAGCGGATCCTGATTCTGGGGGAGAAGGTTCCCTACGTTCCGCCGCCGCCGGTGGCGGCCACGCCGGGCGCGGAGCCGGCGGATGGCGAGGCGGCCGCGGGTGAGACGGTTTTGGAAACCCAACGCGTTGGTGCCTCCCACGCGGTTACCCTGACCCTGGAGGGAGCGAATGGCCGGCGGGTCCAGCGGTTGCTGTTGGTGGATACCGGGGCGGATTATGTGGTGCTCCCCAGTTCACTGATCGGCCAACTGGGCATCGCCCCCGAGGGGTTGCGTCAGCAACAGGTGCAGACCGCCAACGGACCAACCGATGCAGCGCTGGGCACCCTCCCGGCGGTCTGGCTGAAGGATCAGCGCATCGCCGGGGTTGAGGTCGCTTTTATCGAGGATAGCCGGCTCGGCGGGAACGCCCTGCTCGGAATGAGTCTGCTGGACCGTTTTCGGCTCACCATCGACGACGAACAGGGTCGGCTGGTGTTGGGGGGAAAATAGCCGGTAGGCGCGCGGGCATCGGGGTGTTGATGCGGAGCGGCGCGATGCTGACCAAGTGCGGACAGTGAAACCATGAGGTGCGTAAGCCCCTGGGGCGCTAAGATAAACTCGATAACGACAACGAACGACAACGACATTAGACCGCGTCTCCACCGAGGTTAGTGAAAACCCCAAGGCCGAACACAAAATGAAAATTACGTATGTCGCGCTGGACGCGGTTTAGGCATGAACGACACGCAGTTGCTGCGTTACAGCCGGCAGATCAGGCTGCCGGGCTTCGGCATCGAGGGCCAGGAGCGGTTGCGCAAGGCGCGGGTGCTGGTGGTCGGGCTCGGCGGGCTCGGGTCGCCGGTGGCGATGTATCTGGCCGCGGCCGGGGTCGGGCGGCTGGTGCTGGCTGACTTCGATGCCGTGGACTTGTCCAATCTCCAGCGCCAGATCCTCCACACCACGGATCGGATCGGGATGGCGAAAGCGGATTCGGCACTGCTTGCGCTGCGTGCGTTGAATCCCGATGTCCAACTGGAGACCGTCAAGCGCAGCCTCAGCGCGGAGATCCTGACCGCGTTGCTTGCGGACTTGGATCTGGTGGTGGATGCGAGCGATAACTTTGCCACCCGCTTTGCTGTGAATGCCGCCTGTGTTGCGGCGCGTCGTCCTTTGGTCAGCGGGGCGGCCATCCGCATGGAGGGACAGGTCGCGACCTTCGCAGGCCAACCGGGCGGGCCTTGTTACCAATGTCTCTACCCCAGGCTCGGTGCTGACGACGACACCTGTACGGCCAACGGTATCCTGGCGCCGGTGGTAGGCATCATCGGCAGTATCCAGGCGGTCGAGGCGATCAAGGTGCTGACTGGCCTCGGTGAGCCCTTGTTCGGGCGCTTGTTGTTGCTCGATGCCGCCGCTATGGAGTGGCGGCAGGTTCGCCTGACCGCGGACCCCGAATGTCCGGTCTGCGGGGCACGTCCGCCAGTTGACCGTGCATTTGCGGCTGGATGCATTTCTCCTCATGCCCGATAGCCAGGCCGAGCCAGGGCAGGGCGAGCAGGACCATGAACAGGGCCGCATTCGCCGGGATATGCAAATTGGCGTCGGCCGTGGAGTGGATCAGGATCGCGGTGACGCCCATCAGGCTCGCGAACGCCATGCCGCGCGACAAGGGGTCGCGCCGGCTCCAGAGAACGCGCAGCGCCGCGCCCAGCGATAGCGCGACGCTGGCGATCAGTGGCAGCATGCCGATGATTCCGTATTCCAGTTGGAGTTCCAGCAGGTCATTCTCCGCGTGCGCGAAATGCAGCGGGATCGACTCCGCGTCCCGGTAGGCCGGATAGACGCTGGAGAAACTGCCGCCGCCGCTTCCCAGCCAGGGATAATCCTGCAGATACCGCGTCGCACGCACGCCGATTTGGTAGCGTGCATCCTCGGTCAATACGGTCTGTTCCAAACGCTCGCGCACGCGGTCGAGTCCGAACCAACTCCCCAGGATCAACAGATCCACCAATACCAGGCTGAATAGCAGGATCAGCACCGGCCGCGGTGAGCGGCGAAAGCTCAGGACGCCGATGAGCCCGGCGATCGCCAGACTGGTGAAAAACGCGGTGTTGCCCATCCGGGAGGCCGTCATGACGAGCGTGCTCACCAGAATCGCGAGATAGATGCGCAGCCGCGCCTTGGGTCCTAACAGGGTTCTGGTCCAGGCGCGCAGGCGCTGCCGCCAGGTCATGCGTTGATTCGGTTGAGCAAGGTCCGCGATCAGCAGGCCGATACCCAAGGCGATGGTCATCTCCAGGAAACCGGCCAGGTGATTGGGGTTGGCGAAGGTTCCGTGGGCGCGTCCGGTCGCGGCGATGAACAGGAAGGATTCGCCCGAGAGCGTGAGCCAGCCGGCGAGCATCGCCTGCACCACTGCGGCGAGCACCAGCGTGCCGGCCAGGATGCGCAGGCGTCGGCGGCTGCGAACCAGCACCAGGATCAGCAGGAACAGGCTGATCAAGGCCAGGCCGAGTCGCCACGAGGCCAGGGAGGCAAAGGGATCAAGGCTTAGTGTCGCGTAGGTTGGTGGCTGGTCGCCGGTAAGGGCCAGCGCCGTCTCCAGCCATTGTTGCGCCGCCATCGGCGAGATCACCGTCAGCCAGGCGAAGGGTAATGGCAGGACTTGCAGGAGTCCGTACAGGAGCCAGCCCATCAGGGCGATCAGCGGCCAGCGAGCTTGCGACCAGGCGGCGGTCGGTCCCACCCGACCGCGCAGGGCGAGACTCAGCCAGAGACCGGCCAGCGCAAAGATCCCAAACTCCAGCAGGGCTTGTGACCAGGGGCGATTGCTGCCGAGCGGCAGCGGCGCCCAGACGAGTAAGGCGACCAGGGCATAGAAGAGCCAGCGGTCGCTGGAGCCGCGGTCGGGCGTCCGGCAACCTGCCGCCGTATTCATCGACCGGACGCCGACCGGTTGCGGAGACTCAGATAGCGACGTTGAAGATCGGCATCATCGGCAATCAACGGTGCCACGACCGCTGCCTGGCGGAGCGCGAGCGCACGCTCGATGACCGTGTGGGGTTGGACCTGCAGCCCGTGGCGCAGGAGGTCCTGTACGGCAAGCCGCCCCTGCGGATCGAGTAAGGGCCAGGAGATCAGGCCCAAGTCCAGCAGCGCGCGCAGTGCGGCGGGCTCGTAGCGGCCCAGGTCGGCCGCGCGGCGGTAGATGCGCGTGAATTCATGGCCTGATCGGCCGAGCTTGAAGCGGGTGCGCAATACCGATGTCAGCCCCAAGGGCCAGGTGGGGCGTTGCTCCGCTGTCCGGACATGCAGGCGCTCCGCCTCGCTCAAGCGCGCGGTCTCGACCGGTCCACGAGGCTGGGCCTGTAACGCCAGACGCTCCAGATGCAGCGCGAGTTGTCCGCGATAGCCGGTGTTGGTGGGGTCCATCCGTTGCGCAAGCCGCAGCAAACGGCGAATGGCCTGGTCGTCAACGCCCCCGGCCGGCACCCCGGGGCCAGGCGCAAGCACGCTGATCCGGTCCGCCTGCCAAGCGAATACGCTGGCCGCTCCGGCGAGCAGGCTCCAGCATCCGGCGACCGCGATCAGGATCAGCAGCGAAATCAGCGCGGCGCGCCTCACCGGCTCGACCGCGGGTCAAGGTAGTGGTGGTCGCGGCCAGTCTCCGCGATGGCCGATCGACCTAGGCTCCCCCTTGAACACCGGACACGCCCGATGATGTTTTTACACATTACGCGCGCTATCACGGTCGTACTGCGTGTAGCCTCGGTACGCATAGGAGTACTTACGGTAACGTCCGTAGCGGACACTCTTGGCGTTGTCGAACTGATTCAAGACGACGCCGATCAGCGGAGCGTCCACGCGGTGCAGCCTCTTGATCGCGAGTTGCACCAGTTGACGCGGCGTGGCATCCGCGCGAACGACAAAGACCACGGCATTGCACAGCCGAGAGAGGATCAGGGCGTCGCTCACCGCCTGGGCTGGAGCGGAGTCCAGCACGATACGGTCGTAACGTTGTTCGAGATCCTCTAGGGTCTGCTGGAAGCGCTGGGAGGACAGGAGTTCAAGCGGATTGGGTGGCAGTAATCCAGCCGGCAGGAGATGCAGCTTGGTCCCCTCCAGGGGGTGAATGCACTCGTCCAGTGTCGCCGTGCCGGCCACCAGATTGGACAGCCCGGGGGCGTCGGCGACTAGACCGAGACGCTGGCCGACCGATGAGCGGCGCATATCGGCATCGACCAGCAGCACGCGCTCCAACTGACCGAGGGCAGCGGCCAGGTTGATCGCGATCGTCGTCTTACCCTCGCCGGGTACCGTTGACGTGACCAGCACCACTCGGTGGGGATTATCAAGGCCGGATAGCACCACGGCGGTTCTGACCGTGCGGATCGCCTCGGCGAAATCGCTCTTGGGCGAATCGAAAAAGATCCGCTCGGGTGGCGCGTTACGGATCCCCCGTCGGTTCAGGAGCGGTACGGTTCCAAGGGTTGCGAGCTGGGTGTGATTCTCGACCTCCTCGGCGTCCTTCAGCGTGTTGTCCAAGTGGTCTTCCAGGACCGCCAGGCCGACACCGATGAGCAGGGCAAACAATAGGGAGACCACGATGATACGGGTCTTGCGCGGTTTGATCGGCGTCGTGGGGATCAGCGCGGCATCAATGACCCGCGCATTGGTGGACTCGACGTCCGCGCCCAGATCGGTTTCTTTGAAGCGCGTCAGGAACATGTCGTAAATCTGCCGGTTGCTCTCCACTTCACGATCCAGCGCGCGCAGGGTGAATTCCTTGCGGTTGACATCCTGTACGCGCAATTTCATGGCGTCGAATTCCCGTTGCAGTTGATCGGCGCGGGACTTGGCGATGTCGTACTCTTTCTTGACCGCCGCGATGGTGTTATCGATCTCGGCGCGCAGCTTGCTGCGAATCGTATTCAGGTCGGAGCGAGCGGACACCAGCTTCGGATGTTGGGCGCCATAACGTCCCGCCAATTCCGAGGCATTGCGTTCGGCGCGCACCTCCTCGGTCTTAAGCGTCTGAATGATTGGGTTGCGGGTCACCACCGCGTTGGAGCTCAACTCTGTGCTGTCCAAGTCGCGCAGCTTACGTACCTGATCGAATTCATTGCCCAGGCCTTCCTTTTTCGCGCGGGCTTCCACCAGTCGTTGTGCGAGGTCATTCAATTCCCGATCAGTCAGGTCCAGATCACCCTTGACATCGATCAGCCCTTGTTGTTCGCGGTAGTTCTGGAGCTTGCGCTCCGACGAGTCGACCTGTGACCGCATCCCATCGAGACGCTTGGTCAACCAGCTCGCCGCCTTCTTGACTGTCTCTAAACGCGTTTCCAGCCCCAGCTCGATGTAGGCATCAGCGTAAGCCGCCGCCACGCCGGCCGCTAGTTCCGGGTCATTGGCACTGAACGAGACCCGAATCATATCGGAGTCCGGCAGGACCTCAGCCTCGATATTTCCTGTCAAGGCGGCTATTACGCTACGGCGGGCGTCCGCTTCGGGAATACTAGCGTCAACACGGGAAGCGGACGCCCAGTTGGGGAAGATGCCGCTGAGATTCAGTTGGAAGCGGGCCCGGCGCGGCGCCTGCTGACGGGGATCGAACTCCGGGTTGGTCCACAGATTCAAGCGATCGGCGACACTTGCCCCGAGCGCTTGGGATTGCAGCAGCAGGAGCTGAGTCTGCAAATAGGTCTGGGTGGAAAGAAAGGAATACCAACCGTTTACTGCATCATCCTGCACCGGACTGAACCCGCGGCGGCTGGTGTCGATCAGAATGGTGGTCGATGACCGGTAAACCGGCTCCAGGGACTGAGCGATCAAGCCGGCGAGCAGACCGACAGCGAGCGCCAGCCCAAGAATCTGCGTCCAATACCGTCGAATGATCCGCCAGTAGGAATCGACATTGAGCGTTGTGGCTGTCGCTTTCGCGGCGACTGCATCGAGTTCTGGTGATGATCCGGCGACGACCGCATCGAAAACGGAATCGCGGCGATTCATCAGAAGAAGCTCTCCTTGACGATGATGGTGTCGCCGGGGCCGAGTGGGTCGTCCTGGCCCACCTTACGTTCCTGCCTGGAGTCGCCCTCCGACACCACAAAGATCTTGCTGCGCGACGCCCGCTCCGTATAGCCGCCGGCAATCGACACCGCTTTACGTACCGTCAGCCCAGGCAGGTAGGCATAGCTGCCGGGCTTGTTCACCTGCCCCATGACGAAGAACTGCCGATACTCCTCGATACTCACGCTGACTCGCGGGTCGACCAGATAGGGTCCACGCAGGCGCGAGGCGACCAGGTTTTCAAGGTCACCTGGCGTGAGGTCAGCAACCTTCAGCTCGCCGAGTAAGGGAAAGGAAATCGTGCCGCGGGCGCTGACCTGGCTGGTCACGGTCAGGTCATCCTCGCCGAACACGGCGATCCGTACCTTATCCCCCGCACTCAGTCGGTACCCTTGAAGGGAGTCGCTGCCGTTACCGAGCCCCCATGGCAGAAGCATGACCAACCACCCGACCAAGGCGGCAATCAGCCGCCACGAGCGTCCGGAGTGTCGGGGAAAACCGAGTGACGAAGCCGCGCTATTCATGTGGACGGGAAATCAATACGCCGTGCGTACCGAGAACAAGAAAACATTATCAGTGTATTCGGCCAAAGATTGGTCGGAAGTTCGCGACTCATAGGTGTAGTCCAACCCAAGTTCGAGCCAGCGGCGCATTTGGTAGAATACCCCACCGGATAGGTTGTAGCGATGATCCGTGCGCGGTTCGCCCACATAGTCGTCGTTTGTCCCCAGCAGGCCGAAGCGCGTATGGATAGCAGGCCTCCAGTAGTGCACCCAATCCAGATTCACGGAGCTGACCACGACCGCATCCGCTAAGCCCGTCGTGGACTCCTCAGGGGCGCGGACGGTCACCAGGTTGAAGGTGGAGTAAGGTTTGGGCCGGTACTGGATCGCTGCCGACCACCCCAAGTCGCTGATGTTGTCGCGCTCTTCGGAAGCGAAGTTCTTGCCGAGCCAACCCATCTTCAGAGTACCACTGGTCTTCGCGGTCGCGTCCCAGGTGATGCCGCCATAAGCGAGCAGTTGCTCGCTGTCAAGCGAGTCTGCACCGGCTTGCTGGTTGGTGTAATCAATATTCTCCCAACCCAATTCAAACAGCAAAGATACCTTGGGCCTGATGCGCGCGTAGACGATGGCGCCGAGCGGTGTGCGGTTATTGTTTCGAGCTTCTTGATTGTTATTGATGTAGTCACGGGTCAGAAAACCGGCTGCCAGATCCACTCGGCCGCGCGCGCCCGGGGCGCCGTAGCTGTATCCCAATCTTACACGATTGGAGTTCCAGAGGTCGGGCGAATCCGAGAAGTTCGCACGCGAACCATCTGCCGGTGAGCCGGTGCCGCGCCGATCATGCCAGTGCCAGAATTGATAATCGGCGGATGCTCGATGGCGCAGACCCAAGTCCCAATTTGCCGTAGCGCTGGCCTGCTGATCGACGAAGTCATCGGCTGAACTCTCAAAAACGTTGCCGATGCGGGCGAAATATGAAAGATTGTAGGAGTCCGCGCCTTTCAGGGCAGTCAAACGAATACCGGGTTCGACGATGCTCTCAAAGGTGCTCATGACCCCGAGATAGCCGAGATCCTCGATTTGATTATTACTGTGATAATAGTTGGTCTCGTATCCCAACAATAGGTTGAGCCAGGGGTAGGCACGAAACCCTCCCAGATCGAACCCGCTGCCGACCGGCTGGGCGATGGACAGCGTAGGGACTAGGATACCGCAGAGTATCCCGGCGGCGATGAGGTGTCGTTGACCGTGCATCGGTATTTCGCTCGGTATATTAATGGTGCATCGATTGGAGTTTTGCAACCAACTGTGCGCTTACTGGGCGCTGGACTCGTCACCCGAGTCTTCGGTTACGTCCAGCCAGTTGTCATAGCCGCCGCCGCCCACCAAGCCGATGGTGAATAACGTATTGTATACGTTCTCATCCCAGTCGGCGGCGGGGTCCGCCGGCGGGGTCATCGCTTCGGCCAACGCTCGCCGGTCGTCGACGTAATCCCGATACTCGTCGCCAATCAGGCCCTTTTCCATCATACGCCGCAGGCGTTCCTTTTCCAGGGCGCGCTGTTGTGTCGACCCCGCGCGCTCTGGTGTGGCCGCCGCGACGCGCGTTGTGGCGGATTGTCGTTGGCGCTCCACGATCTCTGCGGCCGCTTCCAGAACGGCGGCGTCGATCAGATAACGCGGTGCTGTCCCTCTGAGAAAGAACGCCCGGCGCGCCGCTGCTGCCGCGACTCCCGGACCGGTCTCGGCGGCCGCACAGACCAAGATCGTCTCATAGACCGCCGTGAAGAGATCATGACCCGCGACCAACAGCGCTTCGGTGATGTTACCCGCATCCTCGGCGGATGGGCATTCCGCGGCAATGCTCTGTCTGAGTGCCGCGCGCGGGTCGGCAGTGAGCGCTGAACGCGCCGTCGTCTCGGCGGCGGTGTCAAGCGAAGCCGCGGGCGGGCCCAAGCGCCCGGCCATCGCCCGTACTTCGGGGGAAATCACCGTGGACATCTCGATTGATGACTGAGCCGCGAGGCTGAATCCCAATCCGCTCAAGGCAATTCCTAAGACGCCGACACGTAACTTGAAGCGCATGTGTGCTTGACTCCTACATGGGACGCGGCGGTTGCGCGCTACCCTGCACCTTGCGGTGCTTCGTGGGGGATTCGGTTCGTCGCTCTGGCTGAATCTTAGCACTAAGTGCCAAAAACGCTACTGTTGCATTTGAAGCTAAACACGCGAAGCGTCTACTTTGGGCGCAGTTGTTCCGGCCGCAGGTGCGGGGTGAAATACACGTCTGCATCGTCGAGATCCACGTCTCGTTCTGCGTTGTCGACCAGGGGTTGTTCAAAGTCCTTCCAGCCGCGCAGTCCGGTCTGAAGTGAGGCGACATTTTCGTATCCCAACAGCAGCATGGAGTTGGCCGCTAACACGCTACGATAGCCAGATCGACACACAACGACGATTTCTCGCTGTCGTGCCTGTACCAGGTCCGGCACGGTTTCTTCATAGTCCCACTCGCAGGCGGACTCCAGAATGCCCCGCGGGACGTTCAGCGAGCCGGCGATATGCATTGCGGCGAACTCGTCCGGCTCGCGGACATCCACGATCATGATATCCGGATTCTCGCGCCTGCGCTCCGCCAGGTCCCAGGGCATGATCTCGCGGATGTCGACCAGGCATCCTCTGACCAGTTCGAGAAAATTTTTCATCGGATCTCCTTTGCAAGCGGTTGCGAAGCGGCCGCGGTTACGGTTCGCCGTCTGGCTGGGGTCGTGCACAGAGACAGCGCTCCACGGCGATGACCGCTGCCTCCACCCGCGAGTGGACTTCGAGTTTACGCAGGATCGACTTGACGTGAAGTTTCACGGTGCCGTCCGTGATCCCCAGCAGCCGACCAATCGTCTTGTTGCTATGCCCCTCGGCCAGGTGGCAGAGGATCTCTTGCTCGCGCGGGGTCAAATCGGCATGACGCTGGTGGTGCTGGCCGCCGGTCGCGTCGGCTTGGACCGCTCGCGCCAGAATGCCGATCAGCTCCGGGGCGACCACGGTGCGGCCGCGGACCACCTCACCCAAAGCCGCAATCAGCGCATCCGGTTCCATGTCCTTGAGCAGATACCCCTGAGCCCCCGCCTGGAGACTGGCAATCACGTCGCGCTCGTCAGTGCTGGTGGTCAGCATGGCGATCGGCATGCGCGGATGGGCTCTGCGCAGTTCACGTAAGACTTCCACCCCGCCGTGTTCAGGCATACGCAGGTCCAGCAGGACCACGTCCGGCAAGGTCTCGGCCACCCTTGCCGCACCGGCCGCGCCGTCGCGCAGCGCGGCGACGACCTCGATGCCTCTGCGTTCAAGCAGTTCTTGCAGGCCCAGTCGGAACAGCGCGTGGTCGTCGATCAGCAGGACGCGCATCAAAGTCTCACCCGCCGCGGATGCGCGTCGGCGCGCGGCACCTCGAAGGTCAGTTCCACGCGCGTGCCTTCGCCCGGTTCGCTCTCGATCCGCAACTCGGCGCCGATGCGCCGCGCCCGCTCAGCCATGATGGCCAGTCCGATGTGGTCGCCGGGGCCTTCCCCGGTGGTCGGGGTGCGGAAACCAACACCGTCGTCCTCGATCAGTACGCGATGGGCGCCGTCCGGCTGGCGCGTCAGTAGCAGGCGCACGGTGTGGGCGTGCGCGTGCTTGCGGATGTTGGTCAAGGACTCCTGAACGATGCGCAAAACCTGCAGTTCCTGTGTGGCCGAGAGATCGAAGGGGCGACAGTCGTTCTGAAACAAGACATGGGCGCCGGTTTCCTGGCCGAGGCTCAGGATCAGTTTTTCCAGGGCGGGCACGAGCCCGCGCCGATCCAAGGGGGAGCGGACGTTGGCCAGTAATTCACGCAGTTCGGTGTGGGCCTCATCCAGGCCGACACGCACTTTGACCAGGTCATTGCGGGCGGCGGCGGGGATCGGCGTATCGCCCAGCGCGTCCTCGAACATCCGCACCTGAAAACGCAGGCTCGCCAATGTTTGGGCGAGTGAGTCATGCAGTTCATGGGCAAGCGCATTGCGTTCCTCGAGGATCGACAACCGGCGCGCCTCGGCATCCGAGCGGTGTTTTGCAATCGCCACACCCAGGTGATGCCCAACGGTCAACAGAATGTCCATGATATCTTCCCGCGCACTGACCCCGGGCGGGTCGACGAAGATCGTGTAAGCGCCCAGGAGTTCGTCGCGATGCTCCAGGGGAACGGTCACCACTTCCAGCTCGTTCGACCCGAACATCCGCCGACCATCGATTCGGGAGCAGTAACGGGCGTCCCGATCACACAGGATATCGCCGGGTGCGAGCACGCTGCCGCACCGGCACAGGTCGACCGGGGCCATGTCCTGCTCCCGCACCAGATCGTCGTCCAGTCCGATGGAGCCGACCAGGCGGCGCGTCCCGTCCGCCAGGACCAGCCGCACGGTCGCGGCGCGGCCGTTGACCATCTCCTTGAGTACGCGCAAGAAGCGCAACAGGAGCGCCTCCAGGGAGTCGGCCTGGTGGATGCTCGCGGCGACGTCGTAGAGGATCTTGAGGGAGGCGGTTTTTTGTGCCAGGCGCTTGGTCTGGCGGGCGACCCGGCTGTCCATGTCCTCGTAGAGATCGGTGAGCTCCGCATTGAGGCCGCCGATATCCCGGGCTATGCGGTCCAGGACGCCGGCGTCGTGCAGGGCCTCGCTGGCGCCCGGCTCGCCCTGATTGATGCGGGCGACCGAGTCCTCCAAGCGCACCAGCGGAAGCAGCAGTCGGCACCGCAGACGCTGCCAGGTCGCCGTGCAGCCGCTGACTCCGGCGAGCAGAAAGATCAGACAGCCCACGGGGGGCCAGGTCAGTCCTGGTTGAGTCGAATGCAATAGCAGCATCGCCAAGGCAGCGCCCAGGGTGGTCCCCACCAGGATCAGTGGACCGCTGAGGCCGGCAGTGCGCAGCATCTCGCGGATGCGGGCCGCGTCGCGGCCGGAATCGGCGGCGGCGCCAGGCGCACCAGGTTGGTCGGCAGCGTGGATTGTTGGGGTGTCGGTCATCCGCCGCGGCGGTGCCGCGTCGGCATCGGCTGTCGGTGCCGGGCTGCTGTGCGCTCCGGGCCAGAGCCCCGGGTGGGCGCTCATGCGCCGACCTCCGGTGCCATGCTGCCTTCGCGCTGCTGCAAATCCCACATCGCCGCATAATGCCCGCCGGCGTCGAGGAGTTGGCGATGCGTCCCCTGCTCGCGGATGCGCCCCTGCGCCATCACCAGGATGCGGTCTGCGTCCACCACGGTGGACAGACGATGCGCGATCACCAGGGTGGTGTGATCCTCTGCCACCTCGGCCAGGGTCTGCTGTATCGCCTGTTCGGTGTGGCTGTCGAGCGATGAGGTGGCCTCGTCGAAGATCAGGATGCGCGGGCGCTTCAGGATGGCGCGGGCGATGGCCACCCGCTGTTTCTCCCCGCCCGAGAGTTTCAACCCCCGCTCACCCACGACCGTGTTCCAGCCGTCCGGCAGATGCTCGACGAAGGTGCGGATGTGCGCCATCTCGGCCGCGCGCTCGACCTCCGCGCGGGTCGCTTGCGGGCGTCCATACAGCAAGTTGTAGTAGATGCTCTCGTTGAACAGGACCGTGTCCTGGGGAACGATGCCGATGGCGGCGCGCAGGCTGGCCTGGGTCAGGTCGCGCAGGTCCTGTCCGTCGATCAGGATCCGACCGCCGCTGACCTCATAGAAGCGGAACAGCAGTCGCGCCAGGGTCGACTTGCCGGCCCCACTGTGACCGACCACGGCCAGGGTCTGTCCAGGTTCGATGCGGAAGTCCAAGTCTTTGAGAATCGGCCGTTCGGGTTGGTAGTGGAAGTCGACATGCGCGAAGCGGATACCGCCCGACCCCGGCGCGAGCGGTCTGGCGGTGGCCCGATCGGCAATCTCGGGGCGCCGCTCCAGCAACTTGAACACCAAATCCATATCTGCCAGGGCGTACTTGATCTGACGATAGACGACGCCGAGAAAGCCAAGCGGGATAAAGAGTTGAAGCAATAGCGCGTTGACGAGGACCAGGTCCCCGACGCTCAGGTCGCCGGCCACCACACCTTGGGCGGCGAAGATCATCAGCAACGTGACCCCCAGGGCGATGATGGCGCCTTGACCGAAATTCAGCACGGACATGGAGGTCTGGCTCTTGACCGCCATCTCCTCCCAGCCGGCCAGGGTGGCATCGTAGCGGTCGATTTCCATGCGCTCGTTGCCGAAGTATTTCACCGTTTCGTAGTTGAGCAGACTGTCGAAGGCCTGGGCATTCCCCAGGGAGTCCAGGCGGTTCATCTCATGACGGTAGTCCATGCGCCATTCAGTGATGGCCAGGGTGAAGGCGACATAGATCGCGACCGTGCCGAAGGTCACCAGGGCGAAAATCGGGGCGTAGCGCCCGAGCATGATCGCTGCCACCAGAGCGAACTCCACCAGCACCGGCAGCACGCTGAACGCCATGTAATTGAGGATGGTGGAGACTGAGCGGGTCCCGCGCTCCAGATCCCGGCTCACCGCTCCGCTGTGCCGCTCCAGGTGATAGCGCAGCGACAGGGCGTGCAAGTGTTCCAGGACCCGCGTCGAGAGTCGGCGCATGGCGCGGTAGCGCACGCGCGCGAACACCACATCGCGCAGCTCGTTGAAGAGGGCGTTGCTGAGCTTGAGTGCGCCATAGACCAGCAGTAACGAGAGCGGCAACACCAAGACCTGGCCCTTGGTTCCGTCGAAGGCATCGACGATTCCCTTGAGCGTCAGCGGGATGCCGACGGTCCCGACCTTGGCCATCACCAGACACACCAGCGCGACCGCGGCGCGGCCGCGAAACTCCCACAGATAGGGCAGCATCCCGCGCAGGTTGTGCCAATCCCGGCGATCTCCGTGGACGCGCTCGGTTGCGATGATTCGTGGTTGCATGGGGATCTGGTTGCTTTCTCGCGGCGCGGATGCCACCTTGCCTCACGGCAGCGCGGCGAGCGCACCGCACAGCGACCCGGCAGATGAACAGCGCTCAAGATGAGGACGAATGATGACAGATCCCACCCTGGACAGCACCGGTTGCGCCCTGCACGAGCCTTACGCGCTGCAGGTACTCGGCGATCAGATGGAACCCGAGTTCCCGGCCGGCTGTATCGTAATCATCGAACCGACCGACATCTGCCGCAGCGGGTCGTATATTTTCGTCGAGGTGGAGGGGGTTCGTTGGTTCCGCAAGTACGTCAAAGACGCGGGTGGTGCCGAGTCCCTGCTCGCGGAGAACCCCGTCTATCCGGAGATCGACCTCCGGGGTCTCGAATGGACCGTGCTTGGAGTCATCATTCAGCGTAACATTCGTCGGAAGATCAAGCACTACAACTATTCACACGGGTCAGAGACGGGACTCGACCCAGGTCGGCGGGCGCCCGCAAGGGATCGCCTGTCCCAGTAGTTCCCATGGCCCGCCGCGACCGTGCGGCCGCGCACCCGATCAGCGACCAGAGTCCATGAACATCGAGAACCTCTATCCCGCCGTGGAACGTGTGCGCGAACACCGCTTCGGGGCAAGTTCCAAAGAGGCGAGCTTTCTGCGCGCCTATCCGGCGTTGGTGGCCGCGGCGCGGGTGACCGCGGACGATCCGCTGGAACCCTTCCTGCGCACCGCTGCCCTGGCCTACGCCTGGATGCCTAAAGCGCTGAAGTTCGACGAGGATTTCCTGCCTGCCGCGGCGGCGTCATTCGCCACGGTCAAGGCGAATGGAGTGACCATCAGCCGCGATCTGATCGACCCGGTCGCCGGCTGCCTGGGTTCACTGGTGGGCGCATCCACGGTGCTGCATCTGGCCAATCCGGCGGTGTTCCCGATGTGGAACAAGCGGATCGAGCGCTTTCGTTTGTGCGAGACCCCGTCGTCCTTTCACATGGGCCAGACCCGCAACTACCTGGGGTTCATCGAGGATGTGTGGGGCATCACCTCCCACCCGATGTTTCTGACCTTCCATCACGAGTTTTGCACCGCCTATCAGGAACGCCTGCAGCGGCTGCATATCGCCGCTTATCCGCTGACCGAGCCGGGGGTCGTGCAATGTGCGACGGCCGAGTTGGCGCGGGGTTGATGTAGGGGCTTGCACCGGTTCGCCAGCAGGAATCGTCAGTTCATGGACCAGGCCCAACACAACCGGCTCGTCAGCTTCATCTGAGGGATTGCCGACGATGTCCTGCGCGACGTCTACCAGCGCGGCAAATACCGCGACTGCATCCTGCCCATGGTCGTCATCCGTCGGCTCGAGATCGTGCTCGGCCCCACCTCGGATGCTCGACCACTTGCGCGCGGGTGACGTGGTGACGGTGACCAGGTTGGATCGCCTTGCGCGCACCACTCGCGATCTGTTGAATGTTGCCGAGCAGATCTAAGGTTAAGGACGCAGCACCTGACCATGCAGCTCGAACAACTCCAGACCAATGCGGCCATCCGCGGCATCCTCCCCGATGCCCTGGTGACGGTCGTCAGCGTCCAGTGGTTCGGCTCGGAGGCGCTGGAGCTGACCTACAAGACCCCAACCGGCAAGGTCGCTAACGAGCTGCTCTACCGCCACGACGAGCCCCGTCTGGATCTGGTTGAACAAGGCCGTCCCTGGAGTTTCGATGGCGCCGGCGCCCTGTTCCGCCTGGTGTCGGAGGCGCACCGCATTCGCCTCGCCCACCTGTTCGACCCGGTGCTGGCGGTGCATACCTCCATGGTCGACCCGCTGCCGCACCAGATCACCGCCGTCTACGAGGCCATGTTGCCGCGCCAGCCGTTGCGCTTCCTGCTGGCCGACGACCCCGGCGCCGGCAAAACCATCATGGCGGGCCTGCTCATCAAGGAACTGGTCGCCCGCGGCGATCTGCAACGCTGCCTGATCGTCTGCCCCGGCAGCCTGGCCGAGCAGTGGCAAGACGAGTTGTATCGACGCTTCCACCTGCCCTTCGAGATTCTCACCAACGACAAGCTGGAAGCCGCGCGCACCGGCAACTGGTTTCTGGAGACCAACCTCGCCATCGCCCGCCTCGACAAGCTCTCGCGCAATGAGGACGTGCAGCAGAAGCTTCAGGCCCCGGATTGTCGCTGGGACCTGGTGGTCTGCGACGAGGCCCACAAGCTCTCCGCCACGGTATTCGGCGGCGAGGTCAAATACACCAAGCGCTACAAGCTCGGGCAACTGCTCTCGACCCTGACCCGGCACTTCCTGCTGATGTCGGCCACGCCGCACAACGGCAAGGAAGCGGACTTCCAGCTCTTCATGGCCCTGCTCGATGGCGACCGCTTCGAGGGCCGCTTCCGCGACGGCGTGCATACCGCCGATTGCTCCGACCTGATGCGCCGCATGGTCAAAGAAAGCCTGCTCAAGTTCGACGGCACCCCGCTGTTCCCCGAGCGCATCGCCTACACCGTGCCCTACCAGCTCTCGGACCCCGAGGCCGCGCTCTACCAGGCAGTCACCGAGTACGTGCGCGAGGAGTTCAACCGCGCCGAGGCCCTGGAGAACGACAAGCGCGCCGACACCGTCGGCTTTGCCCTGACCATCCTGCAACGGCGTCTCGCCTCCTCGCCCGAGGCCATCTACCAGTCCCTGCGCCGTCGCCGCGAACGGCTGGAAAGTCGGCTGCGCGAGCTTGAAGTGCTCCATCGTGGGAGCGGGGGCGTCCCGCCCCCGTCCGAAGCATTGGACGCCGACGACCTGGAAGACCTGGAAGACGCACCGGAGGACGAGGTCGCAGCCGCCGAGGAGGCCATCCTCGACCAGGCCACCGCCGCCCGCTCCATCGCCGAGCTGCGCATGGAGATCGATACCCTCCGTCGGCTTGAAGCCCAGGCCCTGACGGTGCGCCGCAGCGGCACCGACACCAAGTGGTGTGAACTGGCGAACCTGCTCAGTGAGGTCTTCACCCCGGCCGCACTGGGCGACCGCATCGAAGAACCCAAGGCACCTTACGGAGCGGGATCAATCCCGCCGCCCACGCCGTCGCCGCACCAGAAGCTGGTCATCTTCACCGAACACCGCGACACGCTGAACGACCTGGAGGGCCGCATCACCACCTTGCTCGGGCGCAAGGACGCCGTGGTCATCATCCACGGCGGCATCGGCCGGGAGGCCCGCCTCAAGGTCCAGGAATCCTTCAAGCACGACCCCGAGGTCCAGGTCCTGCTGGCCACCGACGCCGCGGGCGAGGGCATCAACCTCCAGCGTGCCCACCTGATGGTCAACTACGACCTGCCCTGGAACCCCAACCGCCTGGAGCAACGCTTCGGACGCATCCACCGTATCGGCCAGACCGAAGTCTGCCACCTATGGAACCTGGTGGCGGACGACACCCGCGAGGGCGATGTCTACCGCAAGCTCCTGGAGAAGCTCGAACAGGCGCGCCAGGCACTGGGCGGGCAGGTCTTCGACGTGCTCGGTAAGCTCCAGTTCCAAGGCAAGTCGCTGCGCGAGCTGCTGATCGAAGCGATCCGCCACGGCGAGCGGCCAGAGGTCAAAGCCTTCCTCACCACGGTGCTCGACACCACGCTCGACCGGGGCCACCTGCAAGATCTGATTGATGAGCGCGTCCTCGCCCATGACGCCATGGACGCGAGCGCGGTCCGGCGCATCCGCGAAGACATGGAGCGCGCCGACGCCCGCCGCCTGCAACCGCACTACATCGAGTCCTTCTTCTTTGAGGCCTTCAAGCGGCTCGGTGGGACCGCCACACAGCGCGAGCCCCGCCGCTACGAGATCAGCCATGTCCCCGCCCCGGTGCGCCACCGCGACCGCCTCATCGGCATCGGCGAACCGGTGCTGCCGCGCTACGAGCGCATCGCCTTCGAGAAGGTCCTGGTGGCGCCCCAGGGCCAGCCGCTCGCCGCCTTCGTTTGCCCCGGCCATCCGCTGTTGGATGCCGTCATTGACCTCACCCTGGAGCGCAACCGCGACCTGCTGAAACGCGGCACCGTGCTGGTCGACGAGCGCGATATGGGCACCGCACCGCGGGTGCTGTTCTACCTGGAGCACGCCATCCAGGACGCCGGCCTGACCCGTGCGGGCGAGCGCCGGGTCGTCTCCAAGCGGATGCTCTATGTCGAGGCGAGGATGAGAAGAGAGGGGAGAGGAGTGAGAGGGGGAGCGATGCATTATCGAGAGACAACTGTCTGGCAGAAGGCCATGTCGGTTCTCACCAAGGAGATCACCTACTGGGACCACCGTGCCGAGGAGCTGAAGCTTCAAGAGGCCGCGGGCAAGTCCAACGCCCGACTCAACTCCGGTGAAGCGCGTAAGCGCGCTGACATCCTGCAAGGGCGGCTGCAAAAGCGGCTGGAAGACCTGAAGCTTGAGGCCCAGATCTCGCCGCTACCACCGGTGGTGCTCGGCGGGGTGCTGGTGGTGCCGTTGGGACTGCTCCGTGCGATGACCGGTGAACGCAGGGGCGGGACGCCCCGGCTCCCAGTGGACACCCAGGCGAGCGCCGCCCGCGCCCGCGCCATCGTGATGAACATTGAGCGCCACCTCGGCTTCGACCCCACCGACCGGGAGTTCGACAAGCTCGGTTACGACATCGAGAGCCGCGTCCCCGGCACCGGGAAGCTGCGCTTCATCGAGGTGAAGGGGCGCATCGAAGGCGCCCAGACCATCACCGTCACGCGCAACGAGATCCTCTACTCGCTGAACAAGCCGGGCGACTTCATACTCGCCATCGTCGAGTTCTTGGACGTGGACGAGCACCGGGTCCACTATCTGCATCGACCCTTCCAGCGGGAGCCCGATTTTGGGGTGACGAGCGTAAACTACGACTTTGCTGAACTGCTGGCCCGGGCTGAGGTACTGCGATGAATCTGTCTTCAGTTCATCGTTCGCGCCTAGAATTCTGCTATTGCCGGAGAGTGGTAAATTGAGTACCGGTCCTGTCAGGGTCTTTTTGGGCGAGATCCGCAGTTCCCAGGCGAGCTTTTCACGCCTGGCCAAGCTGCATGTTGCACTGAATGCATGTTTATTCGATACCATCGAAGTTGACTTCTCCACCTGCCCCTGGTTCGATGCCAACATGAGTGCTGCGCTGGGTGTTGTTTTTGCTCGCGCAGCAGACAACATCAAGACCATTGAACCGGCGAGGCTCAGGCCAGATATTGAAAAGATTCTCTCGAAGAATTCTTTTCTTACCGAGTTCGGCTTTCGTAAGTGCCTCGACACCCATGGAACCACCATTCCTTACCAGCGCTTCGCGATAGCGGAAGACCGCAATTTTGCGGAGTACCTGAACAGCCACTTAAGTGGAAAAGACCTGCCGCGCATGACTTCGGCCTTGTCTGCGCGTTTCAAGAACAGCATTCTCGAGATCTTTGTCAATGCAACCATCCACTCGGAATCCGAACTGGGCATCTTTGCCTGTGGTCAGTACTTCCCGAACAAACATCGCCTAGACTTCTGTGTCGCGGACGCCGGTATCGGCATGCGCCGCAAGATCCACAAGGAGCTTGAACTCAAGATGAACTCCGATCAAGCGATTAAATGGGCCTTGCAAGAGGGGCATACAACCCGGAAAGGATCTGTACCCGGAGGACTGGGGCTCAAACTGATCCGGGAGTTCATAAACGTGAACAAGGGCCGTATCCAGATCGTATCGGATCGCGGCTACTGGGAGTTCAGCGCCGGTCGCGAGACCCTGACCCGGATGGACCTGGGATTTCCAGGTACGGTGATCAGCATCGAGATCAACACCGCGGATACCAGCAGCTATTGCCTGCGCGGTGAACTGAAATCCTGAACGGGAGATTTCGCCATGGGCGATATAGTCAAACTAAAGATATTCGACATTGTTGGGAGCCCGGTATGGGTGTCGACCGAGGACGGCCAGAAAGTCTTCCACGAAATCACTGCGGCACTCTCGGCCAATGCCGCGGTCGAACTCTCTTTCGCAGACCGAGAGAATCTCATCACGGCCTTCCTGAACGCGGCCATTGGCCAGCTTTACGGAGGAACCTACGAGGAATCTTTCCTGAAAGAGCATCTCATCTTCTCCGACACTACGGACGACGACCGTGCCATGCTTGAGCGTGTCACCGAGAACGCCAAGCGCTACTTTGCCAACCGGCAAGGCTATGACCAGGCGTGGCAAGGAGTCGTCGATGAAGATGAAGAATAGGGCACATAATGCCGCGACCTATAACTTCCAGGCCGGCGAAAGCATTCTGATCGATGCAAATGTTTGGCTCTATCTAGCCCCGCCAGCGGCTCAACCCTCGCCACGCTGGGCGTCCGCGTACTCAGGAACGTTTGCTCGTCTATTGCGTGCCAAGGCCCGTCCTTTGGTTGATTGTCTGATTCTGAGCGAATATCTCAACCGGTACGTTCGGATCGAGTATGACGGTTCCTGGAAAGGAGGCTACCCAAGATTTAAGGACTTTCGTCAGTCCGCCGATGGTGCGGGTGTGTTACGCGCTGCCGTCGCAGAAGTCGAGCAAATCCTGAAAGCCGCCTCAGCACGGGATACGCCCCTTCCGAACATGGATTTGCCTTCGGTATTGGCCGTAGTGCAGAACGGGACTATCGATTTCAATGATGGGCTGCTGATCGAGAATTGTCGCATCAATGGTGGGAAGCTGCTGACCAACGACGGTGATATGACTATCGGAGGTATTGATGTATTGACCGCAAATAGCGCATTGCTCAGAAATTGCCCATGATCGCCAAGAAGAAACTCATCGAAGGGCGGGGCGAGACTCGGTGGACTGCGCTATCGCTTGTCTAGCCTACGGTCTACGGCCGAAACGACGAGCAAGGCCCCCGTGATTGGCCCAAGAAAGCCAGTTGCGGACCCCATTCCACAAGTGACCGGACCGACTCGGACATGCTGACAACGCTCCGCTTGCAGGGCTTCAAGAACTTTCGCGACGCCACGCTCGCGTTAGGTCCGCTGACCCTGTTGGTCGGTACCAACGCGGCTGGGAAGAGCAATCTGCGTGATGCATTCCGGTTTCTGCACGGCATCGGGCGAGGCTACTCCTTGGCCGAGATCATCGGCGAGAAGTGGGGCGAGGGCGGGGTCTTGCAGTGGCGCGGCATTCGCGGGGGGACCCGGGAGGCGGCCTTCACGGGGGCATCCATCTTTGCGTTGACAATCGAGTTCCGATTTCAAGAAATCGGCGCCCAGCCGCTCATTTTTCCAGAGGAAGGTTCCTATTTCATCGAAGTCGATGTCGGAGATAACGGTAAGCCTCCACGGGTAATCCGAGAGCGGCTGACTGTCGGTGATCTAATGGTTTTCGATTCACATCCGTCGGGTGATCCATTGTCGGCGGCATCTCCTGATCCCGACCACCTGCCGGTAAGATTAATGAAGGGGCCGAGCCAGCGCGGCCCCTATGGGAAAAAGATCAACTGCTTGAACTTGCGGCCTGCCTTATCGCAGCTCGCAGAACACTCGCTGGATAGAAACGCGAGACTTTATGTCAAGATAGCTCTCGCGGAACTGTCATCCATGCGCTTTCTCGACCTGGACCCCGACGCCTTGCGCCGCCCCTCGCTGCCGGGCCAGACCGTCTTGGGCGACAAGGGCGAAAACCTCTCCTCCGTCTTGCAGAGCATCTGCACCAAGTCCGATCTGAAGGCGGCCCTCGCCTCCTGGATCGCCGAACTGACACCCATGGACGCCACGGATTTCGAGTTCCCGGCCGACCAGCAAGGCCGTATCCTGGTCAGCCTGATCGAGAAGGGCGGTGGGCACATCTCCGCGTATAGCGCATCCGACGGCACCTTGCGCTTCCTGGCCATGATCGCCGCACTGCTCGGCCCCGAGTCGTCGCGCTTCTATTTCTTCGAAGAGTTGGATAACGGCATCCATCCGGCGCGGCTCCATCTGCTGCTCGGTTTGATCGAGCGTCAGGCTGAGCGCGGCACCGTGCAGATGGTCGCCACCACCCATTCGCCGGAGTTACTTGCGCTGCTCGATGGCAAGTCTCTGGAAAGCGCATCGCTCGTTTACCGCCTGCCCGGCAGCAATGAAGGGCGAATCGTTCGCATACTCGATATTCCGGGGGCGGCCGATCTCATCGCTAACCAGGACCTGGCTAAGCTTCATTCAACCGGCTGGTTGGAAGACGCCGTCTACTTCTCCGCGGATGACCACTTTCAAGCCTTGGCCGCCACCGGCAATGTGCAACAGGCGGTGGCCATCCTCGATCGGCTGGATGCCGAAGAGCGAGCCGCGCCGTAGAGCATCGACTCCGACAGGTTGATCAGAGAAACCGCATAATGAAGATCGACAAGGTCGATATCACCTATTTCCGCTGCTTCAAGAGCCTCTCGGTTCCACTGCAAGCGGACGTCAATGTCATTGTCGGTGTCAATGGGGCCGGCAAGACTGCCATCTTGGATGCCATTGCCATCGCATTATGGCACCTCGTGGCAGCCAACGGTGGAGGCGGTCCCCGTCAAAGGGCCGTGCAAGGCGTTAGCTTGCGGCCAGCCGACTTACATATTCGCCCGGATGCCCCTGACGCGATCTCGGGGCGCAGCGATCACGTACTGATCAAGGCGGTCGCGAAGAATTTTTACGGCGTAACCGGCTACCCGGCAAGAACCGAGAACGGTGGACCACGGGATCTTGAGTGGGAGGAAGACATTCTTTTTCGCCTTCCTAACGGCTTCGCTTACAAGACCAAGCAATCGCTTGGACTGGCAGATGTCTACGGCTACGTCAAGGCGCTCTGGCAAGAGATCCGGACCTCCGACCAGAAGGCGCTGATCCCGCTTCCTGTCGTTGCCTATTACCGCGCTAACCGACGCCTATCCGAGATGCCCGATCTTGGGGATATCTTCAGCGTCAGTTTGGAGCGCGATCGTGCATTCCTCGGTGCGCTGAATGCAGGAACTGACTACCAGGCCATGTGCCAGTGGTTCTATCGACGAGAGAACCACGAGCTTAGGGAAAAGCTGCAAGTCCGCAACGACCGCGACTATCAGTTCCCGGATCTGAAGGCGGTGCGAGAGGCGGTTGCCGCGACGCTCGAGGATGTGGAGCGCGTCTTTTTCGACGATACGACACTCAAGGTGGCGTTCAGGAATCCGCAGGGTACGCCGAAGGATCTGGAGTTGGCGCAGTTGAGCGACGGCTATCGTAACCTGTTGGCACTGGTTCTGGATTTCGCTCGGCGCCTCGCCCAGGCGCATCCTTATTGGGACAAGCCGCTAGATGCCCCAGGGATCTTGCTGATCGACGAGATCGAGCTGCATCTGCATCCGTACTGGCAGCAACAGATTATTCCCAGGCTTCGCGAGGCGTTCAAGAACACGCAGCTCATCGTCACGACACATAGTCCGCAAGTCGTGACGACAGTGGGCGCGGAGGGAGTTCATATTCTTGAACAAGGACGTCTACGCCCATGCCCGGCACCAACTTACGGCGCCAGGAGTTCCGATGTTGTGGCCGAAGTGCTGGGGGTTCCCAGCCTGCGACCGCCGAATAACGAGATTGCGGAGAAGATTTCCGAGCTTTTCGCCGCTCTGGATGTAGGAGATCTCAATCGAGCAAGACCGCTGCGTGCTGAGTTGGCGACCTGGGCCAACGGCTTTCCGGAACCGGATTTGGTGCGCGCCGATTTGCTTGTCCGCCGGCTAGAGTCGCGAGCGACCAGAGCGGGTCAATAATTGTGAAGTATGTGCGTAAATCGGCTATAGAGCCTCCAGCTCTGACTGCGTACAAGAACAAATTCGCGGGTCAATTCACACACTTGAAGTGGAATATGTTCAAGAAGAACAATGACCGCCGCGATGCCATCAGAGAGCGGCTGCGCGACGATCAGCGCGGGCTTTGTGCCTATTGCGAGAATACCCTGGTTGAACAGGACGAGTCGGTCGAGCATCTGGTACCGCGATCGGCAGGATTAGAGTACGAGTTGGATTGGAACAATCTGGTCCTGTGCTGTCTTGGCGGCGAGCGGCCAATTTCCGAGGACGTCCCCGACGCAGCAGTGCGATACGACTCGGATGGCTCGCGCTCCTGTGGCCATGCGAAGAAGCGACATCCGCGCCCGGTCGTGAACCCACGCTCGCTTCCCGTATCGCCGCGGCTGTTTCGTTTCAGCTCCGAGGATGGCAGGATACTTTGCGACGAGGCGTCCTGTGTGGCGGCCGGAGTCGCCGTGGAAGAGGTAGAGATGGCCATCACGACATGCGGACTGCGCGCGGGGCGGCTTAACCGTGCTAGGTTAGCCGTAATCAACGAATTGGAGGGCATGCTGGCGAACGGGGATGCTGAGCGGCAAATCGCCGAGGACATCCTTCCCGCCGACGGATACCTTCCGGCATTCTTCACTACCATCCGCTGGTATCTCGGTCAGGATGCCGAGGACCATCTGCAATCCATCAACTTCGCTGGCTGAGTCCGTGTCGCCCAAACCTTACAAGAAGCTCATCGAAGTCGCCCTACCGCTGGAAGCCATCAACCGCGAGGCAGCCCGCGAGAAATCCATCCGCCACGGCCACCCCGCGACGCTGCACCTGTGGTGGGCGCGGCGACCGCTAGCGGCGGCGCGGGCGGTGATCTTCGCCTCCCTGGTGGACGATCCGTCGGCGCTGACCGACGAGTTTCCCACGGAGGAGACACAAGGGCAGGAGCGGCAGCGGCTGTTCCGGTTGATCGAAGCGCTGGTCAAGTGGGAGAGCACCGCCGATCGGCGGGTGCTCGCTGCGGCGCGGGCCGAGATTCGGCGCTCATGGGAGCGTTGGTGCCGGGTTTCGGGCGAGGACCCGTCGCGGCTGCCCCCGTTCCATGACCCATTCGCCGGCGGCGGCGCCCTGCCGCTGGAGGCCCAGCGCCTCGGGCTCACGGCTCACGCCAGCGACCTCAACCCGGTGGCGGTGACCATCAACAAGGCGATGATCGAGATCCCTCCCCGATTTGCCGGGCGGGCGCCGGTGCATCCGGATGGGGCGCAGTCCGGCAAAGCGGGGACAGTCGCCGGTCGGGTGAGCCGGGCCAGGCGCGGCACCGCGCGCGCGGCGGCGCCTGGGATCGGGGATCTTTTCGAGAGTGAATGGACGGGGGCGCAAGGGCTGGCCGAAGACCTGCGCTACTACGGCACCTGGATGCAGGAGGAGGCCAAGCGGCGCATCGGCCATCTGTATCCGCAGGCAGTGCTCCCCGATGGACGCCGGGCCACGGTGATCGCCTGGATCTGGGCGCGCACCGTGGAGAGCCCCAACCCGGCCTTCCGGGGCTGCCCGGTGCCGCTGGTCTCGTCGTTCTGGCTTTCCACCAAACCCGGCAAGGAGACCTGGGTCGAGCCGGTGGTCGAGGGCAGCGGCTACCGATTCGAGGTGCGCAGCGGGACACCGGTCAAGAAGGCCGCCGTGGGCGAGGGCACCAAACTCGGACGCGGCGCCAATTTTCGCTGCGTGCTTTCCGGTTCGCCGATTTCACCCGATTACATCAAGGCCGAAGGGATCGCTGGCCGCCTGGGTGTGCGACTGATGGCTGTGGCGGCGGAAGGAGATCGGACGCGCATCTACCTGTCGCCGACGGACGAGATGGCATCGATTGCAGGACAGGCCGAGCCGGGTTGGACGCCTGATCAGTCCTTGCCGGATGATCCGCGCAATTTCTGGACTGTGAGCTACGGTCTAACCGGCTGGGCTGACCTTTTTACTCCACGCCAGCTAACGGCTCTTTCCACGCTTTCCGATCTGGTTCAGGAGTCTCGACAGCGGATTCGCATCGATGCGGTCGCGGCCGGCGTCGCCGACGACGCCACGCCCCTGCGAGAAGGCGGTCACGGCGCCATGGCCTACGCCGAAGCCGTCAGCGTCTATCTGGAATTCGTCGTCGAAAAGGTCGCCGAGGCACTCTCGACCATTTGTACCTGGAGTTCGTCGCCCAAGAACGAACTGGTCGTGAGCACCTTCCGCAGGCAGGCGCTGCCCATGACCTGGGATTTCGCCGAGGGCAATCCGTTCGCGGATTCGAGCGGGTCCATCGCCAAGATCGCCGAGGCAGTGGCGAGAGTCGTTGCGACAGCATTGCCGGCATCGCCGGTCGGCTTCGCCGATCAGGCGAACGCCGCGAGCGTTTCGGCTCCGGCGGCCAGAATCGTCTCGACCGACCCGCCGTATTACGACAACATCGGCTATGCCGACCTCTCCGATTTCTTCTATGTCTGGATGCGGCGCGGCCTGCATTCGGTCTACCCGGATCTGTTCCGTACCCTGCTCGTACCCAAGGCCGACGAACTGGTGGCCACGCCTTATCGCCACGGCAGCCGCGAGCGCGCCGAGTCGTTCTTTCTCGACGGCATGTCCCGCGCAATTCGCAACCTGGCGGAGGCCGCGCACCCGGCCTTTCCGGTCACCATCTACTACGCCTTCAAGCAATCCGAGAGTGATCGAGAGGGAACCGCCTCGACGGGTTGGGAAACCTTCCTGGAGGCGGTCATTCGCGCGGGGTTTTCGCTGACCGGCACCTGGCCGATCCGCACCGAGCGTACATCCCGCTCCATCGGGATCGGCACCAACGCCCTGGCCTCTTCCATCGTCCTGGTCTGTCGTCCGCGTGGGGCCAATGCTCCCATGGGCTCCCGCCGCGAGCTTCTCACCGCCCTCAAGCAGGAGCTGCCCCCGGCCCTGCGCCGGTTGCAGGAGGGCAATATCGCCCCGGTGGATCTAGCCCAGGCCAGTATTGGGCCGGGCATGGCCGTCTATTCCCGTTACGCCCGCATCTTGGAGTCCGACGGCACACCCGTCGGGGTACGCACGGCGCTGGCCTTGATCAACCAGACCCTGGACGAGGTGCTGGCGGAGCAGGAGGGGGATTTCGACGCTGACACCGGTTGGGCGATCGCCTGGTTCGAGCAGTATGGTCACAACGACGGTCCGTTCGGCGAGGCGGAAGTCCTCAGTAATGCCAAGAATACCTCGGTGGCGGGACTCGTCCAGGCGGGTATCCTCAAGGCCCAGAGTGGTCGGGTGCGCCTGCTGAGGGCGGACGAGCTACCCGTCGATTGGAACCCGGAGGACGAGAAAAGAGGAAAGAAAAGTGAGAAACGAGAGGGTTCTTCTCTCACTCCTCACTCCTCGCGACTCACTCCTCACTGGATGATGGTCCACCAACTGATCCGCGTGCTGGAGTCCGGCGGCGAGAGCGCAGCGGCTACCCTGGTCGCCAAGCTCGGCAGCCAAGCCGAGACCGCCCGCGAGCTGTGCTACCGCCTCTACACCCTGTGCGAACGCAAGAAGCGCGCAACCGAGGCCATGGCCTACAACGGTCTGGTGCAGAGCTGGCCCGAGATCACCCGACTGGCCCAGGCGTCGGCGCCCGTCGTGACACCCGGGACAGGCGATTTGTTTGCCTAATCATAGGCAGAGTATGAATCATGCAAGTACCTATCAACCTTATATCTCATTCCCACGCTCCGTGTGGGAATGCAGTCTTGGCCGCTCCCGCCGCCCGAACCCTCACGCGACGCTGGAGCATCAGGACTTGCGCTCCTGCTTGCGCGTGGGAGTCAGATAATTTTGCGGGCACCATTGCTGGGGAGGGAACGCGATGCATCCCGTTATGAATCTAGGCGAAGACGCTTTGGCTCAATTCTGCAGACGGCATCACATCCGCCGTCTGTCCCTGTTTGGGTCGCAGTTGAAGGGGACGGCGCGGGCGGATAGCGATTTGGACCTGTTGGTTGAATTTCAACCGGAACACATCCCCGGTTTGCTCGGTATTGCCGGTATGGAAATCGAACTGTCGGAGGTGCTTGGCGGCCGAAAGGTCGATCTACGTACGGCGGCAGATCTCTCGCATTTCTTTCGTGACGAGGTTGTGCACATGGCTGAGGTGCAATATGCAGGATGAGGATCGCTTCCGCATTGGCCACATGATCGAGGCGGCGGAGGACGCGCTGGGGTTCATTGCTGACCGCACCCGTGCGGACCTGGACACCAATCGCATGTTGCTGTTTGCGCTGGTGCGCGCCGTCGAGATTATCGGCGAGGCGGCCAGCAAGGTGTCGGATGAGACTCGAAATGCTCACGCGGGCATTCCCTGGAAGGCCATCATTGGCATGCGTAACCGCCTGATACCTGCTTACTTCGACATCGACGCGGATATTCTGTGGGTGGCGGTGACCGTGGAGATTCCGGCGCTGCTGGCTCAAGTGAAGGCGCTCATAAGGACACCATAGAGAACAGCATGGCCATCACCAACCATGAGCGTGTCGGCAAATCGCTGGAGCATCTGAAGGCCGGTTTGGGGCCATTCGTCGAGCGCGAGATTCATGGCGCCATCGCCGCGAACGCCATCTCCATGG
>JACDZG010000074.1 GCA_013426805.1 Chromatiaceae bacterium
CGAAGAGGCGGTGCCAGTTGATCATCGAAGAACAGACAAAATACGCGTAAAGGCGGTATGTTAGTCTATGTTAGTCTATCCGGGGCGCACTGTCCGCAGTCGACGGTTACCCGTTCCTGCCCACGCTCAGGATGGGCGAATGCTCGGTCCGGCTCAACCGGGGTATCCGCAGGGGTATACCCAGTCCGACTCGGAGAATGCCCCGTCCCGCCGCGGTTGATGGGGCATACCCCGTCCGGCGTGAGACCCCTATCCCTTCACGGTTGGAGGCAACGGGAAAGACCGGAGAGTAAGCCGGGTTCTCACCGCTGCTTAGGCAGACGTTTGTGTTCTCTGTTGCCGCCTGGTTTCCCGGCGGTGCCACGATATCTCTGCCATACAGCGATTCGTTCCCGGCTCCTCGCAGAACCGGACTTGGAGTGTTACACCATCCGGCTCCCAGCTTGAGTCATCCCCGGACGAACAGAGCAACATCGCCCCATCGACTCCGTGCACCAGGCGTCCGGCGTAGCGCGCGAAGCTTTGCTATCCGTGTGAAATGCGCGAGTTTAGTGGTCGCGGGCAAAATCCTCTCGGCGTAGGGCCGCGTATCGATCACGCATTGTCTCAAGCCGCCACCCCTTGGCTCCACCGGCATTACCCGGCATCGACGCTACTATGGATGGCTCCGACTTCCAAGCACCACTGCCCATGTCCTCGCTCTTACACTTGTTCATGGGTGCCCGCCTCCTGCGGACCGACGCTTGGATCTCCCTGGTTACCGCGTATTCTCAATGTCAGGCTCGACACGGCCTCGGACCCCGGGGAGTACCGGCGCCGCTCGCCATGGCGCCGCACCGGTTGTTGCCTACCGGCGGGTCAAAACCGTCGGCACTCGCCAACCAAGACTTTCGGGGCTCAACACCTTCAGGGTCGGCATCACCCGTTACCTTTGCACCTCGCCTGCTTTCGTGCCTACGCATCGACGCGCCCGTTACCGCTCGCGCCGCAAGGCTCGATACTGGGCTCGCGGCTCACGATTACCCAGGCGGGACTCTCACCCGCTAGAACACGCGGCCTTGCCAGGCCGCACTGACCCCATCCCTGCGACGGGAAAGACCTGACCCCATCCCTGCGTGCTGTTCGCCCCGGTGCGCGGCCTGACGGTTGAGCGCGTCCGGGATCGGCGGCAAATGGCTGGCCTGCGGGCAGGCCTCACGGCGTGGTGCTCGCTGATTGTTCCTCTTCCGTGCGGGTACCCACATGGCCCGGGGCGCCGACCGACCGATCTGGCGGCGGCCATTGTTCAGGCGGTACGACCCGTACCTCCGCCTCGTCGCCTCCCGAAGGTCGCGTTGGGATGCCGTAACCCTTGCCGATGCCCAATGCCGGATCGCCGTCGTCGTAGACGTTCTGAAGAAAGTTAAACAGCCCCCGCTCACCCTTACGCTTGAGCGATTGGGGCGAGCCGGCATCGAGATCCGGGGCCTTGGTGTCGGAATTGAACTCCTTGTAGAGTGGCTTGACGCGGGTCGGATCGACCAGACGCGCCGCGAGTTCCATCAGCCCGATCTCCAGGTAGCGGCGATGCCAGGGGCTGCGGGCGATCTGCTCCGCAAGCTCCTGCCAATCCCGTGGCTGCGCACCGATACAATGGGTGAAAGCGAACCAGGCGTCTTTCCGCAGATGGTCCAGAATGTCGGCCAGAAAGAGGGCCAGGGTATCGGCTGGTCCGCCGTCCGGCGCTCCCAGCGGTGAAGGTTCGCGCCGCGCCGACAGACCGAAAAAGACACCTCGGGCCTCCAGCCACCAACCGGCCAGTTGGTGGTCCTCCGGCAACCGTTGATTGGCGGCTGTGGTACCCTTGGTTCTCGCTTGATCCTGACGGTAAGCCTTTTTGTAATAAGTCTTATATTCTCTAAATGGGATGGGGTTCAGGCCGACCTCACACTGGATCAGGGTGGCCAGCGGACCCTGTTCATCGGGGCGGTTGCGGTCCGCGATGACCCGGGCATAAAGTGCGTTCGAGTCGATCAGGATCCAGATGACCTCGGCACCCAGCGACTGCTTGAGCCGCACCAGAGTCGCAATGAAGCGGTCCAGTTGGCCGGGGCCCGATCGCTGATTCGCCCCATTCGGGTCGGCCGGCCGCGGGTCCGCCGCCGTTTGTGCCCACACCGTGTCGGCATTCACACCGAGCTTGTCGATCTCGTCGATGACCAGCACCGGCTCGACCCCCGCGCGGTGCAGCAGGTACAGGTAGCGCCGCAGGAGTGAGATCAGCCAGACGCGGTTCCCGGGCCCGAAACTCGCGTGACGGCGGGTGCTGCGGCTGCCCGTGAAACCCAGTACCGCCAGTCCGGCCAGCGCAATGACCGCGCCGCCGACCGGGCTGATCGGGGGCTCGGTCGGGGGCGGCGCAGTCGGCTTGACGAGTATCCTTCCGGCGGTGGACGGGTCGCTGCCTTGGCTGAGCTTCTCGCCGTTGACGCCAGCCACTCCGAATACCCCTGGCGACTGCGCAACGATCCACTCCCATATCGGCGGTGAAACGATTAACCCCCAGCCGACTGCCAGCGCCGCCAAGACCTGCAGCAAGCGCTGGCCCTTGGCCTCCCAGCGCCAGGTCCGCTCAATACTGGCCTGCGCCTCCACTGAAAACTGCTGGGCATGAATCAGATCATAGAGGTGAGCACTCATCCGGCGCAGCCGCGCCAGGTCCAGATAGCGCAGCCAAAGCCAGGCCAACAGGGTGGCCGGGATCGTCAGCCAAGCGGACCGCCAACAAACCGCCCAGACGTAGCCCGGGTCAGTCCATGGCGCGAACGTCGGGTCACGGAGCCAGAGATGGAGCACGACGCCCGCCAGGAAGGCCAACAGCAGACACAGGGCGATGGTCCAGGCACTTTTCGGCTGACGCTGCGGCTTAATCAGGGCGGTCCGGGTAAACCAGTAAGTCGGAGTCCCGAGCCGCGCCTTCAGGGTGCGGCCATGGCGGCGGACTCCAGAGCGGGGGTCAATGGCGCTGGTGAGTGCGAAGACGAGGTTGCGCAGCAGCGCCAGGGTATCGCCGTCGAGGTCAGCGTGTTCGGCCGAACCAGGCGCGACCGCCGCTCCGCCATCGGGAAAGAAGGGGTCCACCGGCACCGGCAGCAGGAGCCGCGTGACCCCGCGCGGACGGCGGTTGATCCGCAGCCGGCAACGGTAGGGGTCGTGGCCCGAGGCGATGGCCAGAAGTCGGCCGATCCGGGGTTTGAACCACTGCGCCAACACGCCTAATCCGGTCGTGAGCTTCCACAACATTGACGCTTGCCGCGCTTTCAGTTTCACAACCCTGGCGTACAGCAGGGCCCTCAAGGGCACCAGTTCCCGCCGATCGTTCAGTGCCTCATCTACCAAGCGCGTCTTACCGACCCCGCGCTGGCCCGTGACCAGCATCATGCCGCCGCCGTTGAGCGCCGGGGTCTCGCAAAATGCGCGGATCTGCTTGATCGCCCGCTCGGTCTCGACAGTCTGAAAATAGTCATCCATGGTCGGTCTGCTCGTCGCGGATCAAGCGGTCGGCCCCGGTCGGGGGCTGTTCTTGTGGCCAATCGTAGCGATCACCGAACCAGCCCTGCCACTTATGGTGTTTGATAAATTTTTGCGGGTCTTCGGTGTAAGGGAGATCCATCACCCGCGCCGCCCAGAACAGCAGTGTGAGTGAGGCGGGTTGCAGGGTCCAGTTGCCATGGGCATCGGCAATTGGCGTGAGCCATCCCTCGAACAGCAGATCCTGTTCCAGCGGTACCAGTCGCTGATCCCGCCAGCCATTCCAAGGCACCGGGCCGCGCAGCGGTCGCCGGCCGGTCTTGGCATCCGCACCATAGGGTTGCCAGACGGGGTGGTCGTGGTCCGGGTTCTGGGTGAACCGTGGCAGATAGGCGGTGAGCAGGAGCGCGATCTGTCGCCTCTTGATCTCGATGTCGGCCGCGGATGGGCGGCCAGCGGGGTCGTTGATCCCGGCCAGGAGATGGCGTTCGCATAGCGCCTTGCATTCGATATTGATCCGCTGTCCGAGCCGTTCATAACACTGCCCGGAGAAATCCTGACACTGGTCATGACATTGCCGAGAGGGATCGGGGCACTGGCGGCGTTGGGTGCGGATAAACCAGCCAGCCCCGAGCCAGGCGTCCCACTGTTCGATCAAGTCCTTCCATTCCCCCGTGTCGCGCCGCAGGGCACCATCATCGCGCAAGAGAAAGGACGGATCGGCAAAGGCGCTAAACTCCTCCAGATTGTGCAATCGTCGAAATACCGGGCCGTGCAGAAATACCAGACAGTCACCCGCGATGTTGCGGGGACGCACCAGCGCCTCGCATAACTGGTAAATCTTCGTGCGATCACAATCAGTAAAACGCAGATAGGTGCCCGCCTTCGGTTCCCACCCGTCCGGCTGGGGTGGGTTTTCCGTCAGATTGCTGACCAAGCCGTGCAGTTGACGGAAATGATTGTCCGGCGTCCATTTGTCAGCGATGTTAGCGTAGGGGAGCACCAGGATTTTGACTCCCGTGCTTGACTCAAATGCGGCGCGAGCATCTTGATCACTCGATAACGGTCCGTTTCGCAAAGCGTTCAGGTCGATATAACTGAAGTCATCTGTCATTGCCGTTCCTTTGATCGGTCATAGGCCGGACATAGGCCGGAAAGAGGTTATTGCAAAACCGAAAACACGCTCCCTCGCTGCCGATCAGCACGCCGGTATGGGTCAGGCGATCTAATATCTGGACAACACGTTGAGTCCGGACATGGCCCTTGAATCGATCCGCGACCTCCGCGGGATCGACGACCAACTCCTCGGGCCAGGACTTGTCCTGGTGCCTGATCGGGAGCAGTTCGCGGCGCTGCGCCTGGAGCGACAGTGCATCCCACAGGTTTTGCAGCCCGAATGCCCGTAGCGGGTTCGCATAAGGGTCGATGCCGTCTTCTTCATCCGCCTTCTCGGCGACAGACCTGACCGTCTGCCTGAGGTGGTTCAGAACCTCGTCGCGGCAGACGCGGAGCGCGCGCTCCCAGTCGCCGACGCTGATCACCCGCCGCCGCCCCTTGGCGGTGCCGCAAAGCGCCAACCCGAGTGCGTGCGCAATCCAGGGAAACCCCCGACAAAAATGCAGTACCGTGCCGGCGAGAGATTCCGGTAACAGGATACCGAAGCCGTCCAACCGGGTCTGGAGAAATTCCCAGGTCTCCTGCGGCGACCAGGGGCCAAGCACCAGCGGGTCGCCGAACAGGTTGTACCACGGATTGTCCGGGAGGTTGGTGCGCGCCAGCCGACACAGGCTCTCACCCTGCTCGCTGCCGTGCGGGTAGGTGGTCGCGATGATACTGATCAGGTTCGCCTGAACCAGTTCCCTGACCAGATGGCCGACCGCATGACCCGGGGCGTCATGCCGCAGCAGGTGGAGTGTCTCATCCAGGAAGAGCACCGCCTTATGTCCGCGTCGGTGGCTGATTTGGGCGAGCCGTTCCTTGACGCGGCGGATCGCCTCATCCCGCTGGCGCGGGTTGCCGACGTCTGACCATTCATAACGGATTCGCTCCCCTTTTCCATTCAGCTCGGCCCACAGCTTATTGAGGAACCAGCGCAGCACTGCGTCGCCGTGAGCGGCTGGATGTTGCGAACAGATCAGTTCCACCCAGGGCCGCTGATCGCCGCGCTGGACCAGTTCATACTCGATGCGCTGCATCAAGGTGGTCTTGCCCATCCGGCGGCCACCGACCAACAAGGCGCTCGCATTTTTCCGCGACGGTGAACCACCGCTCGGCCGCGCCTCCTCGTGGAGATCAAGCAGATAAAAAATCCTCTCCAACTCATCGGTGCGGCCATGGAAGGCACGGTCCATCCGCTCGGCGTCCAACCCGGGTGTGGTTTGAAAAACCCGGCCCGGCGTGATGCGATGCTGGAGTGCCGCCAACTGATTGAGCCGTTGCAGGACCTGTCGACGGTTGGGAGCACACAAGAGTGCCAGCAGGTCGTCCGGGTCCAGACGCAGCGCGATACCCGGCAGGTCCGGCAGCGGGTCGCGAGCCACGAGCAGCCAGAGACCTTCCGCTGACTTCGGTTGATCCGCGGCCGGGGTTTGACCGGGCAGCAGGCAATAGACGCGCGATAGGGTCTGATGCAGCAGGTCGATGCGCTCATCCGCGCCGCGGGTCTGTGCGTAGCAGATATCACCCGCCAATCCGGGCTCGGATGCGGCCAGGACCGCCAGCAGGGGCGCCGCGATCGGTTTGAGTGCCGTGCCGGGTAGCCTGGATAGGCCCGGTTGCAGGAGCGCCTCGACCTGGACGACAGCGCCCTGGATCGCCGCCAGCACCTCCGGTCGGCACGCCAACCAGTCCAAGACATCCGCGGACGGCACCGGGGGGGGCAGCAGCCTGCGCCAGAGTTCGAGGCCCAAGTCGCCCGGGCTTGGACGGGCAGTGGCGGAGGGGTCGTCGAGCGGTGCCCCGGTACACCAGGCGGTCAGGAAAGACGCGGGCAGTCCCTGCATCGCGTCCGTCAGGTCTCGATACCCCTGATCCCCGAGCATACGCCGCAGCAGCGATTGCACCGCTTGGGGGCCAGGTATCCAGTCGCCCAGCGCGGCGGTGACGCGGGGCGGGGTATCCCGCCGCAGATGGACCCAAACGGCCAGCGCCTGGTGACTGATCTCCGGCCCCTTGTCACTGTGCAGCAAGGCATGGACCTGAGCGACGAGATCAAGCCCTTGTTCCCCAGGCTTCAAATCCGGCACCCAGATGGGGATCGCGTCTTCCCCGGCGCCCGCCAGACTGGCGATCTTCTTGACGCCGCTCCAGGCCGCCGCATAGCGATCCATGATGAGTCGGATGAGGCGTTCATGCTCATCGTCCGGCCACCAGGGGCCGCGCAACCATAGCAGGGGTCGCCGCGCGTCCAGGTGCGCCATCAAATGCCGCGCCCGCTCCGGCCACCAACAATCGTCGCTGAAGGTCTCCAGGCTACGCAAGGAGTGCAGCGGGATCTCATGCTGGTAATCCCGTCCCAGTTGATCCTGGCAGTAGAGTGTCACCTGCCGGTCCAGTGTATCGGGTGTCTGAGTGCCGATTCCGAAGCTGATCTCGCTCCAATCATCATTGGCGGGCAGGGACAGGTTGCGCTTGACCTCGGTGATGAGGCCATCGGGGCCTTGTAACTCCATGACCAGCAGTGGCCGACTGGCCCTGTTGCGCAGCCGCAGCCGCACCTCGATATGCTGATCGTCCCGCCAGGTGAAGCGCGTTTCCACGTCCAGGTAGGCACTCAAATCGGGGTCCGCCATCCCCTCGTCCAGCGCTTGCAGACGCAGTGCGATCGGCCCGGTCCAGGCGTCGCGGCAACCCTGCCAGAAGAGCCCGGCCAGGGTCAACCCGTTCTTGGCCGTGAGCACCGATTCGGCGCCGTCCACCTGTCCGCCCAGCGACAGGAGCCGTTCCCGCTCCTGCCAGGCGAAATGACCAGGCCCCTCACCGTGCGCGTCGCGCACTTGTCGAACCAGGTCGGCCAAGCCCTTGAGCCACTGACCCCAATGGTGGTTGTCGGGAAAAACCGCGGACACCCGGCTGATGTCGGCATCCGTCAATACAGTCTCACGGGAGTAAGCCTGTAGCGCCGTGAGACCGAGTTTGGCCAAGGCGGCGGGCTTCTTGTGAGACCCCAGGAGGTCGAGCCAAGGCTGTCGGTCGACAAAGCCCTCGAAGGGAAGTCGGCTATAGGCCAGCCAAGCGAAGCGCGGCCCCAGGCACCTGGGGTCATCGGTCCCCCAGAGCAGCGCCAGGGTCTGGGCCCAGACCGGGGTTGGGCTGATCGGGTCCTGGGCGCACGCGGCCTGCCAGGCGCGTGCGGCCTGACTGAGCCGGAGCAGGCGCAATTGACCGCCGATGGCAATCGGCCGGGGACATTCCCGCGGCGGCTCGCCCCACAGACAGTTGCCGATTCGCGCGGTCAGGACTTGGGCGAACGGGTCGCCGGTCAACGCGGCCGGCTCGCTGACCGCCAGGATGCCATCGACGATCTGGCCCAGCACGTCGCTCTCGGAGCGCTCGGCGAGGCCCTCCCATAGACGTGTCAGCAAGCGGTCCAGACCGGGGTGGTACCCAGTGTCGGAGAACGAGACTCGATTGCTGAAGTCCGGCCGCCTGGCCAATAGGGCGGGACGATGCGGCGGGTAACGGCGGTCCCAAGCCGCGACCTCGTCACGTGAAAGTCGGCTGGCGCGCTCCAGGACGTCGATCTGCGCATCGGTCAGGGCGTTACGCCCCAGCGCGTCCGCGATCAGGCGCAGTCCCCGCTGGGCGATCAGCGGTTCGTCTGAGTTGAAGAGGTCGGCCATGACCTGGAGTTCCGGCGGGGCCAAGCGGTCTTGCGCCCTGAGTGGATAGACCGCGATCGAGCCTAACCCCTGCCGGTTATCCACCGGTGGTCGGGGGCTTCCTCCTTCCAAGAAAAGCAAACGGCCGGATTGGGCGGCGATAACAGCCTTGCCGGTAGCGAGCCGACAGGTCGCGGAGACCGGACCGACACGCTCCAGTGCCGCCATCAAGCGGCCCTGGTCGTCCAAGAGCATAGCGTCCTCCGAATCCCCGGCCACCAGCCAGAGCCCTCCCGATCCGTCCGCGGCCTGGTCATCGCCGGTACGGATCCGGCGGATGCGCCGGATCGCGGCCCCGCAGCCGGTGCTCCACAGGAGGCGCCCCTCCTCTCCACACCGGCGCGACAAAGCCACCACCGATCCGTCGTGGCCGCCACACACCGCCTGCGGTGGGTCCGCCAGGGTCGACAGATACAATGCATGGAGCTCGCTCACCGAGCGGTACCAAATCGTCGGCTTCGTCAGCGTTCCCGGTGAATCACCCCGCAACAAGGGGTCCAGTGACCAGCAGAGCAGCAAGCCGCCAATCTGGTCGATGGCCCAGACCCGCCGGGGTGCCTTGGCGTCGGGTTCCTCTTGGACCAGGCGCAGGCGCCCGGATCCGTCGCTGGTGTAGAGTACCTGTGGCGGGCGGAGCCGCTGTTGACTATCGAGCCCCAGCCACACCAGACAGGCCCGCTCCCGCGGGTCGTTGCCGCCGAGCAGAAAGCCGCGGCGCGGGCCAACTGAACTGTTCAGCCGCAGATAGCGCGCCGAGTAGCAGTCGATGGGCACACGCACCGATGCGGGGCCCTGCAGGCAGAACCTGCCGTCCTGCACCGCGAACAACAGGGCCTCGCCCTGATTGGTCGCGATCAGGACCAGGTCCGGCGATTGCTTTCCGTCCTCGCTGTCGACCCGGGTCGCGACTGCCCCGATCTGACCCCGCCACAGCCCTTGCCCCACGCCGTCGAGCTCGGCGTACTGCTCCCAGTGCGGCACGGGGTTTTCGGTGCGGATGAAGGCCGAGAGGCCGCGGGATGGCACAAAACAGACAAAGGACTGCTTGGCACGGTTCAGGCAGCGCAGGTGATGCACCTGACCGCCCAGGCGCAATGAATTCACCTCGGTCAGTGACCGTAAGGGGTAGGAGCGCGCGGCCAAGACCCGGCGTTGCCGGTCGACCTGGTAATGCAGCAGGTCGAGTAACCTGCGATACTCCACCTGGTAAGGATCCTTATGCAGTCCAAGACACTGGCCCCAGGGTTGCAGCCAGTCGTACTCGCGAAAGACCTTGAGCCAGAGCCGATCCGGTGCTGCCTCCGGAAGGTCGCAGAGTGCCGCGGTGGTCCGCAGCACCCGCAACGGGTCGTCAAGTGGCTGCTCGCCCCGATGACCATCAACCTGGTTGCGCATCCAGCCCCAAATCCGCCGCAGCAGGGCCTCGTGGCAGCCGGCAATCTGCAAGGCGCGCTCAGACGATATATCCGCGCTGATCGCCCGACCCAGATCCCGCGCCACCTCATCCAGGTAGCCCAGAGTCAGCGTAACCCCGTCATCCTCCTGAGTCTGTACTGTTTCATGCCTCTGAATGGCGCGCAGCCAGACCTCGACCAGCAGCCGAAAGCGCCTCGGGTCAGGGGCACGCCCTGCCGCCAAGCCGTTCTCCTCGACGAGGAACCGATACAGCCGCTTCGCCTTATGCAGGCAGCAGGTGATGGTCTCGGTCGCCCGGTCGCGCAGTATTTTCACCTCGCAAACATCGTTGAGCCGCAGTGGGTGGAGGCGGTAATACTGGTCCAGGGCGATGATGTTCCCCTGCGTGTCTCCGACCAGCCGCTGGATATGCAGGCGGGGCATTGGCTGCCAGTGCCGAATCTTGGGGCGCGACTCGTCCGCGTCATCCTCCAGCCAGTAGACCCGTCCGTCATAGCAGGCCGCTAAGACGACGCGTTTGCTGCCGGTCTGCCGCTTCTCGATGACCAGAATATCCTCGACCTTGCCCCCCAGGCGGGCGGAACGCCGGACCTCGCCGGTCTCGAGGTTAACCCGGAAAACCCGCGCCAGGTTGCTGGCCAGATAGCGCAGCGGGGCGTCCGCCGGGCCGTCTACACCGTCGATTCGGCCGATCTTCGGATCATCGAGCACCACCAACTGCCCGCTGCTGTCCAGCAGTTGATCGTCCGGCCAGTGTTCCGGATCATCGGTGCGCCGTTGGATAAAGAGTGCCACCGGCATGTCCGCGCCACTGACGCGCTCCGCCCGCGGCAGGCCGGCGGACTCGGACTGCGGGGACCAAGTGACCTGGATCTGGGGCCCGGATGGCCCGGGCTGGCGATTCGCCATCACCGTGAGGCTGCCGTTACGGTACACGAGCATGAAGACGGCCATGTTCTCGTGTAACGCCAGCGGAGTGATCCGCGACGGTAATTCCGCCATGCGGCAGCCAGGGAAATCGACCGGCGTCTCCCGCTGCACCGGAACCACGGGGGACGGCACGTCGCCGAAGTCGCGGAGGGGCTGTGTCTCCCCTGCCAAATCCGGCCGCCACTCAAAGAGTCGCAGCCCGGCCTTCTGGCCCGGGGTCCGCGGAAAGAGGCAGATCAGGTAGCGCAGCGGGGTTCCCGCGATCGGCGGCAGCAGGTAGGTGCCGGACGGTGCCCGTTCCAGGGTCAGGGGTTCACCGACCGAGAGCAGCATCGGGAAGGCGTGGTCGACGAGGTCCAGGTAGTCCTGATAGTCGGCGATGGCCTGGTTCAGGCGCTCTTGGTCCGTCGGGGCTTCGTCTAGCGCCTTCCAGGCGGCCTTGAGTCTGTCTCTGACGGCGCCGTAGCGGGTCGCACTGCAAAAGGTCTTTTCCGGCATCTCGCGACTCCCTTAGATTCTCGTATACATTCCGAGGCCAGCGGGTGACGATCCGAAAACTCTGGTTGGTAATCGCTGCGCGCCCCCTTCGTCGACTTGCCCGGCAAGGGAACGCCGACCGCTTGATGGCACTTACATTTTTTCAACGGCAATTGGGCCAGATCAGCCAAAAAGTGTCTACTGAATGATGAGGCACTCATCCGGCGAAATACGCCGTTCGTCGCCGCGGCCTCGATCCTCGTTCCGGCGGTAGAAGCTGCTTGCAGCCGCTTCAAGGCGTCGGCCTTGATCGTTAAATCGTCCACTCAACCCTGCCCCGGCTCACGAGCAAGAAATTTCTTGGCGCCTTACGGCCACATCTCCCATGCTAACGGCACGGTCTTAGTGACGGTTCAAAAACAGGCTATACGCATCAATTAACGACATGCCAGAAAAGCAGCCGGTTGCGAAAAAATGCCTGTTCACCTTGTTATTGAACCGTTACTTAGCCGGATGTGCGGTTCTACCGGGTCGCGCGTCAGGGTCTGCTTGGCCGTTCCCTTCTATTTCAACAGACGCTTGAGCCGCTCGATTTCAGCCAGGGCAGTCGCTTCGCGTTGCAGCGCGGCCTCTTTATCGGCGCGCTCCTGCGCCTTCTCCACCCTGGCCTGCTTCTCACCGGCCCGCGCCTGTACTTCCGCAGCAAGGCCGCTGGTCCGCGCAGCGGACCTTTGTACGGATCTGCACCGACCCGACGGGGCCGTAACGGAACCCCGTGCCGGAAGGCCCCAAGACCATCCATCAGCGTTCGCAGTCACAACGAAAATCGCCCTGCCAAGGATCGTGTTCCTCACGGCGATGCGCGACTGCCGCCAGGATGCGCAGTCGGGTGTGATCCGTCGCGCTGCTCCAGTCGGCGATTTCATCACGGGTGCGAAAGCAGCCACGACACAGGCCGCACGCAGGATCCATCTGACAGACAGAAATACAGGGAGATTCAACCATCAACATCAGACACTCGAGAGGCAACGCGACGCTCGCCGGGAGTCAGAACCGATACCCCTTCGGCACCACGACAACGCCCTGCGGGGACACGGTAAAACGCTCCTGATCCTGCTTGCGGTCAAAACCGATGCGCTCCTTCGGCGGAATCCGCACGTCTTTCTCGACGATGCAGGTGCGCAGATGCGCCCCCTCCCCGACCACGACGCCATCGAAGAGGATGGAGGCATCGACGATGGCACCGTCGCGCACGGCGACCCGGGTGAAGAGGATGCAATGGTTGACGCCGCCGCCGGAGATCACGGTGCCGGCCGCCAGCATCGAGTTGACGAAAATGCCCTCGGTGCCGCTGACCGCCCCGGGGACGGTGCGCGCCGGCGGATACTGGCCCTGGTAGGTCCGGATGTGCCAGTCGGCCTGATACAGATCGAGCGGCGGCTCGGCCCGCAAGAGACCCATATTGGCCTGGTAATAGGCATCGATCGAGGCAAGGTCGCACCAGTAGCGATCCGGGGTCACCCGGCCGCGTTCGCCGCCGAAGCGGTAGCCGCAGGCGAGTGCCGTGCCGAGGTGCGGCGCGATCCAATCCACGCCAAGGTCCTCATCCGGACCCTCGCCGGCCCGATCCAGCATACTCAGCAGCCAGGACTTGTCGAAGCAATAGACGCCCATGGTGGCGAGTGCGTCGTCTGCGGGCGGCCCCGCGGCAGCATCCGGGTGGGGCGCCGTCACCCCCAGAATGCGACCGTCCGAATCCGCCATGACCAGCGGCTGCACACTGGAGCCGGGCTCGCGACGACCACGCACGGCCAGGGTCACCTGGGCACCCGACTCGCGGTGCGCGCGGATCAGCTCCGCGTAGTCCATGCGATAGATCGCCTCACCGGCCAGCACCAGCACCTCGCCGGCGGCGCTGCGCTCCAGCAGATAGCGATTCTGGCGGATGGCATCGCCGGGACCACCATACCAGTTGAGTCCCTCGCGCTGCTGGGCGGGTACCGGAGTGATGAAATCGCCGAGTTCCGGGTTGAAGATCGACCAGCCGTCGCGCAGGTGCTTATGCAGTGAGTGACTCTTGTACTGGGTGAGTACCAGCACCTGGCGCAACCCGGAATGCAGACAATTGGCCAGGGTGAAATCGATTACCCGGAACTTGCCGCCGAAGGGAACGGCGGCCTTGGGGCGATGGAGCGTGAGTGGATCGAGCCCGGTACCGCGCTTGGCGGCAAGAACCAGAGTCAGGGTGTGAGAAGGCATGTCAGCAGTGATCCTGAAGAGAGCCGTTGGCCGCAATTGGGGCGATTGCCGTCACATCCGGCAATCGCCTGAAGACAAATAGGCGCACCTGGCCGGGAGGTACCACGGCATGGCGCATCCCCCCGTCAGTCGGGCCGCACCGCGGCGGCGTCGATCACCCGCTTCATGTCACGGACCGCCTGATCCAACCCGGAAAACAGCGCGCGCGCGACGATGGCGTGGCCGATATTCAGCTCCCTGATGCCGGGGATGGCGGCGATCGCCTTGACGTTATGGTAATCCAGCCCGTGCCCGGCGTTCACCTGGAGTCCGAGCGCCTGGCCCTGCTCCACCGCGCGCTGGATGCGGTGAAACTCGGCGGCCCGATGCTCCGCGGTGCGGGCGTCCGCATAGGCCCCGGTATGAATCTCGACGACCGGGGCGCCCACCGCCCGGGCTGCCTCGAGTTGCGCCGGGTTGGCATCGATGAAGAGCGAGACCCGCACGCCCGCCTCCGCCAACATGGCGCAGAACTCGGTGAGAGCAGCCCGCTGACCGACGACGTCCAGACCACCCTCGGTGGTCAATTCGGCACGCCGCTCAGGCACGAGACAACAATCCGGCGGGCGCAGTCTGGCGGCGATGCGGCCCATCTCGGGGGTTGCCGCCATTTCCAGATTCATCCGCGTCACCAGGATATCGCGCAGCAGTTCCACGTCCCGATCCTGGATGTGTCTGCGGTCCTCCCGCAGGTGGAGTGTGATGAGATCGGCGCCCGCCTGCTCCGCCACCAGGGCGGCCTGGATCGGCTCAGGATAGCGGGTACCGCGCGCCTGCCGAATGGTGCAAACGTGGTCGATGTTGACCCCAAGCAGAACCTCGGGCGGTGCGGTATCTTGCATTTCGACTCTCGATCATTCAGGTTCAGTTGCGGATAAGGTTCCGGGTTCATCGGTCGGCGGCGCTGGACCACGCTGACCGGCATCACCCGCGCGTCGAAACAGCTCCCGGCTCTTGAGCGGTTTGGGTCCCAGGTGGGGTTCGAGCAGCCGCCGCAGCAGGGTGCGCGCCGGCCGGACCTGATCAGCACCCAGGCTGTCCCCGCGGGCCAGCGCCAACAGGGTCGCGCCGGGGATCGGCTCGCCCAGTTCATCCGCGTCGGCCAGCCGCGTGCCGCGACCCGGCTCGACGACATACTGATAACGCGGGTCCACGGGGTCGCCGACATCCATCACCCGATCCAGTGAGGGCCCGTAACCCAAGGCGTCGAGCAGGCGCAGTTCAAACCGGCGCAGCGCCGAATCCAGGTCCTGACCCTCGGCCAACTGGCTGAGAGCGGCATGATAAAAGGCGAAGACCGGGTCATGGGGATCATTGCGGCCCAACAGCCGCATCAGAATCTCGTTCAGATAGAAGCCGCAGGGCAAGGCCCGGCCGACCAACGCAAAGGCACGCCCGGCCGCCTCGCTGCGGGTCAGGGTGAGCACCTCGCCGCGCCCGACCACCGCGATCCACAACGGCTGAAACGGTTGCAGCAGAGCGCTCGTCGGGCGGCGCCCACGACGCGCCCCCTTGGCGATGGCCGGGAACCGGCCATGACCCTCGGCGAAGAGTTCCACTAGGAGGCTGGTGTCGCTGAAGTCGCGCCGGTGCAGGACGAAGGCGCGGATCAACCCGCCGGAACCGCTCACGCGTCGCGGTACCCCAACTGGGCCAACGCGGCTTCGTCGCTGGACCAGCTCTTTTTGATCTTGACCCAGACTTCCAGGTGCACCGGGCAACCGAAGAGTTTCTGCATCTCCAAACGCGCCTGGGTTGCGGTCGCCTTCATGGCCGCGCCGCGGTGACCGATCAGAATGGCCTTCTGTCCCGCTCGTTCGACCCAAATCAGGGCATTGATCCGGTAGCGCCCACCGTCCTCGACAAAGCGCTCGATCTCCACCGTGGTCCGATAAGGCAACTCCTCCCCATAACGCTGCACCAGTTGTTCACGCAACAGTTCGGCGGCAAAGAACCGCTCCGACCGGTCGGTGATCTGATCCTCCGGGAACTGCGGTTCACCCTCCGGAAGGGCGGCGATCACCGCCTGTCCGAGGGCCTCGATACCGGTCCCCCGCGCCGCGGACACCGGCAGCAAGGCGCTGAAAGGATACCGCGCCGCCAGCGTCTGAAGGTACGGAAGCAGCGCCGTCTTATCGGGTACGCCGTCCACCTTGTTGATCACGGCGATTGCCGGAACCTTGGCGTTCGCCAGGGCCTCCAGGGCCAGATCGTCCTCCGCGGTCCAGCGCAGGGCCTCGACTACGAACAGAACGAGGTTGGTGTCGCCGATGGCCGACCGGGCGGCCCGGTTGAGGTAGCGGTTCAATGCCCCGTCACCACGCTGGTGGATGCCGGGGGTATCGATGAACAGGGCCTGACCCGCGGGCAGGGTCTTGACACCGAGGATGGCGTGGCGGGTCGTCTGGGCCTTGTGTGAGGTAATCGCGAGCTTCTGACCCAAAATGCGGTTGAGCAGCGTCGACTTGCCGACATTGGGGCGCCCGACGATGGTCACATAGCCGCACCGACGAATCACCGGATCGACCGCTGGCTCAGCCATGGGCGACCTCGCCAATCCGCGCCAACATCGCTTCAGCAGACGCCTGCTCGGCTCGCCGGCGGCTGCTCCCTTCACCGCGCGCCGACTGCCTGTCATCAGGCAAGACACATTGTACCGTGAAGCTCTGGTCGTGCTGAGTGCCGCCGATGGTCACCACCTCGTACTCCGGGATGGGGCGGCGACGCGCCTGCAGGAACTCCTGCAGACGGGTCTTGGGGTCCTTGCCGGCACGGGAATCATCGAGTTGCTCCAAGTGGGTCCGAAACAGCGCCAGGATGACGGATCGCGCCTGAGCGAATCCACTGTCCAGATAGACGGCTCCGAGCACCGCCTCCAGCGCATCGGCGAGAATCGAGTCGCGGGTATGGCCGCCGGTGCGCAGTTCGCCGCCACCCAACCGCAGATAATCGCCAAGCTGCAGACCGCGGGCAAGCTGGGCCAGGGACTCACGCTTCACCAGCGCGGCACGCATCCGGCTCAAGGTGCCCTCGTCGGCTTGGGGGAAGCGACTCACCAGGGCCTCGGCGATGGTGAAGCCGATCAGGGCATCACCCAGGAACTCCAAACGCTCATTGTTGGCGGCCCCGACACTGCGATGCGTGAGGGCCTGCACCAGCAGGTCCTCGCGGACAAAGGCGTGACTGAGCGCGCGGGCAAGTCGTCGGGCGTCGGCGTTCACCGGCCCTTGACCACAACCGTGTGCTTGAATGTCAGCACCGCGTCGACGTTGGCGAAGATATGCATCCGCTGCTCATAGTCGACGGTCACATCCAGCATGTTCTCCCCGCTCTTCTTGACGGAGAAGGCTTTACTGTCCACCGACCTGACGTCGTTCACCATCATCTGGCCCTCGATCAGCTTCATCACCGCGGGTTTGCCTCCGAGAACAGGCTCGGAACTCTCCGCAATGCTGTTCATAATGGATTTCAACGTCAGAAAGCTCATGTACGATGGTCCGAGCTTGAAGAGCAGGGTCATGGCAAAGATCACCACGACCAGAACAAATAAGATGGCGCTCATCCCCATCCCCTGCTGCACTGCACGCATTCTCGGCATCGCGTTACCTCCCCCTATCGAATCACATGACCGAGCCGATCCCATGCGATCGGAATACCATCGCGCTCGCTGTCCCAATGCATCCAGATAGCGAACGCCTTACCCACCAGGTTCTCTTCAGGTACGAAGCCCCAGCAGCGGCTATCGTTACTGTTGTCGCGATTGTCCCCCATCACGAAATACTGGTTGGGCGGCACCCGGATCGGCCCGGCGGCGAGCACACGGCAGCCCGGCGGCAGGTCCGGCGCACCCTGACGAACCAGCGTGTGATGCTCCACCCCATCAAGGTTTTCAACGGCTTCCCGCGCACCGGTCATCACCGCGCCCGAGGCCACACCGGCATAACGGCCGATCGGCAATTGGGCTTGGGGCTGGCCGTTGAGATAGACGGTCTTGTTCTGATACCAAACCTCATCACCGGGCAGGCCGATGATGCGCTTGATGTAGTCGGTTTTGCCGTCCTGCGGGTACTTGAAGACGACGACATCTCCATGGCGCGGCTCGCCAAGATTGACCATCTTGGTGTTGATGACCGGCAGACGCAACCCGTAGGCAAATTTGTTGACAAGAATGAAGTCGCCGGTCAGCAGCGTCGGCATCATGGAGTTGGACGGGATGCGAAACGGCTCGACCACAAAGGAGCGCAGCAGCAACACGGCGAAGATCACCGGAAAGAACGAGCGCGCGTACTCCACCAGGACGGGTTCGCGATAGACGGCGACGCCGGACATGCCGCCATCCGCCGCGGCGGCGGCCGCCGCCGCCTGAACCAGGCGCCGCCGTCGAGGAGCGAAGACGATCGCATCCACCAGCCAGATGCCGCCCGTCACGGCGGAAGCCAGCACCAAAAAGGCCGGAAAATCGAAGTTCATAACGTAGAGCAGGTCTCGGTTGAATAGAAAAAAAGCTAATCCTTGGTCATCTGCAGCACGGCAAGAAAGGCAGCTTGCGGGATCTCCACCCTGCCCACCTGTTTCATGCGCCGCTTACCCGCTTTTTGCTTGTCCAGCAGCTTGCGCTTGCGGCTTACGTCGCCACCGTAGCATTTGGCCGTGACATTCTTGCGCAGGGGTTTGACCGTGGTGCGGGCGATGATCTTGCTGCCGATGGCGGCCTGGATGGCGACCTCGAACATCTGTCGCGGGATCAGATCCTTCATCCGCACCGTGATGTCGTGACCGCGCGACTGCGAGACCGAGCGGTGTACGATCGTCGAAAGCGAATCCACCTTGTCACCATTGATCAGCACGTCGAGCTTGATCAGATCAGAGGCTTGGAAACGCTTCAGCTCGTACTCGAAGGAGGCATAGCCGCGGCTCGCGGACTTGAGCCGGTCGAAAAAGTCCAGCACCACCTCGGCCAGCGGTAACTCGTAGCTCACCATGACCTGGCCGCCCAGATACTGGATTTGCTTCTGCACTCCGCGCTTCTCGATGCACAGATTGATCACGTTACCCAGAAAATCCTGGGGCGTGAGAATGTGTGCCTCGATAATCGGTTCGCGGACCTCGCTGATCCGATTCGGCTCGGGGAGATTGGCCGGATTGTCGATGCGGATGACTTCGCCATCCTGGCGCAACACCTCATAGACGACCGTGGGGGCGGTGGTGATCAAATCCAGATCATATTCGCGCTCCAACCGTTCTTGCACGATCTCCATGTGAAGCATGCCCAGAAACCCGCAGCGGAAGCCGAAGCCCAGGGCCTGGGACACCTCCGGCTCGTAGAACAACGAGGCGTCGTTGAGCCGCAGCTTGCCCAGGGCGTCGCGCAAGTCCTCATAGGCGTCCGAGTCGACCGGATAGAGCCCGGCAAAAACCCGCGGGCGCATCTCCTTGAAGCCGGGTAGCTTCTCACCCGGCCGCTCGGGTCGGGTGATGGTGTCGCCCACCGGAGCCCCGTCGATTTCCTTGATGGCGGCGATGAGATAGCCGACTTCGCCGGGACCCAGGCTCGGACGCTCGGTCTTCTTGGGGGTGAAGACACCCACGGCGTCGACCTGTTGGGTGCGCCCGATGGACAGCATGACGATCTTGTCGCGCCGACGGATCTCGCCGTTCATCACCCGCACCAGCGACACCACGCCGACGTAAGGGTCGAACCAGGAGTCGATGATCAGGGCCTGCAAGGGGGCATCGCGGTCACCTTGGGGCGGCGGGATGCGCGTGACCAGCGTCTCCAGCAGTTCAGGAATGCCCTCGCCGGTCTTGGCGCTGACGCGCAGGGCGTCCTTGGCCTCGATGCCGATGATTTCCTCGATCTCGCGGATCACCCGCTCCGGCTCCGCCGACGGCAGGTCGATCTTGTTCAGCACCGGCAGCACCTCGAGCCCCTGCTCGATGGCCGTGTAGCAGTTAGCCACGCTTTGCGCCTCGACGCCTTGCGCGGCATCCACCACCAGCAGGGCGCCTTCGCAGGCCGCCAGCGAGCGCGAAACCTCGTAGGAGAAATCCACGTGGCCCGGCGTGTCGATGAAATTGAGGTTGTAGGTCCGGCCGTCGCGGGACTTGAACTCCAGGGTGACGCTCTGCGCCTTGATGGTAATCCCACGCTCCTTCTCCAGGTCCATGGAGTCCAGGACCTGACTCGACATCTCACGCTCGCTCAGGGCGCCGGAGAGCTGGATGAAGCGGTCCGCGATCGTCGACTTGCCGTGGTCGATGTGGGCAATGATCGAGAAATTGCGGATATGGGTCAGATCAGTCATCGGTGTGGGGCGCCCTGGGGCTCTCTGGGTGCGGGGCGTCGGGGAACAAGACCGGACCGCCGGGGGACGCGGTCAGCCGGTCTACCCGCGGCCGCGGCCCAAACCGCGCCGCGGCAACTGCTGCCGCAAATACTGCGCCATCATAGCAGAAGCGCCGGTGCCGCGGCAGGATCGCGGGGCCGGTTGGCACCTCATGCGCGAGAAATCGGTAGAATTCCGAGACCGAATCCACCAGCATCTAGGGGCGACTTAACCGGAGTCGGCTACGGCTTGGGAACCCGCACGGCGTAGAACATGCGCCCTTCGCCCCGCTGGATCAGCACGGAAATCGAGCGCCCGGGCTCGAGCGACTCCAGGATGCGATTGAGTCCCGCGACATCGTCGACCGTCTGATTGTTCAGCATGAGGATAACGTCTCCCGCGACGAGTCCGGCCTGGACGGCCGGTCCTTCCTCTACCCGCTCGATCAGCGCACCGCCCTGCGCGATCCCGAGTTGCTCCCGCTGCTCCGGACGCAGTTCGATGACCGCCATTCCCAGGCGGTTGAAATCACTGGCGGCCGACTCCGTACCCTTGCCGTCCTGCGCGTCAGCGGCGCCGTCGTCCTCAGGGAGTTCCGCAATCTTGACCTCCAAGGCCACCATCTCACCCTTGCGCAGGACGTCCAGATGGGCGGACTCGCCGACCGGAGTGGTCCCGACCAGGGGCGGCAGGGCGCTCGAGGTGGGTACGTCCTTGCTGTTATAGCTGATGATCACATCGCCGACATTGACCCCGGCAGTCGCCGCGGGGCTGTCCGGCAGAACCTGCGCCACCAGCGCGCCGCGCGGTTGACTCAAGCCGAAGGTCGGCGCCAGATCGCGGGTGACGTCCTGAATCAGCACTCCCAGCCAACCCCGGCTCACGCGCCCCTTCGTCTTGATCTGCTCGACGACGTCCATCGCCACGTCGATCGGGATGGCGAACGAAAGACCCATGAAGCCGCCGGTCCGGCTGTAGATCTGACTGTTGACGCCGATCACCTCGCCGTCCAGGTTGAACAGCGGACCGCCCGAATTGCCCGGGTTGATGGCCACGTCGGTCTGGATGAAAGGCACGTAGTTTTCACTGGGGAGATTACGGCCCTTGGCGCTGACGATACCCGCTGTCGCGGAGTGTTCGAAGCCGAAGGGCGAACCGATGGCGAGTACCCACTCACCGACCTGCAGGTCCTTGGCCGAACCGATCCGCGCGGCCGGCAGGTCGGTGGCTTCGACTTTCAGCAAGGCAATGTCACTGCGTTTATCCGCCCCCACCGGACTTGCCACAAACTCCCGGCGGTCACTGGTGCGCACGATGATTTCCTCCGCCCCCTCAACGACATGGGCATTGGTCAGGACATAGCCATCCGCGGAGACGATGAAACCCGAGCCCAGGGACCGCCCCTGCTCGTCGTCTTCCGGCGCCTCCCCCGAGTCACCCTGATCACCGAAAAAATGCCTGAAAAAATCCTGTAGGGGGCTGTCCTCGGGCAGGTCGGGGATGGGGTAACCCGGGAAGTTCTTCGCCAGATTCCGGCTCTGTTTGGTGCTGATATTCACCACCGTCGGGCCATTCTGCGCCACCAGGGCGGTGAACTCCGGCAACGCACGGTTGGTGGCCTGGACCTGGGCCACCAATGCGGCGGCCAGGACGGCACCGAGAACAAGCCTGAGACTCGCAAAGAGGCGCATGGGGACTCCGTAAATCGATCGACAGCACCGAGATCACCCAGGTCCACACGGGAAGCGAGGGCGCTCACTCAATCAACCGGGGAAAGATGAGGGAATTGCGGCAGCCTCGCGACGACACGGCAGAACCGGTCGAAACGGTGCAACCCCAGTCAACTCGACACTGTAGCGGCGCAATCGCCACAACGCCAGTACCACGACCTGGATCTGGAGACCCGCTCAGGGGCTCGCGTCCACCGCTGAGCGAACGCCCGTCACGGCGGCGGCGACTGTCCCGGCTGGGACTTCGCCGACCGCGATCACCTGATGCCCGTCGACTACCCGCCCGGCAGCGTGCACCGCCCCGATGCGGGTCACCCCATCGAACCCGTCTGCGGCATTGCCCTCAATATAGACTGAGTACGATGAGAGGCGATCTGAGAACACGAAATGGTCGATCTGCGCCCCCTGCGGACCCTCCATCACGTCGTGCATGGTCAACTCGAATCCCGCGGGGCGCGTATCGAAACGCCACGAGGTCGGCAGTGGGTCGGCCGGCGGGTCCACAGCGGCCGGCGACGGGGCGTCCGACGACTGGGGCGACGGTGCCGCGGCCGTTGCGCTGAGTTCGATGGACGTGAACAGGAGTTGCTCGATCGCCTCTCCCCGATAGTCGATCAGGTCCGACTTCAAGGGTAGGCCGGTGGCCCGATCCAGATAGAACTGGTACCCATAGCGCACCTCATCCAAGGGCCGGATCGCCACCACGTCGGTGTCCCGACCGGCAACCCGCGCGCTGTCGAGGAGCTCGGTACGGTAGCGATCACTGAGGGCACGCGGGTCGATGGGCTCCGGCTGCATGAAAGCGCGGCGACCCTGGCTCTTGACCAGAATCGGATGGCCGTTCGGCATCACACAGGTCACCCGGTCACGTTCACGCGTCACGGTGCGCATGGGGCCGCTCATTGAGATGAGCCGCTCCTGCACGCGGCCTTGCTCGATCCGATGCACCAGATGCAGGGTTTCCAGTCGATTGTCGATCAAGTAGACCAGGGTTCCCTGGTAATCGAGTGAGCGCAGGGCCGCATTCATCCGGTCCAGCAGTCGGGTCGCCGGACCCAGATCGAGCGCATCCGCGACCTGCGCCGACACCCGGGGTATCAGACACCAGCCCAGAAGCATCGCAAGTCCGATCGGTAACCAGTGCCGCCGCGACCACCGGCGGCGGCAGGCGGTCGGCACCGCGCGGGCGATACTCAGCCCGACACGCATCCGGCCACGGCTCACCAGCGGGAGGGACACCGCCATCCGCTGTGCCGCACCCCCCCGGCCCGGCACCCTAGCGAACCCGCTCATAGCCCACGAGCGTTGCGTAGGGGAGCAGCCCCTTGACCCCGGCAGCGGGTGCGGTTTCCTGATGATTGACGAGAAACACATCCAATTTGCTGGCCAGTTCAGCCCGATCGGTATGCCAGCGTCGCAGCGCGTGATCGATCTCGGCGTCGTTGGCCGCGGCGGAACGCACCGACTGAGCCCGACCGGCCACATCAGCACTCAACGCCGGCGCGGACACCGGCCCCTGGTAAAAACCAGGAACGGCGAAAACCGCGAGCAAGACGACACTGGCCGCCATGGCGGCACCGGCAAGGGGTGAATGCCAGATCCGCGACCGGACGCCGACGACGGCGCGCGGCATCACCAGGGTGGGCTCGGCGCGCAGTCGATCGCTGACCGCGGCAGCCACACCGCGCACCTCCGACTGGACCCGTTCACCACGCAGTACCTGGCCGATCAGGTGGTAGCGCTCCCAGGTGGCTCGCAACGCCGGGTCCCGTTCGACCGAGTGCACCAGCGGCACGGCATGGCGGGTTGCCAATTCACCATCAACGAGGGCGGACAACTGGGAAACTTGCTCAGCGGTCATTGGTAGATGCCAGGACTTGGGCGATTGCCGGAAAATCATGTGGTTTGACAGACATCGCCTTAGGGTTCAAGAAGTGGACGCAGCCGCTTGTCAATGGCCTCCCTCGCCCGGAAAATCCTGGATCGCACAGTCCCGATCGGACACTCCATGGCCTGCGCGATTTCCTCGTAACTCAGCCCCTCGAGTTCGCGCAGAACGATGGCGGTGCGCAGGTCCTCCGGCAGGGCATCGAGTGCGTCCTGCACACTGTGGGCGATCTCGTCCGTCAACAGCTGACGCTCCGGAGTCGCGTAATCGCGCAGCCGCCCGCCCGCGTCCATCAACTCGGCCGTCTCGGTATCCAGATCGTCCCCCGGCGGGCGGCGACCCTGGGCCACGAGCTGATTTTTCACCGTGTTCACGGCGATTCGGTAGAGCCAGGTATAAAACGCGCTCTCCGCACGAAAACCCGCCAAGGCCCGATAAGCCTTGATGAACGCCTCCTGGGTCACATCCAGGACCTCGCTCGGATCGCGGATATAGCGGCCGATGAGGTTGGCGACCTTTTGCTGATACTTCAACACCAGGAGATCGAAGGCCCGCTTGTCTCCGGCCTGGGCACGCAACACCAAGGCGTGATCGGTGTCGCGTTCAGACACGCCCGCTGACCTCGCGTCCGTCGGGTCCGGGGTCCGATTGCATGGACAATTCCTCGTTCGGTTAGTTCGCTGATACGTCGAAGTGCGGTCGAGAAGGTCCCAAGTAAAGCACGCAGCCTTGATCCAGGACATGAAATCGGTGAGTGTAGCGACTTGGCCGGACTTTCGGGCCGGCCATCCCTGTTCCGTCACCAATCGATCCGCGAGCGAGCCTGAACGATGACCGAGACCGTCCACCGTTACGATTGCCTGATCCTCGGCAGCGGGGCCGCGGGCCTGAGCCTGGCCCTGCGTCTGCCCGCGCAGAGCGCGGTGGCGGTCGTCTCCAAGCGAGAGTTGAGCGAGGGCAGCACCGTCTACGCCCAAGGCGGCATCTCCGCGGTGCTCGACGCCAACGACTCAGTACAGTCGCATGTCCAGGACACCCTGAAAGCCGGGGCCGGACTGTGTGACCCACGCGTCGTCCGGATGGTGGTGGAACACGGCCCCAGAAACATCCAGTGGCTGCTCGACCAGGGCGTGGCCTTCACCCGCAACGCCGAATATGTATCGGCGGGCGGGTACCACCTGACGCGCGAGGGCGGCCACACGCACCGGCGTATTGTACACGCGGCAGACGCTACCGGTCTGGCAGTGGCCACGACGCTGGAAGCCCAAGTGCGTGACCGGCCCAACATTACTGTACACGAGCAGCATATCGCTGTCGACCTGATTACCTCGCGTCACCTCAGGGATCAGTGCGCACACCGGTGTCTCGGGGCCTACATCCTGAACCTCGCGACCGGCCGGGTAGAGACCTATCTGGCGCGTTTCGTGGTGCTCGCAACCGGCGGTGCCAGCAAGGTTTACCTTTATACCAGCAACCCGGACGTCTCCACCGGTGACGGGATCGCGATGGCCTGGCGGGCCGGCTGCCGGGTGGCCAACATGGAGTTCATGCAATTCCACCCGACCTGCCTCTATCACCCGCTGGCCCGCTCCTACCTGATCACCGAAGCCCTGCGCGGCGAGGGCGCCCGGCTGTTACTCCCGGACGGCGAGCGCTTTATGCCGCGCTTCGACCCTCGCGCGGAACTGGCCCCGCGCGATATCGTGGCGCGGGCCATCGACCACGAGATGAAGCGTCTGGGCAGCGAATGCGTTTACCTGGACATTTCCCACCGCCCGGCCGATTTCATCATCGAGCATTTCCCGACCATCCATGCCCGCTGTCTTGAACTCGGCATCGACATCACCCGTGAGCCGATCCCGGTGGTTCCGGCCTCGCACTACACCTGCGGGGGCATCATCGTCGACGATCAGGCCCGCACCGACCTCGCCGGCCTCTATGCCAGCGGCGAGACGGCCTACACGGGGCTGCACGGGGCAAACCGCATGGCCAGCAACTCGCTCTTGGAGTGTCTGGTATATTCGGAACTGGCGGCCGCGGACATCACCCGCCTCATGGCAAGGGGCGGCGAACTTCCCGAGGCGCCGCCGTGGGACGAGAGCCGGGTCACCGAGCCCGATGAGGAAGTGGTCGTGACTCACAACTGGGACGAGCTGCGTCGTTTCATGTGGGACTACGTGGGCATCGTCCGCACCAACAAGCGGCTGCGCCGCGCCAAACGGCGCGCCGACCTGCTTCACCAGGAGGTGATCGAGTACTACAGCAATTTCCGTGTCAGCAACGATCTGATCGAATTACGCAACCTGCTCGAAGTGGCGGATCTCATCATCCAGTCGGCGCTGCGGCGGCGCGAGAGTCGGGGGCTGCATTACACGACCGACTTCCCCGACAAGGACCGCAGCCAGCGCGCACCCACTATCCTGATTCCTGACGGATATCGACCGCGCGGGCGGGATGAGTAACAGGTAGGTCGGAGCTGGACAACGCACGAGTATCATCCTGGCGCGATCTGGTCCATCATTTTTCGGCAAGTGCCTGACCTGGACAGCCGCGCGCCTGGTCATCGCGGGCGCTGCGTTCGAGCTGCACGAGGAATGCGGCCGGCGGCACCAACACCCAACCCCGAAAATCGGCGCCCAATGGCCCCGACAACTGGCGCGGCGGCCGGTCCTCTGCGACCTCGACCACATAGAGCCCGCTATCCCCGTACATCCCCTGAGGGTCTTCGAGAACGGTCTGGCGCGCCCATTCCTCCAGCCCGGCCATGAGCGGCCCGCTGCGAACGCCCGCCGCCGAGCATTGCGCCGCCAGGCCAAACAAGAGCAACTGCTTGTATTCGTTTTGAATATCTGTATCCTCCTGACCGCCGCGCGGGTGCCCATGATGGGTACCCTGAGTCATCCGCCGGACCAACAGATAGACATAGAGATCGTGCAGGTCGCGCCAGGCGTTCTCCGGCAACGGCCGACCCCACAGGGCCGCGTAACGGATTTGCCGGCCAAAGAACCGGAACAGATTATGCGTCGCCCAGTCGCGCCGCTGAGCCTGCTCCTCATCCTGAACCAGATAGCAGCGATCAAACTGGTGCAAGGCCTGGTTCAGATTCTGGAACATCAGCCAGTACAGCCGTTGCTCGACCGTCACCCCGCGCTGAACCGAATCGGCAGCCGCGGTGGATTCCAGGGGCAAGGACGTCGCCCACGGCTTCGGCAGACCGGCACAAGTCTTGAGTACGGGGCGCTTGAGCAACCGCAGTACCGCGAATCGTCGCGACGGTGAGCAGTCTGCCCGCCGCAGACCGTCGAGTGCGAGGACCAGCGCCGGGCCGGATTGGCGCACCCCGGCAGCACGCAAGCCGCGCAGCCACTCGCCCGAGTTAGGCAAGTCTCCGACGAAGCGCGGCGCGGCCAGGTCACGGATGGTCGCGGTCGCTAACTGAAGGGAATCGGAGCCCATGATGACCTTCCAGTCCAACTCGATCGACAAACCACGGCGAGCCTTCAAGTACGACCCCGACCCCTCATTCCCGAGCGCGTCGACGGTGGCACCCTTCCGCATTGAATGCTAGCCGCTACGGTCTCCCAAGATCTGCCGATTGCCTCGCAGTTTGACGGCCGGCAGCGCGGGGTATGGCCCTAAACCGGGCACCTGGTCTCAGTCAGCACCGAGGCGGGACCGCTTCGTAGCGCTGGCCTCGATGATCGCGAGAAGATCCGCCGGCAAACGCAAGACCCAGGCCCGATTGGCTGAACCGAGGGCGCCCGCAAGCAGGCGCGGCGGTGTATCGCGCGATACCTCGACGATGTAAGTGCCTAGATAGCCAAAATAAAAACCAGGGTCTGCGAGTGTGCTTGCGCGCGCCCAGTCGGCAAGCCGCTCCGCTTGGTCCGGCCCGAGCAGGGTGTCGCCCCCTTGCTCTGCGCACAAGCCGAGGATCAGAAGCCGCTTGTAAGCTGTTTGCGGATCATCAAATGATTGGGTACCAGCCGCTTGCGCCAGCGGTGGCGGTGCCGCCGACATGCGGTTGCTGACATAGAAGAATAGATCGTGCAGTTCCTGCCAGGTATGCGGGGGCCAGGTCTTGCCCCGGAGTACCCCGAGCTCGATTTGTCGACCAAGCCAGTCGAACATCTCACCAACCAACCAGGCGCGCTCCGCATCAGGATTCACCAGCGCTCCCCGCGCGGAACGGTCCAGGCGCTCCAAGGTCAGCTTGAGGTTCCTGAACACGACGCAGCACAGGTGCTGCTCCAGGGAGAGCGGTGCCGCTGAGTCAGGCGGCGGGAGCCGACCTTTGGGCAGGTCGTCGGCCACATCACGGAGGACCATCGCCAGCTGCCGCAGAATCAACAGTGCCCGGGGACCCTCGACCGCCGCCTGAGCCAGCCGTTCCAGCTTGAGCAACAGCGACACCAACATCTGACAGAGGCCCTGCCCGCTGAGCCGCTCGAGCCAGGCATCGAAGCCCGGCGAATCAAACTCCCGATCGGCATGCGGGTGCGCCGAGGGCGAAGCGAGTTGATAGCAATTGTTCATGGGTCACGTTGTCAGGTATCGAAATGCTCAGCGCAAGAACTTTGCTGCGACAGGTTGATCGTCGACACCGAAGCCCCGGCGCGCAATGTCGAGCACGCGTTACCCGCGTCTGCCGCATGAGTTATACCCGTCGTTGTTGGTGTCTCGTTTATCGTTTTTGGTAACCCGATGCTTGATAAGCATTAACCACAAACGAAAACCGAAAACTCAAAACCGTTGCGGATAGCATAGCCTGACCGCAACAAAACCGCCCGTACGTTCGTTTGTTCGTTCGTGTCAGGCGCCCATTGATGCGGTCGGCACCGACTTCCCCGCCCCGGCCGGGCGAACAAACCACCCCATCAGTCAGCCCCTGCAACCCGCCCCTTCCCGTACCGACGCACCGTGCCGCAGACTCCGCCGGATGGCGACAACCGCGCCAAGTCCGGACGGACACGCGGGTGCGGTCCGGCTGCCGGGGGTCTTGGGGTGACGTTCACGGCCCCAATGTGGGATCTTGTGTGCCGGGTGGGTTCGGCACCGCGGCAGCTTAACGAGTGCAGGAATCAGGCATGGCAATACGCATCAAGAGTCACTGGTGGAACGAAGCGTCCAACCGCACGCTACCTGAAATTGCCTCAGCACTCGCCTTCATCTCCTGGCGCATCGCGCTGGATAAGGCCATCAATCTGCACTGCGAGCGCTTCGTCTACGCGGACGACGCCCAGCGCCTTGATGTCATCCGCGAATATCTCGCCTTCCTGATCCAGGTCGCCGACCGGCTGGCCCACGGGCGATTCGCCGACGACGAGCGGCGCGTCCTGATTACAAGCCTCGTGCGGAGCGTGATCGCGCATTGCCAGGACAACAGTCAGGACCTGCTCGGCCCCGGGGACTACGGCAGCCCCTTCATCGACCTGCTGAATCGGCGCTCCGAGGACTATGCGCAGTACCAATTCGATCAGGCAGGCCCCAGCTACGCCTTGCTGCGACACCTCGGGTTCGAAATACAGACGCTGATGGGGGCCGCCCAGGAGAACCGCTGGGTGATCGACCAGGTCATGGACAAGGACGGCTGGGATGCCTACAAGTCATTCGCCAAGGCCTTTAGGGACCTCTTCGACTAGACCGCCGGAATGCGCGCTGTCCTGGCAGACCGGGCACCAGTAAGTCGAGCGCGGGTTGCGTCCAAGCCGATCGCGGCGTACCGGCGCACCGCAGCACAGGCAGGGCTGCCCGACGCGACCATAGACCCAGAGCCGATCGTGTCCAGCGCCGGACGGCCGCGTACGACGCGGTCCGCCGAAAAGATTTACGTTGAGCAGATCCCCCGCTGTCCTGTACAGTGTACCAAAGTCCGCGCAAGACAGGTCGTCGAGCCGCAGTCGCGGTGAGCGGCGGGTCACAAACAGCACCTCTGACTTGTAAACGTTGCCGATGCCGGCAGCGACCCGCTGGTCCAACAACAGGTCTACGATTGGCGTGTCCCGCGGCAGCAGTGCCAGGGCGCGGTCCCACAGTAGACCCGGGTCGAACGCCTCGCGGGTCAGGTCCGGGCCCAGGTGACGGCGCAGGTCAAGATCTCGAAACCCTTGAGTTCGCATGCGTTCTATTTCGCGAGCGTTGAAACAAACGTAGACCCGTCCCTCGACCTCAAGGACCAATGACGCCTGATGCCGCGGCTTCCGCCAAGGCTCCGCGCGGCCATAGTGGTGCCAAGCGCCATAGAGCCCCAGGTGGCTGCGTAGCCGCTGGCCGTCATCCAGGTCGATGAAGAGATGTTTGCCGCGGCTGGTTACTGCCACTACCTGACGCGCGGCCAGTTCGGACAGAAGTTGTCCTCGCACCCAAACCGCGTCCAGCCGACGCCCGGTAAGCCAGTGCCCAAGGACAGCAGCGATGGTGTGAACGGTGTCTCCCTCGGGCATAGCGGGGCTCGTTGGCGATCGGGGATGTACTGCCGGTACTGCCTGCGCCGGCCCGTTACCGATGGCAGGAATGCACTGTATGCGACTGTTTTATTTATGACTAAGACACAATGCCCGTGGCAAAAAAATCCCCGCAAAGAGCGGGGACGATGACTAAGGAGTCAGCGAGCTTCCGTGGAAACTCGCTTACTTCGAGTGCATTTCGATTGAAAAGTTCGACATCAACCGGCCAACAACCATTGAGCTTTCGCAAGATCACCGACAGGTTACGCCAGACGGCGGTAGGCCTGGTCCGCGCGATCGACCGCCACCGCGGGCGGGGTCGTCGCCGCCGCGGCTGTCGATCGGCCGAGCTTGTATTTTCAGCCGCAGACGCTATGAATCGTGCAAGCACGATACTGCACCCGAGCACACCACCCGCCGCGACTACCCAAGAAGCTTGCCGAGTGGCGGATTCGTTCGCGCGACCGCTCTACCCGACATATCCACTGACGCGGCGATCCTGCCGCCCACTCCTGCACTCCGGGTTCGCCCCGAAGCCGCGGGTCACCTACTAAACGACAATGAAGTCCTGGAGACTCAACCCATGCCGATAAAGATCAGCGGCGACACCCTGGCCCTGGATAAGGCGATACGCCGACAGATCGAAAGCGAGGCGCAAAAACTCGCTGACCGCTTCCCGGATGAAAGCATCGACGCCTTAGCGCGTATCAATGAGGAATTCGATCCCCTGCACGGCCACCGCGTTCGTTGCGAATTGCGCGCGAATCTGGGACAAGGTCGCCAGATTATCGTGCGCGATGCCCGTAAGGACCCGGCCGAGGCTATCAGCGAGGTATTTGGAACGGCAATGCGTAATGTGCGCCGCCTGCGCCGCCGTTTGGCCGTTGCAACCAGCAACCCGGTTCCTCAGATCGGAGTTGTCTAGCTGCTGCCGCCTGCCGCGAAGGGCAGTGTGTCGCTGACCGGCGATTTTCTCGCCCCCATGACGCCGGACGGGTTCGACCTGATGCAGGGTGGTTACCCCCTACTAACGATGGACGAAAAACGGGTTGCCTTGATGACTTAAGACAACCCCGTCCGCGACGATCTGCTCGACCACCAGCCCCTCGCGCGTCTTCTCCCCGTCGCGGTACTTGAGTCCGTTGATCACGACGAAACGACGGGATTGATTGGCCTCGAAGACATGCACCGTCATCGACAAGGTCGGCAAATTGGCCTGCTGGTCGCGCGTCAGGCGCAGCTTGGTCAGGTCACCGGCATAACGCGGCTCCTGCGGCGGCGCTGAGAGCTCAGCCTTCACCTTGGATTCATTGGGCTGCTTGTCCCCATCGCGCCTCTGGACCTGACCCGTCCTGTTCTTGAACGACTCAATATCGGCAATCAGGTCGGGCGGCACAGGAGTGGGAGCCGGGTCCTCCGACTGCGCAACAGGAATCCACTCCTCGGCGTCCTCGGCGTCCTCGGCGTCGCTCTCATCGGCTTCCAGTTGGCGTTGAAGCTCAACTTCCAATTCGGCCTCCAACGCATCCTCGTGGCCGCCTTGGTCGGAGCGACGCGGCGTTTGGCCAAGATCGGCGACACGAGGCTCGGGCACCGCCGGGGGTGCACGTACCGCGCCTTTGGGCGGCGGCGCCTCGACCAGGGGCGCTGCGCTCGCGAATGACCGCGATGGCTCGCTGCCGGACGCCGGATTCAAGGCGACCGGTGCCGCAACCGGCGGATTCACAATCGGGGCCTGGCGAGCCCCGCGATCCGGCATCGTGACGGCGGGGTCAGGCGCTGCCGGCGTGACGGCGGGCCGCACCGGGGACGCGTGCTCAATCAGGCCGGGAGGCGCGGCCGGCACCGTGACCTGCGGCGTGATCGGGACCGGCTGACGCAGTGCTGCATAGAGCGCGATCAGCACCGCCGCGGCCGCCAACCCGACGGATACCAGAATCCAGGGGCTGCGCGTCGACACCGCTTCGTCCTCGGAAAAAAGCCCGGCGCCATGCAGGGTCGGCACGCGACCGAGTTCGCGTTCGGCTTGAGACTTTCTCAGGGCCTCCAGAATGTAGCTCATGGCGCACCGCGATTGCCTGGCGGTACGGACAGGTCCTGGGAATCCGCCGACAGGCCGATCCGGGAGCGACCTGCGCGACCTGGATCGGCCGCCGTACCGTCAACCGCGGTTTGAGCAACGCCACGCTGAGCCGCTGCCGCGGCAGCGAGCGGCGCGCTCATCAGCCGGGGAATGCCCGGCGTGGTCAAGGCGTTGTTGAGTTGCACCAGGGTCCGCGGGCCGGCGATACCGTCGGGCGACAAGCCGCGCGACACTTGGAATCGGCGCACCGCGGCAGCCAGACCAACGTCGAACTGGGCCGACCCGTTATCTGCACTGTCGGCGCCGGGGGTCTGTGCAAGCAGGCGTCGCAGCCACCGCACGGACTCGCCCGCGGCCCCCGGACCGATCACCGAAGCTCCGGTCGGCGGCGCTTGCCAGACGACGGTGTAATCGCCGTTCCAGATCAATTCGATCCCGGCGAGTGGCACCCGCTCGCTGCCGTCCGGCAGATCCAGGGTGGCATCGGTCGCATCAAGTGCACCCAGCACCGCATACCGGCGTTCGCCACCGGCGTCCTTCATTCGCAACAGGACCGGCCGGTCGTAGAAGCGGATATGGCTGAGCTTGCCCTGCTCACGTTCGCACCGCAGCCCAAACACCGCCACCCGCCCGCACGGATCGCCGAAGCCCAGATCCTGAACCGCGATCCCCCAGCGACGGAGCAGGACGCGCAAGGCAGCCTCTTCCGGCAGACCGATCCGCGCCACCGCATCCGCCGCGGACTGGGGCTGGATCGCGGCCAGCGAGACCCGCGGCAAGGAGGCGGCAAGGGTATCGACCGCAATCGCGGCGGGCATCACCGGCTCGCCAGCCGACACTGCAGCAACCGCCGCCGGCACCACAGCGGGCGGCGGGGTCACGGCAGCGGCGGCGGCAACCGGCGCAACCGCATCGGGAGACAGGGACGCGGCGGCCGGCTCGCCCGCAACGGCGACGACGGCATCCGGACCCCCGACCTCGGCGGCTGCCGGGACCGGTGCGACAACCGACGGGTCGATCGCTCCCGAACCGGCCGACTCGGGCGTCGGCCGCGACTCCGACCACCCGGCGATCAGGTCCAGCGGGTCACCGGCGAGGCGATCAACGGACAGCCAGAGCGCGGTCAGCATCAACGTCAGCGCCGCGGCTCCCGCAACGGCAGGACGTGCCGCCGCCGGGCGCGCAGTCTTGACCCCCTCGCCACGCACCTCGCGCGCTGCTTTGGTGACGACCGCGGGCGTCACCTGACTGGCGCGCGAGACACAGGCCCCGAGCAGGGCGCGGTCACAGAGGATATTGACGACGCGCGGCACCCCGCCCGCGAGCTGGTGGATGCGCCGGATCGCCCCCGCCGTAAACAACGGGCGGTCGACCCCGGCCACCGCCACGCGATGGCGGATGTAATCACCGGTCTCGGCCGCGCTCAGGGGACGCAAGTGATAACGGGCGGTGATGCGCTGGTTAATCTGGCGCAGTCCCTCACGATCCAGCAGCGTCCGCAGTTCCGGCTGGCCGATCAGAAAAATCTGCAGCAGTTTGGCCTTGGTGGTCTCCAGATTGGTAAGCAGGCGGATCTGCTCCAGCACCTTGGGGCGGAGGTTCTGCGCCTCGTCGATCATCAGCACCGGACGACGACCGGCCGCGTGGGCGGCGAGCAGATAGTCGTTGAGGCGATCCACCAGGACCTTGACCGAACGCTCCCCTTCCCCGACCGGGATGCGAAATTCGTCACAACAGGTGAGCAGCAGCTCACTGGCGGTCATCGCCGGATTGACGATCAGGGCGACGTCCACCCCCTCCGGCAACTGCTCCAAAAAGGCCCGGCAGACGGTCGTCTTGCCGGTCCCTACCTCGCCGGTGAGCAATACGAAGCCGCCGCTCTCACCAGCGCCGTACAGCAGATGGGCCAGGGCCTCCTTGTGCTGCTCACTCAGAAACAGGTAGTGGGGGTCCGGGGCGATCGAGAAACTCGGCTCCTTGAGTCCGAAATACTTGGGATACACGATGATGCTCTTGAGAAAAACAGCGTGTTGGCGTCGACAAACCCACGCGATACAGCGGGCGGGAGCGCCCACGTGACCTTGGCAGGGTAGTCAGGGGCGGCCCCAGCGTCAAGGACGGAGAGCAGGCAGTAGCTGTCGGCTAACCCGTGCGGATTCAAACGGCTGCACCGCCGCAGCCGGGTCGGCGCCGCCTCCGCGAGCCGGCCGTCGGCGCGGATGGCGCGAGAAGCCGGCGCGCACCACTTGTGCCGCGTTCCGGTTGACCTGACAATCTGGGGGCTGCATCGGGGGCGTCCCGCCGCCCGTGCCATAACCTACAACGACAGGCCCTCACCACCGGGGGTCGGAGAAGCAAGCAATGACTGAGCGAGTGGAAGTGAGCGGCATCAAGGTCGCCAAGCCCCTGTATGACCTGGTAAAAACCGAGATCACACCAGGCACCGGGGTCGACCCTGACGGCCTGTGGAGCGCCTTCGCCGCCATCCTGGCCGAGTTGGCGCCGCGCAACCGGGCGCTGTTGGCCAAGCGCGATGCGCTCCAGGCCCAGATCGATTCCTGGCACCTGAACCATCGCGGCCAGCCGATCGACCTCGGAGCCTATCGCGCCTTCCTGTCCGACATCGGCTATCTGGTCCCCGAGGGTCCGGACTTCGCCGTGACCACCGCCCGCGTGGACGCCGAAATCGCATCGATCGCCGGACCCCAACTCGTGGTCCCCGCGAGCAACGCCCGTTACGCGCTGAACGCCGCCAATGCCCGCTGGGGCAGCCTGTACGACGCGCTCTACGGCACCGACGTCATCCCGGACGAGGGTAAGCCGGCGCGCGGCAAGGGCTATAACCCCGACCGCGGGGCCGAGGTCATCGCCCGCGCCGCGGCCTTCCTCGACCAGGCCGCCCCGCTCGCCACCGGCTCCCATCGGGAGGCCGTCGGTTATCGGGTGGAGCAAGGCCAACTGGTCGTCGACCTGCCGAACAACAGCCGGACCGGGCTGCAGGACCCGGCGCGCTTCGCCGGTTACCTGGGCGACGCGGCCGCACCGACCGCCGTCCTGCTGGTCAACCACGGGCTGCATGTCGAGTTGCAGATCGACCGCGCCAATCCGATCGGCAAGGCGAGCCCGGCCGGGGTCGCCGATGTGCTGCTGGAGTCCGCGGTCACCACCATCGAAGACTGCGAGGACTCGGTGGCCGCCGTCGACACCGAGGACAAGGTGGGCGTCTACCGCAACTGGCTCGGGCTTATGAAGGGAACCCTGACCGCCCAGTTCAGCAAGGGCGGCAAGCTGGTCGACCGCGCCCTGGAGCCGGACCGCACCTACACGGCCCCCAACGGCGGAACCCTCACCCTGCCCGGCCGCGCGCTCATGCTGGTGCGCAATGTCGGCCACCTGATGACCAACGACGCGGTGCTGCTGCCCGACGGCTCCGAGGTCCCCGAGGGCATGCTCGACTGCCTGATCACCTCACTGTGCGCCGTCCATGACCTGAAAGGCACGGGGGCTTTACGCAACTCGCGCGCCGGCAGCATCTACATCGTCAAGCCCAAGATGCACGGGCCGGAAGAGGTGCAGCTGACCGTCGATCTGTTCGCTCAGGTCGAGGCCGCGCTGGGACTGCCCCGCAACACCATCAAACTCGGCATCATGGACGAGGAGCGGCGCACCACCGTGAACCTCAAGGAGTGCATTCGCGTCGCGTCCGAGCGGGTCATCTTCATCAACACCGGCTTCCTCGACCGCACCGGCGACGAGATCCACACCGACATGGAGGCCGGCCCGGTACTGCGCAAAGGCGCCATGAAGACCGCCCCCTGGCTGCTGGCCTACGAAGACTGGAACGTCGACATCGGCCTCGCCTGCGGCCTGCCGGGTCACGCCCAGATCGGCAAGGGCATGTGGACCATGCCCGATGAGATGCGCGCCATGGTCGAGACCAAGGCCATGCACCCCAAGGCCGGGGCCAACTGCGCCTGGGTCCCCTCGCCCACCGCCGCCACCCTGCACGCCATGCACTACCATCAGGTCGACGTGGCCGCCCGGCAGGCCGAGATCGCCGCCGGCGGACGCCGCGCCAGCCTCGACACCATTCTGCAGATCCCGCTCGACCCCAAGGGCACCTGGACTCCGGAAGAAACCCAGCAGGAGTTGGACCTCAACTGTCAGGCCGTGCTGGGCTATGTGGTGCGCTGGATCGACCAGGGCGTCGGCTGCTCCAAGGTGCCGGATCTGAACAACGTGGGCCTCATGGAAGACCGCGCGACCCTGCGCATCGCGAGCCAGGTCCTGGCGAACTGGCTGCACCACGGCGTCATCTCGCGCGATCAGGTCATGGTAACCATGAAGCGCATGGCGGTCGTCGTCGACGGCCAGAATGCCGGTGACCCGCTCTACCAGCCGATGGCCCCGGCCTTCGACGGCATCGCCTTCCAGGCCGCCTGCGACCTGATCTTCAAGGGCCGCGAGATCCCTAACGGCTACACCGAGCCGACGCTGCACGCCATGCGGCTCAAGCTCAAGGCCGCGGGCTAGGACGCCCGATCCGCGCGGCGGACCCCAGGCCCTGGGGTCCGCCGCACGGACTTCCGCCACTGGAGTCCAAGGCTTCGGCCTTGGCGCGCGTTAACCAAGGCTGAAGCCTTGGACTCCAACCTGTTGGGTATATGCATCCCGGGAAATCACCTAAGGCGATTGCCGGATCGCGGCTTCACTCAGCATCGTTATGTCTACCATTGCCCGCTCGACGCTTGAGTTCGTCGATGAATCGCTTGGCCCAACCCGAGGCGTCGGTCACCCTAGCAGCCTGTCGGACTTAGCCCCTAGGATTAGGGTAGGAGTCAACATCAAG
>JACDZG010000075.1 GCA_013426805.1 Chromatiaceae bacterium
CCCCACCCGTCGCCCGCAAGCGGGCTCCTACGGGTTGGATGCGTCATTGTGCCCCACCCGTCGCCCGCAAGCGGGCTCCTACGGGTTGGATGCGTCATTGTGCCCCACCCGTCGCCCGCAAGCGGGCTCCTACGGGTTGGATTTTTCGCGGAAATCACCTTACGTTAGATTGTGGAGCAACAAAAAGCCTTGATGTTGACTCATACCCTAATCCTAGGGGCTAAGTCCGACAGGCTGCTAGGGGCCTTGATCATCGTTCCGGCCAGCACCGGGCCTCGCGCACCGGAGGTCGAGACTTACCGTGAAAGTGCGTAGCCAGGCCATCCTGGCCTGGCGGCGTCGGGGCTGGAACAGTCAGGGCTGGAAGCCCTGACTACGCAGCCTCGCTGCTGGCGCGTGACTAAGAGTATACATTAAGTGAACAAAGAACAGGCCGCCGCGTGCCGCATTTGCGGTCACACGCAAGGTCACCGTATCCACCAGGCACGGGAGACCATGTATGGAGCGGATGGCGCCTTTTTCTATCTGGAATGCGCGGCCTGCGGGTGTCTTCAGTTGCTCGATATCCCGGCGGATTTGGGCGCGTTTTATCCGTCCGATTATTGTTCGTTCGGCCGGGCGAAGAGCAAGTCGATCACGCCCTGGCGCCGTTGGCTCAAATCACTGCGCACGCGGATACTGCTCGGTCACGGCGGGATCGCCGGTCGGCTGCTGAAGCCCTTCTTTCCCTTGCCGCCCTATGGTGACTGGATACAGCGGTTGTCCATGGGGCTTGACGCGCGGATTCTGGATGTCGGTTGCGGGTCCGGGCATCTGCTGCTGCGGCTGCAGAAGGACGGTTTCAGCGCGCTCGCGGGGATCGATCCCTATCTCCCGGAGCGGCTCGAGTACCCCGGCGGGCTGGTGGTGAACAAGCAGCGGATCGAGGCGTTGGATGGTGTCTTCGATCTGATCATGCTGCATCATTCATTCGAGCACATGGACCATCCGCGGGAGGTGCTCGCGACGCTGGTGCAGCGGCTGGCGCCCGGCGGCCGACTGCTGATCAGAATCCCGCTCGCGGGCAGCTATGCCTGGCGTAAATACGGGGTGTCCTGGGCCAATCTCGACGCGCCGCGGCATTTGTTCCTGCATACGCCAAGAAGTCTGTCCCTGCTGGCCGCTTTGGTGGATCTGCGGATTACGGCGACACTTTTTGATTCGCAGTACAAGCAGATCGCGCTCAGTGAATGGATCAGCCTGGGCGGGACCATGGCGGACTTCGATCAGGGGGCGAACGCCTATTTTACGTCTGAGGATCTCAGCGGGTTCAAGCGCCTGGCGCGGACACTCAATGCCCAGCGCGATGGCGATTCGGCGGCCTTTATCCTGGAAAGAGCCGGCTCGGTTGCGTACTGCTTGACCGACCGATCGTCCTGAGTCTTTGTGATCTTTGTGTCTTTGTGTGAGAACTGCTTTTTCCAGCGCTGAACCGGACGCGGAGCGCCCGCACGACACTCCCACGCTGGAGCGTGGGAGCGAGCGACAAGCGCAGCGCAGTCCACCAGCGACAGCGCGGGATTCGGTGGACTGCGCTGTCGCTTGTCCACCCTACGGCCGGAACGGTGATCAAGGCCCTCCCGTGCCACCGGCCGGCGGTGCCCACCCCAGCGTGATGCGGTCTTGTCCGGCCAAGTCCCGGCGGGTTTCCGGGTTGATCAGACCCCGGTCTTTGAACAGGCGGCGGACGGCCTCGCCCTGCGCGAATCCGTGCTCGATCGCCAGCAGTCCGCCGGGGCGCAGGCAGCGCATGGCGTCAGCCGTAATGTCCCGAATGGCATCGAGTCCGTCGGGACCCGCGGCGAGTGCAGTCAGCGGCTCGAACGGCAGATCGCCTTGGACCAGGTGGGGATCGGCCGCGGCGACATAGGGCGGGTTGGCGAGGATCAAATCCAGCGCGCCGCGGGCGATGGGCGCCAGCCAGTGGCCGAGCAGGGGGACGCAGTGAGCGAGCCCGAGGGTGCGGAAATTGGACTGGGCAATGGCCAGCGCGGCAGCCGACCGGTCGCCGGCGATGATCCGCCAGGCGGGCCGTTCGACCGCGACGGCGGCGGCGATGGCGCCGCTGCCGGTGCCGAGATCCGTGATCAGGCGCGGTCGGTCCGGGTCCGGCAGTTCCAGTGCGATCTCGACCAGCAGTTCGGTCTCCGGACGCGGGATCAGGGTGTCGGGGGTGACGCGCAGGTCCAGGGTCCAGAAGGCCTGGCGTCCGCGGATGTAGGCGATGGGCTCGCCGGCCAGTCGCCGGGCGACCAAGGCCGCGAAGCGGGCGGCGGCGGCTGGGGTGAGCGGTGCCTCGGGCCAGGCCACCAGTCGGGCGCGCGGCCAACCGGTGGCCTCGGTCAGGAGTAGTTCGGCTTCCAGTCGGGGGCTGGCCTGGGGCAGGCGGGCGAGGGCGGCGGCGGCGTTGCGCAGTGCCTGACCGGTCAGGGTGCGGTCAGGCGGGTCGTCCAGCGGATGCACCCTGATCGCCCATCATGGCGGTGAGCTGCTCGCTTTGATATTCAGCCAGCAGGGGCTCGACGATCTGATCAAGCGCACCCTCCATCACCTCGTCCAGTTTATAGAGGGTGAGGTTAATGCGATGGTCGGTGAGTCGGTTCTGTGGAAAATTGTAGGTGCGGATGCGCTCGGAGCGGTCGCCGCTGCCGACCTGGAGCTTGCGTGACTGGGATTCGGCGGCGGACTGGCTGTCCTGGGCCTGGGCCAGCAGTCGCGCCTGAAGCAGCGACAGCGCGCGCGCCTTGTTCTTGTGCTGGGAGCGTTCGTCCTGGCACTCCACCACCATTCCCGACGGCAGATGGGTGATGCGCACGGCGGAGTCGGTTTTGTTGATGTGCTGGCCGCCCGCCCCGGAGGCACGGTAGGTGTCGATGCGCAGGTCGCCGGGGTTGATGTCGATGGCGTCGATCGCATCCGCCTCGGCCAAGACCGCGACGGTGCAGGCGGAGGTATGGACCCGGCCCTGGGATTCGGTCTCGGGGACACGCTGCACCCGATGGGCACCGGGCTCGAACTTGAGCCGTGAGAAGACACCCTGGCCGCTGACGCGCACGACGACTTCTTTGTAGCCGCCGAGTTCGCCCGCACTCTCGCTGTAGACCTCGGTCCGCCAGCCGCGGGCTTCCGCATAACGCAGGTACATGCGCAGCAGGTCACCGACGAATAGCGATGCCTCGGCGCCGCCGGTGCCGGCGCGGATTTCAAGAAAACAGTTGCGTTGGTCGTTCGGGTCCGGGGGTACCAGCAGCCGGTGCAGCACGGGTTCCAGCGCATCGCGGCGGCTGGCGGCCGCGGCGATTTCGTCGCGCGCCAGCTCGGTCATCTCCGGGTCGGCCAGCAGTTCCTGGGCCGCCGCCATCTCGGCCTCGGTGTCGCGATAGCGCGCGAAACAGCTCACCAAAGGCTCCAACTGCGCGTATTCGCGGCTCAGGTCCCGAAACCGTCCCGTATTGGACTGGGTTTCGGGAGCCGAGAGCAGGAGGGTGATCTCGCCGAAGCGCTCGTCCATGCGCTCCAGCCGATCGCGGATCCGCGGGTTCATGTCGAGCGCTTCAATGCGGTTGGGCGACGCGGCCCAGTTCAAGCGCGAACAGCTCGTTGGCCGCTTCGAGGATCTCGGCATCGCCCTCGCGGGCGGCTTGCCGCAGTCGCGTGCTGGGGGCGTGCAGCAGCTTGTTGGTCAGCGTGTGGGCGAGGAACGCCAGGACATCGGCCGCGGGTTTGCCGGCCTCGAGCTGGCGCTTGGCCCGCTCCAGCACCTCATCGCGCAGCACTTCGGCGCGTTGCCGGTAGTCCTGGATCACGTTGGCGGCGTCGAGCGAACGCATCCACGCCATGAACTCCTCGGCGTGAAAGGCGACGATCTCCTCGGCCTCGACCGCCGCCGCCTGACGCGAGCGCAGTCCCTCATCGATCACTCCCTGGAGGTCATCGATGGTGTAGAGATAGACGTCATCCAGGGTGCCGACTTCCGGTTCGATGTCGCGGGGGACGGCGATGTCCACCATGAACATCGGGCGGTGTTTGCGTTTCTTGAGCGCCCGCTCGACGGTGCCTTTGCCCAGCACCGGTAAGGGGCTGGCGGTGGAGGCGATGACGATGTCGGCGTCCGCCAGGTGATTGGCGATCTCGGTCAGCGCGATGGCGAAGCCGTCGAATTGGGCGGCCACCTCGTGCGCACGCTCCACGGTGCGGTTGGCCACGATGATCCGCCCGACGCCGTTTTGGTGAAGATGGCGGGCGGCGAGTTCGATGGTTTCCCCGGCGCCGATCAGCATGGCCGTCTGTTTCGACAGGTCGCTGAAGATCTGGCGCGCCAGGCTGACCGCCGCGAACGCCACCGAGACCGGGCTGCTGCCGATGGCGGTGTCCGTGCGAACCGTCTTGGCCACCGAAAAGGCGTGCTGGAACAGTCGGCAGAGGAGTTTTCCGGTGGCCGTGCAGTCGGTCGCGGTCTGGAACGAACTCTTGACCTGACCCAGGATCTGCGGTTCTCCCAGCACCATCGAGTCGAGGCCGCAGGCGACGCGCAGCAGGTGGGTGACGGCGTCGCGGCCGGCGTGGGCGTAGAGGAACGGGTTGACCCGCTCGTGTTCGACGCCGTGAAAACCGCCCAGCCAGTGGCGAACCGTCTCTTCGCCCCCATCTTCGACGGCGCAGTACAGTTCAGTTCGGTTGCAGGTGGAGACGACCACTGCCTCATGGACACCCTCGCGACCTCGCAGGTCGCGCAGTGCACCGGCAATGATATCTGGCCCGAAGGCGAGGCGCTCACGCACCTCGATCGGGGCCGTCTTGTGATTGAGCCCGACAATCAGCAGTTTCATGTTCAGACCGTCAGTTGAGATCCCGCAATTGTCCCGCTTATGGCGCGAGATGCAAGTCGTGGTTGCGTTTCCGGGGGGAGAGACCGCCCGGCGCGTCCGGTTGGCCGTCGTGCCGACGCCCGCCGACGACCGGTGGTCGGACTGCCCCGCGCGGTCGGCGCGACCTGGGTATACTCGTCCCCGTGGCCGTTCGGCAGATGGCGGGATGCCCGCGCGCGCCGCGGCAGGGGTGGTCCGGCGCGCGCGAAACCAGGAGAACCCCATAAATAACAGTTTTTTGCTATTTCTGCGACCCTTGAGTGCCCCGGTACGCGTGCCGCTGACGTGTCCTGCCAATGGCCCCATGAACCTTCAGATGAGTCTCTTGAACGATGTCTGCGATGCAGCCCTTTAAGATCAGTGGTGCCCTCCGCTGGGCCTGTGGTGTCCTGTGCGTCCTGGGCGGTGCCCTGACGCTGTCGAACGCCGCTGAGATTCCGGCGCGGTCAGCGGCGGCGGTGCCGCTGCCGGGGCTGTCCGCTAGCCCGCGGTCGGCGGCGGACCGTCATCCCGCCTCCGGCGGCCTGGTCGCGGATTTGGCGCCTGGCGAATCGGTATCGCCACCGGTGCCGGCGGCCGATGCCGACGACCGGCAGTCGGTAAGTCACGCGCCGCCGACTCCCGTCGTCGCCGCACCGCGGGTGGAGTCGCGGCCGGTGCGCGACAGTCTGGACGCCGAGTTGGTCTACGCGGTCCTGGTCGCCGAGGTGGCCGCACGACGCGGCAATCTGACGATGGCGTTTACCCATTTTCTGCACGCGGCCCAACTGGCGCGTGACACCAAGATGGCGGAACTGGCCGTGCGCGCTGCGATCGGTGCCCAGGACGATACCGGCGCCGGGCGGGCGGTGGCGCTCTGGTTGGAGTTGGCGCCCGAGTCCCTGGGAGCCCACCAGATCGCGGCACTCCTGCGGATCAAGTCGGATGATCGTGAAGGGGCGCTGACCCACCTCACCCGGGTCATCCGCTTGGCGGGTGCGGACGGCGAGTCGGGGTATCTACTGGCGGCCGGGATCATCGGACGGGCCGCGAGTGCAGCGGATCGTGTGAACCTGATGCGTGCCCTGGTCGCATTGGATGAGTCCAGTCCTGAGGCTCAGCAGGCCTTGGCCGTGGTGGCCGCCGGCGCTAAGGAGAACGTGATCGCGGCCGACGCGGCGCGGCGCGCTTTGGCGTTGCGTCCGGGTTGGGATAGGTCGCGGCTCTTTCTGGTCAAGCTCCTGCTGTCCGAGGGCAAACGCGGCGAGGCGCGGGAACAACTCGAAGCTTTCGTTGCGGCGTCCCCGCAGGATCAGGGGTTACGGATGCTGTATGCCCAATTCCTGGTCGAGGAAAAGGAGTTTTCCAGTGCGCGGAAGGTGTTTGAGACGCTGCTCGAAACGCGTCCGAAAGCCCCGGATGTCCTGTTTGCCGCCGGCGTGCTCTCCCTGGAACTGGATGACCTGGATGCGGCCCGCGGCTATTTGACGCGACTCTACCAGGCCGGAGAGCGGCGGGACGAGGCCAGCTTCTACCTGGGTCAGGTCGAGGAGCGCGCGGCGCACCCCGAGGCAGCGATCGATTGGTACGGCAAGACCGAGGGCGAGAACTTGCTCGATGCCCAGATCCGCATCGCCGTGTTGCGCGCCAAGGCCGGGGAGGTCGAGCGCGCCCGCGAGATCGTGCAGCAATTGCGCGACCAGGTGCCGGACGACGCGCCGATGCTGTACCTCGCCGAGGCCGAAATTCTCGACCAGATCGACCGTGAAGCGCTGGTAATGCAGGTCTATAATGCCGGGCTGGCCGCCTTCCCCGACGATGCCGACCTGCTTTATGGTCGTGCCATGTATGCGGTGAAGCGCAATCGGCTCGATCTGGCTGAACCAGACCTGCGCCGTATTATCGAGCGTAATCCGGGGCATGCGGATGCGCTCAACGCCCTGGGTTATACTTTGGCGGATCGTACGGATCGTTATACGGAGGCGCTGGGTTACATTGAACGTGCCCTGAAACTCAAGCCCGATGAGCCGGCGATCCTGGACAGCGTCGGTTGGGTCAACTTCAAGCTCGGCAATTACGATGTCGCGCTGGAATTCCTCACGAAGGCGCTGGGTGCGATGAAGGATGGCGAAATCGCCGCCCATCTGGGGGAGGTGCTCTGGGCGATGGGCCGTCAGGATGAGGCTTGGGCGGTCTGGGATGCCGCGCTCAAAGAACACCCGGATCACCCTTACCTTCAAGAAGTGGTCGGGCGCCATCGCGTCAGCCGGCAGGACGAATCACCGCAATGACTCCACTCGCGCACGACGACGCCGTCGCCTGGCCGGCGCCGGCTAAACTGAATTTGATGTTGCGTGTTCTCGGTCGACGCGCGGACGGATACCATCGGTTGCAGACGGTGTTCCAGTTCATCGATCGCTGCGATCGGTTGTGGTTTGTTCCGCGCGCTGATGGTGCGATCCGGCGGGCGACCGAGATCCCCGGGGTTGCTGCCTCCGCGGACTTGACCGTGCGCGCCGCACAGGCGTTGCGGGCCTTCACTGGTTGTCGCCTTGGGGTGGACATCCGGCTGGAGAAGGTTCTGCCCATGGGTGGCGGGCTCGGGGGCGGCAGTTCCGATGCCGCGACCACGCTCGTCGCTTTGAACCGGCTGTGGGGTCTTGATCTCGGTGAGGATGAACTGGCCGGCATCGCCCTGCCATTGGGGGCGGATGTGCCGGTCTTCGTGCGGGCGCGGGCGGCTTGGGCTGAAGGCGTCGGTGAGGATCTGACTCCGGTGGCGCTGCCGGAGCCCTGGTATCTGGTACTGATCCCACCTGGTCAGGTCTCGACCGCGGCGGTTTTTGCCGATCCCCAATTGACGCGCGACTCGCTTCCCATCACACTAGCCGACTTCTTGCGAGGAGAGCGGCGCAACGACTGCCTCGACGTGGTACGCCGCGGCTATCCTGAGGTGGCGGCCGCCCTCGCTTGGCTGAATGAGGGCGGTGGTGGTCAACTGACCGGTACCGGCGGCTGTGTCTTTGCGTCCTTTGCGGATCAGGAGACCGCACTTGCCGCATGCGAACGCGCACCGGAGCGCTTTCGGGCCTTTGTTGCCCGTGGGTGCAACCGCTCGCCACTGCTCGACCGATTGGCGTCCGACGTGGCGTCGACAGTCGAAACGAACTCCTGAGGTTTTGCATTCATCGTCTTTTTTGGGGCGTCGCCAAGCGGTAAGGCACCGGGTTTTGATCCCGGCATCCCCAGGTTCGAATCCTGGCGCCCCAGCCACATCCGATCGCTACCCAGCCGTCGAGTTGCAATCGTGCAGAGAAGAACAGTGCCGTGCCCGCTAGTCATATGATGGTCTTTGCCGGAAATGCGAATCCGGAACTCGCCGCCGAGATCGCGAACCACCTGAATCTGTCATTGGGCAAGGCGGTCGTCGGCCAGTTCAGTGACGGCGAGGTCATGGCGGAAATTCAAGAGAACGTCCGTGGCCGCGACGTTTTCGTGCTGCAGCCAACGGGTGCGCCGACCAACGACAACCTGATGGAACTCCTGGTGATCATCGACGCATTGCGATGGGCTTCGGCCAAGCGCATCACGGCGGTGATCCCCTATTTCGGCTATGCGCGCCAAGATCGGCGCCCGCGTTCGGCACGAGTGCCCATCACCGCCCGCTTGGTCGCGAAGATGATCGGCCATGCCGGTGCCGACCGTGTTCTGACCATGGATTTGCATGCGGATCAGATCCAGGGTTTCTTCGATATTCCGGTGGATAATGTCTATTCCTCGCCGATCCTCCTCGGTGACGTGTGGCGCCAGAAGTATCCCGACCTGATCGTCGTCTCGCCGGATGTGGGCGGAGTGGTGCGCGCGCGCGCGCTGGCGAAACGGCTCGATGACGCGGATTTGGCGATCATCGATAAGCGCCGGCCCAAGCCCAATGAGGCGAAGGTGATGAATATCATCGGCGATGTCGACGGACGCTCGTGTGTCCTGATCGACGATCTGGTCGACACCGCCGGTACCTTGTGTCGTGCCGCCCAGGCCCTGAAGGAGCATGGCGCCCAGCGGGTGGTGGCCTACTGTACCCATGCGGTTCTGTCTGGGCCCGCGGTGGACAACATCGCCGATTCGCAGTTGGATGAACTGGTGGTGACCAATACCATCCCCCTGCGTCCGGAGGCGCGTGCCTGCCCGCGGATTCGCCAGCTCAGTATCGGCGAGTTGCTCGCCGAGACCATGCGGCGGGTTTCAAACGAGGAGTCAGTGTCGTCCCTCTTCATGGACTGAAGCGATTTCAGTCGGATCCTCTTTTCGCGAGATGTGTGAACGTCTCGCACCCGAGTGCCGTGGGCTTGGTCGCGGGTCAGCGGCGCGTCTTTCATTGAACAAATTGGAGAACGCTCATGAGCGTAGATTTTGACGTCGTTGCCGTGCCCCGCAGCGATACAGGCAAAGGTGCGAGCCGCCGCCTGCGTCGCCAGGGTCTGGTGCCGGCCATTGTATACGGTGGTCATCAGGACCCGGAGCTGGTTGCGGTGCGTCACAACGAGTTGCTGCGGCACCTGGACAAGGAGTCGTTCTACTCGCATGTGTTGAATCTCACGATCGGCGAGCGGGTTGCACCCGTGGTGTTGAAGGATTTGCAGCGCCACCCGGCCAAGCCCTTTGTGTTGCATGCTGATTTCTTGCGGGTCAGTCAGGATGAGAAATTGCGCATGGCCGTGCCGCTGCATTTCCTGAACGACCAGAAATCGCCTGGGGTCAAGGCCGGCGGCAATGTGTCCCATGCCATGACCGAACTGGAGATTACCTGTCTGCCCAAGGATCTGCCTGAGTTCATCGGGGTCGACCTGTCGGCGATGGAGGTTGGCGATATCATTCATCTGTCCCAGATCGTGCTGCCGGAGGGTGTCACCCTGGCGCACGTCCCCGAGACGGATGAAGCGGTGGTGGTGATGCACGGTGCCCATGCCGGGGCCGGTACGGATACCGAGGAAGGCGAGGGCGCTGCCTGATCGCAGTGGGTCCGCGAATTCCTGAGCGTGCCATGCGCCGCAGTTCGTCAATGAGACCGGTCCGACGGCGCTTCCGCCGGGCCGGTCATTCAGTCCGCAAGGGGCATTGAGTATGGATGCCGCAGGCATCCGACTGATCGTCGGGTTTGGTAACCCTGGTCCAGAGTACGCGCCGACCCGTCACAACGTGGGCTTTTGGTTCGTCGACGCAGTGGCACAGAGTCAGGCGTTCAAGGCCGAGGCCAGGTTTCACGGCGAACTCTCGCGGCTGAGCCGACGTGGTCAGGATCTGCGTCTGCTGAAGCCGTCGACCTACATGAATCACAGTGGCCGTTCGGTGGCTGCAGTGAGCCGCTATTTCGCGATTCCCCCGGAGCAGATCCTCATCGCGCACGATGAACTGGACCTGCCCGTCGGCACCGTGCGTCTGAAACAGGGCGGGGGACATGCCGGCCATAATGGGCTGCGCGACACGATCAATCTGCTCGGCAGTCGCGATTTTTGGCGCTTACGCATCGGCATCGATCATCCCGGAGACCGCGGCCTGGTGATTGGCTACGTGCTGGGTCGCCCCTCTCGACCTGATGCGCTGCTGATCGAGGAGGCCCTGCGCGACGTGGAGGGCGTCATCGACGATCTGCTTGACGGGCGGTTTCAAGTCGCCATGAATCGGCTGCATCGCAGTCGTTGAGGACCTGACGCCCGACCGGGAGAAGCGTCGCGGGGGCGGATCAAGGTTTTTGCCGCAGGAACGCGGTGAGGTTGGCGGCGGTCTCCGGCGGACGCCCGATACGTTTTCCTCGAACCTGCCGGTTCCAATCAACGCTGGACCACGGATCAAACGCCGCAGGCGGTTCCGCTATTTGCTCTTGTCAACTTGGACGCGGCGTGCTCAGCCCTGAAGCACAACCCATTCGCCGGCTGACATCGGGCGGCGTCAGTGCCGGTCGGCGCTGGCGTTGGCTGTTGCGGGGTGGGTTGGCGCGGACCGGGGGTGGGCAACGGGACGCCCTGGCGGATGCCGGGAAGGTGGTCGGACCGGTCGCGTACGTGCACCACGGTGGGCCAGGCCAGCGGTTGCCGGCTTCGGTGGTGGCCGGCGGTCGGGATGCGACGCCGTGCCCGGCGGCGCTTATTCGAGCTGAAGCTGATCGCCCTGATGTTTCTCCACCAACAAGCCGGCCTGCCCCAGCGGTGGCGGGCGCCCAGATTGCAGCGTAGCGCTGGCGGCGCTCCCCCCAATAACGCCGGCAGCCGTCGGGCTGCACGGCGTGCAAGGCATGGAACTCCTCCCAGACCGTGGACAGGTCCTGGTCTTTGAGCACGCTCATGAACTGGTCATGCTTCAGGGCTGACCCCCGCGGCGGCCGCTGTGCTTCGCGGCCCGCCCGCGGATGACGGGCGGCAGCTGCTGATCCATGAAAACTCCCAGGTTGATCTTTGGTTTGCCGACACTCAGGTTATCGACCATGATAGGCGCGACATCGTCCTCCACAATCTCCGATCCCGAGTCTGAACTGACCGCGTTACGCGACCAGTTCCCGCTCCTTCAGACCCTGGCTCATGGTCGCCCGCTGGTCTACTTAGATAGTGCCGCCAGTACCCAAAAGCCCGCCCAAGTCATCGACGCCATCTCCGAGTTTTATGCAAGCCGGAACGCGAATATCCATCGCGGCGCCTACCACCTCTCCCAGTCGGCAACAGGCCTCTATGAGGCGGCGCGTGCCCGGGTCGCCCGCTTTATCGGTGCTGCTGAACCCGCTGAGTGTATCTTCACTCGCGGGACCACCGAGTCCATCAACCTGGTCGCGGCGGCCTGGGGTCGGGCCAACCTGCGGGCCGGCGACGAGATCATCCTCTCGGAGTTGGAGCACCACTCCAATATCGTACCCTGGCAACTGGTGGCACAAGCGACCGGTGCGCTGATCAAGGTCATCCCGATCGAGGACAACGGCGAACTGCGGCTGGACCGGTATCGGGCATTGTTGTCATCCCGCACCCGACTGGTCGCGGTGACCGCGGTGTCGAATGCGCTCGGTACCCTGAACCCGGTTCGTGAGATCATCGCCGAGGCTCATGCCGCCGGTGCTCTGGTGCTGGTCGACGGTGCCCAATGGGTGGCCCATGGGCGGACCGACGTCCAGGCGCTGGACGTGGATTTCTATGCGTTCTCAGGACATAAAATCTACGGACCAACCGGCATCGGCGTCCTGTACGGCAAGCGCCGGTTGCTCGCCGCCATGCCCCCCTATCAGGGCGGCGGCGACATGATCGAGCGTGTGCGCTTCGAGCAATCCACCTACGCCGACATTCCCAACCGGTTTGAAGCCGGAACTCCGCACATTGCCGGTGCGGTGGGTCTGGCGGCGGCGCTCGACTGGTTGTCGGACGTCGGTTTGGAGCGGGTTGCCGCCCATGAACAGCGCCTGCTGCGTCAGGCCACGGAGCGGCTGTCCGCGATTCCCGGAGTGGAGATCAAGGGTACCGCGCCGAGCAAAACCGGTGTGCTGTCCTGGGTGGTCACCGACCCACCGCTCGCGACGCTCGATATCGGGACTCGCCTCGACCTGCAGGGGATCTGCATCCGGACGGGTCATCATTGCTGTCAGCCGCTTATGGAGCGTTTGGGGGTGGCGGGAACCGCCCGTGCGTCCTTTGGCGTTTACAACACGGCGCAGGAGGTCGACCGCCTGGCGGATGCGCTCGGGCAGATCGTCGATCAAGCCGGACGGTCGAGTGCCGCCGCCCGCAAACCGATCGCGGCGATTGGGCATAGTGCCCATCCAGGCGACGCCGCGGCAGCCAACTGTCTGTATCCGGCCGCGACGGCCGCTTCGCCCGCAGCGGCGGCGCAGGACATCCTTGACCTCTTCGACGATTTGCCGGATTGGCCGATGCGCTATCAGCAGATCATCGACCTGGGACATGGGCTGGCGCCGATGCCGCCCACACTCAAGACCAAGGAGAATTTCGTCCCCGGCTGTCAAAGTCTGGTGTTTCTGGCCTCGCGGATCCGGCCCGGCACGACCGATGTCATCGAGTTTCTGGCGGACAGTGATGCGGATCTGGTCCGCGGGTTGATCGCATTGCTGCAGCAGTTGTTTTCCGGGCAGGACGCGGCGGCTATCCTGGCGTTCGATACCCCGGCCTTCATCGATCGGCTCGGGCTCGCGGGGCATCTGAGTCTGACGCGCCGCAATGGCCTGGAGGCGTTGGTCCAACGCTTGAGGCGGGTCGCGAGTGGCGCCGCCAAGCAGGTCATTGAGCCGAGTACGCCCCAGACCGCCCAGTCCCGACGGTCCATGCACGGCCGTCCAGGATTTCGACCTCCGACGACCATTGGTAACCAGTCGGAGATCGGTTAAACAATAAATTCAACTGTTCGCTATCGCTTAAACGCCGCTTATCGGTGAGCGGTTCCTGACCTGGGCCTCCAGCCTAGCAGTGCGGCTGCCAGATAGGCCAGCAGTCTGACCTTGCTCGGCCGTGTTACCCAGGCCCTGGTCAAGGCCGCCAGGCCTGCACCGCGGCGGCCCACGCGCAGTTGTCCCAGGGCATAGGCCGCTTGGTAGTCAGCGAGCTGGCCGAGAAATGTCCCCCGCGGGACGCAGCGACCATCCGGACTGCACAATCCCCAGGTGCGCATCGCCCGCCGCAGCAGCAGCGTTCGGTAATCATGCGGGCGCACCACGCGGTTGCCCTGTTGGGGATGTTGGCGGTATAGCGTGTCCGGCCGCGTCAGCTTGACGAAGGTGAAAGCACGCGAGATCCGCAACCACAGATCCCAGTCCTCACCAAAGGGCAGCGTTTCATCGAAGACCCCGCAACGGTCAAAGACCTCCCGGCGGAACATGGCGGTACTGGTCAGCATCCAGCAATCGAGCAGGAACTGGTGGTAGATCCAGCCGGAGAACGCGGCGTCGATTGCGTCGTGACAGGCCCCCAGGTCGAAACCGGCAGGCGCTGGAAACCGGCCGGCTGCATCCGCCGACCATTGAATGAACGCGCTGTAGACGACCCCGCAGCCGGGGTGTTCCCGCATCGCCGTCACTTGTCGCTGCAGCTTGTCGGAAAACCAGTAATCGTCATGGTCCAGCAGGCACAGATAGCGCCCGCCGGCCTCCCGAATGCCGCGATTGCGGGCTGCGCAGACGCCGGCGTTGGCTTGGGTGATCAGGCGCACGCGGGGACCACAGGCCCTGACGATCGCGCAGGTGTTATCCGTGGAGCCGTCGTCCACCACGATCAGCTCGAGGTCACCGAAGGTCTGATGCAGCACGCTGTCGATGGTCTCGGTGAGATAGGGCGCGCTGTTATACGTGGGGATGATGACGGAAACCACTGGTGCCGTTGGTGCCGCCCTGGTGTTGTACTCAGGCATTGGTTTGGCTCAGCCGACCAGCGCCTGGGCCGGCGGCGGGTGCGACAAGAAGCCCAAGGGGCTGGCCGAGTAGCCATAGGCTCCGGATTGCAGGATGGCGATCAGATCGCCGGGTGCGCAGCGCGGCAGGTCAATCTGATCAGCCAGGAGATCGAGCGGGGTGCAAAGCGGCCCGACGACCGTGACCCGGTCGCGCGTGTCGACCGGCGACGCGCGGGCGGCGGCGATGACCGGGAAGTTCTTGCGGATGACCTGCCCAAGATTCCCGGAGGCGGCAAGGTGTTGATGCAAACCGCCGTCGGTGACCAGATACGTGCGTCCGCGTGACACCTTGCGGTCGATCACCCGACAGACGTAGATTCCGGCCTCGCCGACCAGATAGCGCCCCAACTCCATCACCAGTTCGGCGTCGCGCAAACCGGGGCCGAGGGTTGCGATGCGCTCCGCGAGATTGGCGGCGATGGGTGTGAGGTCGAGCGGTTGCTCTCCCGGGAAATAGGGGATGCCCAGTCCGCCGCCGAGGTTGAGATAGGTAACCGGCGCCGGCGCCTGCCGCGCCAACTGCTCCGCGAGTGCCAGGGTTCCGGTATGGGCCTCGATGATGGCTTCGGCGCTCAGGTTTTGTGAGCCGGTGAAGATGTGGAAGCCGCGGAACCCGACCGGGAGGCTGCCGAGGTGCGCCAGCAGATCGGGGACCTGCTCCACATCGACCCCGAATGGTTTCGGTCCGCCGCTCATTTTCATGCCGGACGCTTTCAGTTCGAAATCCGGATTCACGCGTACGGCGACGCTGGGACGAATGCCCATGGCGTGTCCGATGTGGGCGATCCGTTCCAACTCTCCGGCCGATTCCAGGTGCAGGGTGATGCCGGCCGCGACCGCCGCACGCAGTTCGCGGTCCGTCTTTCCCGGGCCGGCAAAGCTGATCCGGTCGGCGGGGATGCCGGTGTCCAGCGCGACCTGTAACTCGCCCAGCGAAGCCACGTCGAAGCCATCGGTCAGACCGCGCAGGTGCTGAACCAGGGCGGGCATAGGATTGGCCTTGATCGCATAGTGCAGGCGCAGGCGCTCCGGCATGGCGGCCCGCCAGTGCGCGGCGCGGCGGCTCAACGCGGCGCGGTCGTAGGCGTAAAAGGGCGTGCCGCCGATCCGGTCGGCCAGGCGGCTGACCGGGATGCCGCCGACCATGAGTTCACCGCGCGCGTCGCGAACGCTTGCGCCGGCAGCGTGCCCTCGTTGGTCCGCCGCGGTGTCGATCCGGTGATCGGTCCCGTGGTCGATCCCGTGGTCGATCCCGTTGTTGATCCCGTTGTTGATCCCGTTGTTGATCAGGTTGTCCGTCATCGGGAAGGCTCCCCGCGAAAGAGGTCCGCGAAGCGCGAGGCCAGTCGCTTGCGATCGATCTTGCCGTTTGGATTACGCGGCAGGTGCGACTCGAACAAGACCCGTTGCGGCACCATGAAGCCGGGCAGGGTGTCGCGGCAATGCGCGATGACCCGTGCTTCGAGGTCGGGGCGGTGGGCAGCGGCCGTGGCGACGACCAGGATCGCCTGACCAAGGGTCCCGTGCGGGACGCCGACGGCCGCCGCCTCGGCCACCAGCCCGGAGCCGTAGATCACCTCTTCGACCTCGGTGGGGCTGACGCGGTACCCGGAAGTCTTGATCTGCTCGTCCCGACGGCCGATGAAATAGAGGTAACCGTCCGCATCGCGGCGGACCTGGTCGCCCGACCAGACGGCCAGTTCCGGGTTGGGGAGCCCGCCGGGCTGGCCCGGCGCCGGCCGAAAGCGTTCGTGGGTCCGCGCGGGGTCGTTCCAGTAGCCCAGGGACACCAGCGCGCCGCGATGCACCAGTTCGCCGGGTTCATCTGGTCCGCACAGGCTGCCGTCCTCCCGTACCACCAGGACCTCGGCGTTGGGAATGGCCCGACCAATGGAGTCGGGACGCGCGTCAACCAGCTCCGGGGGCAGATAGGTCGAGCGGAAGGCCTCGGTCAATCCGTACATCAGATAGATCCGGGTGTTCGGCAGCCGGCGGCGCAAGGTCTGCAACGTGGGGGCGGGCAGCGACCCGCCGGAGTTGGTGAGGTAGCGCAGCGAGGTGCGGGCGGCGTGCGGCCAGTCGAGTCCGGCGACCTGCATCCACAGCGGCGGCACGGCCGCCAGTCCGGTGATGCCGTAGCGGGTGACCGACCTGATCACGTCAGTGGGCAGCAGGTAGTCCATCAGGACGACTGCCGCACCAGCGGCAAACGCGGTGGTGAGTTGACTCAGTCCGTAGTCGAAACTCAACGGCAGTACCGCCAGGAGACGATCCTCCGGTCGGTTCTCCAGATACTCGGCAACGCTCAATGCCCCGGCGATCAGATTGCGGTGCGAGAGCACTACGCCCTTGGGTGCGCCGGTGCTGCCTGAGGTGTAGAGGATAGCAGCCATGTCGGTGTCGATGCGGCGGTGTCCGGTGGGGCCGCCGTTGGTGACGTCCAGGATTCCGCAGGCGCGGACACAGCGGGCGCGCAAGGGTTCGGCGATGTCCGTCGGCGAGCCGTCGACCAGTACCACCTGCCACAGGTCCGGGCACTGTGTCAGCATGCCGACCAGGTGTTTGGCCCGCTCGACTGAGGTTACCAGGATGCGTGCATTGCAGTCGCGCAGGATGTGGGCGACCTGAAACGGCTTGATCAGTGGGTTCAGCGGCACGAAGCAGCCGCCCGCCGCGGCAGTTCCGAAGAGCGCCCCCAGGGTGTCGAAGCATTTGGGTAGGTAGACGCCGACCCGATCGCCGCCGTCGAGTCCCAGTCTGAGCAGTCCGGCGCGCCAGTGTTCGATGAGTTGCCACAGTGCCCGATAGGAGAGCGTCTCGGTGCGGTGGATCAGGGCGTCCCGGTCGGCGAACCGCGACAGGGCCATGTGAACCAATTCGTGCACCAATGTGATGTTGAGCATGTCGGTGCGGTGTCAGCAGGGGCGGTGAAAGATGATAGGGAATGCCGTTAAACCGCGTCCAGCGCGAAATGCACAATTTTCATGGTGTGTTTAGCACTGGGGATTTCACCAACCTCGGTGGAGCGGAGACACGGTGTCATATTGCTGTTTCTAAAAACTATAATCCGCGCCGGCCCCGGCAATTGTCGAGTCTGCCGGGGTCTATCCCATCGAAAAACGTCGCCTACCGCGCTGCGCGCGGTTTAGGCGATATGACGCATGTTCAACAGCAGCCGGATACCGAAGCGCATAGGCGTCCGCTCCCACGGCGTGAAGCGAGGGAGGCGCATGGGATCCGTGCCGGCCACGGCGACTCCGTGTCCGGTGGTCAACGCCGCCTGATACCCGAGTGTTCGGACCATGGCGGTATGCGTTTCGGTGAAATCCAACTCCGGCTTCCCATTGGGATAGGCGAAGAAGCGCAAGCGCGTCCCCAACAGCCCTTCAAGGTCTTCTTTGTTCTCGGCAATCTCCTGATAGGCCGTCTGATCTGGGGTCCGTGCGAGGATCGGATGGGTGACGGTATGGCCGCCGATTTCGCACCCCTGGTCGTAAAGTTCCCGCACCTGGGCGCGGGTGAGCATGGGCGAGGTCAGGTCCGGTGCATAGCGGGCCGCGAGATCCGCCGCCACTTCGTCGCGCTGCTCCGCTGTCTGGTATTTGAATACACGAAGCAGGTCTCGCACCAGCATGGCGCGTGCCCGCGGTCCACCCAGCGGCCGGATCCCGGCGCCGTAGGGGGTCAGATCGACGCTGGGGCCGGGGCAGCGCCTGATCGCCTGACAGAGTCGATCGTTCCACATGCACCGGCCATCAAGGTAGCCGCTAGCGACAAAGAGCGTAGCGGGAATCTCCAGGCGCTGCAGGATGGGGAAAGCGACTTCGAGGTTATCGGCGTAGCCGTCATCGAAGGTGACGCTGACCGCGCGCGGCGGCAGCGTGTTGTGTGCGAGTCGATACAAACCCTCGACCAGCGACAGTGGCCGGAAGCGCTCACGGACCAGATGCATCAGTTCGGCGAAGGTCGGTGCATCCGGATCGCTCGCCAGGAAGGCGTCCGGGGCGGGCAGCACGCGGTGAAACACCAGCACCGCGAGGCGCCGTGGTGTGTCGACGCGTAACAGTCGGTGTAGGGTACTCAGCATCAGCCGTTGACTCAACCTGCCCGGCCGGGGCGCGGCTGCCTCCTGCCTTCTTTGTTGGCGCGCGGCCGCCATCGGCGTGTGCTCGGCTGGCGGACAACGCGCGGGCCGGCCCCAGGCGCGGCCGGCCCGTTGCGATGCCCCGCGCGGCACTGCCTCAGTAGCCGCCTTTGCGCATCACTTCGGGGAGTCCGGCAATTTTTGTGCCCTGTTTAGTCGGGGCCAAGGGGAACAGGAGGTATAGGTCCTTGCTGGCGGGCTTGGTACCCCAGCGTTTGCCGATATCCTTGAGAACAACACGTTCCATCGGTTGGTTCTGACCGTTGTTGATGTACTCGTCACGCAGGTAGTTGATGACGTCCCAGTGTTTGTCGGTGAGCGTGATCCCCTCGATCTCCGCGAGTGTCCGCGCAACATCCTCGTTCCAGTCGAGGTGGTTGACCAGGTAGCCGTGGTCGGTCGTCTCGATGCTTACGCCATTGACCTCGATGGCCATGTGCTTGTTCCTCGTCGTCTGTGTCTGTGGGTGACCATGGCGCACGCCAGCGGGCGCGCCAATTAAAGCCCCATAATTTTATGATATTCTGATAGGTTCGTCACGGCCTCTCGTGAGGTTGTGGCCGACCGTCAGGCGACTCGCTTGCGGCGATTGCCGGATTAGACAGCACAGCGTTTTTCAGGGCGTCTTGCCGACCGCGTCGATCCCTTTGTGAGGGATGAAGATGCCACAGCCCATGAGGCGGTGCAGCCCGAGTCCCTGCTGTTGCAGGCGGAGTGATTCATCAGGTTTCAGTCCGGCGAGCAACAGGCTGCGGGTCGTGATCGCGCCGTTCGGCGTTTCCAGCGTGTTCGACTTGCCGCACAGCGCCTTGCGGATTTTGATCCCCAACTGCGCCAGCGCTTGGGCGGCGCTGTTCATGAATGCCTCCTCATCCGGACCCGCGGCAGATACCAGATAGCGGGCGAACAGCACGCTCTCCGTGCTCAGCGACCTTATCTTGCCCGCGCCGACGGTCAAGGACGAGCCGGCGACCTCGATCCGGGTTCCGGGCAGCGCGTCGAGTAACTCGGGCGCGCGCGCCCGGGGCAGCCGCAGAATGAGTTTGGTGCGGCGCGACAACTGGATCCGGCTTTCAGTGCCGTGGGTCGGGCGCTCCCACCCATTCTGGGAGCCAGCGACGTGAACCGTGTGGACGCCGAGCCCCGGTTCGTGGCCGATCCAGGGGCAGGCGGCGACCAGCGCGCTGCTCAGCGCATAGGCATGATCAACCGGCAGGGCGCGACAGGCGATGGTGAAGAGGCAGTCAACGATGGTGTCGGGGACCGCCAGGGTGTCGAGGGTTTCGTCTTGACTCCAATGCATTCAGATGCTCGCGACGGGGTGATGACAAGCCTTCTCAATATGACTTCCCGGGGCTGGGTGCGTTGCTGGGGGCGGGCAGCAGCGTTCAGCCGAAGGGTAAGCGCTCTTGCAGTGCTTCGCGATCGAACCACCAGTCTCCCTGAACCAGGCAATCGACGACGCTGCGTAATCGCACCAGGAAGTGCTCCGGCTCGGTCAGGTCCAGCTGTTCCATCCAGGCGTCGAGTTGTTCGGGTGATTCCACCCCGCTATGGCGCCGCGCTACGGCGCCGAGCAATTGCGTCGTAAAGAACATCAGATCGTCACGATGTTTGCCCTCGGCTCGCACATCCGCCAGGAACAGGGCGGTGGTCGCCGCCACCGCGGCCCCGTCGGCATCGTCCGGGGTCTCGTCGATGACATGCGCGAGTAACTCAATGGTGAGTTCCGGATCGATGGGGCAGGTCACCGCCAGCCAGATGCCCTGGCCTAAGGCGCAGATCGATGCGGGTTGTTCGGCTTGGAACAGCACGTCGCAGGCGTCGGCCGCAGATTCGAAGTCGTCAACTTCAAGGAACAGATCGAAGGCCGCACGGGCGAGCGGCCAAGCCGCTTCCCCACGCCCCAGGCCGACCAGGGTCCGCGCGACCTGCAGCCGGGTGTCGGCGATCGCCTTTGCCGGCCCGTCGCGGCGTTCCAGCTCGCGAAGTCGCTCCCGGAGCGCGTCGAGATGAGACTCCAGGGCCGCGCGTTCGCTCTGGCCGAGCCGGGGGTCGACGGTCGGATTGGTCAAGCTGACCGTCAGCAGGTCGAGAGAGTTGATCATAGGATTAGGCATCACTGACTTAGCGGATCAGACCGCTGAAAGCGGCTTCCAGGCGATCTTCCCAATTATCCGGCGTGTCCGGGTAGGGTGGTTTGACGTCCATCCGGAAGAACCGCTCCCCACCGCGGGCGACGTCCTGAACCAGTGGGATGAGCTCTCCGAAGGACTCTACCTCTTGGTGGGTCACGAGAATGTCGCTGAGCTTGAGCATGGTTCGATGAGACCGCCCTGAATGCCTATGTCTGGGGGCCAACGTGAAGATCGTTCCGCGCAAATGCAAGCGGGCGGCGCATCGCCGCGCCCGGCGTCGGCGGCGTCGTCCCGGCCGACGTCGGCCCGGCAGCGGACCGCTGCCAGCCCCGGCTAGGCCAATGCATTAGGATGTGCTAATATTAGGAACCGTTGACTGACTGGCCGCCCATCGGTAACATCCAACCGGTCATCGAAAGACGCGCACGCGCCGCGACATGCTGGAGGACATCCGCAGCGGCACCAGGTCGGTCAATATCCCGAAAGGGGTAGATCGGAGCGATACCGCCCTCCCCACCGAGGGATGGGATCGCCCCATAGCGACCTTTAAAGTAGCGCCTGACGCTGGGGATTTCGGCACGCGAAAATATGAATGATCGCCGATCCCTCCGTCTTTAGATTCGCAACGATGTAGCGCCCCCGTAACGGCTCGCTGCCGCGCTCGGGTGTGCGCACTGCGATCGGATTCTTTTTCGCAAGCTACCAGATCGGAGAGACAGCGCAATGGCGATCGATAAATATAGCACCCCGATGCTCGATCAACTGGAGACCGGCCCCTGGCCAAGTTTCATCTCTGGTATCAAGCGTCTGCGCGACCAGCACCCGGATGAACGCATCAATAAGATGACCAACAGCCTGCTCGGGCAGTTGGAGCATTCCTACGAGACGCGCAAGGGCTACTGGAAGGGCGGGACTGTGTCGGTCTTAGGGTATGGCGGCGGTATCATCCCGCGCTTCTCCGAGGTCGGTAAGGCGTTCCCTGAATCCAAGGAATTCCATACCTTGCGTGTGCAGCCGCCGGCGGGCAACCACTACTCCACCGCCATGCTGCGCCAACTGGCCGACAGTTGGGAAAAATACGGTTCCGGTTTGATCACCTTCCATGGTCAGACCGGCAACATCATGTTTATCGGCACCGACACCGCCAACACCCAGCATTTCTTCGACGAGATCAACGAGTACGGATGGGATCTGGGCGGGGCCGGCCCCTGCGTGCGCACGGCGATGTCCTGCGTCGGCGCGGCGCGTTGCGAGATGTCCTGCACCAACGAGCTCAAGGCGCATCGGATGCTGGTGAACAACTTCGTTGACGACGTGCACCGTCCGGCACTTCCCTACAAGTTCAAATTCAAGGTCTCCGGCTGCGCCAACGACTGTCAGAACGCCATCGAGCGCGCCGACTTCGCCGTGCTTGGCACTTGGCGCGACGACATGAAGGTCGATCAGGCCGAGGTGAAGAACTACATCGCTGACAAGGGCCGACAATACTATATCGATAACGTCATCACCCGCTGTCCGACGCAGGCGTTGTCGCTCAACGATGACGATACCCTGAACGTCAACAACCGCGACTGCGTGCGCTGTATGCACTGCCTGAACGTCATGCCCAAGGCGCTGCACCCCGGCGACGATAAGGGCGTGACCATTCTGATCGGCGGCAAGCGCACCCTCAAGATCGGTGACCTGATGGGCACGGTCCTGGTGCCGTTCAAGAAGCTCGAGACCGAGGAAGACTATGAATCCCTGGTGGAGCTCGCCGAGACCATCATCGACTTCTGGGCCGAGAACGGGCTGGAGCACGAACGCTGCGGTGAAATGATCGAGCGTATCGGGTTGGCTAACTTCCTCGACGGTATTGGTGTCGACCCGGATCCGAACATGCTGAGCCATCCCCGTCAGAGTTCCTACATCCGCCTGGACGGTTGGGACGAGGCCGCGGAAAACTGGTTCGAGCGTCAGGCCGAGGCCGGGCGCTGAGTTTCTCGATCAACGCCGTGATGCCGCGGGCGACCGCTCGCCCCGGCACCCGATTTCAAATACGACACACTCTGATAATTGACTGGAGGGAAGGCGATGGCAGACACGCGTGAGCCGATCGAATCCGGCTGCCCAGACCCTTGGCAGTACCTGCACCCCGTGATGCGCAAGAATTTCGGGCAGTGGAAGTACCACGAACATCCGCGCCCGGGCGTACTGCGCCACGTGGCCTACAGCGGCGATGAGATTTGGACCGTCAAGGCCGGTACCCAGCGAATCCTGGACGTTTTCACGCTGCGTAAGCTGTGCGATATCGGTGATCAATTCGCCGACGGCTTCGTGCACTTCACCCTGCGCTCGAATATCGAATTTCTCGTCAAGGATCAGACCAAGGTCGACCCGCTGATCGCGGCACTGGAAGGGGCGGGCTTTGTGGTCGGCGGCACCCAGAACTCGGTGGCCATGATCTCTCACACCCAGGGCTGGCTCCACTGCGATATTCCCGGCACTGACGCTTCCGGCGTGGTGAAGTCGATGATGGACGAGCTGATCGACGAGTTTCGCAATGCGAACATGCCGAACCGGGTGCACATTACGACCTCCTGCTGCCAGATCAACTGCGGCGGTCAGGGGGATATCGCGATCAACATCCAACATACCAAGCCGCCTAAGATCAACCACGATCTGGTAGCGAACGTCTGTGAGCGCCCGACCGTCGTGGCGCGCTGCCCGGTCGCGGCCATCCGCCCGGCCATGGTCAACGGCAAGCCGTCCCTCGAGGTCGACGAACGCAAGTGCATCTGCTGCGGTGCCTGCTATCCACCGTGCCCGCCCATGCAGATCAATGACGCCGAGCACTCCAAGCTGGCGATCTGGGTTGGCGGCAATCACTCCAACGCCCGCGGCAAGCCGACCTTCCAGAAGCTGGTTGCGGCCGGCATCCCCAACAACCCGCCGCGTTGGCCTGAGGCAACCGCCATCGTCAAGCGCATCCTCAAAGCTTACAAGGAAGGCGCCCGGGATTGGGAGCGCGTTAACGAGTGGATCGAGCGGATCGGCTGGCCGCGCTTCTTCGAAGAGGTCGAGTTGCCGTTCACCAAGTATCACATCGATACCTGGCGCGGTGCCCGTGCGAGCTTCAACAGCTCGTCTTACATCCGCTTCTAAGCTCGGGGCGCGGGGTCCCCGGAGCCGCGTGTCACCGACCTGCCGGTCCGCTCCGGACGGCAGCAGCGGTGGCGCCTGATCCGGGGGCGGCCGTGCGCGATCCTCTTTCGGCACTGCTATGCGAGGGCGATATGAAGTTTGCACTTCAGATCAACGAGGGACCCTACCAACATCAGGCGGCGGATACCGCCTACCTGTTCGCCAAGGCGGCGTTGGAGAAGGGGCATGAGATCTTCCGCGTTTTTTTCTACCACGACGGCGTGAACAACGCGACGCGGCTGACCACGCCGCCCCAGGACGACCGTCACATCGTCAACCGGTGGGCTGAGCTGGCCGAGCGCTACAACCTCGACATGGTGGTCTGCGTGGCCGCGGCGCAGCGCCGAGGGATCGTCGACGAGGGCGAGGCGACACGCAACGGCAAGGACGCCACCAATATCCACCCCCGGTTCCGGATCTCCGGTCTGGGGCAGTTGGTCGAGGCGGCGATCCAGTCCGATCGCCTCGTTGTATTCGGCGACTAACAGGGGCTCAGTCATGTCCGAAATCGTGAAGAAATTCCTGTATCTGAACCGCAAAGCCCCGTATGGCACCATCTACGCCTGGGAGGCCTTGGAGGTGATCCTGATCGGTGCGGCCTTCGATCAGGAGGTGAGCGTCCTCTTTCTGGATGACGGTGTTTACCAACTCACCAAGGGTCAGGACACCGGCGGCATCGGGATGAAGAATTTCTCGCCGACCTTCCGTACCCTGGGCGACTATGAGGTCAAGAATGTGTACGTGGATCGCGATTCACTCGCGGCCCGCGGTTTGACGCAGGACGATCTGGTGCAGATCGCCTGGGAAGATTTCGACACCGAGGAAGAGGTGGAGAACATCGTCGAGGTGATCGATACGGCTCGTGTCCGCGAGCTGATGGATGCGTCCGACGTGGTCTTCAGCTTCTAAAGGGGAATGCCATGAGTATCCTGCACACTGTCAACAAGTCTCCGTTCGAGCGGACCTCACTGGATTCCTGCTTGAAGTTTGCCCAACCGGGCGCCGCCGTGTTGCTGATCGAGGACGGCGTCTATGCGGCCCTGACCGGGACGAGCGCCGAGGATCAGGTCAAAGATGCCCTCAACAGGGTTAAGATCTATGTCCTCGGCCCGGACCTGAAGGCGCGGGGCTTTGCCGAGGGGCGTCTGATCAACGGGATCAGCGTCGTGGACTACGCGGGTTTTGTGGATCTTGCCGCGGAGAACGCCAAGGTTCAGGCCTGGTTGTAGTTATATTCCAACTTACAAACTGTCTGGAGAATCGCAATGGCCGACACAATTGATGTCAATGGCAAACAGATCGCCGTCGACGAAGAGGGTTACCTCGCCAACCTGAACGACTGGGAGCCCGGCGTCGCCGAGGTCATGTCGAAGCAGGACAACATTGATCTCACCGACGAGCACTGGGACATCATCAAGTTCCTGCGCGAGTATTACGAAGAGTATCAGATTGCGCCGGCGGTGCGCGTGCTGACCAAGGCGGTCGGTAAGAAGATGGGCAAGGACAAAGGCAACAGCAAGTACCTCTATAGCCTGTTCCCCTACGGGCCGGCCAAGCAGGCGTGCCGTTTTGCCGGTCTGCCGAAGCCGACCGGCTGCGTCTGAACCGAGTGCCTGCGGGTGGCGCTCTCCGCCGCGCAACGGTGGCGTGTCGTCGCTCGTCCGACCATAAAATAACAATGACTTGCGAGCGTTTCTAAAGCCTGGAGTCAAGACCCTCGCGGTTCGCCAGGCAGCAGCGCGGTGCCAGTCAAGCTGATCGCTGATCGCTCCGTTCGGGGTCAGCGGTCGGCACCCCCGGTGTTCGACCGGATTCACTTAAGGTAGCGGAAACATGTCGTTTCTGACGGGTTTATACGCCTTCGCGTTCTATTTTGCGGCGCTGGTTCTGGTTGCCGGACTGACCTGGAAGGTGGTGCAGTACGCCCGTACACCGGCACCACTGAAGATACCGACGACGCCGGCCCCGATCACCGGCGGCGGCGTCGTGTTGCGAATGACGCGTGAGGTGGTGCTCTTCGAGAGCCTGTTCCGCGGTAACAAGTGGACTTGGATCTTCAGTTGGATCTTTCACTTTGGCTTGTTTCTCGTGACTCTGCGTCATCTTCGCTATTTCATGGACCCAGTCCCCACACCGATCGCGTTCATCCAGCCGTTTGGGATCTATGCCGGGTTTGCGATGGTGCTGGGTCTGGCTGGACTCTGGGCGCGGCGCTTCCTGGTCGACCGGGTGCGCTATATCTCTTCTCCCTCGGATCACCTGATCCTCGGGCTGCTGGTCCTCATCGGCTGTAGCGGCATCCTGATGAGTTTCGTGGTTCATACGGACATCGTGTCCGTTAAAGCCTTCTTTCTCGGTCTGTACAGCTTCGACCTGAAGCCTTTGCCGGCCGATCCGCTGCTCCTGCTGCACTTGTCGCTGGTGGCGGGCCTGATGATCATTTTTCCCTTCAGCAAGCTGCTGCATGCGCCCGGGCTCTTCTTCAGCCCGACCCGCAATCAGGTCGACAACCCGAGGGAGTGGCGGCACCTGGCCCCTTGGGCGGCGCGGTTTGAACAGCGGTGATGGCCGACACGGATTGCGTTTCGTCATCACCTGCATTGATCAGGGTCTCCGGGTAAGCAGGCGTCCGAACATGAGGTTGAACCATGGCTAAGGCCACTTTTGTAGTCCCTGCGCTGCGGCAGTACCCGCAGGTACCGGCGGTCACGCCAGGTACCATGGCTCACAGCGCGCCCTTTGTCGCGAAGCCGGAATTCCAGTCTCCGCTGGGCTTCCCCGGCGCGTTGGCGGACGACTGGCAGGCGCAGGCGATCACGAAGATGGGCGAGTTGTTGGGCAAGTACCGCTCGCTGCGCGTCTACATGGACTCCTGTGTCAAGTGTGGCGCCTGTACGGATAAGTGCCACTATTTTCTGGGCACCAAGGATCCGAAGAACATGCCGGTCGGGCGTCAGGACCTGATGCGCAAAGTCTATCGGCGCTATTTCACGCTGGTGGGCCGGATCGCTCCCAAGCTGGTGGGAGCGACCGACTTCACCAAAGAGGTGCTGGACGACTGGTACAGTTACTTTCACCAGTGCTCCCAATGTCGCCGCTGCTCCGTCTTCTGCCCTTACGGCATCGATACCGCGGAGATCTCCATGGCCGCGCGGGAGATCATGGACAGTATCGGGGTCGGTCAAAAATACTGTAACGAGATCATCGGCAAGGTCTATACGATCGGCAATAACCTGGGTCTGCCGGGTCCCGCCCTGCGGGATACGCTGGAGGGTTTGGAAGAGGATGTCTATGACGAAACCGGCGTCAAGGTGCGCTATCCCATTGATCAGGTGGGTGCCGACATCCTGCTGGTCACGCCGTCCGCGGACTTCTTTGCCGAACCCCACGTGGACGGCCTGATCGGCTACGGCAAGGTCTTTCACGAGGCCGGTGTCTCCTGGACGCTGAGTTCCTATGCCTCGGAAGCGGCCAACTTCGGCATGTTCATCGGCTCCTATGAGAACATGCGGCGGATCTCGCTGCGGATTCGCGAAGAGGCCATCCGGCTCAAGGTCAAACGGATCATCTTCGGTGAATGCGGCCATGCCTGGCGCGTCGCCTACAGCTTTCTGAACACCCTGGCCGGTCCTTGGGACTTTCTGGATTCGCGGTACCCGGTGCCGCAGCATATTTGTGAGTTCACCTACGATCTGATTCAGCAGGGTAAGTTGACCTTCGACAAGACCCAGAACGATGACAAGGTCCTCACCTATCACGACTCCTGCAATGTCGCCCGGGCCTCGCGGATGGGCGATCAGCCCGGCGGTCAGTTCGATATTCCGCGCGCCATCATCAAGGCGGTTTGCAACCAGTTCTACGACATGGATGAGGATACGATCCGTGACCGAACCTTCTGTTGCGGCGGTGGTGGCGGGCTGCTGACCGACGACCTGATGGAGTTACGGGTCAAGGGTGCGCAACCGCGTGTCGAGGCGCTGAACAACGTCATGCAGGAGAAGGGCGTGACGCACATGGCCGCGATCTGTGCCATCTGCAAGAGTCAGTTTACCAAGGTCCTGCCCTACTACGGGATGGAGATGGATCAGATCGTCAGCCTCCATCAACTGGTCTCGAACGCCATCGTGTTGACGCCTCGTGAAGACGACGACGAGGATGACGACGAGGATGGCGAAGACGATGCGCAAGCTCTGGACGACGATGACAGTGAGTCCATAGACGAGGCGGCATGAGCCTGACCCGATAATTCCCACTGGCGCGACGCGACAGCGTCGCCCCGGTCTTCGAACTGAATCGAACCCACTGGTTCAACTGGTAAGGAGAGTGATCCGATGGCAACTCCCGGCAATGAGCAGAAGAACAAGCCCTCCTGGCGCCGTTACGAGGACGGTAACAGCACCTGGGAAGCTTGGACCGACAAGATTTTTGTGCAGGATACCTCCCACAAGTGTCCGACCTATGTGCACAAGACCCCGCCATGCCAGGGGAGTTGTCCCTCGGGTGAGGATATCCGCGGTTGGCTCGCCATCGCGCGGCAGACCGAAAAGCCGCCGGCCGGAATGACCTGGCAGGAATATGCCTTCCGCCGTTCCACCGATGCCAATCCGTTCCCGTCGATGATGGGCCGGGTTTGCCCGGCGCCCTGTCAGGACGGCTGTAATCGCAATGAACTCGAAGACTTCGTCGGGATCAACGCGGTCGAGCAGTTCATCGGCGATACCGCCATCGCCAACGGTTACCGGTTTGACGCGGCCCCCGCGGACACCGGCAAGCGGGTCGCCATCATCGGCGGCGGACCGGCCGGTCTGGCGGCGGCCTATCAGTTGCGGCGCAAGGGCCACGCCTGCACCATCTTCGAGGCGAACGAGACGCTTGGCGGAATGTTCAAGTACGGCATTCCCGGTTACCGGGTCCCGCGTGACAAGCTGGATGCGGAGATTCAACGCATCCTGGACCTGGGCCAGGTGGATGTCCGTTTCAAGACCAGGGTGGGTGTCGACGTCCAGGTCGCCGACCTGGAGCGTGATTTCGACGCGATCCTGTGGGCGATCGGCTGTCAGAGTGGCCGTGGGCTGCCGGTGCCCGGTTGGCAGGGGACACCGAACTGCGTCTCCGGCGTCGCGTTCCTCAAGGCCTTCAATGAAGGCCGGATGAAGGTCACCGCCGAGCGGGTGGTCTGCGTCGGCGGCGGCGATACCTCGATCGATGTGGTGTCGGTCGCGCGGCGTCTGGGCCACATCAATAAGCCGGGCCACAGCGATCTGCCGGAAACCGTGGTCCATGACGGCTACGTCGCCCATGATGCGGCCATGTCCGCGGCGGCCCAGGGCGCCGCGGTGACGCTCACCTCGCTGTTTACCCGCGACAAGATGACCGCCTCGGAACATGAGGTGCACGATGCGACCCATGAGGGTGTCACCATCCTTGACGGCGTCATGCCGGTAGAGGTCATGCTGGGACCCGACGGTCGTGCCACCGGTCTCAAGATTGCCGACTGCACTCTGAATGACGGTCGACCTACCGCGGTTGGCGGCACCGAGCGCGTGCTTCCCGCCGACCTGATCGTGTCCGCCATCGGCCAGGGCGGGGACCTGACGGGCCTCGCGGATCTCGACAACGGCCGCGGTCTCATCAATTCGGATAAGTACTACCAGGTGCCGAACAAGCCGGGTCATTTCGTCGCCGGGGATATCATTCGACCGCACCTGCTGACCACCGCGATCGGCCAGGCCTGGATCGCCGCCGATTCGATCGACGAATATCTCAAGCAGGTCGAGCACCGCCGCCGTCCCAAGGTGGACGTTCACCATTTCGACCTGTTGGCGAAGATGAATGAGGCGAATCTCGCCCCGACCGCCTTCGAGGCGAGCAAGTTGGGCGATCTGCGCGGAACCTCCACCGGGAACTGGGCGATCCATAACTATGAGGATCGCTCCGGCGCCGAGGTCATCGGGCAGGATGAGTTGTTCCTGGGGCACTTCAATTATCACGCCCGCAATCTGCGCAAAGAGGAGGTGCCGAGTTCCGAGGAAGTGCTCGGTCATTTCAAAGAGCGTGTCATCGGTCTGACCGAGGCCGAGACCATCGACGAGGCCAAGCGCTGCATGTCGTGCGGGATGTGCTTCGAATGCGACAACTGTGTGATCTACTGTCCTCAGACGGCGGTCTATCGGGTGGAGAAGTCTGATCGGACGACGGGTCGCTATGTGGCTACCGACTATGCCAAGTGCATCGGTTGCCATATTTGCGCCGACGTTTGCCCGACCGGCTACATCAAGATGGGTCTTGGTGAGTGAGTGGTCGCGAATCGGCACCGAAGGAGGCGTCGATGGCTATAGCCGTCATTAGAGTAAGCCTGGTCGCCGTTGGTTTGGTCTGGGTGCTGGCCGCTCAGACCGTGCTGGCGGGCGACGCACAGCGGTACGTGAAGCCGGGGTCGCAGGCCGCCCACAGCGCGGCCTGCGTGGAGGAAACGAACTTCATGCGCCGCAACCACATGGAATTGATCAAGCACCAGCGTGATGCGACCGTGCATCATGGCATTCGGTCCACGAAGCACAGCCTGGCCGGTTGTATCAACTGTCACGTCAGTGTCAGTCCGGAGGGGCATGCGCTCGCGATCAACGGTCGCGATCAGTTCTGCGGCGCCTGCCATGCCTTCAGCGCCGTGGACGTCAACTGTTTTGGCTGCCATGCCAATGTGCCGCGCGGCGGACTCTTGAGTCCGGCGGCGGTGGCCGCGCATGGTGATGCCGCCGCGGGCGCGCGGCCATCGCCAGGGCAGTTCATGTCCGACACGCCAGGGCCGGCGACCGGTCGTGCGGGAGGTCAATGACCATGAAGCATCAAGAAGCACCGCTGGATCCCAGCCTTGGTTCGCCACCGGATTCCACCCTCGATGCAAGCCCCGATCCGTCACGCCGCGCCTTCCTTGGGATTGCCGCGGGTGCGACCGCGGCGGTCGTTGCTCCAGGGTTCGTCCTTCAGGCACAGGCCGTCGGCAATCCGCGCGCCGAGCGGGTGAGCGACGTCCACCGGTGGGGTTTGCTGGTCGATACCAACCGCTGTGTCGACGGCTGCCGTGCCTGCGTCGAAGCCTGTGATCAAGAAAACGGGCTCGATCTCCAAAGTAAGCAGCCGGGCCAATCCGAGGCTGAATGGGATACCCAGAAAGCGGTTTGGCTGCGCAAGGTCAAACTGCAGGATAATCTCACCGGCCGCGTATCCAACCTGCCGATGATGTGCCAGCATTGCGAAAGTCCGCCCTGTGTGGACGTCTGTCCGACCGGCGCCTCGTTCAAGCGCGCCGATGGCATCGTGATGGTCGATCGGCATACCTGCATCGGCTGCCGTTACTGCATGATGGCCTGTCCCTACAAGGCGCGCAGCTTCATCCACGAGGTGGTCGAAGATCAACTCACGCGGGTACCGCGCGGCAAGGGTTGCGTGGAGAGCTGCAATCTGTGCGTGAGTCGGCGGGACCAAGGGCTGGATTCAACCGCCTGTGCCGATGCTTGCACCGCGCTCGGTCATCGCGCGATCCTGTTCGGTGACCTCAAAGACCCGGCAAGCGCAATCAGTCAGGCCCTCAAGACGATGCCCAGCCGGCAAATACGCGAAGACCTGGACCTCAATACCGGTGTCCGTTATGCGGGCGTCTAGGCTAAACAGGGGAGAGTGACCATGAAGCGCATCGTTTATCGCGAGTGGCGTATCCCTTCGGAACGCTACTGGAGCCTGCTCGGCATCCTGGCGGCGGTCGTCGGTCTGGGCGGCCTGGCCGCGCTGCATATGGAGCACAATGGTCATTGGGTGACCGGGATGAGCAACGCGGTGGTCTGGGGGATGCCCCACATCTTCGCGGTGATGCTGATCATCTCCGCGTCCGGAGCGCTCAACATCGCCACCATCGGTACCGTGTTCGGCAAGGGCGCCTACAAGCCCCTGGGGCGGCTGTCCGGGCTGCTCGCGTCGGCCTTGCTGGTCGGCGGGCTCCTGATCCTGGTGCTGGACTTGGGACGTCCGGATCGTCTGCTGGTGGCGATCACCCACTATAACTTCCGCTCCATCTTCGCCTGGAATATCTATCTCTATACCGGCTTCATGGTCATCGTGATCGCTTATCTGTGGAGCATGGCCGATCGGATGGGCGGGCCTTTCGTGAAGCCGATCGGTATTTTCGCGATGGTCTGGCGTCTGGCACTGACGGCCGGCACCGGATCGATCTTCGGCTTCCTGGTGGCCCGGCAGGCCTTCGACACCGCCTTTCTGGCGCCGATGTTCGTGGTCATGTCGTTCGCCTACGGGCTGGCCATCATGCTGCTGGTGCTCATGTTCACGTTCGACCAGGAGGGGCGGCCGCTGGGTCATAAGCTCCGCGGACGACTCATGAATCTGCTCGGGACTTTCGTCGCCGCGGCGCTCTTTCTCACGGTCATCTACTACTTGACGAAGGTCTACGGTGCCAAGAATTATGAGCTGGTGAGCTGGGTCCTGTTCCATGGCGGGATTTACTCGTTCCTGTTCTGGTTCGGCTGGATCCTGATGGGCAGCCTGGCGCCCCTGGGGATCATCTATCATCCGGTGCTCAGTCACGAGCGCAACTGGGTCGTGGCCGCCTGCGCCCTGGTGATCCTGGGCGGCATGGCGAGCCTGTATGTCATCATCATCGGCAGCCAGGCGTTCCCGTTGCAGATGTTCCCTGGTCACACCATCATCGAATCCGGCTTCTTTGATGGCGTGAACGGCGAGGCGGCAAGTTACTGGGCGACCATCCCCGAGGTCCTGCTGGGGCTGGGTGGGATTGCGGTGGCGCTGCTCATCACCGCGGTCGGCGTGCGCGTGCTTCAGTTTCTGCCGGAATCGCTGGCCGACGGGGACGTGCCGCCCGACGATCTTGGGCACGCGGCACCGGAACTTGCTGGGACCTGATCAGCGAACAGGGTGGCCGCGTCCTCGGCCACTCGCTCAGCCGACTCGCTCCCCATGGCTCATCTCTATATTTCCGCTGCCCATAAGTCGTCGGGTAAGACGACCTTGGCCATCGGCCTGAGCCGAGGCTGGCGCACGCGTGGTCTGCGGGTACAGCCATTCAAGAAGGGACCGGATTTCATCGATCCCTTGTGGCTGAGCCGGGCGGCGGGGCGCGCCTGCTTCAACCTGGACTTCCATACCATGGCGCGGGATGAGATCAGCGCGGTCTTCGCGGCGGAGCTGCACGGTGCGGATCTGGGGTTGATCGAAGGCAACGTCGGGCTCTATGACAGCACCGATCTCGCGGGCGCCAACAGCAACGCGGCGCTGGCCAAACACCTGCAAGCGCCGGTGATCCTGGTGATCGACTGCCAGGGCATGGCTCGGGGGATCGCGCCCTTATTGCTCGGCTACCGCGCCTTCGATCCCGATTTGCACATCGGCGGCGTGGTGCTGAATAAGGTCGCGAGCGCCCGCCACGCCGAAAATCTGATTCGGGCAGTTGAGCATTTTACAGACATCCCCGTCCTGGGCGTGCTGCCGCGCGATTCCGCCATGACCATCGCCGAACGGCATCTGGGGCTGATGCCGGCCAATGAAGCGGATCAGGCCGAGGCCTGGATTGATCGTATTGCTGCGCTGGTTGCCGAACATATTGATCTGGACCGGTTGCTGGGGTTGGCCGAAGCCGCGCCGCGGCCGGCCATTGGGACACCGCTTCCGGCCATTCCGGCGGCGACCGCGGTGCGCATCGGCATCGCGCGGGACGCGGCTTTCGGCTTCTATTATCCGGATGACCTGCGTGCCCTTGCCCGTGGCGGTGCCGAACTGGTTGAATTCAGCCCGGTGACGGATCCCGAGCCGCCGGCGGTGGATGGGTTGTTTTTCGGCGGTGGGTTCCCGGAGTACCGGATGGCGGAGCTTGAGGCCAACCGGTCCATGCGCGAGGGGGTCGCGGAGTTCATCGCCCGCGGCGGTCCGGTGTATGCCGAGTGCGGTGGGCTCATGTATCTGTGCAACGCCCTGCGTTGGGGCGATGAGCGGCGCGTCATGGTCGGTGCGCTGAACGCCGAGGTCGAGATGCGTCCGCGGCCCCAAGGCCGCGGCTACGTGAGTCTGCGGGAGACCGCTGCTTTTCCCTGGCCTGAACCAATGACGACGAAGGATGCACGGCGGCGGACAGTCCAGGCCCATGAATTCCACCATTCGGCCGTGGTGGCACCGCTCCCGGACTGGACCTACGCCTATGAGGTGCTGCGCGGGGTCGGCATCGATGGTCGCCATGACGGAATCGTGCAAGGTCACCTGTTGGCAAGCTACGCGCATCTGCGTGACGTCGGCGGCCTGAACTGGACCGAACGTTTTTTGACTCAAGTACGGCGTTGCCTGGGCGCTTGAGCGTGGCCGCCCAAGCGCCGTGGGGATGACACTGACGACGGTTTAACCATGTATAACGGGAAAGATCCGCGATGTTCAAACTGACGACGGCGGCGGCGCAACAAGTTCTCACGGCGGCAAAGCAAGGGGGCGCACTGGGCCTGCCATTGCGTCTGGCAGCCGGGCGTCAACCCGACGGGTCGATCGACTACCGGATGGGGTTTGACGAAGCCACCGAGGACGACATTCGGGTGCGCTGTGACGGCGTCGAGGTGGTGATGACACCGGAACAGGTGCCTTTGCTGGATGAGGCCACCATGGACTATGTCGAGATCGAGCCCGGCCAATTCCACTTCATTTTTCTCAATCCCAAGGACGCGAACTATCAGCCGCCGACCGAGCGCTGAACCGCATTGGAACTGAGCAGCGAAGACACCTTCCGCCTCAATGTCCTGCTGGCGAACCAGCCCCAGGCCATCCGCATCGATGAAGGCAAGCTGATCCTCTATGGGCTGGGGCCGCGCGGCGAGGCGACGGTGCGGCTCACGCCGAATACCCGTCCAGACACCTATGTTCGCATGGTCAGGGAATGGCTCTCCAGCCGCGTGCTCGGCTCCCCCGGGGGCTATCCGGTTTACCTCAGCCGCTGGACCCGGATGGGCCAGGCGCGCGCGGAGCGGCTGGAACAACTCCTGCTCTTAGGAGAGCCGGAAGCGGTGGTCGCGGTCGTCTGTGCGCCAGGCCTCACGGATGCACTGGCCAGGAGCGCCTGGTGGGCCATGGAGGACGCGGAGAATGCCCGCCGGATGCTTGGCAATCCGGCCATCGTCGAGGGCAGCATGGGCAAAATCCTGGCCGCCTACCTGCTCGACTACCTGCCCTTCGAAACCGAGGCCGTGCCGATCATGGAGTCCGTGCGGCTGATCCTGCAGCCCGGCTTGCTGGACGCGCCCGCACGGGCCGAACTGTGGCGAAAGGCCGCGCGTAAACAGACCTATCTGGTCGGATTCCTGCGCGCCGGTGCGGATGCACTGCCCGAAACGGAGTCGGAGCGAGCGCTGGACCCTGTAGTTGCCGACTCACTGCGTGCCGTAGCAGCCAGCGGCGACCCTTGGGCTGGCCTGATTCTGCGTATCTGTTCAGGCCCCGCTCAGACCTGGCTCAGGACCCTGGCCGCCGTCCTCGCCAAGCCGCCGAATCAGGACGTGGTGACCGCCGCCTTCGATTGCCTGCGCGCCTATTTCGGCGCTCTGCGCGAGGGACCCGACCCGGATGCCGTGTTTACCGAGTTGGTGGCGGAAGCCGAGCGCTTCGTCGCGGCGGCGCAATGCCGCAGCCCGATTGCCGCGTGTCTGCGCCAGTCGCCGCCGCTGGCGGCTGAAGTCGCGGCGATGCACGTGCTCTCCGGAGTGGGCCTTGGGATCATGCGGCCGGTGCTTCCCGATCCGACGACCCAGGGCACCCTGATGCAGCGCCGGCTGGCGCCGGTGATTGACCCGATCATGGAACGGATCAGGCTCTTGCGGGGTGGGCGGGATTGATGACCAAGACCGGCTTGGCCTTGATCATCGTCCCGGCCGATCGTGATTGGTGCGCACAACCGGTCTGACGGTAATGCCGCGATCCGTAGGGTCCGCTACGCGGACCAGTAGCCTCGCCGGCAGCGAAATGGCCTGATGATCAAAGCCCTTTAAGCCAGGTTTGGCTACATGGCCGGTCGCATTAAGTATTCAGTCCCCGGATCTCGACAACAATGAAATCGCTGCGCGGCGAAAGGTCCACTATAGTAGGTAATCCTTAGGGTGGTGAGTCCCTCTTTATTGCTAACTTCATGCCCACTAAAGTATCTGACCTTTCAAATAAGCGCTTAATCTCTCGCGCCTTGCTGACAGCATATTGCCTTGTGCTTAACAGATCTATTGCGATAACATAGTGAGTCGTTTCTTCGTTGATTGTTCCCGACAGTTCTTCATCGGCAATATCAGTGAGCGCCTTTTCAGCCTTCTCCGCATTTAGTCTGGATTTCTGTTCTGATACTCTTACTGTTCGATTCTCAATCGTCAGTCTTAACTCAGTCTCAGGAAGAGTCACCAGGTAAGTAATATCTTGAAATAGCAGTCGATCATTAACCGGAATAGCCTCGATCAGCTTATAATTTCGCAAGACTTGACTGCATTCAGCGTCAATGTCACATTTTAAATCCCGCACTAAGGACGCTAGTGAATTCTTAACGCCGGCAATGGACGCCTTGCCTTTTGTCGCCGACTCATACTGATAGCGGTGAACGTATCGACTATTATCCAATTGCGAGTAGACTTCCGCTTTTCCGGCAATATAATTCCGAGTTTCTGTGATGGCTGTATTTATTAGTTCGTCTTTGATCTCTTGTTTTCTTGTCCTGATTTGCCTCTCTAACGTTAACCTGGCTTGCCTCAGGGCAATCGCATCAAGCAATGCTAATATTAGCGGTTGCCGATGCACCTGCGTC
>JACDZG010000245.1 GCA_013426805.1 Chromatiaceae bacterium
TTATCGTCTATTATTCTAAATTAATAAAGGCTCACACACTTGGCCTCATGAGCCAACACAGCTTCTCGAAATCATCGACATCAATCGATATAACCGCGTGTCTTTCGAGCAAAGCGGCACATACACCCACGCCCCCGGCTGTGAGCGTGTGTTGAAATGATCCATCATATATCCCAGCGCAGGAGCAGGATGGACTACGCTTTTGCGTAACGAAACGCGCGGCACCGAGGCGCTTGGCCATCGCGAGCACCTCATGGCCGCCGCGCACCAGTTGATCAGTATACTCTACACCGGACGGGCTCAAGACCCTGGCCTTACCATCGAGGACATCTTTGCCGTCTCCGCCGCTGATCTCCACGGGCTCGCGCGGGGTGGGAAGGCCGCCAAGTTGCTCCGGACACACCGGAATAAGCTCTCCCGCCAGCCGGTTAACAATGCGCGGGTCCAACTCACGTCTGGCCCGCTGGCCGTCGTGTTGACAGGTCAGCCCGAGCAGACAGGCGCTGATCAACGTGGGGTGGACCCTACCCTCTTCACCGATGATGAGATTCGGTGGAACTTGACTTCGGCTGTCGAAAAGCCCTGTCTGCCTGATTACATCTGTCAAGCGACTCCGTTCGCTCGATTGAATGTTCGGCAATAGCACGAGCTTTTTTCGATCCATTTGGGTTTCGTACGCGACCTGCTCGAGATCCTTCAAGAGAACGGCATCCGGCTCGCACTCAGGAACGGCGCGTCGACGGACGAAACAGGCCTTTAATGGAAGTCCGTAGTACACCCGAGAGATTGCGGCCAAACCCCTGCGCGGACCTTGGGTCTTCACCCGATAGGTTTCAGGGGTCTCAGCGTACTCGAAATAGGTCAGCAACACGAGTTCCGGAGTCACCCCAAGATACTCTGGCAGGAAGCGCATCGCCGAGGGAACATAAACGCTCTCCGCATCTTCGATGGTTCCCCCGACTTCGATCAGCAAAGTCCGCGCCTTGCGATTCAGCGCGATGTCTGCCAGCTTTGCACACAGATGATGGGATACATCGTTGAGCGTCAGTTTCTTTACCTGACCGGGGCGGACCTCTCTTTCGCCTTGAGCCAAAAAAGACTTAAACAATGCGCCGCCTACAATGTTGCATTCAGGATAAATGGTAAGGCCAGCGTCCCGGTAGGTGAGCATATCCTCCGATACCCGGTGGCTCGCATCAGCAGCGTGCCCGTCCGCTATGAATGGCGCGATATCGGCAGCGGAGCACAGGCGGCCGATCTCAACGCCCAGGTGGGGTGGGAACCGCGTATTCAATAGGGGGTCGATCTTGACCGCCACGCATCCCTCCGGCTCCAGCGCGCCGATGCCGGCGGTGAGCCACCCCTTGCCGACATCGGAGATTCCATAGCAGGCAATTACATAGATGTGCTTGAGGTTCATCTGCTCTCCCCCCGAAAAAACACTTTATTCAAGTGATCGAGTATGGCTTCTCGACGAAAGATTATCGCATCCCCCAAGTCCCGCGCCGCGTGGAACTCAGGTAGCGTGAACGCCCCAAAACGCTCAACCTCGGATTGGTTTGGGCTGAGGAGCGACAGTTGAGGATTGGTCATCGGAAGACTGAGTAGCGTAAAGAAAAGTCTCTTGACTCCGTGTTGCATAAAGAACCGATCCACAAACGCCAGTTCGATCTCGTCAACGGTCAAGGCGGCCTCCTCTGCAAACTCTCGGACCGCCGCTTTGCGATAGGCAGCGAGCGACAACGTAGATCCGACCCAATCATCGGCACTCAAATCTGCTTTGAGTACCTTGCCGGACTGAAGTGCCCAGCGTCCGCGCATGTCGGAGGCACCTTGTCCCCGATTAATCAGAATGATAGTCTTCGTTTCTTGGCTATACATCAGCGTCAATTCGACGGCCCCAATGGCACCATGCGGAATCGAGCCATTCGGTGAAAACCCCAATAGGGTACCGCAATCGTCAACGAGCGCTGCCCTTTCTTGCGTTTTCATAACAACCACCTAAGCGGGCTCAATAAAACCGGGAGCAATAGGATTGCCGATGGCTCCATCCGGGGCAGCAAATTCTACGACCTTCTTGAGGCACCAAAGTTCGCTCGCGACGTCGCGGACGCATTGAGGCTCAAACGGCAAGCCCGGCATCGTCGCACAAAAGGCTTTGGCTGCGTCCTTTGACACAGCAGCGATCTCGACCGACGGAGCGGCTTGGTCAACATTGGGGCTCAAGACCTTCTCGACGAAAGTCTTGAAATCGTCTTCATTTCTCAAGTGCTCCAGGTCCTCGACCCATCGTCGATGGTCTTTTTGAAAACTCTTATCAACTTCCGCAGCAAGCTTGAACTCAGCCACAGCGATACGATTGTTGTTTTCGAGTCTGCCTTGCTCCAAATAGTGCTCGCAGATCTCGAGGTACTCGTGAAACCACGGGTCCCCACGATACAAAGCAAATACCGGGGCAAGCTCAAAACTCCGTCCGGGAATGGGTACTGTCAACCGAATTTGATCACGATATCTCGCTTCGGCTTCCGACGAATAAATCGCTTTGAGGACGTTGAAGCCATAGCGCACATGATTGATAAGTACCTGCGTGTTGTCCGGAAATTTTTCCTTTAGCTCCATGGCGAGTCGGAATCCGTTTATCCAGCCCATCCGGGCCACGTAGGAAGACTTTCGCTCATTTATGTGGACGATCTGCTCGTAGTCGTAAAAGATGATTCGCAGGCTTTCCAGGTGCTCCTTAAAGGATGTCGCGAACGGGCCGTCGCCCCGCAGTTTCTGCAATAGTGTGGACAGGAGCCGTACATTGGAATATCCATAAATCGTCAAGTGCCTCACCTTATCGATGCTCTCAATCAGCGCCCTCAGTTCACCCGCGGTGGATGCCTCGTCGCGCGGCAAGAGTGTCGGCCTTGAGAGTGGGGGGCGCGCCTCGCCGTACCCCTGAACCGGGGTATCGACAGCGGCATCCTGGGGTGCCTTTTCACTGCCCCAAAGGTTAAACACCCGATGGCGTTCCCCATGCCTCCCGGTCAGGTTGCCGATATCTCCAATAAAGATACCTTGTTGGCTAAATCCGGTCCGCGTCAGCCAATCGCCCGTCAGTGATTTGACCATATCTGGTGGGACACGCAAACCTTCGAGGCACCCTCGAAGGCTGTCCTTGCCCCAGAGACCCGGTCCCCAGAGACCCGGCCCCCCGGACTCCGACCGGCGATGCAAAAGCACCACGCGTAAAGGCGCGCGAGCGGATTCAGGGTCTAAGCGAGACGCGGCGAGTATCCTTATTCCCGAGGTGTCTTGCCCACATATCCGATCCAGTTCCCCAACCAGACGTAAGAGGTAACTCTGCGAGACAAGAATCTGTCGGGGTCGACATGAGTCCAGAATGTCTCGAGCAATCAGTAGTCCGAAGCCCGGTTGGATCTCTGCGGAATCGGCGTCGCTTGTCGTAAGGACGTCCGCATGAATACTGATGCGGAGGGTGCGGCCTCCAAATAATGTGCCTAACCGAAGCACTCAGCCCCAAACTGGTCG
>JACDZG010000076.1 GCA_013426805.1 Chromatiaceae bacterium
GTAGGGTCCGCTGTGCGGACCGGCGACCGTGCAGATCGCGCGGTGGCCGGGTTTAGGATCAAGGCCGCCGATGACATATGAGGTAGGGCATGACAAGCATGGTTGATACATTGGAACTGATCTACGGAGCAACCTTGTCGCACGACGAGGACGGCATTGTTGTGACCTTTCGGGACTTGGATAATGTCTTTAGTTGGGGTGACACCGAAGAGGAAGCAATCTTTAACGCTCGGGAGGCATTGGATGGCGTTCTGAATGCCATGGCAGCTCACGATCAGGAAGTCACCCTTCCCTCGCAAATGCAGGAAGGCGAAATCGGTATTGCGGTGAGCCCTGAGGTTGCCGCGCCAGTCATGCTTCACACCCTGCGTATGCAACAGCAGAAATCGTTAGTGCAGGTAGCAACTACGCTTGGCAAGTCCTACCAAGCGTATCAACGTATGGAAAAAACGGGCTCTAACCTGACATTGAAGTCGCTGAAACTAGCCGCTGCGGCACTTGGAGCCACAGTGGAGATCCGATTCAAGACAAGCTAGGTGATTTCCGGAACACCGGATACCACCCACCACTGAACTCTGATGTAGGTGCGACTTCAGTCGCACCGATTCGGACGCAGGTGCGACTGAAGTCGCACCGACATTGGCCGGTATCCAAATTGTCGGAAATCGCCTTAGCTACCGGAAATGAAGATGTCTCAGTCGCAACATTTTCAGCGCAGCGAAACCCGTCAGCGACGCTCAAGTCGACCAGATCCGCGGCGCACAGGCCGGGCGGCCGATCAATCGGGGCCGCAGCAAACCCCATAAGGCGGTGAAGAGCCGGTGCACTGCCTCGCTGCCCTGAGCGAGGGCGCGCACGACGAGCAGGTCGCCGACCAGGGTCGCGCCCCACAGAATTTCCGCCGCACCTGCGTGAGTGCGCACCGCGGCCAGGTCGTCAGCAGCGGCGCCGGTCGCCAACAAGGTGGCGGTGAGCGGGTAGCCGCGCAGACCCGTGGGGCCGTCGAGCCCTGCCCCATGGTCCAACCACAACCGCTCCAAGAGCAGCGGCACGCCGTCGCGCCGTACGTCGAGACGCAAATCCGCCTGCCCGGCGGCGAAGCGCTCAGCCACCGCGGGCCGGCCCAGACAGTGGATCTCCCAGCCCAGGAAACGGGCGCCCGCGGCCAACTCGACCGCCGTATGCAGACGCAGGTTGGCACCGGGAAACAGGATGTTCTCTTGCGGAAACCACTCCAGCACCCCGCCCGCGGCCACCATCAAGCGCTGGACCTGCTCCGCCCGCGGGCCGGCGCTGCGGTAAAACTTGGCCGCACCCGGGGTGGTGATGAGCGCATGGGCGCCCTCCCCCACCTGGACCGCGACGTCCAGCCGGTCCCCGCCCACCACGCCGCCGGGCGGGTGCAATAGGTAGCAGTGGCAGACCCCGCCCTCCGGATAAAAGGGACGCTGGACCGTGAGCGGGCCAAACTGGCGTTTATGGGCGAGCCGGGTCCGACCGGCCCCCTCGGCAAACCCGAGTTCGAGTCGGGCCTGCCAGCCCTGGGGCTGCGCGCAAGCGACAGCCGGGTCGGGGTCGGGGCGGTTGGTCAAGGGATCCGGAACTCCTCAGGCGGCTTGAACGTCCGGCGCATCCTAGCGCACCGCGGACTGCCGCGGGGGTCTCCGTCTTCTTCACGCAAGGGTCACAGTCCCCGGCTAGGCTCTATGCTCCGGCCGACCGCCCGACGGTCCAAGCGCCGTCGTCACCCCAGTTCAAGAGGAGCAATCGATGCGCATCACGCATGCTGCACACCACCACATCATCGCATTCGCCGTCGCACTGGCCGTCGGCGGCGGGGCCGCCGCGGCGGATACCGCCACTGCGCAGACGCGCTTGCCGACCGGCAGCGTCATCTTCTTCCACCCGGACGGTACCGGCGCCAACCACTGGTCCGCGGCACGCATGTATTTCGCGGGTCCGGACAGCCACCTCAATTGGGATCGGCTGCCGCAGATCGCGCCCTATCGCGGTCACATGCTGAACAACTTGATCGGGACCTCCAACGGCGGCGCCACCACTCACGCCTTCGGCTACCGGGTCGACGGCCTCGGGTCATTCGGCAAGAACGGCCAGGGCGACAGTGCCGTGTTCATCAAGGGTCTTTCGGGCTATCCGGGCTCGCTTATGCGCGAGGCGGCCAATGCGGGGATTCCGGTCGGCCTGGTCAATGATGGACACATCGGCGAGCCGGGAACCGGCGTCTTTCTCGCCGAGGTCGGCAACCGCGACGACTGGCAGGAGATCACCCGCCAGATGATTCAGGGCCGCCCGGGCGTCACGGACACCCCGCCCTGGGTGATCCTGGGCGGCGGCGAGGCGGACACCCGACCGGCCGGCACGGCGCTGGTCCATCGCAATCACAACGAGGAGCGCAAGCAGCCGCTGAACGCGCAGCAAAGCCTGCGCGGCGACGCTCTCGACTTGGAACTCGACTGGAACGACAACGGCTCGGGTGACCTGAGCAACGATCCGGCGCGCCGGGACGACTGGATCGTGGTCAAGACCCGCGCGGAGTTCGAGGCCCTCAAGACCGCGCTTGCCGCACAGGCGGACTACGCCCCCCATGTCCTCGGACTGTTCGCCTATCAGGACACCTTCAACGACCGCAACGAAGAGGACCTGATCGCCCGCGGCAAAGTGACCAAGGATCCGGTCAATCATGTCGGTCCCCGCGATGCCCCCGTCCCCGCGCCCCCGGGCTTTCGCTCCAAGGCCAGCCGGCTCATCCTGTGGGGCGATGTCCCTGGGCAGGCCGGCCACAATCCGCCCACCTTCACCGAGATGACCGCGGTGGCGATCGACATCCTCGACCGCGCCGCGCGGCACGCGGGCGCGGCGGGCGACGGCCGGTTCTTCCTGGTCGCCGAGCAGGAAGCCAACGACAACTTCGGCAACAACGACAACGCCATCGGACTGCTCCAGGCACTCGCCGATACCGATCGGGCCATTGGCAGCGCGCGCGCCTACGTGGCGCAGCACCCGCGCACCCTGATCCTCACGGCCGCCGACAGCGACGCCGGCGGGCTCCAGGTCACCGCCCCGTACCGCAACGCGGTCGTGCCGGAGGCGGGGGAGGTCAATGCGACCAACCTGCGCTTCGCCGTCAACCCGGCGAGCGGATCCGCCGACATCGCGAACCTCGCCGATGGACGCGAAGGCCGCGGTCAAGGCGGCGAAGCCCCGGGCGGCACCCGGATGTTCCTGTCCGAGCCGGACGCACTCGGTCAGACCATGGAGTTCGGCATCACCTGGGTCGGCACCGGCGACTATGCCGGCGCCATCCTGAGCCGGGCCGACGGCCTCAACGCCCAACTCCTGCGCGAGCAGTTCTCCACGGGCTTCGACAACATCGACGTGTATCGGCTGATGCACCTGACCCTGTTCGGTCAACTGCTCGATGATCCGGTCGACACCAAGGCCGTTCCGCGGTAGGCGTATCGCGCGGACGCCCGACCCCGGTGTGCCGCTGCGGCAGCATCGCGGTTCTTGATGGTGCTTCCGCATCATCACCCATCAGAGAAGACCCCCAAGAGACCCCCGGCACTGCCGGGGGTCTTCGTTTGTGAGCCGCTCCGCCGCTGCGATCCCGGCCACGCCAAGGTCTGGTCCACCGAAGAGCGGAAGGACTGGCTGGAGCTTCTCAAGGAACTGGAGCACGAGGGACGGCGCATCCGCTGCCACCTGCACACCCATACCGATCGGTATGCCGAACTCCTGTGGGGGATGGGACGCTGCTAATGCGAACGAGATTCGTTATTATTCTTGCGCGGTGAGACGTGCCGCAAGCATGCAAGCACGGTCATCTGCCAGCCAGGTGTCGTCCCGCACGATGCCGCCTCGCAGACACGAGGAATTAGCCAGCCGACGCTCACGAATGGCGATTGGGGTTGGTTGGTATTGCGCTGACCGTCCCATTCGCCTAAATCTTCTCCCTTAGGTGCCGCCCGCGCAATCAATGACGGTGACCAGGTTGACCTGCCGTTTCGATCGTATCCGGACGCTAAGGTCCGCCGTACGGACCGGCGTGGCCGGCCGGAATGATGATCGAGGCCGCCAGATAGGTGCAACCAAAGTCGCACCTGCATTCGATCCGGCCCGGCATCGGCACGGCGCACGCACGTCGGCATCGTCGCCACAGGGGAATCCGCGCGGCCTCAGTCGGCCGCCAATAGGCCAGGACGAATCTCGGCGATCCAGGCGGCGAGGCGCCGCGGGGTCTGCTCGGGTTGGTTGTCCTGATCGAGCACCAACCCACAGAAACGGCCGTCGCCCAGATCGGCCTTGGAGAATTCATAGGCGTAGCCCGCGGTCGGCCAATAACCGACCAGTTCGGCGCCGCGCGTCTCCAGTTGCTCGTGGAGCATGCCGAGCGCATCGGCGAACTCCATTGAGTATTCGACCTGATCACCCAGGCCGAACAGGGCGACCCGGGTGCCCGTGAGATCCCTCTGCTCCAGTTCAGGCAGGAATTTTTTCAGCGCGGCCGGGTAGTCGCCTTCATCGACAGTCGAGCATGGCCGCCGCGGCGGCGTCGCCCCGGTATTTGGCCGCGACGTCCTTGTAGGCCGGGCCGAGGATCTTGCTGTCCACTTGATGACAGGCCAGACAGCCGCTCTGGGCGGCGAGTGTGAGGTCGGCGCGGGCGGTCGGGGCGCCGACCGCAAGGGCCAGCAGCGCCAGCGCGAGCCCGGTGCGCAGCGGCGCGGCGCCGCTCGCGATGAAAGGGCGACAGGAGGTGGGCACGGCGTCCGCACGGCCTTCGGGCCAGGTGTCGGAGGGGTGGCGGACGTGGTTTCGGACGTGATGTCCGATAGGGCGCGGATCGACTTCGGCACGGGCATCTCCTGCGGTTCGGGCGTTGGGTTGACGGGTGGGTTATGGGGAATCGGGGCGGTCCCGGCGGGCCGCGCCGCGCGCTCACAGGGACTCCAGGAAAGCGAGCAGGGCGGCCCGCCGGGTGCGGTCGAGCGCCTTGACGCGGTCGCGGGCCGGCGCCGCCTCGCCGCCGTGCCAGAGGATCGCCTCCAGCAGGTTGCGGGCGCGGCCGTCGTGCAGCAGTCCGCGGGCGGGCAGGCGCTCCTGGAGCAGACCGATGCCCCAGAGGGGCGCGGTGCGCCATTCGCGGGCCATGGTGTCCGCGGGGCCGCTCGCCGGGTCGGCCAGGTCCGCTCCCAGGTCGTGCAGCAGGAGGTCGCTGTAGGGCCAGATGATCTGGTCGGCGAGCCCCGGCGCGGCGTCCCGCCCGGTCATGACGACCCGCAAATGGCAGGCGCCGCAGCCGATCTCATCAAACAGGGTCTGACCCCGCAGCACCTGCGGCGCCTCGGGGCGGCGGCGCTCCGGGACGCCCAACCAACGCTGATGCTCGACCAGGAGCGCCAGGTCGGCGTCGCCGAGTTCCGGCAGGCAGGCCGCGCGCGACGCGCCGCAGGCGGGGTCGGGGAACAGGGACGTGGTAATGCCCATGTCGTTGTGCAGGGCGGCGGCGGTCTGCTGCAGCAGGCTGGGCTGCTCCGCTTTCCAGCCGAAGCGGCCGGCCCGCGGCCGGCCCGTGGTCAGGTCCGGCACCCGGTTGACGCGGCCGCTGATGCCGTTGCCGTCGCGGTCATCGGGGTCGGCCAAGGTGTTCAACACGGTCTCGTCGACGGCCTCCAGGAGCCCCCAGCCGAAGAGCGCGGGGGGCATGCGCAGGCCAACCGGACCCAGGGCGCCGTCGTCGTCGCCGTCGCCGAGCCGCACGCTGATCAGGGGTCGGCGCAGCCGATAGGGGGTGCCGTCGGCGAACTGCCCGCCGTGCTCCTCCCAGGGCAGCACGAGCCGGCCCTGGGGCGGCCGGCCCGGTAGGGCCGCGCTGCTGAGCTGGCCGCCGAAACGGGCGCGATCCGCGACCCGCAACAGCCGCACGATGGGCTCCGGGGCGGGCGCCGCGGCGGCGCCCGCCAGCCCTTCCCGATGACAGGCCAGGCAGCCCGCGCGGTCGAAGTCGGGGTCCAGAACCGCGGGCCGCGGCGGGTCGCGCAGCCAGTCGGCGGCGAACAGGCGCTGCCCCCTCCTCCCGCCGGCCGCCGCGGACAGCGTCGGCGGCAGGCGCAGCAACGGGGTTTGCTCATCCGGCAGCACGGCGACGGTCAGCAGCGTGCCCCCCGGGGCGGTACCGGCCTGCACCGCCACCCCGCCCCGGCTGTCGGCCGCGGCGCCCGCGCCGTCGGCGAGCCCGCACAGCAGTGCCAGCAGTGCCGCCCGGACGGGGTGTCGGCCCGACCCGGCGCGGCGCGGCGCGGGCACCGGACGGTCGGAGGTTGGGCCGGCCCGGCCCGGTCGGTGTCGGCCGCACCGCGCGGCCGGCCCGGACCGGTGTCCGCCGCGGGGGCGTCCGGCGAGGCCGCGGACCGCCGGGGCTCGCAAGGATGCGGAAAAGGCGCCACAGTCGTTACCCATTCGTAATAATAACGATTCGCATTCTATTTCTTGTCCGCGGCGGCCGTCAAGTGGCCACCGCCGGCGGCAAGGCTGATGGTGGATGCGCTGCGCAGATCGACCCTAAGAAACCGGCCCCGCGATCAGGTGGATAAGGCGCACCGCGCGGTGTCGGGGACCCCGGCGGTCGCGCGCGCCGTATCACACCAAGGGCCGCGCGATGCCGCCCGTAATTGGACTTGCGCGGGAATGCACCGGCACCTTGACAGCGTGCTCCACGCCTCCTACTATGAATGCGAACAGTTCTTATTTGCGATTATGTCAGTCCACACTTGAGGAGACCCGCGCCATGATCAGCATCGACCGCAGCATCCTGTTGGAAGCCTCCGACCCTTCATTGCCGCTCGCCGCGCCGGACCTGGCCGATGCGCTGGCGTCGGACCTGACCCTGATCGAGCCGCAGACACTGGAACGGCGAGTCAGCGCGCTGATCCGGGAGTATGTGCGCGCCCGCTCCGCGGCGCTGGCTCAGTCGGTCGTCCGTCATATCGAGGCCCTGTGCCTGCATCCGGAGAACGACGATCCGGCGCTCTTCTGCGCCTATCAGCGGCTGGCGGTCCATTGGCGTTGGCTGGCCGCGCAGCACGGCAGCGCCGGGACCTGAGCCAACCGCCCGCGCCCTGCGCCACGTCCGTCAATCCATCGGAGCATCGAACTATGCGTTCAGTCATCGCGCTTGCGTCGGCCTTCGGGAGCCCCCGTCCCGAACGGACGGCCCGCGTCTTGCCGGAGGCGTCCCCGGTGCCGCCGCCCGCGGTTCGCTATGCCGGGCATTGGGCCGAGATTCTGTGGGACCTGGGGTGTCTGGGTCCGGTCCGGATCGAGTCCGGCACCGCACAGGTGCGGCTGGCGCACTTCGGCGCCCTCCCCGCGATCCGCGTCGGCGACGCGGTGGCGGTGGCCCGCGATCGGCGGCTGATGCTCGGCCTCTTCCTCGACCGCCTGTATGCGCTCCGCCCCGAGCCTGCATCGACAGCCGCGACGATGCATCCCGATTTTGGTCCACCGCGGGGATTGCGGATGGAAGATGCGTTCGGCGCTCCCCTGCTGACGCTCAACCTGGCCAAGGACAGCGCGAACTTCGGTCTGCGCGCACTGCTGGGGACCTATGGCGCGGATCAGGGACCGGCGATCCCCGCCGGTGTCCACGACCTGACGCACCCGGCGGAGCCTGACGAGCGGCTGGGCTCCGTCGCCCGCACGCCCCATCCGGTCGAGGTCCGCCGGGTCCGCTGGCAGGCGCTGGCCCGTCCGAGCGATCCGGCCGCGCCCGATTTCGCCGACATCGCCGAGCTGTGCGGCTGGCTGCGGTTGGACGATGCCCGACTGCGCGGGCGCGGCCGGGCCATCGCGATCGACCCCGCGGTCGTCCCCTACTTCCTGGAGGCCTTGACCGAACAGTCCGTTCCGGTGCGGGTCACCACCGGCAATGCGGGCGTAGTCCATGGTTTGACCGATGTATTTAACAGCATGCGGCGCGCGCAGGGCCGGATGCGCCTGTTGGGCGATGACACGTGTTTCGAACTCGACCCCGGCGCCGTCGATTCCGCCTGGGTGCTGATCCAGGACCAGGACCCGGGGGCCGCTCCGCGTCGGCAATTGCGGCTCTACGACGAGGACGGCCAGGCTCTGGCGTTGCTCGACGCCGTGCCGACGCGCGCGGGTCAGGAGTCGCCACTGTGGCGCGTCCTGATCAACGCGCTGCTCGATTGAAGAGGGCCAGACCATGTTGAGCGCCAAGGGCGAACGGGACGCCGTCGATCCGGGGCGGCACAGCCGGGCCGACGGGACCGGCGGCCATCCCAACCAGGCCTGCGCATGCGGCCAACGGCACGCGTCGGATCAGGAGGAGACGGCGGACCCGGCAGCGGCTGAAGCGGTGGCTGAGATCCTTGCGCGCCGCCCCGCGCTCGCGCTGGACCTCCCCCACGCCGCCGCATCCCAGGGCGCGAGCGCGGTGTCGCCCGGTCTCGTCGGGGCCTGGGTGCCGGAGGTCGTGCCGACCAATGCGCCACCGCGCGCGGTGGACTCGACCGCGGACGAGCACCCGCGCCCGCTGCCCCGGCGTGCCCGCCGCAAGCTGTGGGAGATCCCGCCGGAATTCCATTGCCCGGTGATCGGCACCTGCCTGGAGGTCGCGGAACTGCGCCGCGACTTCGATGCGCTCTATGCGCGCACGCGCCGCCAGAGCGAGGAGCGCGAGGCGCTGATTCACGACCTGGAGCGGATCTTGGCCGAACGCGAGGCGGCGCTGGCCGTCAGCCTGGAGCGCGAGCACGTGCGCGCCGCCCGGATCGCCGCCCTGGAGACCGAACTGGCGGCGAACGACTCGGCGCAACGGATCGCCGCGCTGGAAAGCGCCTTGGCCTTGGCTGACCAACGCCGCGCCGCCGCCGAGGCCGACGCCGTCCGGGCACGGGATGCCGCGACCCAGGCGCTCACGCGCGCCGGGATCGGCGAGCAACAGCTCGCCGAAAAGACCGCGGAAAGCGCCGCTCTCGAGCGCCTGCTGGCCGCGGCCTTGGCGGATTCCGGCACCAATCCCTGCGCGGACTGCCCCAACGCCGGGTGCGGCTGCGATCAGGCCGGCCGCGATCTGGCCGGCCGCCTGATCCTGTGTGTCGGCGGGCGGCGGCCCCAGGTGCAGCACCTCGCCCGCCTGGTCGCGGATTCGAATGGCCGCTTCGATCACCACGACGGCGGTCTGGAGGACTGCGACCGCCGACTGGAGGCGCTGCTGGCCGGCGCGGACGCGGTCATCTGCGCGACCGATTACATCAGCCACGCCGCGTATTACCGCACCAAGCGTTACTGCAAACACCATGCGAAGCCGCATGTCCTGGTGCCGCATTCCGGGCTCGCCGCCTTCGCGCTCGCGCTGGAGCGCGTGGCGGGGTGAGCGCCGCTTGCGGCTCGAATGTGCCCGCGCGCGGGCGCTGTTGTTTCGGAAAGCCCCACGGAGGTATCCCATGACACCCGCAGAGACACTCGCCAGCCGCGCGGCCGACAGGCATCGCGCACGCGCGCGGCGCTTCGTCCACTCGATCGGTCCGGCCGTGCTCAGCGCCGCCATCGTCTTGGCCCTGCTGATGTTGGCAACACCCCAGGCGTCGGCGGCCATTGCGGGCGCTGGCGCCGAGATGGCCGCCGCCGCGGCTTCCGCCGCACGGCGGTGGTCCGCACAGCGGTGGTCCGCACAGCGGTGGTCCGCACAGCGGACCCTACCGTGATCCGTAGGGTCCGCTGTGCGGACCAACGACCGCGCAGATCGCGCGGTGGCTGATTCCATGAGCAAGGCCCACGGCGCTCTCGCCGACCCGCCGGGTTAGCGCAACAAGGCGCCGGGCAGCCCGCGCTTCGCCGGGGGGGCGGGCAGCGCGCGCGAACGAGCGCCGAACCCGCGGGGCCGTTCGCGGGGTCGCGAATCCCTGCCACCAGCAGCGCCAGGTCGTGCGCATCATTGAGGAGATCACCCAGGCGTTGAGTCGGCACAGGGGGGCCGGCAAGCCGCAGTCCGGCGACCGGCGCGCCGTGCCGGTTGCGCGGCGGGGGCGCTCCGCGGAGCGTCGCGGCGGCGCCGCGCCTGGTCTACGGGCAGCGGCGCGCCCCCTGGCCGGTGCGGTTGATGCAGCGGCGAGCGGTGCGCTCCAACAGTCGGCGCAGCCGGGTGTTCAGCTCCGCGGCATCCAGCCGCGCCGGCTCGTAACCGATCACGATGCTCGCGCAGGCCGGATTGGCGCGGACCTCGCGCACCCACTGCTCGGCCTGCAGGGCGGTCACCAGCCGCGCCGCGAGCGCGGGTTCCCGTCCGATGGCCCTGATCCGAAGCCGCACGCGGCCCGGTACGTGATGGCGATTCTCGATCATAGCGACTGTCTCGACGCAGCGGTTACCGGAAAGACTCCAAGTTTACTGCGAAGCGTTCTCATTCGCAATGCAGACCGAGACACCAGGGCCGCCGCCCTTGACACAGACTTGACGATCGCCAAGAACCGGACAATAATACGAATGAGTCTTATTATTATTTTTGTGCTGTAATTCCTTATGTGCTCGCCGCTGGCCCTGCCCCCCTTCATGTTCGAGAACTTCATCGCCGGCCGCTGGGCGCCGCCCGTCGGCGGGCGCTGGCTGAGCATGGCGGCACCGGGTTCCGGCCGGGCAGGCCGGGTGGCGCGGGCCGAAGCAGCGGATGTGGCGCACGCCGCGGCCGCCGCGGCCGCGGCACTGCGCCCCTGGCGGCGCTTGGGCGCGGACGGACGTACCGCGGCCTTAGCCGAGGTCCCGCGGGCGGTTGCCTTGCATACCCCGGTGCTGACGTTCGCCGAGGCCTGGGACCGGACCGAGCCTCCGCCCCGCTGCCCCGGCCCCGCGGTGGGACGCGGCGGAGTCAATCCCGCTCACCCGCGGGCGGCGTCCGCCGGTGCAGCAACGGGGTGCCCGGTCTTAGGCCCGGCACCCGCCGATCAGGCGGTCCCCCGCGCACCCGCGGTACTGCGGTTGGCGCGCTGTGCCGACGCCGACCCCGACACGGCCTGGGAGTGCCTGGCGCCGCTGCTCGGCGACGGTCATGTAGCGGTGGTGCTGCTGCTCTATTGCGAGGCGCGCCGGCTGCCGGTGCGGCTGCTCGCCCGGCTCGGACTGGCCGCCGCCGCGCTGCCCGCCGGGGTGCTGAATCTGCTCACCGGACTGGGCCTGGAAGCCGGCCTGGCGCTGGCCACTGATCCCCTGACCGCATGGCCGCCGGACGGCGCGGCGCCGTCCGCGCGGCTATCCCATTGAGGCTCGCATTTGCGTGAACGCGCCGGAGTGTCAAGCGATGATCGAGGTCCGTCACAGCATCCCTGGGCGGCTGCGTCTCGGCGTTCCCGCGTTGCGCCATGATCGGCGGTTGGCGGACGCGGTGCACCGCGCGCTGAGCGGGACCGAGGGTGTACTGCGGATCAGGATCAACTCGGCCTGCGGTTCGCTGCTGGTGTGCTGGGCGTGCGGCGACCCCGACGCCCGCGAGCGCATCGCGGCGGCCTTGGAAACGCTGTTGGGGCAAGCGGTCCCCCGCCCGGCGGCGGCCCTGTGCCCGAATCCGCCGCCGCGGCCGCAAACCGCAACCGTGGCGTGCCGGGCCTGCCGCGCCGCGCCGCCGACGGCGCGTTCCGGCCGCAGTCCCTGGCCGATGCGGGTCCTGGGCTTCGTGCTGCTGACCGGCTATCTCGCGTTCGCGCTGGTGCGCAGCCTGGTTCTCAAAAGTCCGCTCGCCGGCGGTGCGCTGAGTCTGACCGGCCTCGTCGCGCTGGTCGCCGCGCTGCCGCTACTGCGCGACGCCTGGCACGAGACGGTCGTCGAGAAGCGGAGTTCCGGGGACAGAATACTTAATTCGTGGGAGGTAATCGCCGTCGGCATGGTCCAAGACCCGGGACCAATTGCCGAACGGCCGCCAGCCAGAGAGGGGCTGACCGATCCCGGTCAATCGAGACCCAGGTCGAAACCCTCCTTGAACGGGTTTTCCAGACGTAGCGCACCGACCTTGCGGCCGTCCTGCATGTCTTCCGAAAGCAGACGGGTGACCCCTGAAGCCCTGGCCACCTCGACCAACATGGCATCCCAGAAGGCAAAACTCTCCCTTTCTTTCAAGCGGATAGCCCCGGCCAAGGTGCGACCATCGGCAACGGCCACGGGAAAAAGCTCCATCCAGTCATGCACCATGGCGGCAGCTTCGTCCGCCGGCATTTTGTTCTTGCGCGTGACGGCATGGAAGAACTCGGCGAGCGCCTGAAGGGTCAGCACGCAATCCGCGTCGGGCAGCCTGTCCATCACGGCCCGCGCATGCACATGCCGCGTGCCCGCATCCTGGTCGATGCTGTAGATCAGGATGTTGGTGTCGACGCTGAAGCGCTGTGCCTGCATCGATCAGGCTCATGGCATCGATCGCGCTCATGGAGGACCTCGCGGTCGACGCGCGCTCCGCCAAGCGCATAGCCGCGACTCATGCGCTCGCGCAGGCGCTCACGGGCGGCGCGCTGGGCATCGGATAGGCGGGGTTGGGCCTCAATGGGCATCACGCGTGCGATGGGCTTGCCGCGCCGGGTGATGATGATCTCGGCCCCCTGCTCGACCCGTTCCAGGTAACGCGAAAGATGTTGATTGGCTTCGCGGATGGAGACAACTTCATGCATTGGATTACCTTTGTAGGACGTTCTACATCCGATGAACTGTAGGTCATTCAGGCTGTTCCCGCAAGGTCGAAGTGGCACTGGACCAGTTGTGACACGCTCGCCCGATCGAGCGTCCGGTGACGAATGCCGACCGGCCTGCGAGCGACACGTCGTCGAGGATTAGCCACGTCAGCAAACACCAGCATCCAGGCCCTGAGTCCCGCGTCCGGAGGTGGGGCTGACCGTTTACTGGACACCCGAGGGCAACTGGCCGCTCCGGTCGGGACCCTGATGCGCCTGCAACAACTGGAGCGTCGGCCGCAACGCCGCCTACAAGGGCGCCCCCTGGGCCAAGGAGACCGTCGCCCACTTCAAGGAGGTCCAGGCGGAGTCCACCTTGCGCTGCTTCTGATCGGCTTGCTGAATCCACCCGTCCCGCCTAGGATGGTCCCTGGACGGTCACCCCAGGCATCGACCCGACCGCCAGGAGCCGATCATGTCTGCCACCGCGCACGCCCGAATTCACTACTGGCGCTTCACCGTCGATGACTATCAACGCATGGGCGAGACCGGCATCTTGCACGAGGACGACCGGGTCGAACTGATTGAAGGGGAGATTGTCGCGTTGCCACCCATCGGCAGCCCCCACGGGGGCCGTGTGAAGCACTTGAATCGGATACTCGCCGGCGCGGTCGGCGAGTACGCCATCATCGCGGTGCAGGACCCGGTCGTGCTGGGCATCCGCTCCGAGCCCGAGCCCGACATCGCAATCCTGCGCCCACGCCCGGACTTTTATACCGACGCCCACCCGATGGCCGCCGACGTGCTGCTGCTGATCGAGGTCGCCGACAGCAGCCTCCAGTACGACCTGAACGTCAAGGTCCCGCTCTACGCCCGCCACGGCATCCCCGAGGTGTGGGTGGTGGATATTGCCCACCGTCAGGTGCTGCGTTTCAGCCGACCCGCTAATGGGACCTATCTGGAACAAGGACCGATCAACCTCAAGGCCCCGATCGCCCTGCCCGGACTGCCGGGCTGCGCGGTGCAACTCGCCGCGTTGTTCTGACTCTGAGGTGCTATTCGGCAATGATCTGCCCAGATACCGACTCGTGGACTGGTCATTTCGGCCTGGACCCTGACGGAGATGGCAGCGTGGGCGCCATCAAAGAGCGTACGGGCGCGATCGATCACGCAACGCGACAGCAGGCGCTATCGACAGTCCACCGCTTCACCTCGTCCAACTTGACCCTCGTTGAGGTCGAGCCAGCCGATTTCAGGTCGGCGGCGGTAATGATCGCGGGTCCGGGTGGCCTGCGTGCCGGCGATGCGCTGCATCTGGCGCTGGCGAAACGTCTGTCTGCGAACCTCGCGACCTTGGACCGCCGGTTGGCCGATGCGGCCCCGGCATGCGGTGTCCCGCTGCTCCCCGTTGGCTGATCAAGCGGTCATCGTCAGCTTCGGCGACGGGATCGAGTCCTGCGAGACGACCGTGCTCACCCGGCGCATCGCATTGGCCGAGGCGGCACGGTTGGGCCATTGGTCGCCGACACTGGATGTGACGCTCAAGGCTCAAGCCTGCTCTTTACCGACTACAAAGCGACCCACGCCCTGGTGGTTTCAAACCTGATGGCACGTTGCGGCGAGGGCGCGGTTGGCTTTTATCAACGGCGATGAAAATGGTGCTCGGGGTGCCGGCGGCTCGGAGGTCGCCGTGGAGGTGGCGGACATCGCCATTGTCGACAGCGATATCCGCAAGCTCGCGGCGCTGCGCGCGCTGAGCCGGGCGACGCTGCGCACCGCTGATCAGAACTACGGCATCGCCATCGGCACCGACCTGATCGGCATCGCCTTCGGCGCCGCGGGTGTGCTGGGGCCGGCTTTCGGCGGCCTGATCCACATCCTGCACACCGCCGGCATTCTGACCAACTCCGCGCGCTTGCTGACGCATCGCCCGCCGGGCGGCGCCGACGACCGCACCGGTTCCGCAACCGGCGCGCTGAACCCTTGACGAAGGTCCAACCGTTGTCCACCCGCACCTGTCGACCTGTCCCCAACGCTGTCTTTCACGTCGTCAGTGAGCAGCCGCGGCGGCTGCGGCTGCGCGGACCGGTGATCGCCCACCCCTGCTTGGACCTGGCCTATCTGCAGGCCCTGCTGGCGGCGCGGACGGGGGTCGCCGCTGTGCGCGTCAACCCGCGCGCGCGCCTCGGCGGTGACAGCGCCCGCGACCAGATCGCCGCGCTGGGCATCCGCCCCGGCAGCGTCCTGACGCTCGAGAATGTCGGCCCCGACCTTGCCGTCGGCAACGAGGACGGCCGCGACTGCATCGTCGTCACCAGCGCGGACGGTCTGCGGCTCTACCTGAAGCCCGACCAGGCCGCGAGCATCATTGTCGATGTCGAAGGGACGGCCACGTAGCCGCGGGATCGACGCGCCGGCGATGACGCGGTACCGCGGCGCGCGGCCAACGCAGCGGACTGCCGGCCGGGTCGGGGGCATCTCGTCTCGGTTGACCGGCACCAGCCCGCGGGGTGGGCGGTGTCACACGCCGGAGGGGAAGATGCGGTACTGGAAGTAGCGTTGAGGGGTTGCAGTGTTCTATCCTGGATTGGGATGCAACCTACGGCGGCACACCCGCAGCGCTCAAGAACTGAAAACGAGGAGGAGAACAACCGTGTACGTCATTACCAATCGTGTGATCGACGAATCAGAGGCTGGGCTGGAGGTTTTCGGATCAATCCCGAATCCGGCCGGTCCGAACGAACTGAGATTGGTTGAGGTATTAAAGGATGGAGCGGGCTACCACACCACCCTACTCCAGAATGAGCTCGATCCGCAAGAAGTAAAAAAGCTCAGAAAGCAATTCAAACTCCCGACTGATTTTCAGGGTCCGTACTACGCGAGCCTGAGGGCCGCTTGCGAAACCTTGGCGCGCGCAGTCAAAGAGAAGCGCCAAATCCTGATCTACGTGCATGGGTACAACAACGACATTGGCGACGTGCTCGATACCGCGGAAGCACTGGAGGCGCTATACCAGGTTGTCGTTATACCCTTTAGCTGGCCCGCGAATGGCGGCGGGGTCGTCACCGGAACAACCGCCTATCTGGATGACAAGAAGGACGCGCGCGCGTCCATGGATGCGCTCAATAGCTGCATCGCGAAGGTGAACTTTTATCACGAATTACTCACACGCCCGATCCGGGAGCGCATCTGGACAGAGGCGGATGCCAGATTTAAAGATAATGCCGCGGCGGCGCGCGAGGATTACTCGGCACAGGTGGCGAAGGAATGCCGGATCACGCTGAATCTGGCCTGTCATAGTCTGGGCAACTATGTTCTCAAATATGCCACGAGACCGAGTTCCGCCGCTTCCCGAACGCTGGTCTTTGACAATGTCACCCTGCTCGCGGCAGACACCAATAACCCCGGCCACCGGGACTGGGTGGAGTTGCTCCAGGTCCGTAACCGGTTATATATTTTGATCAATGAGGATGATTATGCACTGGCCTGGTCACGACGCAAGCCCGGCGACGAGCAGTCGGACCGGCTGGGGAGTTACGTGCGCAACCTCAATGCCGGCAATGCGTACTACATTGATGCCACCGACGCCCCCGCGGTCGAGAATTCACACAACTATTTCACCGGTAAACCCGTGCAGCAGAACCAGGCGCTCAGGGATTTCTTTGCCGCCGCTTTTGAAGGGCGACGCGGCGAGAAAGACCTGCTGTATGCCGCCGACCGCAACCTGTACCGCTGGTCCTGAACCGGAAGGCGCGCGCCCGGCGCTACGTCGCCCGAATCGGGGATGCGCCCTGGGTCGAGCCGGCCCACGGCGACCTGTCCGATCAGCGGGCGATCGGCGAGATGCGCTTGGCATCGAACTCGCCGCCCGACATCTCACCGGTCACGCTGACCCGCGTGCCGACCAGCACCTTGGCTCTGGTGTTATCGCCGAAGAGGTCCCAGGAGTCGACCCTGACGGCGCCGCTGTCGGTATTGAGGCGGAAGCCGTCCTCCCAGACCCGCTCGACGGTCCCGGTCAAGGTCGTTCGGCCGCTGGACGGAATGGCTGCAACGCGCGGCGCTGCCGACTGCGTCGACGACGAACCGATCCCGTCGCTCTGGGACGCAGCGCATCCTACCAGCGTCATGGCCGAACCGATCAAGAAAAACCTCAATTCCATGATGCCTCCGAAAGCAGATCACAAATGCCGATTGGTTACCGATTATGATCGGTGTTCAGGGGTTGCCCGACTCCCGGCGGCCAGTCGGCGGTAAGGCCAAAGTCTCCAGCCCCCTGGCGAAGGCCGAGAGGCCGGAACTGCTCAATAGCACACAGGGTTTACCGTGGCGCTTGCAAAAGCGCTTGACTCGGTAGTAAGCGGCATGGCTGACACAGTCGGCCGGGCACAGCACGGCGTCGGCCGCCGCGAGCATCGCGGTCAGGCGCTGGGAACTGTCCTCCAGGCCCCCGTCGTGACGTTCGAACGCGCCGTTGAGACGGGCGACCAGCGCCCGATAATGTCCGCTCAGCGCCTGACGGCCGCCGACACAGAGCACCCGCCGACCGCCCAAGTCGGGACCATCCCCGCAGGCGTTCTCGGTACAGGCATCGCAGGGCGCCAGGTCCTGCTGCAAGAGATCCTCCAAGAGCCGCAACTCGGCGCGGTGCTCGGCCAGACTAGCGCTCAGTTCGGCCGCTTGCGCCGCCGCCGTCGCGTACTGATCCCGCCAGTCCTCGGCTTGCGCCACGGCCTGAACCCGCTCGCGCTCCAGGCCCGCCTGGCGCTGTTCCAGTTCCGCCAACGCGGTCCGCAGGTCGGCGACGGTCCGACCGGATTCCAGCGCCGTGACTTGCTCGCGCAGCAGCGCCGACTCGGCGCGCAATGCGTCCATCTCGACCACCGTGGCACGCAACGCGGCCAGCTCCCGATCGCGCGTCGCCAGGTCACGGGCGTGCCGTCGCAGGGTCGCCGCGTGCCGGGCCTGCAAGTCAGCCAGTTCGGTCCGGATCTGAGCCAGACGGGCCAGATCCACCCGCTGCCCGGCGCCGATCTGATGCGACAGCATGTGAACGTCGCCATAGGCCATGGCCAGCAGTTCGGCGTCGGCGCGGGCATGAGTCACCACGGCCCACAGCGCGCCGGGGACGCCGCCGTCGGCCAGCGCCTCGCGCCACAAAGCGATGAGCAAGGTGCGCTCACGCACCTTGGCGAAGCGGGCCACGGCCGCGGCGTACTTGCGCTCCAGGACCTTGTGGGTCGCAACGGAAAGCGTGTTCTTACTGTCGGCGGCGCCGACGAAGTTCAGATGGACCTCGTAATCGCTCAAGGGTTCATCGGTTTCCATCCGCACCCGCTCGGCGATGCGCCGCAACTCGCCCACCTCCAGACAGGTGCCGATCACCGGACAGTGGTACTTGTGAGGAATCTCCCAGAGCTTGCGCCGGCTGGTGCGGGGCGGCTCGGGGATGCGCACGGGGGCGCCGTGAAGCGTCGGAGTCGACGGACCAAGATCGGTCATTATGCCGTTAGCCTTCTGAAAAAGTTAATATTTTCCGGCTTGCTTGGGGGTGATCCCCGGCTGGCTGGCAAGTGCGATTGTCGGATTGAATGATAACGCGTCTCATCCACTTGTCAATCTAAATGCGAATGATTACCATATTTGCATCTTCAATCACCCGACAAAAACCTGGCCGCGGATGACCGACCTTCCAGACCTAAGTGACCTGCTTCAACTCCGCGAGGGATTGAGCATCGTCCATCACATCCCCGGACGGATCCGCCTGCGCCTGGGGCCGATCATCCAGGACTGGGCCGCGACCCAGGAGTTGACGCCTGCCCAGGCCGTCGACTGGCTCGACATGGTGCCCGGGATCAACGGCATCAGACTGAACGCGGCGGCGGCCTCGCTGATTGTCGCTTATGACCCCGAACGGTTGGACCCGGACTGGTGGGAGACCCTGATCCTGGGCGACGAGGACATGGCAGTCGCCTTGGTCCTGAGCCTGTTCACCGGAACCTGACGAACATTTTTTCACCACAGGAGAACGATCATGTGCGAGAGCGGAAACGGATCAGGAGGCGGCCCGGTCCAAGGCGAAGGCGCGGTGGGGCTCGGCCCCATGGGCGGTCAGGACGTCGGCAGCGGGAATGGTCTTGGAACCGCCCCATGGGGCCAAAATGCACCACCCGCGCAGGCCCCGACCCAGGCCGGCGTACCCCCCGCGACTCAAGGTCCAGGCGGCCAGTTTAGCGGTCAGGCCCCCTGGGGTCAGGCTCAAGGGCAACAACTACCGCCCGGGATGGGTCCCTATCAGGGTCAGACCGCGCCCGATCCGGGTCCCCAGTGGCCCGGCTATGGGTATCCCGGTGCCCAGTGGAGCTACGGAATGCCACAGACACCCTGGCCGCCCTATGCCTATCCCCCGGCGCCACCCTACGCGCCGCCTCCCATGGGCTATGCCCCGCAGGGCGGACACGCGCCCGGTCAGGGGTCCGGCGCCGCGGCTGGCCGCGGGGCCGGCATGTCCCAGTTGATGGAAGAACTCGCGGGGGGCGGCAACGGGCTCTCCAGCCTGTCGCAGATGCTCAACTTGGACGACAAGGAACTCTGGAAGGGCGCACTGATCGGGGCGGCGGTGGTCCTGCTGTTGACCAATGACTCGGTTCAGAACGCGCTGTTCAAGACCGGCGTGCGGGCACGCGACGCCGTCAAGTCCGGGGTCGATCAGGTCAAGAGCCGCACCCGAACCGCGGCTGAGAACGCGACCGGAACCCAGGGCGGCAGTCATGAGTAACCACCCGAACGATCAGACCTACCCCATGGCCATGGCCTATCCGGCGGAGGCCTATGCGCAGTCCAGCGACACGGCCTGCAGCACCCTGCTGCGGATGGCCCTGCTGGGCGGGGTGATCGGCGGCTCCGCCGCGGCGGCGGCCAATCTGCAACGTTCCCGTGACGGGGAACTGCGCGCCGGTCAGGCGCTGGTGGCGACCGCCCGCACGGCGGCAATCGCCGCCGCCGCGACCGCGACGGCTGGAGCTGTCGCCGGGGCGGTCGCCGAACAGGGGTTGTTGCGCCTGGCACTGATGTTCGCGGTCGGCACGGGCGTCGTCTACGGACTCGATCAATGGGGCCGCGTTCCACTGGAGAACGGCGATGTCTAGCGGTCCCCAACGTCAACGTCACGGCGTCACCAAGCACCTGGTAGCGGGCGCCGGGGGTCTGTTGGTGGGTGCCGCGGTCGTCCTGTTGCTGCGTGGGTGGCTGAGCCGCCGCCGCGCGGTCCCTGCCCCGGTCGCGGCGACCGCCCACAACGATACCGTGGCAACTCCGGCCTCCAGCAGCCGAACACAGGAGGCGATGCCATGAGTCACGCTGATCCGCTGCCGCCCCGTCCATCGCTGACGGCCCCGGTCACCGGCGCGGCGATCAGCGTTGCCCGCGGCCGTGCCGCCGAACCACTGAAATCCATCACCCTCATCGCCGGAGTCAATCATGTCTAACCAATCGCTGTATTCCCAACAGCCCCAGGCGTTCGGCGCACCCATGCCAGGACAGAGCCAAGGACCGGGCCAGGCCGGCATGACCGGCTATCCCGGCACTGTTCAGGGCCAGCCCGCCATGATGCAGTTCGCTCAAGGCGGCTACGGAGCAGCCGGCTACGGCCAAGGCGGTTACACGACCGCCTCCCATCAGGGCTACGCCGGCTATCCCGCGGCCTCGTATCATCAGTCCCAGTACCAGTCGTCGACACCCTTTTTCAATTTTTCCAACGACCGGTTTCTCAAGGGACTGCTGATCGGGGCCGCCGCCGCCTATCTGTTGACCAACGAATCGGTCCAGCGCACCGCCATCAAGGGTGTCGTCAAGGCCTGGTCCATGCTGCAGGGCGGAGTGGAGGAGATCAAGGAACGCTTCCAGGATGCCGAGGCCGAAATCCGGGCGGGCGAAGCCGCCCCCAAGGAGTGAGCGCGCGCCCCGATCACCCGGCCTCGTGCGGTCACGGGTCCGCCGTGGACGCGGGCTCGGATGACCGGGGCACCGTCCATTCACTGCACTGGTGGCACGAGCAACCCGCCGTACCCCCGGTCTCCCGCCCACCCCCGGCGAAATCCGACCGTCTGTTGGTCGGCCTGATCGCCGGGGCGGGCCTGTTTTACCTGCTCGGCCGCGCCCTGGGGCTCGGTCGCCATCGGAAGACCCATGACGCGTCTTGACTTCACTCTGGTCCACGAGGTCCCCGGACGGCTGCGCCTGCGGGTTCCGGCCTTGCGCACCCCGGACCTCGACGGCGCCCATCTGGAATCCTGGATGGACGCCGTCGCGGGCGTGCGTCAGGCCCGGGTGAACCGTGCCGCCGCCAGCCTGACTCTGCACTACCAGGGCGGACCGGCGGCCCGCGCCGCGATCCTGGAGCGACTGGCTCACTGCTCCCCGGCACCGCTCCCGCCGCTCACCGCGGGCCGCGAGGCCGGGATCGCCCCCATGGTCACCAGCGCACTGGGGCTCGCCGCCCTGCCCCTGCTGACGCCGCCCATGCAGCAACTGCTGACCTTCGTGACCCAGGGCCAGACCCTCGCCGGCGGGGTGGACACCCTGATCCGGCGCGGCATCAAAGTCGAAGTACTTGATGCCCTCGCGATCGGGCTGGCGGCGGCCCGCGGCGAGGTCTATACCGCCGGCATCACCGGCTTTCTGCTGGCACTGGGCGAATACCTGGAGCAACGCACGGAGCGCCAATCCGACCGGCTGCTGCGCCAGTTGCTGCGCCCCGAACCGGCGATGGCCTGGGTCGAACGCGACGGCACCCTGATTCAGGTCGCCGGCGACGAGGTGCTGGAGGGTGAGACCGTGGTGGTCGGCGTCGGCGAGACCATTCCGGTGGACGGACGCGTCATCGACGGTGTCGCCCTGGTCAATCAGGCGGCGGTCACCGGCGAGAATGTGCCGGTGCGCAAAGAAGCACCGCGCCGCGTGGTCGCCGGCTCCACGCTGGAAGACGGCCGGCTGCGTATCGCGGCGACCCAGGTCGGCGCTGACACCACCACGGCGCGGATCGCCCGCTTCATCCAGGAGTCGCTGGGCAAGCAGTCGGAGACCCAGCGGCTGGCCGACCGCCTGGCGGACCAGCGGGTCTACCTCACCCTGGTCACCGGCGGCCTGGTCTATGCCGTCACCCGCGACCTGACCCGATTACAGGCGGTCTTCCTGGTCGATTATTCCTGCGCGCTCAAGCTCGGAACCCCGGTCGCCTTCAAGTCCGGCATGTACGCCGCCGCCTCCCATGGCGTCCTGATGAAGGGCGGCCAGGCGATCGAGCAACTCGCCGCGGTGGATACCGTCGTCTTCGACAAGACCGGCACCCTGACGCATAGCGAGCTGATCGTCACCGACGTGCTGGTGCTCGATCCAACGGGGTGCAGCGAGGCCGAGCTGCTCGCCCTGGTCGCCTCGGTGGAGGAACACGCCAGCCACCCGGTGGCCAAGGCCGTGGTCGAGGCGGCACGCGAACGCGACCTGCAGCACATTACCCACGGGGAGGTGGATTACCTGGTCGCCCACGGACTGGCGGCCGACGTCAGCGCTCCGGGCGGGTCCAGACGCGTACGCATTGGCAGCCGTCATTACCTGGAGCAGCACGAAAACATCCGGTTCGACGCCCACGAGCCATTGATCGACCGGTTGCAGGACGAAGGCAAGACGCTACTTTTCGTCGGCAACGACCAGGGTCCGGTGGGGCTGATTGCCCTGCGCGACACCTTGCGCGCGGATGCTAGGGAGACGATCGCGCGGCTGCGTGCGTTGGGCATCAAGCAACTCATCATGATCACCGGCGACCGCCGCGCTAAAGCCGAGGCCTTGGCGATCGAATTGGGTCTGGACGCCGTTTACGCCGACATGGCCCCGGAAGGCAAAGCCGGCATCATCGAGACCCTGCAGCAGGCCGGGCATCAGGTGGCCTTCGTCGGCGACGGGGTCAACGACGGCCCGGCCCTGGTCGCGGCCGAGGTCGGCATCGCGATGCCGCGCGGGGCTGACATCGCACGCGCCACCGCGGATATCGTGCTCATGGATGACCGGCTCGCCGCGGTGGCCGACGCCCGCGATCTGGCGGGCCGGACCATGCAGCTAATCCGCACCAACTTCAATCTCGCCGTCGGCATCAACACCGCCATCCTGGGCGGCGCCGTCATGGGCTGGCTCTCCCCGGTGGCCAGCGCGGTTCTCCATAACGGCAGCACTATCGGCATCCTACTTAACGCCTTGGCGGGAGTGAGTCAGGCGCCGGGGGTGCGCGGGCAGACCGCCGAGCGCATGCGCCACCTCAAGGAGGCAGTCCGCGGCTGAATTTGCCGCGGGTGCGGTCCCTACACTCTTGTGATCACTTTCGGACGTAATAACCGAACGTAGGGGCGGGTTTCAAACCCGCCCCTACACGAAGGTCTGTCTGGATAGCAGATGCGAACGCTGTATCACCCAATCGCATCAGTTTGGAATCTGATCCATCACTGACCCACTGCTGTGACTGTAGCTTTCGGGGATTTCGGACAATCCTTGCAGCGCTTGCCCTCCTTGTACTTCTTGCAGCACTTGCCGGGCTGTTTGCTCATGGTCGTAGGCGGTACGTCACTGGGCCGCGGCGGTCGCGGCGGCCTGGTTGATCTGTTGCGCCAACGCGGCGAGTTCGTTGTCGATCATCAGCAGGCTTTGGCCTTGATCGCCGAAGATCCGCAGGCGGCCGAGAATGTCTTTCACCGTCGCCTCCTCCTCGATCTGCTCGGTCACGAACCAGTGCAGAAACACGTTGGTCGCGTGGTCTTTCTCGGTCAGCGCATGGTCGACCAGGTCGTTGATCGAGCGGGTCACCCCCCGCTCGTGTTCGAGCGTGCGCTCGAAAATCTCCATCACCACGTTCCCCACGGTCTCCGGTACCGAGACTGCCTTCAGCGTCACGGCGGCATCCTGATCGATCAGGTACCTGAACATCTTCAACGCATGGGTCATTTCTTCGCCGTGCTTGGCCAGGAACCAAGCCGCGGTTCCCTTAAGATTCATCGCTTCAGTCTGCGCCGACAGCCCCAGGTAATAGTAGGCTGAGTACATTTCGCGGTTGATCTGGGCGTTGATCAGCGTCGCCATGTCTTTTGAAATCATCGGAGGCGGTCTCCTGCTGCGGTTGGATTCGGCTGGGTCGACGGCCGCGGGTGTCGCTCCATGCATCGGCCGTCACGTCTGACCCCGTACGTGACCTTTGGCTGCCGTTTTTCAAGACGTCGCGGAAGACCGCGGCGAATTCCAGGCGGCCGGCGACAAGGACCGCCGCGGCGTCCCCTGTCGCTGGTCAGCGCGTCAGCCCCCGTCCCGTGGACGACCGCTCACAGTGACTTCTTGCAGAAGTACCAATCGACGCACTCATGCTCACCGGCGGCGACCCGCGCGGCGGCCTCGGCGACCGTACCCGGCGGCGGCACGATGACCTTATCGCCCGGCTGCCAGTTCTCCGGAGTCGCCACCTTTCTCGACATCGAACTTTTCCTTGATGTTGCGTACCCAGGCAACGTGACTGTAATGACTGTCGATGGACAAGCCCAGGAGGTCACAGCCGATGGCCTGGAAATCCGCGTGGCGGCGAGCGAAGCCCATGAACTCGGTGGTGCACACCGGGGTGAAATCGGCCGGGTGGGAGAACAATACGAGCCACTTGCCGCGGTAATCCTCCAAGGTCTTACGGCCATGGGTGGTGGGGGCGTCGAAGGCTGGTGCCGGCTCATTGAGACGCGGCATGGCGGGAATGGCGTTGGTTTCGATTGTCATGATTGTCGACACCGTTGTCGGTCAGGGTGATTCGCTTGATGCACTCGCTGGTCAGGCGTTTCGCCTCAACCCGCGGACCGTTCGCCCGGGCGCGGCAGGGGCCTCGATCAAGATTCCGGCCACTTGGGCTCGCCGGGTGCGTCGTCAGGGCTGGAAGCCCTGACGACGCACGCCGCCGGCCGGGATTACGATCAAGGCCGCAGCAGCATTCGCGCCCTCGCATTCCGGCATCCGGCCGGAATGACCGGCACCTGGCGAGCGGCTCAAGCGCAAGCGGGAGACCAGCGAGTGACGACACCTTAGCGTCTTTCGGTGCAGATCAGAAATCGTTTCGCTGGATTGCGATTAAGTACATCAATAGATTTGTTTGTAACACCACTATTATTATAACAAACTGAAAAATATAGTTTTTTAATTTTCACGCGAATTCATTGAATTACAGACAATTCTATTGATGTACTTATCGTGAAAAACTATTGACAATAATCAATTAACTCCATCAACGATTCCGCTCTACCGCCGGTAATGACTCGCATATTCGAGCGACACCATCCCGCTGCCCGCCGCGAACACGCGCATCTTGGCATACCTGCCGCGATTGGTTCTGATGACGTACAGGTTGTTCGTCATTTCCAACCGTCCATCGGCGAGCTTCTGACCATGCCAACTGTCGCCAACCGGATAGCTCGAGACGAGTTCGCCGGCATGGACGCCCATCCAATCCGGCGATGGCGAACTCACCGCTGAGCGCCGACTCCTTGCGTGACAAGAAACCGTGAAAACCCGGCGTGCCGAACGCACCACCGTCCAGGGTTCCAGTCCACTCGGACGTCAGAGAGTCGACCGGCTGCCCCATGAGCCAGCGAATCTCCTCAATGTGACCGGAGCAATTGTTGACCATGAGCGGAACCACGCCCACCCAGGTCACTCCCTGAGCCCGCAGACGCTCCAACGAATCGGCAATCCCCCGACCGGTCAAACCTAAGGCCGCATTACGCGCATCCTGTTCGATCATCTCGGCTTCGAGGAAGGCATACTCAATGGGCAGATGCGCTAATTCAGGATGGGTGTCGCGCAGGCGCGCGACGGCATAGGCGACCGCCAGGTTCCACTCGGGAGCCCCCTCACCATGCGCAATGATCAGGATACCGGGATGATCCGGCCCCGCTTGGACGTCAACCTCACGCAGCCGCCGCAGACTGTCCCAATCGATCGGTCCGAGATCGGCCGCGGCAACCCCCGTCGGATGATTGAGCCGGATATACGGCCAGCCGTCCCGCAGATGGTTGACGCAGATATCCCAGTCGCCGTTCGCGGGGACGCTGTGCTCGGGAAGGATCTGACTCAGACCGGTATCCAGGTCGATAAAGGTATCGGTGTGCTCGTGCGCCAGACGCTCGCGCAGGCGCGCGTGGATAGGGGGTCGATTCAAGACCGCCCGTCAGTGACAGGTGCTCGGCCAGATACGGACGGGCACCGCGCGGCAGCAACCCGGATTGAGACGTCCTGATCCCGAAGGCATTAGGCGAGAAAGCGTGCCCGTTCACGGTCACCTTAACGCCGGTCTCGTGGTCGGGAACGGCAAGCTTGAGATCCGTTTGTGGGCCGCCGAGATCAAGGTAGGTATCGATGTCTCCGCTCAGCGTACCGGCGATGATGTTGCGGGTGATCACAGCGGTCATGATCGCCACCTTCGCTTTCTGCACGTTCTCGGTGGTGAACTGCCCCCTGCCCGCCTGATTCACCGCTTTGCGGATCGCTTCCTCGTAGAGCAGGGTCTTGAGCAGCCGCCCATCGGCGGCAATCACGGCGGCCGTCGAAACCGCGTCGATTTTGCGCCGCGGCTGCACCCGGTTGACGATGATTTTTTCAAAGAGCGGGCCACCGTCCCGATAGCCGACACTGATCTCAGCGGTTTGCCAGTGCTTTGGAAACGCTGGGAAGCGAGTCGTGTAACGCGAATCCACTGACCCCGCGATCGATGTTGTTCCACTGATCCGCGCAACGGCGCGCAATCGCGAGGGATTTTGTCCGGCGTCGTGCAGCAACGCGATGGTTTCCGATGAGAGATGCACCAACGGTACCGTCTGAGTTTGCTGCGACACCCCGCCCGCCGCGGCCGACATCGCACCCGAGGTGCCGCAGAGGGCGGTGATCGCCAGCAACGGGAGCATCGGCAGTTGGGGCGTGCCGCGGTTCGATGAGCGGTTTGCCCTTCGCGTATCTGAGGAAACAGGCATGCGCGGCGTGACCCGGCCCAGGAAAGACAACACCAAGTTCATCATGATTTGTCAACTCGTCAGTCGTCGTTGGAAGAGTTGCCTGGGTTTTAGCCTGGGTAGTCGATCAGCCGATAATAATGAGTCTCATTACGTTACTTGTCAAGGTCACACGAACACTCGGTCTGCGGCAACCACCCCAGTTTCGCGCGAGATCTCCGGATCGTCCCGCGCCGCGCAGCCACGGTTCCAAGTCTGGAACAACGAGTCAGTGTCGTCCAAGCGGCAGGCTTGACGCCATCGAAAACCGCAATGCGACCTATTTTCATTTATGTTAGGAGCATGTATAGTTGTTGAGACTCGTTCTTATTCTCTCTAATTTTGTGTGGAGAACCGGCCATGAGCCTCTACATCCATCATGTCCCCGGACGCCTGCGGGTCCGGACTCAATCCTTCCGCTGTCAGCCCGGCAAGATCGAGGCGGCGGCGGGTCGGCTGCGCGAGTCGGCAGGGATCGACGCCGTGGCGGTGAACACCCGCGCGGGCAGCATCACCGTGCACTACGACCCCGCGCAACGCACCCAGGCCGAGTTGCTGGCAATGCTGGAAGAGATCGGCTGCGTCGGCGCCCGTCGCGTCGCGGGTCAGCAGGACAGCCAGGCGGCCGGACTGTTTGGCAAAGCGCTGCTTGGGGCGCTGGCCCAGACGCTGGCGCAAGGCTCGGTGCGCACCCTGGTGGGTGCCTTACGCTGAGCGCGCGAGCGGATTCGACCGCGTCGCCTGACTCAGGCGCGCGTCGCCGCCGCCCGCCCCGCCGCCACATCGACCCGTGTCAGCAGCACGGCGCCGATCGTAAACAGCGCCAGGATGGGCAGCAGCGACAGCCGAGGATCGCCGGTGAGGGCCGCGGTGGTGCCGACCAGGAAAGGTCCGAGCACGGCGCCGAACTTACCGACCATGTTGTAGAAGCCGAACAGTTCGGCGGTCTGGCCGGCCGGAATCAGGCCGGCGAAGAGCGCGCGCGAGAGTGCCTGGACACCGCCCTGTACCAGGCCGATGGCGACCGCCAGGGCGTAGAAATGCGCCAATAGATGCATCTGCGAGGCGGCGGCCACGACCAGCATGTAGACGCCGATAGCGAGCAGAATGCTGGGCTTGGGTCCCCAACGGGTGCCCAGATGACCGAACACCAGTGCCGCCGGGAACCCGACGAATTGGGTGATCAGCAGCGCCACCATCAGGCTGGACGCCGGGAAGCCCAGCGAGAGCCCGAAGTCCACCGCCATGAACATGATGGTGTCCACCCCGTCGATATAGAACCAGTAGGCGATGAGAAACAGAAAGGTGTGGCGCAGCGCGCGGATCGTTCGGAAGGTCTGCGCCAGTTCGGCAAAGGCGCCGCGTAGCGCCGCGCCAAGGGCCTTGCGTCCCTGGCCCCGTGACTCGGGAACCAGGAGCGCCAGCGGGATAGTGAAGACCGCCCACCACAGGGCGACCCCAAGGAAAGCGACCTGCACCGCCTGCCTCTGATCCGCAAGACCGAAGGTCGTCGGCGTCAGCACCATGACGACATTGAGCGCGAACAGCAGTCCGCCCCCCAGGTAGCCGAGCGCGTAAGCGAGCGAGGAGACCCGCTCGTACTCACCGGGCGCGGCGACATCGGTGATGAGCGCGTCATTGAAGATGTTGCTCGCCAGGAAACCCAGGAGTCCAAGCAGATAGAGCGACAGGGCGGCGACCCACTGCCCTGCAGCCAGCCAGAAAAGCCCGCCCGTCGCCAGCACCCCGAGCGACGTAAAGAACAGCAGGAAGCGCTTCTTCGCCCCCAGTTGATCCGCCAGTGCGCCGAGCAGGGGCGCCGCGCACACCAGGATCAGGCTGGCGGCGCTGCTCGCGTAGCCGAGCGCACGGGTGCTCTCGGTAGCGGCCAGATCCGCGGCCCAGAACTCTTTGAAGAAGACCGGGAAGAATCCGGCGATGACCACGGTAGCGAAGGCCGAATTAGCCCAGTCATAAAAGGCCCAGGCCAAAACCTGACGGCCCGGACCAGGGCGATCGATCGGCTTCAAGGTCAGAGGATCGCTCATAAAATCGTTTTCTCGTTCCCACGCTTTCTCGTTCCCACGCTCCAGCGTGGGAATGCCGTCCGGCCGCTTCAGCGGCCAGTGGCCCCACGCGACGCTGGAGCGTCGCGACTTGCTCCCACGCTGGAGCGTCAATGCCATTAAGTTAAGCCATTCTGGCTCCCACGCTCCTGCGTGGGAGCACGTGCGGGCGCTCCGCGTCCGGCGCCAAGACCGGACGCGGAGCGCCCGCCCGGCATTCCCACGCGGAGCGTGGGAACGAGAAGCCGCGCCGTCGGCGCTTAACTTAATGGCAGTGACGCTGGAGCGTGGGAGCGAGATCACGTTCCAACGCGTTACGAACTGGCGCCCGCCGGCCGGAAATCATCCCCCCTCCTCCCGACCCGCGATCAGGACCATGCGCACCAACTCGGCCAGCGACTCGGCGCGCATCTTCTCCATCACCCGTGCGCGATGGGCCTCGACCGTTTTCGGCGTCACCCCCAGCGCGACGGCGATCTCCCGATTGGCCTTGCCGTCGGTGACCATGCCCATGACCTCATGTTCGCGCGGGGTCAGGTCCGCCACGCGCGCCTGAATGTCGGCACGGGCCGCGCGGCTCAGGCGCTGCCGCTGATCGTACTCCAGCGCCCGCTGGATGCTGCGCAGCAAATCCTCGTCATGGAAGGGCTTTTCGATAAAGTCCATGGCCCCGGCGCGCATTGCCTTGACGGCCATGCCCACGTCGCCATGACCGGTGATGATGATGACCGGGAGCTGATAACCCTCGCGCGCCAGATAACTCTGCAGTTCCAGCCCGCTCATACCGGGCATCCGCACGTCGAGTAACAGACAGCCGGCGCGTCCCGGATAATAGTTGCTCAGAAACGCATCGGCAGACTCGAAGGTCTTGACCTGCATCCCCGTGGATTCGATCAGCCATTGCAGGGAGGTGCGCATGGCCTGGTCGTCATCGACGACAAAAACGGTGGGATTGGTGCTCATCGGGTGGTTCCTATGGCAGTGGGCGGCACCGGCTCGGGATCCTGCGCGGCGGGGATCTCCGCAAGCGGCAGCGCGACATGAAAAACGGTGCCCTGACCTGGTTCGGACTCGGCCCAGATGCGCCCGTCATGGTTTTCCAGGATGGTCCGACTGATCGGCAGGCCCATCCCCATGCCCCCGGACTTGGTGGTGAAGAAGGGGTCGAACCACTGCGCCAGGCGCTCGCCCTCCACGCCTGGGCCGGTGTCCTGCACCGCGACCAGGGCCTGGGCCTTCTGGACCCGGGTGTGAATGACCAGCCGCCGTGACGCCTCGGGGGTCTCTTCGAGTGCATCGAGCGCGTTGCGCAGCAGGTTGAGCAAGACCTGTTCAATCTGTACCAGGTCCACATGGACCGGGATGCCCTCGGCGGCCAGGTCGAATTCGATCTGCACGCCGAGTTTCGCCGTCTCGAACTCCACGAACGTACAGACTTCACGGACCAGATGATTCAGATCCAGATCGGCCCGCAACGGCGGCTGCTTGCCGACCAGCGCACGCAGCCGCCGGATGATCTCACTGGCACGCTTCGCCTGGCTGGTGATCTGCGCCAGGGCGCCCAGCAAATCCTCGGTCTGACCCTGGCCGCTCTGCATCCGGCGAGTGCAGCCGTTGGCGTAATTGACGATCGCCGACAGGGGTTGATTCAGCTCATGGGCCATGCCGGTGGCCACCTCGCCCATGGTGCTCAAGCGGCTCACGTGCACCAGTTCGGCCTGATGTTGGCGGGACTCCTGCTCGGCGCGGCGCACGGCGGTGATATCACGGGCATAGATGTTGACGTAGCCCAGATCCCGGATCGGGGCGAACAGCAAGGCGTAGATCGTCCCCGCGAGATCGGTCTCGCACTCCCGCGGCCCCCCCTGCTCCAATACGGCCGTCACCTCCGCCGCCCATTCGTCCGGCAGGGGTCCACCCTGCTCGGTTGTCCAGGCGAGCAGCAGCGGGCGACTCGCGTTGTTGGCATAAGCGATCTGCCCGCCGGCGGTCACCCGCAGGATCGGGTTCGGGCTCTCGCTGGCCAGCCGCGCCAGGCTCTTGATCTCGCGCTCGGCCTGCTTGCGGCTGCTGATGTCATGAATATAGACGGTGTAAAAGCGCTCGGCCTCCAGGTCGATCGGCACGATGGAGATCTCCACCGGGATCTCCGAGCCATCGCCCTTGAGGGCCACCAACTCACCGCGGCCCTTGGGTTCCAGCCCGTCGTGGCGCGAGCGATCGAGCAGCCGCCGGAAGGCGGTCCGCGCCACCTCCGGCAACAGTCGCTCGCCGAACGGGCTGCCGATGACCTCCTGGCGCCGCAGACCGAACATCCGCTCGGCGGCCGGATTGACCTCGCTGATGCAGCCCGCATGGTCGAGGGTCACGATGGCGTCCAGCGCCGCCTCCATCACCGCCGCCTTGAGCGCCTCGCTCTCGCGCATTTCCGCCTGATGGCGGCGGCTCATCTCCTCCCGCGCCTTGAGCACCAGTTGGGTAAAGTGCGCGATCCACTCCTCGAGCAGCAGCAACTGATTGCCGGCCCGCTGAAAGCCGGGTTCCTTGATCCCCAACGCCCGTTGCGAGAACCGCGTCATGCGCTTCAAGACCCGATTGAGCCGCGCCGAAACCAGATAGATCACCCAGGTGAACACCAGAATGAAGGCCGCGGCGGCGAAGAAGCGCTGCCGCCGCTCGAAGATGCGGACATGGCGGGACATGCGCTCCAGATTGCCCTGGGTGACCAGGGTGGCGAACAACAGGTTGGCGTCCGCACCCTCATATTCGGGCAGCGACTGGGACGTGACCAGATAGCCGTCACTGAGCGTCGTGAGCGTCGTGCCGGGGGGCAACTCGGCCGAATCCACGCTCGCCAGGATGCGCTGATCGTCCCCGTCCACCAGCGCCACCGCCACCCGACTCAGATCCACACCCCGCTGGGAGGCGGTCAGAAAGGCATCGTCGATGGGGACCAGGACCACCAGATACCCCATGTGATAGCCGCCCGAATCCTCGACCGCGTCGCTGACCAGCAAGTAGAGCACCTCACCGAGCTTGACCGGGACCGTCCGCACCGCGCTGGTATCCAGCGACTGGGCCGGGAGACTGGCCGCCAACTCAACCGGCAACGGGTCGGACCCGGCCTGATAGACCTCCCGCACCCGGCCCTGGGGATCGGTCAGCAGCACATGACTGGGCGGGCGCAGGGCATCCCGCGCAAAGAAATCGGGCAGCCAGTAGGGACGGAACTCCAGGTAGACCACCGGCCGCACGACATCGCTGTCGGACCAGAACAGCGGCTCCAGGTATTCCGCCAGACGGCGATGGTTGGCCAGGAGACGGGTGGTCATTCCATACCCGGCCAGGTAGCGGTCGAAGCGGATCAGGCTCTCGCGGGCCTGGACGTCGAGTTGATTGCGCAATTCCTGACCAAAGATCTTGCCCACTTGGCGCGTCTGAATCTGATCCAGGATACCCCACACACCCAACCCCGCGACCAACCCGACCAGGATCGCGATCAACGGCATGGGCACGCGCCGCAACAAGCGCGTCAGGATCGGTTTGACTGGGATGCGGTGCACGTACCTGGGTTCGCCTGGAAGATCCGGTCGGCGGTGAGCCACCAGCCGTCGGATGGGAGTGGAGTGGAACAGTACCTTTTATGAGCGCGTCCAGGGCGCCGCGCGGTCGTTGGCCGCGACCGGCAGTGTCACCGAGTCGGCACTTGAGGCGCAAGAACTTCCGGCGACAGCGGCGAACGCCCTGCTGGCCGGGCGCATCGGGCCGCGGCGAGCCCGGATTACGACTTCACATAATATTTTTCTCCGACCCCTTGACACCCGCGCTATCAGGATCTATTTTACATAACACAGGCGCTCAACCGAGGCCTGCAGGTGACGCGGTTCGTCAGAACGCATCGATCCATATTGCTCAACTTGAGGATATGTCCATGACGACGATTGACTTTTCTCCCCTGTTCCGGTCCATGATCGGATTTGACCGGTTCTCCAACGCCCTGGAGACCGCCTATCGCTCCGAGCCCGGCGGCTATCCGCCCTACAACGTCGAGGTCAGCGGTGAGAATGACTACCGCGTGACCATGGCGGTGGCCGGCTTCGCTGACAAGGAACTCTCCATTGAGGTCAAGGAAAACATTCTGACCGTCTCCGGCGCTCGCGGCGATGAGGAGGAAACGGCTGAAACCCGCTATCTCTACCGCGGCATTGCCAACCGCAGCTTCGAGCGTAAGTTCCAGCTGGCGGACTATGTGCGGGTCGTGGATGCGCGACTGGAGAATGGTCTGCTGCATGTCGATCTGCGGCGCGAAGTGCCCGAGGCGATGAAGCCTCGCAAGGTCGAAATCCGCACCGACCAGAACCGGCTGATCGAGTCCGAGAAGCTGCGCGCGGTTGCGTAATCGCGAGCTGACCGACTGACGGCTAGAACGGAGGCCGGGCGCAAGCCCGGCCTTTTTTTTGGATCTGTCGGCACTTCTCCCCGCCACCGCCGGATTGCCTCCCAGACCTGCCGCCGCCATATCCGCCCCATGGTTATTTTGGAATCCAGACCCATGAGGCACACCCACCGAACCCTGCCCCGCTCACTGGTCCCGGCGCTGGCCGCGGCCCTGCTTGGCTGCGGACTCCCGGCCCAGGCGGTCCTGCCCGCGGCGGTCGACGGCCAGGCCCTGCCGACGCTGGCTCCCATGCTGGAGCGGGCCATGCCCGCGGTAGTCAACATCTCGACCGTCACCCGCATCGAGCAAGCGGACCATCCGCTGCTGCGCGACCCCTTTTTCCGTCACTTTTTCGACATCCCGCAACACCGTGAGCGGCAGGATAGCAGCCTGGGCTCCGGCGTCATCGTCGACGCGAAACAAGGTCTGGTCCTCACCAATCACCACGTCATCGCCAAGGCCGACGAGATCCGGGTGACCCTGGGCGATGGCCGCACCTTGAAGGCCGACCTGGTGGGCGACGATCCGGAAACGGACGTGGCAGTACTGCGCATTCCTTCCCAGGGGCTGACCGCCCTCGCGCTGGCGGACTCCGATCGGCTCAAAGTCGGTGACTTCGTGGTCGCCGTCGGCAACCCCTTTGGCCTGAGCCAGACGGTGACCTCCGGCATCATCAGCGGGCTGGGCCGCGCCGGATTGGGAATCGAGGGTTACGAGAGCTTTATCCAGACCGACGCCTCCATCAACCCCGGCAACTCCGGCGGCCCGCTGGTGAACCTGCGCGGCGAATTGGTGGGCATCAACACCGCCATCCTGGCCCCCGGCGGCGGCAACATCGGCATCGGCTTCGCCATCCCGATCAATATGGCCCGTTCGATCATGGACCAAATCCTGAACCACGGAGCAGTGCGGCGCGGCCGGTTCGGGGTGGCGGTGCAGGATCTGACCCCGGACCTGGCCAACGCCATGGGGGTCGAGCGCCGCGGCGTGCTGGTGTCGGCCATCGAACCCGAATCGGCCGCCGCCGCCGCCGGCCTGCGGGAAGGGGATCTGATCCTGCGCCTGGATGGCCGTGCGGTGACCAGCGCGGCGGATGTCAGAAACCAGTTCGGACTGCTGCGGGTGGGCGCGCGCGTGCAGCTCGACATTCTGCGCGACGGCAAACCCCGGACCCTGACCGGCGAGATCGCCGATCCCTACCGCGACTTCACCCGTGGCGACAAGCTCGCCGCCACCCTGGCCGGTGCCCTGCTGGGCGACGCCCCCGGACGCCCCGCCGGGGTCGCCGTGGGCACCGTCACCGTGGACAGCCCCGCCTGGCAATCCGGTCTGCGCGAAGGCGACCTGATCCGCCAGGCCAACGGGATACCGATCGTCGGCGTGCGCGACCTGATCAAGGTCCTGCGCCAATCCGGCGGTGTGCGCAGCCTGCATGTGCAGCGGGGCGATCAGTTGATGTTGTTGGCGCGGCGGTAGGCGCGCCGAGCGGTGTCGGTTGGCGGGCCGTAACCGGCCGAGGGCGAACCGGAGCCGCCCCTCGCCGGTGCTGGAGCGAAACCAGAATCAACTGGTGCAAACCATGACCGACTGGAAAGACCGCATCGTCGTCGACCCCGAGATCCTGGCTGGCAAGCCCATCATCAAGGGCACCCGGATCTCCGTAGATCTGATCACGGACCGCCTAGCAGACGGCTGGACCTTGGAAGACATCTTGGCCGCCTATCCACGCGTGACGCGCGCCGATGTGCTGGCGGCCATCGCCTTTGTCACCGAGGTGTTCCGTGAGAAGGGCGATGTGGCCTTGCGCAAGGCGTCGGCAGCATGAAATCCCGCTGGCTGCTGATACGGAACCTTTCGCTCCATAGACTTCGGTGGTCGACTCGTCGTTTGACACCGCAGCGTGCGGCCCCAAGCTTGATCCGTATCAGCGGCTTCAATACAACGGATTGCGCCAAGGCACCACCGTCACCGCGAACACCATGACCGAACACTCCCGCCGCCGCTCGCCGGGACGGCCAGCGACGGCAGGCTGGAACGGACGTGATGCGCCTCCTGGGGCGCGCGGCCGAACTGGAGGCGCAGGGGCGTTCCATCGTCCACCTGGAGGTCGGCGAGCCCGATTTTCCCACCCCCGAACCCATCGTCGAGGCCGGCCGGCGCGCTCTGGCGGGACGGCGCTGCGCGAGGACCTCGCCGGCTACTACGCCGGGCGCTACGGCGTGCAGGTCGACCCGGCGTGCATCCTGGTCACCCCCGGAGCCTCGGGCGCCCTGCAACTGGTCTTTCAGGCGGTCCTGGAGCCGGGCGACCGGGTGCTTCTGCGATCCGTCCTATCCCTGTTACCGCCAGGTGCTCCGACTGCTGAGCGTAGAGCCGGTCGCGGTCCCGGTCGGGCCGCAGACCAACTATCAACTGACCGTCGAGCTGGCCGCCGCAGCTTGGGTTCCGGGGGTACGCGCGGTCGTCGTCGCCTCACCGTCCAATCCCACCGGGTCATCGCTCGACCCGCCGTCATGGCCGGGCTCCATGGACTCTGCCGGGCGCGTGGCGCGGCTTTCATCGTCGATGAGATTTACCAGGGCCTGACCTACGCGGCACCCGACCGGACCGCGCTGGCGCTCGGCTCGGAGGACCTTTATGTGATCAACAGCTTCTCGAAATACTTCGGGATGACCGGCTGGCGCCTGGGCTGGTTGGTCGGACCCGCCGACGCGGTGTCGGTGATGGATCGCATGGCTCAGAACCTCTTCCTCGCGGCCAATACGCCAGCGCAGTATGCCGCGCGGGCGGCCCTGACGCCTGCCACCCGCCCGGCCTTGATCATCGTTCCGGCCGGCCGCGCACGGTTTACGGTAACACCTTGATCTGTAGGGTCCGCTGTGCGGACCGACGACCGTGCAGAGCGCGCGGTGGCCGGGTTTATGACCAAGGCCACCCGCCCCCTCCTGGACGGGCGGGCACTGGCCTTCCGGCAGCGGCGCGACCGGCATCGATCTTTTTGTTAACTTTGCTACACCAGCACCGGTCGGTCTATGCGGACCGGTTCGGGCGTTATGAGGCAAGATCGCTTCATAACGCGTAAACCCTGCGAGTCCGAGCGCGGCACCCCTGCCGGTGCCTCTAAACACCCTGAGCATTTGCCGAGAAAGGCACTTCACAAGATTGCTTTTTCTCCTATTCTTGTCAGAATCGCGCGGGCATCCCCCGGTTTATGCGGTGTACCTTCGATCCGTTCGTGGGATATGAG
>JACDZG010000077.1 GCA_013426805.1 Chromatiaceae bacterium
ACATACGGGGCTCCCAGGCTACTGGGCTAGGGACGGGATTTCATGCAGGCTTGCCAGGGAGGCTGGCGACAGCCGTATGCTGACGAGGTGTCTTATCGGGCATGGTAGTCCGAGGTTGGGAAAGCCCGCCACATGGCGAAGGACCCGACGGAAGTACGCAGCCCCTAAAGGAAACGCGTGCCGGACATGCAGGAGCGGGTAAACACGAGCCAACCTCACTGAGGGCAATAACAACTGGGTCTTGTAACGGGTAACTGTGAAGGGCCTTGGACATAAACCCGGCCACCGCGCGATCTGCACCGTCGTCGGTCCGCACAGCGGACCCTACAGGTCACGGTGTTACCGTAGGGTCCGCTGTGCGGACCGTCCGCGGCCGGTCGGAACGATGACCAAGGCCCTGTGAAGGTCCGCGCGAATGTGAGTACAACCGAGGAACCGGATGCGGGAAAACTGCACGTCCGGGATTGCGCCGGGGGCGCCGGGTAACCGGCGTTCCTACGGCGGAGACAGTGGGAAGTGCGGTATTGACGGCCTCACCAACCAGTGTTATAATTATGTTATAACTCAAGGGGGGCGAGATGATCAAGCAACTCCGCAAAGTAGGCAATAGCAACGCGTTAATCCTCGATAAGCCGATTCTTGAGCTTCTCGGACTCGAGGAAGACGGCCAGGTTCAACTGACTATTCAGGATGGCCTCTTGATTGTCGCGCCGGCGAATCCCCGCTATTTGACGCCGGACGCCCTTCAGGACCATCTGGACTACGTTGCGAAGAAGCGACAGGGCGCACTGAAGCGACTGGCGCAGTGATGGATGGCCTGATCTTCGTCGGGGTCGGCGATGCTATCAGCATCCATCGCCGAATGGTCGACGAGTTTGGCGGCGATTCAGGCTTGCGTGACCGGGGCTTGTTGGAGTCTGCCCTGGCGATGCCCAAGGCCATGTTCGGCGGCGACTACCTACACGTGGACTTGCCGCGCATGGCCGCCGCGTATCACTATCACCTCTGCCACTATCACCTCTGCGCGAATCATCCGTTCTTAGACGGCAACCAACGGGTTGCGGTGGCAGTTGCCGAGGTCTTTCTGCGGGCCAATGGGTTGCAGTTGGAGGCCACCGACGACGAGATCGTTGAACTGACGCTTGGCGTGGCAAGCGGCACGACAGGCAAGCCTGAAGTCACGGACTTCTACCTGGAGCACGTGCGCGAACGCTGATACGGGTCGAGAAGGCAGCATCCCCATGGTCGGCGATCTCGGTCGGGGCGTGCACATGCAGGTGGGTATGGCGGTGGGTGTGGGGGTGCTGGTGCAGGGTGCCCGCGGCGAGTTGTCCGTCGGCGAGGAGCACGGCACGTTGCGCCAATTGCTCCAGGACACGGTGGTCGTGCGAGACGATCAGCATGGCCTGGGGCAGGGCGGACAGGTGGCTGATGAGCCGTTCCTGGGTGGCCTCGTCCAGGCCGGTGGTGGGCTCGTCGAGCAGCAGCACGGCGGGGTGCATGGCGAGAATGGTGGCCAGTGCGACCAGGCGTTTCTCGCCGCCGGAGAGGCGATGGGTGACGCGGTCGGCGTAGTCGGACAGGCCCAGTGCCCCCAGGACCTGCTCGGCATCGGCGCGGGCCTGCGCGGGGGGGCGGCCCAGATTGAGCGGGCCGAAGGCCACGTCTTCCAGCACCGTGGGGCAGAACAGTTGGTCGTCCGAGTCCTGGAACAGGAGACCGACCCGGGTGCGCACGTCGTGAAAGTCGGGCTCCGTCCGGCGCGTCCGGCCGAAGGCGCGGACCTCGCCGGCGCTGGGGCGGGCCAGGCCGACCAGCAGGTGCAGCAGGGTGGTCTTGCCGGCGCCGTTGGGTCCGATCAGCGCGACCCGTTCGCCGGCCTGTAAGGCCAGATCGGCGCCGCGGAGCACCACGCGGTCGGCGTAGCCAAAGTGAACCGCGCGCAGTTCCAGCAGCGGCGGGTGCGGCGACCCGGTTCCGGTGTCCGTCAGCACAGTCGGTCCGCCGCGGTCAGCGCGGTCACCGTCAACCCCAGCGCCGCGGCGGCCCAGGTGTCGCCGCGGTTCCAGGTCGGCGTGTCCAGGAGATAGAGCCGGCCGTGGAAGCCGCGGCAGCGCATGGCGCCCATGATGCGCCGCGCGCGGGCCAGGCTGCGCACCAGCAGCATCCCGATCAGCCAGCCGTAGCTGTTCCAGGTGTGGCGGTCGCTGCGCGGGCGGAAGGCGCGCACCCGCATGGCCTGATCCATGCGCTGGTATTCCTGATGCAGCAGGTGGATCTGGCGGACCGTGAACAAGAGCAGGTGCACCAGCTTCGCGGGCAGTCCCAGCCGCGCCAGGGCATGGCCGAAGACGACCGGTTCCAGGCTCCCCGCCAGTGCGAGCAGGGTGATCACGACCCCATTCGCCTTGAGCAGGATGAGCAGCGCTTGCGCGGCGCCGTCGCGGCTGGCGGTCAGCGAGCCCAGGGTCAGCAGCGGCTCGCCGGGGACGGTGAAGGGCAGGGTGAGGAGCAGGATCAGCATGAAGCCTTCCAGCGCCAGCAGCCGGCCCCCCAGCATCCGCGGGCTCAGTCCCGCGGCGGCGGCCAGGGCGAGTGCGATCAGCCCGGCCGTCAACGTGGTCCAGACCTGTGTGAGGCTCAGGGTCATCAGGGCGAACAGCCCGGCCGCGAGGAGCCGCAGGCGAGGGTCCCGCGCCGCCAGCCAGTCGGCTGCGGCCGCCCCGTCGGTGGGAAAGAGTGCCGCGGTCAAGGTCGGGCCGCCGTTCGCCGACTCCGCCACCAGAGGGCCAGACCCATGAGCCCGAAGATGTAGCCGAGGCCGCCCAGGATGTCGCGCAGCCGCGCCTGATCCTGAAAGGACTGCAACTCCTCGCGCAGCGGGCGAATCTGCCGGGCGACCGCGCCCTCGATGGCGGTCGTGAGCAGGGGGTCGGCGCCGGTCGGCGCGGGCGTCGGGGGTGCCGCGGCGGGCGCGGTCGGGGCCGCCGCGGGCTGCGCGGGCGTGCCTGCGCCCCCGGTCGGGAAGGACCCGGACAGGTCGGACGCGGGTATCGGCCATTCGGCGCGGTGGCCGTCGCCGGTCTCGGCCAGGATCAGCAGGTCCGCGGCGGCTTTGGCGCGGTAGCTGAAGCGGCCCGCGGCGTCCGGGGTCGGCTCGGCCAGGGTGCGGCCCTGCGCATCCAGGACGCGAATCCGTGCGCCGCCGGCCGCGCCGCCCCCGGCGAAGTAGGCCGACCCGGTGATCAGCGGGCCCTCGGCCGCGGCGAAAACGCGCAGTTTGTGGGCCTGGGCGGGGGGGCTGAGGCCGAGACCCAGCAGGATCAGGACCAGGACCAGGACCAGGATCGGGACGCGGTATGAGGGAATCCGCCGGGGCGCCATGAGAACCTCGATTACTCCGCGCCGGGCAGCAGGCCGGGTTCCACCCGTTGCAGGAAACTCAGCACGGTGCCGGTGATCAGTGCTTCCACCAGGGCCAGCGGCACATAGGTGACGACCAGCACCTGGGCGGCGGGGATGAAGGCCTGGCCGCTCAGGCCCAGGCTCAGGGCCAGCATGAGGGCAGTCAGCAGGACCCCGGCCGCGCCCGCCGCGGCGCCGATCCGGAACACCGGGCGCGCTGCCGACCGCTGCCGTTCGCGGCGCAGCACGGGGCGCAACGCCAGCGCGCAGAGCAGGGCCGGCAGGGCCATGTTCAGGGTGTTCACGCCCAATACCGCGAAGCCGCCGTAACCAAAGAACACGGCTTGGAGCACCAGGGCGACAAACAGGGCGGGCAGGGCGGTCCAGCCGAGCAGCAGGCCCATGAGCCCGTTCAGCAGCAGATGGACGCTGCTGGGACCCACCGGGACGCTGATCAGTGAGGAGACGAAGAAGGCGGCGGACAGGGCCGCCGCCGCGGGCAGGTGGTCATAGTCCAGGCGCCGTAGGGCCAGCGTCAGCAGTCCGGCCGACGCGATGGCACCGGTGATCAGCACCGGGGCGGACAAGACGCCGTCTGGGATGTGGGCCATGAGTCACATATCCCGCGTGCGCACCCAAATCAGTGCGCCCTGTTCCACCGGAACCTCCTTGCCCTCCGGATTGGTCAGCGGGGCCGGCCCGTCCAGCAGGGCGGCGAAGCCCCACCAGCCGGCCTTGGGCATCGCATAGCTGAAGACGCCGTTGCTGTCGGCCTTGATGGTCTGGGTGACGAAGGGGTCGGCCGGGGGCTTGACCGACCCGTCGTTGCGCCACTCGACCTCGACTGTCGCGAAGGGGACCGGCTTACCGTACTGTTTGACGATGCCGCGGAACAGATTGCCCGTCCACAGACCATAGGGGCGCACCAGGGGTTCGATTTCGACCGGCAGGCCAAGGGCGGCGTCCCAACCGTCTTCGGCGCCGAAGGCATCGACCACCACCTTGGTGTAATGGACGATCATCTTGCCCTCACCCGGCTCCCAGTAAGGCGCGGGTTCGACGAAGAACACATAGTCGCCCGGTTGTTTGATGCGGTACTCGGCGGTGTAGGCCGACTTCCCGTCGACCATGACGGGTTTCAGCCCGGCTTTCAGGTCCTCGCGCCCGGCTGGACCCAAGACCCCGAACTGCACCGGCTCGGCCATCGCCATCGCCGGCCCGCGCTCCATCGGGTGGGTGAAGGTCAACTCCAGACCGACCCGTGGGTTACTCCCGTCGGTGACGATCTCGGTGGATGGGATCAGTTCTTGGAAGTGTGCCGCGGCCGGAGTGACTGGCGTCAGACCGAGGGCGAGGACGCCCATCACGGCTGCTTCAAGACCAGGGCTGCGCGCGTGGGTGCCGGGCATAGCGGTTCTCCTGCGAGGGTTGCGAGTGCGCGTTCACGAACCTGAGGTCGAGGTTCGGCTGCATTGTATGACGAAAATAAAATTCATCATACTGGGCGCACAGGCAGGAGTCTTGTTCTCTTGGCGCGGAACCTGCTTGATCGAGGCTCAAGCCTCCCGTGCGGACCAGCGTCCGCGCAGGGGTGCACCAAAAAAGGCAAGGACGGTCAGGTGTTCCTCGATGTCGAAAAAGGTGTGATCACAAGCGGCGTGAACGTACATCAGGGTGCCGGGGCGCACCTCATGTTCGCTCGTCCCGACCCGCAGGCGGGCGCGTCCGCTGAGTACCAGATAGAGTTCGTCCTCCTCGTGAGCATTCGCCATGTCACGGGAGCCGACCGGCAGGTGGTAGATGGAGCAACTCAACGAGGGCGTGCGCAGGAACTCCCGCAGGGACAGGGCGCCCGGTGCGACCTGTGCCACCAGGTCGTCGAGTTGAAAGACCTCCCAGTCGTCCGTCGGGGTTGTTGCCGGCTGCGTGTCACTCGTCATATCAGGGCTCCAGAGCGAAGGAATGCGATGTCGGGCCGCGTTCGACGGGGTGTCGGAGCGACGCCGCGCTACTGTACCGTAGATGAGAAGGATTTGCGTTAACTGGTCGGCAGGTAGTAAGATGCGAATCGTTCGCATTAATTTCCGAGTCCCAACGTCGAAAATCCAGAGTCAATCATGGACACCGAGCCCAAGGGCTTTCCGCTGATGATGGCCGATGAAGGAGCGCCACTGCGTATCCTCGCCCTGCGCGGCGGTAAGGCGCTGTCGCTGCGCCTGACCGAACTGGGGCTCAATGTCGGCGCCGAGATTCAGGTGGTGCAGCGGCAGGGCGGCGGCCTGCTGGTCGCTCGCGGCGAAGCGCGCATCGCCTTGGGTGGCGGGATGGCCGCCAAGATTCTGGTCGCACCATTGTGATGCGTTTTTGGGCCAGCGGTGCTTGCCGTGCCCATGACGCCCGGCACAGCTGTTAAACCGCGCCAGCTCCAGTCATCGTCGAGTCTGTCGGGGCCGATCTCATCCAATAACATCGCACACCGCGCTGGGCGCGGTTTAAGTAGGTTCAAGATGTCGATCATGCTGAAAGAGATGAAAGCCGGCGACCAAGGCCGGGTGCAGGGCTTCGCCGCCGGCGGCCAGGCGTATCGGCGCAAGCTCCTGGCCATGGGGCTGACGCCGGGGGTCGAGTTCCAGGTGGTGCGGGTGGCGCCCATGGGCGATCCGGTGGAGGTGCGGGTGCGCGGAACCTCGGTGAGTCTGCGCAAAGACGAGGCGGCCACGCTGAATGTGGAGCGCGTGCCATGAGCCGTCGCGATACCAGCAGCGCCAATGCGGTGCGGACCTTCACGATCGGCGTCGTCGGCAATCCGAACTGCGGCAAGACGACGCTGTTCAACGCCCTGACCGGCTCCCGTCAGCGCGTGGGCAACTGGCCCGGCGTGACGGTCGAACGCAAGACCGGGCACTATCGTTTCGAGGGGGCAGAGTTCACGCTGGTCGACTTGCCCGGGACCTACTCCCTGGATGTGACGGATCAGGAGGTCTCGCTGGATGAGCGCATCGCCCGGGACTTCGTGCAGGCCCGTGAGGCGGACCTGATCCTCAACATCCTGGATGCCTCCAACCTGGAGCGCAATCTCTATCTCACCACCCAGTTGATCGAAACGGGCCGGCCGCTGGTGGTGGCCCTGAACATGATGGACGTGGCCCGCGAGAAGGGGTTGCGCATCGATACGGCCGGGTTGGCACGGCAACTCGGCTGTCCGGTGGTCCCGGTGTCGGCGGCGAGCGGGGAGGGGGTGGATGACCTCAAGGCGGTGCTGTTGCAGGCCGCGGCGGCGCGGCCGGTGCCCAGCCTGGCGATCACCTTCGATCCGCTCATCGAATCCGCCATCGCCGTCCTGTTGCCGCGGCTGACGCCGATCGCCGCGGCCGGCGGCGATGCGCCGCGCTGGTTGGCCGCCCGGCTATTGGAGGGTGACGATCTGGCGCGCCGTCTGGTGGGCGATGCCATTGATGGCGAGACGGTCCGCGCCCTGCTGGGCGATCAGGCGGACGACGTGGACATCCTGCTGGCCGACGCCCGTTATGGGATCAGCCACGCGCTGACGCAGTCCACCGTGGTCCGTACCGGTCAGGCGTCGCGCAACCGGTCGGACGCCATCGACCGGGTGATGCTCAACCGCGCTCTGGGCATCCCGATCTTTCTGGTCGTGATGTATCTGATGTTCATGTTCACCATCAACATCGGCGGGGCTTTCATCGACTTCTTCGATCAGGCGGCCGGGACCATCTTCGTGGACGGGATCGCCGCGGTGCTGACCCGGCTGGCGGCTCCCGAGTGGGTGGTCGTGCTGCTTGCCAACGGCATCGGCGCCGGCATTCAGGTGGTCGCGACCTTCATCCCGATCATCGCCTTCCTGTATATCTTCATGTCGGCCTTGGAGGACTCGGGCTATATGGCGCGGGCGGCCTTCGTCATGGACCGCTTCATGCGCACCATCGGCCTGCCCGGCAAGGCCTTCGTGCCGCTCCTGGTCGGGTTCGGCTGCAATGTGCCGGCGATCATGGCCGCGCGCACGCTGGAGAACGTGCGCGATCGGATTCTGACGGTCCTCATGGCGCCCTTCATGTCGTGCGGGGCGCGGCTGCCGGTCTATGTCCTGTTCGCCGCCGCCTTCTTTCCCGCGGGCGGACAGAATATCGTGTTCGGGCTCTATCTGATCGGGATTGCGGCGGCGGTGCTCACGGGATTTGCGATGAAGCACACGCTGCTCAAGGGGGAGAGCACGCCCTTCGTCATGGAACTGCCGCCCTATCACCTGCCGACGCTCAAAGGCGTGATGATCCGCACCTGGGAGCGCACCCAGGGGTTCGTGGTGCGGGCGGGTCGGGTGATCGTGCCGATGGTGCTGGTGCTCAATGTGCTCAACAGCATCGGGATCGACGGGACCTACGGTAACGAGGACAGCGAAAAGTCGGTGCTGGCGGAGATCGGCCGTACGATTGCGCCGGCCTTCGCGCCCATGGGGCTCAATGCGGACAACTGGCCGGCGACGGTCGGCATCTTCACCGGGATCCTGGCCAAGGAGGCGGTGGTGGGTACGCTCAACGCGACTTATTCGGCGCTGGCCGTAACGGACGCGGGCGAGCCGGAAGCGGCCGCGCCCTTCAGTCTGACCGGCGGTCTGCAGGCGGCGCTGGCCACCATCCCGGCGAATCTGCGCGCGGCGCTCGGCGCCTGGGGCGATCCCTTGGGGTTGGCGGTCGGCGACCTGACCGATACGCAGGCAACGGCCGCGGCCCAGGAGGTCGATACCGGCACCTTCGGCGCCATGGCGGCGCGCTTCGACGGGGCGGCCGGGGCCTTCGCTTATCTGCTGTTCATTCTGCTCTATGCGCCTTGCGTGGCGGCCATTGCGGCGATTTATAGGGAGACCACGCCCGGCTGGGCCCTCTTCACCGCGGTCTGGACCACGGGCTTGGGTTACATCGCGGCGACGGTCTTCTATCAGGCCGCGATCTTCCACCGGGACCCGACCGCCGCGGCGCTCTGGATCGGGGGGATGCTCGGGGTGTTCGCCGCGGTGCTGCTCGGCCTGCGCTGGTGGGCGGCGCGTGATCCGAGTCCGGAGGGGTTGGTCCGGGCCGCGGCCTGAGGCAGCCGCGTTTCCCGCAGGCCGGACGCCGGCGCTACGACACCACAGGAGACTCAAGATGATCCTTGCCGATCTCACCGCCTATCTGACCGAGCGCAAGCGCGCGCCCCTGGTGGACCTGGCGCTGCGCTTCGAGACCAGTGAGGACGCCCTGCGCGGGATGCTGGCGGCCCTGGAGCGCAAGGGCCGGGTACGCCGCATCGCCAACGGGGCCGCCTGCTCCAGCGGGTGCTGCAAGTGCGACCAGGCCAGTGTCGAGACCTACGAGTGGGTGGGTGCGGCCTCCCCGCCCGCGGTCGTCGGCACCTCCGCGGCCTGAGTCGGCCGGGCTGCGAGCGATGCGGGCGGTTCTGGTCATCGGTATCCACCGGGAGGAACTGGCCTTCGGCGAGGCGGTGGCGGCCGGGCTCGACCTGTCGCAGCTCGCGTTGCTGCGGATTCCCGCGGGTGTCTCGGGGGTTCGCCCCAATCAGGATCAGGCCTTCTACTACCGCACCAACCACCAGGAGTTGTACCTGCAACTCCTCGCGCAGGTGCGCGGACACTACGATCTGTTGCTGGATCTGCACGCCGGGGTGAACGAGCCCGGGCGGTGCGCCGACCTGATCTGCGCGGATCGGCACCTGCTGGCGTGTCTGCTCGACCACCGGCGCCCGGCTCAGTCGCCGCCGGCTGGCGAACGGGTGCGGGGGGTGCTGCTCGCCGGTCCGGATGACCCGCCGCACGTCGGCGACGCGCTGCTGTCCGCTCACACCGTGATCCCCAGATCCGTCTGGGACAACGCGGCGTTTCGTTACCTCGGGATCGAGGTGTTCTTACCGACCGCCGGTGCCGGCTTGCCCGCCGACTGGACCTTTGCCCGCCGTTTGATCGAACAGTCGATCACCTGCGCCGGTGCTCGAGCTGTCGGCGTCCAATGAGCTTGCGAGTGGAGACCTCTCGTCATGGCCTTGTCCAACCCGACCGAAGATCGCGTTGCGCTCCCCCACGATCCGCGTGCCTGGGGTCATACCCACGACTTCAGTAATGCGGCGCAGCGGCGCGCCGAGCAGCGCACCCGCTGGGTGGTGGGCCTGACACTGGCGGCGATGGCCGGCGAATTGATTGCCGGCTGGCTCACCGGCTCCATGGCCTTGCTCGCCGACGGCTGGCACATGGGCAGCCATGCCGCCGCGCTCGGGATTGCCGCCTACGCCTATGCGTTCGCGCGGCGGCACGGGGCTGATCCGCGTTTCACCTTCGGCACCGGTAAGGTGTCGTCACTGGCCGGTTATACCAGCGCCTTGCTGCTGGCCGGGGGTGCCCTGTGGATGCTGGGCGCCTCGTTGGGGCGACTGATCGACCCGCTGCCGATCCGCTACGGGGAAGCGCTCTTGGTGGCCGCACTGGGTCTGGCGGTCAACCTGCTGTCGGCCTGGCTCTTAGGCCACGCCGGATCGGATCACGATCACGCGCACGGCCATGCGCATGACCATGCTCATCCTCATGCTCATGCGGACCACGCGGAGAGCCGGCAGGACCATAACCTGCGGGCGGCCTATCTCCACGTCATCGCCGATGCCTTGACTTCGGTGCTGGCGATCGTCGCACTAAGCCTGGGGATGGCCTACGGCTGGGCGTTCCTGGATCCGCTGATGGGCATCATCGGCGCCGCGCTGATCAGTCGCTGGGCCTGGGCCCTGGCCCGCGAGAGTGCGCGGGATTTGCTGGATGCCGGGGACCACACCGCCATCGCCAATCAGGTGCGCGCCGCCATCGAATCCGATGCGGACAATCAGGTGGCCGATCTGCACATCTGGCGGGTCGGACCGGCCGGCCGCGCCTGTATCGTCTCCCTGGTCACCCATCAGCCGCGCCCGGTCGAGCATTATCGGGCGTTGCTGGACTCGATACCCGGTCTGCTGCATGTGACTGTGGAAGTGAATCACTGTCGGTTGGCTGAGTGCCGGGGCGGCATCGACCGGAAGAGCACGCAAGCAACTTGACATTGATGATGATCTGAGATTCACTATCGTCTTAATGGTTTTTGTTGTCACGCAGGCGTCGCTCATCGTTCCGACCAAGGTACTCCGACCAATCGGATGCGAAGGGGGAGATAGCTGAGAGTCGATATCGGCTTGGTATAGCCCGATTCGTTATGCACGCGAGGACAAATGCATGTCGGATTCTTCAAGAGATGTGAATCAGGCGCCAACGGCGGCGACGCTAACAGCTCGGGTCGCGCTTGTTACGGCGATTTTGTCACTGGCTACCGCACTACTCGGTTTTTGGCAATCCTTACGGAACGCAGGTGCGATCGAGGCTTTGTGGGATTGCGGAGGTCAAGTATCCATTTCCGTAGACACTCCTTTGGATAATGCCCAGGTTGGGGAGGTTTTTGATATTCATGGAAGTGGTACAATTCATAACGACTGCAGATACGTTTGCGTGACTGTCCATGATGTGTCCAAACCAGGTGGCATTTGGCAGGTCGCCGATTTAACTCAAGTAAAGAAGAACGGCCAGTGGACGGCTAAGGCGAGTCTAGCCGGGGTGACGACGGTTCAGGGACAGGTCGAGATCGAGGCGCGGTTAAAGTCGCGGCCAACGTCCTGCGCAGTCGGTCAAGCGAGTTCGGTACCGTCTGCGGGCGGGGTTCCTTCTAATGTCGTGAAAGTCAGGAGGGTTCAGTGAAAATGTCAAAATCATTGGTTGCGTTGTTGGCATTGATTTGCGTCGTTTTCCTGCGTGTCGGTGTTGCGCAGGCAGCGTCGATCACTATCGACCAGATAACTGCCAACGACCAGGTTTCCGGAATGGTCGAAGGGTTGGATCCGGCGCACTATGATAGATATAAAGTGGTGTTTTATGTCCACACCGACCAATGGTATCTTCATCCTTATGCAGGCCAGGGTGAGGGTATGTCGTGGGCGCCTATACAAACAAACGGCGCCTGGCAGATGCGGACAATACAGCGCGAATATCAGTCGGATAGCGTCGCGGCTCTTATTGTTGCCCGCGACTACCCCGAGCCGAATATGGTGCAGAATATCAGGATGCTTCCCAATCAAGCTTTGGTAGTCAAGGAGTTGCGACACACCCCGGACTTCGGAAAACTCTGATTCTGTTGTTTTTCCGGGTGGGAATTCGCTGGGCTTGTCTCGCCGCGATTGATCGGACGGTTGCGGCAGGGTCGCGGTGCAGTGTCATTGAACAGGTGCCCAAGCAGGGCGGCCTCGGGGAGGGTCGCCGCGCGTGTCCGGCACTGAGCCAGATCATCGAACGCTGCTACAATCGATCCATGACCAGCTCCGTCAGCCCCGCCGACACCGCTCGACACCTGCGCCGGAGCGCGGCGTATGCTGCTTCCATGGGGGCCGAGCGCGCGCGGCGGCTCCGAGCACGGCTGCCGGCTGCGGTCGGGTTGCTGCGAGACCGGTACGGGGCGGACCACGTCGTTCTGTTCGGCTCCCTCGCTAACGGAGCCTGTCACGCCGCCAGCGACGTTGACCTCGCGGTCTCGGGACTCCCCGGGGACCGCTATTTCAAGGCGCTTGCCGATTTGATGGAGGTCTTCGCAGGGCCAGTCGATCTGGTCCGGCTGGAAGGTGCCCCGGAGAGTTTGCGTGAGCGCATTGCTGCCGAGGGCGAGCGACTTTGAACGCCGCGCTGCAGCGGCTTCGTGCCGAGATCAAGTTCGACCGTGCCGCGCTCCGGAAGCGCCTTGATGAGCTGGAAACGATCCCGCTCGATGCCAACGCGAGTGCTGCGACCGGCGCCCAGGCGGCCGTGGCCTTGCATCATGCATACGGTGCAGTCGAGAGCATCCTGGAGCGGATCGCACGCAGCATTGATGGCGACTTGCCCATGGGTCCGGATTGGCATCAGGCGCTTCTGCACACGATGGGCTTAGAGATCGATGGCGTCCGACCCGCGGTGCTGTCGCGCGATTCCGTCGCCGGGCTTCGACAGATCCTGTCGTTCCGCCACTTCTTTCGCCATGCCTACGCCGTCGAATTGGACCCGGCGAGACTCGCGGATCTGCGTCAGGTTCTCGTCGAATCCGCCCCCCGATTGGACGCCGAGCTGACGGCTTTCGATGCCTTCCTGGCGCAGGTGGCAGCGACTTGAGTTTTTCGCCCACGGGCCTTGATCATCGGTGCGATCGGCCGCAGACGGTCCGCACAGCGGACCCTACGGCAGCGCCGTGACCTGCGGGGTCCGCTGTGCTGGCCGACGACCGTGCAGATCGCGCGGTGGACGGGTTTATGACCTAAGGCCTGGATTATCCTTCCGGCCTGACCTTTCGCCGAGGCCAAGTAGCGGATATCTGATCCACAGATGTCACAGATGTCCACAGATGTTTTCTTCATCTGTGGACATCTGTGACATCTGTGGATAAATCCGAGTGGTCGCTTGGGTCGGAACGGCGATCGTGACCCGGAGCCTCAAGACGCCGCGCTACTGAAGCTGTGACCAGGCGCCGATCGGGTTGCGATACAGCGCCAGCAGCCGATCGGCGATCCGGGTGAGCCCGAAACCGGCGGCGACCCGCGCCTGAAGATCCGCGGCGAGCGGTTCGGACCAGGGTGCATCGGCCAAGGCAACGGCGAGGCCCGCGGCACCGCGCGCGGGGTCGGCGGCGGGGATGCGGATCAGGGTGTCGGTGATGGCCAGGGTGTCGAACAGGGGGTCGTGGCGATCGGTGTAGGTGATCGGCAAGAGCCCTTGATTGAGACATTCCAAGTAGGCATTGCTGAGACCCTCGACGGCGGAGATGGCGAAGAAATAGTGGGCTTGCCGCAGTTCGTCCGTGAGTTCCTGTTTCGACAGGTGCCCGAGCAGGGCAGCCTCGGGGAGGGTCGCCGCGAGTGATTGGCATTGCCTCACATAATCGGCGTCGAACTCCCAGAAGTCGTCGGAGTACGAACCCGCCAGGCGCAGCCGCAGCCCGGCGCGGACCGCCGCGGGCAGGGCGGCGAAGAGGCGCAGGGCCTCCAGTTGTCCCTTGCGCGGGCAGACCACGCCGGACAGGATCATGGTGCGCTGCCCAGCGTGTTCGAGGCGGGGTCGCGGCGGGGCGACGGCGTTGGGGATGTTGACCACCGCCGGAGCGGTGCGCGCAATCACATCGTCCGGATTCTGCACGATCCAGGCCGTCAGTCGGCTCAAGGCGTAGCGCTGAAGGCGACTGCCGCGTCCGTCGAGCAGGGTCGCCGGGTCATCGAAGCCTTTCTGGGTCATGTGTAGAAAACAGCGGAGGCCGAGCAGGCGCAGCAGCGGTGTCAGGTGCGTTGCGTAGTTGTGACCATGAAAATGCACGATCTGGATGCGCTCACGGATGCAGAAGATCAGCATCTCGCGCCATACCCGTTTGGCTTGCCACGCGTCCAGGCGGCGACGCAATGGGGCGGGATAGGGCGGCGGGACCGCCCGGCCGTGGTCCAGAGAGATGGCTTGAACTTGAACTCCAGGGCGGCGGTTGAGTTCGTCGGCGAGCATCAATGCCTGGCGCGCGCGGCCCGAGTGTAGGGGCGGGGCGTTGAAGAGCAGGTAGAGGATGCGCATGGGGCGGCTCATCCGGGGTGGCTTGATCGATCATGGTGCGCGTCCCAGGATACGCGATCAAGGCACCGCGGGGTACGCGCGTCATCCCATCGTCCGGAACCGGCACGCGGCAACGGGCGAAGAATCGGCTGGGCGTGGCGGATGGCGGCACCAGTCACCGACCAAACCGGACCGGCGGTCCAGGTTGCGTGCCCGTGGGCGATCACTGACAATGCCGAGGGTCATGGCGTGGCTGATGCACGCCGATGGCCGGCGGCCCGATCGAACAGTGAGTCAAGTGTGGAGACCATCCGGTCTCGGGCCTTTGTATGTTCCGCAGCCGCCGTGGTGGATGCGCTGCGCTTCATCCACCCGGCGGCGGTTCGCGGCCGTTCGGCGTCGCGGTACCAGGTGCAACGAGCATGGCGCGTGATCTCATCGTATTCGGCGAGGACTGGGGCGGGCTGCCGAGCAGTACCCAACATTTGGTGCGGCACCTGGCCCATGAGCGCCGGGTGCTCTGGGTCAACTCGATCGGGATGCGTCGACCGCGTTTGACCGTCCGCGACCTCGGTCGCCTCGGTCGCAAGGTCCGCGCAATGCTGACCGGTGCCGGGCGGCCAGGGTCGAACGCCGAGCCGCCGCCCTTTCCGGTGCTGGCGCCGCGAGCCGTCCCGTGGCCGGGGAATCCGCTGGCGCGGGCGGTCAATCGATGGGTGCTCGGGCGCCAGGTGGCGCGCGCCGCCGCGGCCCATGGGATGCGCGAACCGGTGTTCTGGACGTCACTGCCGACGGCGGTGGAGCTGGTCGGCACGCTCGGCGAGCATGCGGTGGTCTATTTTTGCGGGGATGATTTCGGTGCATTGGCCGGGGTCGATCATGCGCCCGTGCTGCGCATGGAGGAAGAACTGGTCGGGCTTGCCGACCTGGTGTTCGTGGTCAGTCAGCCGCTGCTCGCGCGGTTCCCGCCGGCGAAGACGCGGCTGTTGCTTCAAGGCGTCGACTTCGATCTGTTCAGTGCTCCGGCGGCACGGGCGCCCGATCTGCCGGATTCCGTTCCCGTCGCCGGTTTCTTCGGTATGATCGAAGATTGGGTGGACACGGATCTGCTCGCCGGGTTGGCGCGGCGCTTGCCTGATTGGCACTTTTTTCTGATCGGGTCGGTGAAGACCAATGTCACTGCCCTGGCGGCGCTCGGCAATGTGACCCTGGCCGGGCCGCGGCCCTATGCACGTCTGCCGTCCTATGCCCAACATTGGGACGTGTCACTCCTGCCGTTTCGTGACGGCGACACCATGCGCGCTGCCAATCCGCTGAAATTGAGGGAGTATCTGGCAGCCGGCCAGCCGGTGGTGAGCACCGACTTTCCCTGGCTGGACGGCTATCGCGATCTGGTCAATGTCGCCGCCGGGCCCGCCGACTTCGCCGCGGCCCTGGCGGCGGCGCGGCTGGAGCCCGCGGGCCGCGCCGCGCCGCGCCGCGCCCGGGTGGCGGGCGAGTCCTGGCAGGCGCGGGCAGCCGCGGCCGCGGCCTTGATCGACGCACTCGGCTAAGGCGTTAATCTCCAATTTCCTGATGAGGGGAACGGAAATGCCATGCAAGCCGTCCGATACTATGATCGGCGCCATGGTGACCGGCGCGGTCGGGCGCGTGTCACGGTGGTCCCGGAATTACGAGAACCGGTTGGGCCGCGGTGTCACCGGGACAACCGGACACGGCATCGAGCAACGAGTAACCATCGGCGAAGGCACCAAGTGGCAGCCGATCTATCGCATAAACTCTACGATATTCTGGCGGCCGGCTGGCGGCAACGCTATGTCGTCGTCGTGCCCGTGTTATTGATGCCGATTCTCGGTGGCTTTGTCGGTACCATGACGCCTCCAAAGTTTCAGAGTCATACCTCGCTGCTCATCGTCGAGACGGCATTGCAGAATCCGATCATGGAGGACTTGGCCGTGAAGGTCTCCCTGCCGGACCGCAAGGCCGGTCTGACCGAACAGCTCAAGAGTCGTTCGGTGATCGGTAAGGTCGTCGATGACCTCAAGCTGGTTCCACCCGGGCCTGATTACGAACGGCGGCGCGAGGGGATGATCGGCCAGTTGCGCGGTGGTCTGGGCGTGGCATTCATCGGCAAGGATATGCTGCGGATCACCTATAACGCCCGCTCCGCGGCGAATATGAAGGCGATTCTGCAAGGGATCAGCGACCAGTTCGTCGAACAGATCCTGGCCCCGGAGCGCTCCGCCCTGGAGTCCTCGGTGCAGTTCTTGAGCGACCAGTTGGAGTCGCAGAAGGCCGGCCTGGACTTGAAGGAACGGGAGCTTGCGGCCTTCAAGGATGCCCATACGGATGGACTGCCGGAGTTTTTCAGCCAGAACATGGCCCGGATGGCGCAGATGCGAACCGAGATCGCCAAGAAAGAATTGCAGTTGGCCGGGGCGCAGGAGACCCTGGCGAGTATCGGCCGCCAGTTGGCCCGCAATAATCCGGTGGTGGGCCACCTGGAGCAGCAGATCGTCGAACTGCGCGGTGAACTGGCTTTACTCAGCGCCCGCTATACGTCCAAACACTCGAAGGTGCAGGGGGTGACGCGCCAGTTGGAGCGGCTGGAGGCAGAGCGTGGACGCCTGATGGCCGAGAACGATCAACTGGCGGATATCGAACGCATGCTGAATACGCCCTCAGGGCCATCATCGGCGGAAGATCACCGTTCCACCAACAGTCTCCTGGCGTCCCAGTTGGAGCGCTATTCGACCGCCAAGACCGACGTGGAAACACTGCAGCGCGAGATCGAACAGTTACGCGGTTCCCTCAAGGAGGGGGAGGTCAACGCTCAGGACGTTGGCTCGCTCGCGCAGCAATTGAAAGAGATGGAACGTGACATCAAGATTCAACGCGATCTTTACGAGGACCTGCTGGCGCGCCGGGAGCGGGCGCGGGTGACCAGTTCACTGGGGCGCTTCGAGCAGTCCGAACGGATCAAGATCATCGATGCTCCCTACACACCCCAATCATCGGTCAATCTGCCGTTGGTCATGTTCGTGATCGGCGGCGTCTTTGCCGGCATTGCACTGGGCGCCAGTCTGGCCACCGTACTCGAACTCATGGACTCCAGTATCCGCAGCCGGCGGGCCCTGGAAGCGCTGACGAAGTCCGTATTGCCCGACGCCGATGTGCCGATGCTCAGCCGTATTCCACCCTTGCGGGAGGCGGAAGCGACAGGTATGCCGAGTCCGCCGGTGTTGAAGCCCGTGGCGGTGTTCAAGCGCAGGGCCAGCGCATGACCCGCGTCGGTCAGGTCGTGCAGCATCTGCGGCCCGGCGGGATCGAGACGCTGGTGCTGGAATTGGCACGGTTGGCGCCTGCCGGACAGGTCACCGATATCCTGAGTCTTGAAGGCACGCGCGCGGCCGCGCTGGCCGCTTGGCCGCGGCTGGCGCAGACCGGCGCCGCACTGGAGTTCTTCGATAAGGGTCCCGGTTGGCGGATCGGTCTCATCGCGGCGCTGCGGCGCCGGTTTCGGCAGTCGCGCCCCCGGGCAATTCATACACATCATGTTGGTCCGCTGATTTACGGCGGAATCGCCGGTCGGCTGGCCGGCGTGCCGCGTATCATCCACACCGAGCACGATGCCTGGCACTTGCAGGACTCGCGGCGGCGCTCGCTGCAGCGGCTGATCCTGGCACTGGTGCGCCCCCGGTTGGTCGCGGACTCGGAGGCGGTGGCCGCGGCGGTGCGTGGTCATTTGCCCGGATGGCCGGTGCAGGTCATCCGCAACGGGGTCGATACCGGGTTTTTCACGCCGGGCGATCGGGTTGCCGCCCGGGCAGCGCTCGGATGCGGGGCGGCACTGCCGATGACGGCCCCCCTGGTCGGCTGCGCCGCGCGGCTGCACCCGGTCAAGGGCCATCGGTTTCTGCTCGACGCACTGGCCCGGCTCAATGAAGGGGTCCATCTGGCCTTGGCCGGCGGCGGTGAGGAGGAGGCGGCCCTGCGGGCGCAAAGCGCGGCATTGGGTCTCCGCGCACGGGTTCACTTCCTGGGTTCGGTCGAGGTGATGACCGGTTTCTATCGGGCCTTGGATCTTTTTTGTCTGCCGTCCCTGGCGGAGGGGATGCCCTTGTCCCCCCTGGAGGCCCAGGCGTGCGGTTGTCCGGTGGTGGTGACCGCGGTCGGCGGGGCCGGTGAAACCCTGTGTCCGGCCAGCGGGCGTCTGGTGCCGCCGGGGGACGCGGCCGCCCTCGCCGCGGCGATCGCCGGGCAACTCGCACGTGTGGGTGCTCCGGACCCCCGTCCATTCGTGCTGGCCCACGGGAATGCCGACGCGATGGTCGCTGCCTACGCCGCGCTCTATGAGTGATCTCAGCCGGTCGACGGGAGTGCCGCGGCGCCTTGCCCGGGTGCGCCGACCGGTTCAGAATCGCCGGGTTACAGCGCCCGCAACAACGACTCATTGGTAATGACGCACATCCTTCTCGGCATTCTGATCTCGGTGGCCGGACTTCTGGCGGTCTATCACCATGTGGGCTATCCGCTGCTGTTAAAGTGGCTGGCGGGCGAGTCCGCCGAGCCCGCCGCGGAGGAGACGCCGCAGCGCGCGTACCGGGCGGCGACCGCGGATGCCGTTCGCCCGCTGGTGGCCATCCTCATTCCGGCCTACAACGAGGCGGACCATGTCGCGGATAAGATCCGCAATCTGGCGATGCTTGATTACCCGAGCGATCGGTTGCGTGTGATCCTGGCCTGCGATGGGTGTACGGACGCGACCGCGGAGCGGGCGACGCAGGCCGGTCTGGAGCCTGAGTGTCGGGATTTACCGTTGCAGATCCTGGAGTTCGCGCAAAATCGCGGCAAGGTGGCGACGCTCAATGCGGTCATTCCCACGATCGACTGCGACCTGCTGGCCTTGAGTGACGTTTCCGCGCTGATCTCGGTTGATGCCCTGCTGGTCGCGGTGGCGCGCTTCGCGGATCCCGGGGTTGGCGTCGTCAGCGGTTCGTATCGGCTGTTCGGTTCCTATCAACCTCACGGACGGCGCACCAGCGGCGAGGCACTTTACTGGAACTATCAGAGCGAAATCAAAAAACGCGAGGGCGCTCTGGGTGCGACGATGGGGGTGCATGGGGCTTTTTATATGATCCGTCGAACCTTGTTCGAGCAGCTTGAGTTGGATGTCATCAACGACGATTTCATCCTGCCCATGCGCATCGTGGCCCAAGGGTATCGGGCGTGCTACGAGCCGCGCATCATGGCCCTGGAGCTCGAGGACGGCTCACTGGACCTGGATCGGCGGCGGCGCCGACGCATCGCGGCGGGCAATATGCAGCAGTTGATCCGCTTGACGTCCTTGTTACGGCCGTCGATGCGCGGGGTGGCCTTCGTGTTCGCGTCCGGCAAGGCGCTGCGCGCCGTCATGCCCTTCCTGTTGTTGCTGATCCTGATCGGAAGTGCCCTGTTGGCGAGCGCTTCCTGGTTTTTTCTGGGGCTCTTCGTGGTCCAAATCATCGTCTATACGACTGCCTTCGTGGTACAAGGGGTCGGTCCGGAGCGGGTTCCGTGGCCGCTCCAGGCGCTCCATTATCTGGTGCAGGGTCACTTGGTCGGTCTGATTGGTTCAGCCCGTTACCTCCTGGGCCTGGAGCGGGGGCGCTGGCATCGGGCCAAGCTGGAGATCTCGGGTGGGGCGGCCCCGGAGATCCCGGAAACGTGAATATCCGCCGTCGGGTCGCGAACGGCTGCCAGGCCGGTGCGGCGAGTGAGTATCCGCGGTGTCAGTTCGCGGCGGCCCCGGCGGCCATGGGCGCGCCCGCGTCGCGCAAGAGGCCTCGATTCGATCTGGAGCAGTGACGTGAAAGTCAACGTATTCAAGCAAGAAAGAGATGCGGCGGTGATCGTGCTGGAGGGCGAATTCGACGCCTTGAGTGCTCCCGTGACCCGCTCTGAATTTGAACGACTGGTGAGTGAGGAGGCTGGCGACGTGATCGTCGATCTCAGCGGCGTCACCTTTATGGACTCGTCGGGGGCCGGAGCACTGGTGTTCCTGCACAAGCGCCTGGTGGGCCAGAAACGGGCGCTGGCATTGGTCGGAGTCACCGGCCAACCGATGGACCTGTTGGCGTTGTTGCGCATCACGAGTGTGATTCCGGTGAACCAGGTGCTGGTGGCCCGGCCGAAGCCGTGAACGGTCGGCGCGCTGGGCGTCGGCTGACGCGGACTGCCGTGATCCCCGCGCTCGTGCTGTGGCTCGGCGTCCTTTGTGCATCGTCGGCCTGCACCTACTGGCCGGCCGCCGGTGCCGGTGGAATGGCCGAGTTGCGTCCGCCCGCGCGTCCGGTATCCGGTTCCTGGTTCGGTCACGTCGATCCGGCTTGGCAGGCGCTCGATCAGCAGCGCCGACAGACCGACTGTCATCTGGAAGCGCTGGTGTTGCAGGGGGCCGAGTTGTGTCTGCCCGCGCACGTGGTTGCCGCCCGTGATCGCCAGCGGCGGATCGTCCGGGCACTGTACGGGGGACTGCCCCTGGACGCGGCGAACGACCTCATCATCTTGCGCGAGCGCCTCGCAGAATTGCAGCGGCGTTTGGACTACATTCAAGCAAACGGCGCCTGCTTGACACCCGCGATGGCGGGGGCCGCGGCCTGCGGCGGCGGGTAACGCCATGTGGCGAGGACCAGGCACCCCGGTTGAGCGGCGCGCTTCCCGTCGTGCGACCCGTTGCTCGATGGTCTGGTGGGTTTTGCTTGCGCTCTTGATCGTCGGCAGTGCCGCGGCGGGGATCGATGATTTGCCGCCGGTCTCGGCCGATCCGGACGCCGTGGAGCCGGTCGTCGGCGAGCCGGTCGCGGCGGATACCGTCGCCGTCGCCGTCGCCGGCGCCGGCGACGACACGGTGTTACGCGTCGGCGACGTGCTGCGTATCGATCTGCCGGGGGAAGACACCCTCAACCTCGAGTTTCCGGTCGATCGGCAAGGACGCATCCGCCTGCCGGAGGTGGGCTACCTCAAGGTGGCGGGGTATAGTCTCGCCGAATCGGAACGGCGTATCCGTCTGGCCCTGTCGCAAGTGTTGCGGGACCTGTCGCGGCTGAGTGTTGCGCGTGAGGCATCGACGGTGCTGGTCAAGGTGCTGGGCTATGTGGTGAAGCCGGGGATGGTCACCTTGGATGCCGATGGCGGTGTGCAGAGCGCTTTGGAGGCGGCTGGGGGGCTGCGAGCCGGCGCCCAACTCGATCGCATGCAGATCCGGCGCGGTGATGAGACGATCAAGTTCGATTATAAGCGCTATCTCGATACCGGTGATCCGACGGTGATACCCAAGTTGCAGTCATTGGACGAGTTGTTCGTGCCGGCCTCGCCCTTCGTGGGGAACGTTGAGGGCGCGCTGGGCAGCGACAAACTCGCGGCGAGCGGCGACGCGGCGGAAGAGGATCTCGGCATCAAGGTCTTTGGCGAGGTGCGCAGTCCGGGCCTGTTCGCGTATAAGCCGGCGATGACCATCGTCGACGCCCTGATGCGCGCTCAGGGTGTCACCCAATTCGCTGCCGTCGACCAGATCCGGCTGATCTCCGAGGGCGAACCCAAGCGGTTCAATCTGACCGCCTACCTCGATCGCGGTGACCCCGCGCTACTGCTTGCGATCCAGCCGGGGGCGACCGTCTTCGTGCCGCGCCAGCAGGAGGAGATCAAGGCCGGCCGCAATACCGTCTATGTGATGGGCGAAGTGGCACGCAACGGAGCCTTTGAAAATAGTGATAATGCGACTTTTATGGACATCCTGGCCAACGCGGGTGGTCCGACGCGCTATGCGGAGACGCGCAACATCACCATTCTGCGGGCCGACGGCAGCGTCGAGCGGTTCGATCTGCACGCCTTTACCGAGGGGTTGAGCAAGCTCCGCCCGCCGAAGATGGGGTCGGGGGACGCGATCTTCGTGCCCGAGAAGACCGATCAAAACGAGAAATCCTGGATCAAGGTGTCCCCCACGCGGGCCGTGCGCATCATCGGCGAAGTCGAGCGGCCAGGCCGCTACGAGTGGTCCGATGAGATGAACCTGTTGGACCTCCTCTCTCACGTCGGCGGACCGACGATGAAAGCGGATACCGCGCATCTGCGGGTGGTGAAGACCGACGCGGCGGGCAAGGGCCGGGTGGAGGTCTTCGATCTGGAGCGGTTTCTCTTGCGTGGCGGCGATCTCAGCGCGTTGCCCGAGATCACGGCCGGGGCCACCATCGTGCTGCCGGCGATGCCGGATGATCCGAGTGACAACAAGGCGCAATGGATGCGACTGCCGGCCGCGCAGACGGTCTATCTGTTCGGCCGGATCAGTGCCCCGGGGCGCTATGCCTTCAACGACAGCATGGGGTTCCTCGACCTGATTGCCGCCGCCGATGGTCCAAGCCCGGATGCGGATCTGTACAACGTCCGGGTCAATCACCGCAACGGCAAGCGGGTCGAGGTCACGACGGTCAACCTGGCGCGCTACTTCGAGACCGGCGACGATTCATTACTGCCCAAGATCAGGCCGGGCGATACCATTTTCTTTCCTGATCGTGAACCGGACTGGCGGGAGAAGACCAAGGAAGAGACGATCAGGGTCCTGGGTGCGGTGGCCAAGCCTGGTCGCTACAGCTTCAATGATTCGCTGACCTTGCTGGATCTGCTCGCCCATGCCGGGGGTACGACGGCGAATGCCTGGACCGACCGGATTACCGTCGTGAATCTTTCTTGTTGTAAGGACCAGGCACGGGTCTTCGATATGGAACGTTTCATGCGCAAGCCGGATTTCGCAGTATTGCCGGTGGTGCGGGCCGGGGATACGGTGTACGTTCCGGATAAGACTCAGAGTACGGCGTTCGAGGTCCGCCAGGGGATCACGGATGTGGTACGGATTCTCTCACTCTTCAGCTTGATCGAGGGATTGGGGGAGTAGATGGCCGTCGAATTGCCTGAACACTATGCGGAACTCGAACGCATTTACGCCGGGACCATCGGGCTGGGGATGCGGTCGCTGGCCGTTACCGCGGCAGACCAGGGCGAGGGCGTCACCACACTGGTCGTCGCCTTGGCCAAGCGCAACCGTCACTCGGGGCGTTCGACCCTGGTGGTCGATCTCAATCTGCATCGGCCGGCCTTGCACCAGCGCTTTGGTCTGAGTTTCCTTCCGGCGGTTCCGGAAGGCGCCTATGGTCCGGATGCCCTGCCGCGGGTCGGTCTGGGTGAAAAACTCTTTGTGATGCCGGCTCCCGCCAATCGCGGCGAGGCGGTGCTCTTGCGCGATTCACACCATTTCGCGGAGTATCTCGAGGTCTGGCTGAGCCAGTATGATGTCGTCCTCTTCGATACCACGCCGGTGAACGGCAGTAACAAGGGCAATATCCCGGCAGAGCGGGTCTGTCAGGGATGCGAGGGGTCGATCCTGGTGGTGCTCGCGGGCATGACCCCGGCGTCCGCCGTGCGCGCCGCCCTCGATCGCCTCAAAGCGGCGGGGGTCACGCCGCTCGGGACCGTCTTGAACGACTTCCACAACCCCTCGCTGGCGGAGGAACTGCGGCGCGAGACCCAGCGCTTCGATCGTCTCTTGCCGGGGTTCACCCAACGCTTGCGGGGGCGAATCCGGGCGTCGCAACTGCTGAACCTGGAGACCTGAGGTGATGCACCGAGGTCCTACCGTATCCGGAGCCGTACCTGTGAGTACTGTCGACTCGCCCCATCGGATTCTGCTCGCCGAGGAGAGCCGTTCCGACTGGATGCTGGCCAGCCAGGTGTTGGCGCAGGCCGGTTATGTCGTGGATGAGGTCGCCGATGGCCGGAGCGCGGTGGAGGCTGCCGCTGTTTGCCGCTACGACCTGATCCTGATGGATTTGGCGATGCCTGGGCTGGACGCCGTCGAGGCGACACGCCGTATTCGGCGTCTGCCGCACCCGCGTGGGGACGTGCCGATTCTGACCATGACGGGGACCTCCAGCGCGGAGGATAAAGACCGGTGCTTTGCCGCCGGAATCGACGGCTTTCTGAGCACGGCGACCGATCGGCTCGACTTGCTGGAGGCGGTGAGCCATTGGGTTGAGGCGGCGGACGACCCAACCTGGCGCTTGGAAGCATGCCCTGGCGTGACGCCGCCGCTGGTGAATCGGCGGACCTTGGTTCAATTGGAGGAAGACGTGGGGAGTGACCAACTACCCGAGATTCTCTTGACCTTTCTTCGGGAGAGTGAGCGTCGGGTGAGTCTCCTCGAAGCGCGGGTCAGCGCCAATGATCCGCAAGGTGCTGCCGATCAGGCCCATGCCCTCAAGGGGAGTGCGGGGACCTTCGGGGCGATGGCATTTCGTCAAATAGTGCACGAACTGGAGCAAGCGGGGCGCGCGGGGGCGTGCGAACGTCTCGCCGTGCTGCTGCCGGAACTGCGCCTTGTGGTCGCTGCTACCCGCGCTCGGTTGTGTGCCGATTATCCCTTCCTGGCGCCATGATACGCAGTAATCTCCAGACCTTTGAAGTCCCTCCGACGTTGGAGGGGGTGCGTGAGTTGCGGCGGAAAGTGACCATGGGCCTGGGTTGTACCGGTTTGTCCGAGGCGCGACAGGGCCAAATCCTGGTGGCGGTCTCCGAGTTGGCGACGAATCTGGTGCAACACAGCCGACCGGTACCGGACTGGATTCGCGTGCGGCTGTCGCGTGAGCGGGGTCAGTGGCGCCTGGAGATCATCGATAACGGCGCGCCGTTGCAGGATTGGCGGGAGCGACTCAACACGGCCGATATCGACGGAGAGAGTATTGTCGCGCGGGATCACGGCAGAGGACTTGCCCTGGTCGCCGCCATGTTTCCGGATGCGCTCTACGAGCCTCGTCCATCGGCGCGTGATTTCAACCGGTGGCGCCTCAGTCTGGGCGAGAGCAGTGTCAGCGTCGCGCTGATCGATGATGACGTGGTGCAGTTGCGGGTGATGGCGGCCTATCTCTCCGAGGCTTACCAGGTCATACCGTTCTCTCAACCCTTGGTCGCCATAGAGCAACTGCGGCGGGCGCCGCCCGATCTGGTGCTCGCCGATATCCATATGCCGGGAATGGATGGCCTGGAACTGCGCCGCCGCCTGGCCGACGATCCGGCCACCGAGTTGGTTCCCTTCATCTTCATGACCGAAACCCGCGACGAAATGGTGCGGGAGCAGGCGGATCTGCTGGGGATCGATGATTTTCTGCTGAAGCCGATACGCAAGCGCCAACTGATCGCGGCGATCCAGCGCACGCTGTATCGCAGCCGCAGTGTGCGCGCGCGGCTCGGTCATCGCATCGATGCAGCGATCACCGAAGCCCTGAAGCCCAAGCTGCCCCAGGAACTCGGGGGCTGGCAGGCGGCGGTGCGTTCGGTGGCGGCCGAGGCCGGGGGTGGGGACTTCATCTCGTTTACGTCGAGCGCCGATCATGCGTGTGTCGTGTTGGTCGATGTAATGGGCCACGGGGTCGCCGCCAAGTTTTTCGCCCACGCCCATGCGGGCTACGTCGGCGGGTTGTTGCACTCCCGGCCGGATGCCTGGGAACCCGCCCAGTTGTGCCGGGCCATCTCCCAGCGCGTCTTTGAGGACAAACTCAACCAATACAGTCTGCTAACCTGCGTGGCGGTGCACCTGGCCCCCTCCGGCTGGGTCGAGATCGCCTGTGCCGGTCATCCGGCGCCGCTGCTGTTGGATGCCGATGGTGCTCATCAGCTCGACATCGGGGGCGTGCTGCCGGGGTTGCAGTCGGAGTCGGTTTACGACACTCTCTCACTCAAGTTGCAGGCGGGTGAGCGGCTGCTGTTGTTCACCGATGGCCTGTTCGAAGGGGCCGTGTCCGGACCCGGCCGCAAGGTGCTGGAACAGGATCTGCTTGCCGCGGCTTGTGACGGCCTGGCGGCCCCGCTCGCGGCGCAGGCCGACGCGTTGATGGAGACCTTCTTCGCGGTTGCCGGCGAGACCCCGCGGGACGACGCGACCATCATCATCCTTGCACCCCTTGATCCGTCGGAAGGACAGGTCACAGTTCCCCGCACCGGGACCACTGAAGGCCGCCCGTGACGGCCCTGACAACCCGGCCGCGGCGTATGCGCCGGGTAAGGCGATATCCATGTCCACCAGTAAGCCCAGAGTTCTGATCATCGAGGACAGCCCCGCCCTGGCGGAGGTCTATCGCAGCTATTTGCGGGGGGAGCCCTACCAGGTCAAGCACGTCGGCGACGGCAAGAGCGGTATGGCGGAGCTCGAGAAGGACCCGCCCGAGGCGCTGCTGCTGGATCTGAAGCTCCCGGATATGGACGGTATGGAGATCCTCAAGCACATCCATGACCGGCAGATTCCGACCTCGGTGGTGATCATCACCGGTCATGCCTCGGTGGATGTGGCGATCGACGCCATGCGCTACGGTGCCTTCGATTTCATCGAGAAGCCGTTCAGCGCCAAACGCGTCAAGGTCACGCTGCGCAACGCGGTGGATCGGCAGAACCTCAATACGCTGGTCGAGCAAATCCGCGACGACTTCCAACGCGATCATTACCACGGATTCATCGGTTCATCACTGGCGTTGCAAGCGGTCTATCGCATCATCGACAGCGCCGCACCGAGCAAGGCGACGGTCTTCATCACCGGGGAGAGCGGGACCGGCAAGGAGGTCTGCGCCGAGGCCATCCACCGGCAAAGTAACCGCCGGGATAAACCCTTCATCCCGCTGAACTGCGGCGCCATCCCGCGGGACCTGATGGAAAGCGAGATTTTCGGCCATGTCCGCGGCGCCTTCACCGGGGCAACGCGGGATCGGGAGGGCGCCGCCGAAATGGCGGACGGCGGGACCCTGTTCCTCGACGAGATCGGGGAGATGGATTTGGATTTGCAAACCAAGCTCCTGCGCTTCGTGCAGACCGGGGCCTTTCAGCGGGTCGGGGCGACGCAATTGGTCAAGGTCGACGTGCGTTTCATCTGTGCCACGAATCGCGACCCTCAGAAGGAGGTCGATGAGGGGCGTTTCCGCGAGGATCTGTTCTATCGCCTGCACGTGATCCCGATCCACCTGCCCGCCCTGCGCGATCGGGTGGATGACATTCTGCTGTTGGCCAATAACTTCCTGCGCAAGTTCGCCGCGGAGGAGCACAAGGCGTTCCGTGAGTTCGCTCCGGAGGTCGAAGCGGTCTTCCTGGAGTACGACTGGCCGGGTAACATCCGCCAATTGCAGAACGTGCTGCGCAACGTCGTCGTGCTTTACGACGCGGAACAAGTCACCCTGGCGATGCTGCCGCCGCCGCTGAATCGGTTCACCGGCCGCGCCGCTTCTCCGGTGGCGGTGGCCCCGGCAGCACGGGTGATCGGGATCGGCGCGCAGGAGATCAGACCGCTGCACGTCATCGAAAAGGAGGCGATCGAGCGTGCCATCGCGTTCTGCGAAGGGAACATCCCGCGTGCCGCGGTGCTGCTGGAGGTCAGTCCGTCCACCATCTATCGCAAACGCCAGTCCTGGCAATCGGAAGGCGTTTGACGGGCCGCCTTGATCGCTACCGCGCGCTCTGGGTGCCGGCGGCATTCGTGGCCGCCGCCCTGGTGAGTGTTGTGATCGCGGTCAGGCTCGCAGCCCTACTCGTCCCCGCACCGGGCGTGCTGGCCCAGGTTGAACCCGGCTGCGATGTGCGCGCCGGACCCTGCACCGCGCGCTTTGCCGACGGAGGAGAAGTGACTCTGGAAGTGGACCCGCGCGGCATCCCGGTGATGCAGCCCCTGGTCCTGCGGGTCACGATTCAGGGAATCGAGGTCAGCGCGGTCGCCGTGGACTTCGCCGGCGTCGATATGAACATGGGGTATCACCGGCCATCATTGGCGCCCGTTGGCTCAGGATCCTGGCGGGGTGCGGGCATGCTGCCCAGCTGTGTGCGTGCCCGGATGCTCTGGGAGGCACAGGTGCTGCTCACCACCCCGCGCGGACTGTTCGCCGCGCCGTTTCGCTTTGAAACGGATCAATCCGGTCGTCGTTGAGATTCGGGGTAGTTGATTTGGATCAATACGGGACACTGCCACAGGTATTAGTCTAGCCGGCGTGGTCGGGCAGTGGTCGTCCGGCCAGCAATCGCTATGTTTCGTGGGAGGAATGTGATGACTAGAGCACAACGTCTGCGCATTGCTGCCGCCGTTGCCGCGGCGTCCGCGCTGGGCTCGTTCTCAGCCAATGCGTTCTGGGGGTCTGGCCCCTTCGGCATGTTCCCCGGCAACTGGGATGGTCCGGGCTGGGGTAATTGGGGTTCGCCCTGGTATGGCGGCTATCCTTACGGTGGTTATGGCTACCCCTATGGTGGATACGGCTATCCTTACGGCGGCTATGGTTATCCCGTTGCGGGTTACGGGTCCCCCTTTGCTTGGGGCGCGCCGGTCTATGGATACCCCGCGGTGGCGGTCCCGGCGGCCAGCCGGACGACACCCAAGACCAGCAAGTAAGTCGCGCGGGTCCCGCGTCACCGATGCGGGACCGTCTCGACCTTTCCGGTTCCTCTTGCTGCTGGTTCCGACCCCTTGCTTGCGGCTTCGCCGCGTCTCCCCGTCTTGTTATGATCCCGACCTCATGGGCGGCTCCGCGCGCCCGCGGGCGGCGGGGCAGATTCGATTCGACAGACGGAGGCTGAGTCATGCGTGTATTGGTTGGTGATATCGGTGGGACCAAGACCGGGCTCGGGGTAGCCGAGATCAACGGCTCGGTGGTGAGTCTGAGCGGTCAGCGCCGCTATCCGAGCAGCGAGTTTGCCTCACTGGAGGCGATCGTCGGCCGCTACCTGGAAGACACCGGGCAGACCCCGGCCGCCGACTGTCCGCTCGGTGCCTTCGCCATCGCCGGGCCCGTCGACGGTCGGCGCAGTAAGACCACCAATCTGCCCTGGGATGTCGACGCGGCGCGTTTGGAGGGGGCGCTGGGGTTGCAGCATGTCGGGCTGCTCAATGACCTGGAGGCCGTGGCCTGGGGGGTCCCGGCCCTGGGGCCGGACGACCTGGCGGAGCTGCACCCTGGTGCGGCCGGTGTCGGCCATGCCTGTGTGGTCGCGGCCGGCACCGGTTTGGGCGAGGCCGGATTGTTCTGGGACGGTGCCGACCATCACCCCTTTGCCACCGAGGGCGGTCACACCGATTTTGCCCCGGTGGATGAACAGGAGTTCGCCTTGCTGCGTTATCTTCAAGAGCGCTGCGGGCGAGTGAGCTGGGAGCGTGTCGTTTCCGGGATGGGGATCGTCAACCTCTATGCTTTTTTGCTCACCTGGCGCCGGACGGTGACCCCCGACTGGCTGGCCGCCGCGTTCGCCGCGGCGGATCAGGCGGCGGCCATCGCGACCGCCGCCGCGTCCGGCCGCTGTCCAATCTGCGTCGAAACCATGGAGATGTTCTTCCGACTCTATGGGCGCGAGGCCGGCAACATGGGCCTCAAACACCTGGCCGTCGGCGGTGTTTATCTGGGCGGAGGGATCGCCCCCAAGAATCTGGAGGCGCTGCGCCGCAGCCAATTCCTGGAAGGCTTTGTCGCCAAGGGCCGGATGGAACCGCTGATGCGCCGCATGCCGGTGCGGGTCATCCTGTGCGGGGACACGCCGCTGCTTGGGGCAGCGCGCTACATGGCGGCCCGCTGATCGCTTTCAACCGCCGCCGGTCGGCGGCGGCTTACCTGCACTTGGAGCAACGCTGATGACAATCGAACTCAAGGTCACCGGAATGACCTGCCAACACTGCGCCCGTGCCGTCTCGCGGGCGCTGGCCTCGGTCCCCGGTGTCGAGGGTGCCGCGGTGAAACTGGAAACCGGCATGGCACTGATCGAAGGTCAGGTGCCGGCGGAGCCCCTGATTCGCGCCGTGGTCGATGCCGGCTACCAGGCGGAATTATTCGTCCCCGACTGAAGAGACATCCGGAGGATCGGGCGGCAGGTTCTCTCCGCTCGTCGATCCGCTGAATGTTGGGTGTTCAGATGCTGTCCCACTGCGGCCTGCCGCTCACCTTGCTCCTGCTCTTGCTGCTGGCCAACGGGGCTCCGGTGGTGTTGGGTCTGCTGTTCGGCGCTGCCGCCGGACCAGTGGACGGGGGGCGGGTGTGGCGTGACGGGCGGCCGGTCTTCGGGCGATCCAAGACCTGGCGGGGCTTGGCTGCGGCCCTGGCGCTGACACCGGTCGCTGCCTGGACCCTGGGGTGCGGCTGGGGGGTGGGGCTGACCATCGCCCTTGCCGCTATGGCCGGCGATTTGCTTGCGAGTTTTACCAAGCGCCGGTTGGGGCTCGTCTCCAGTGCGTCGGTACCGGTATTTGATCAGTTGCCGGAGACGCTGCTGCCGGCCCTGCTGGTTGGTGAGGCGATGGGTCTCGACTGGGGCGATCTGGCGTTGGCCATCGGTGCCTTCGTGGTATTGGACCTGGTGCTGACCCCGGTGGGCAAGCGGCTGGCCGGACGGCGGCGGGGCTGAGTGCTCATGGCCGCAGCTCATGGAGCGTGATCTCGGGCAGGCAATTGAGTCGGGCGTTGACCACCGAGCTGCCGGCGCCGACCGAGGTGTAGCCGCTCATGGATCCATAGGACCAGGCCCCGGCCGCGAGGCGGCGCGGGCAGCGGGCGTCCCAGGTCAGCGCATAGCCCCCGGGCAGGCAGATCTGACCGCCATGGGTGTGTCCGCAGAGCATGGCCTGGAAGCCGGCGTGGGCGGCCTGGCGATAGACTTCCGGGGTATGTGAGAGGAGCAGGGCGATGCCGTCGGTGGGGATCGCGGCGGCGGCCTGGTGTAGATTGTGCACCTGGTAGTAATGGGCGTCATCGATGCCGGCCAGGTGAAGCACGGCGCCGGCCCGGTCGATCGGTACGGATTCGTTCAGTAAGACTCTGATCCCCATGGCTTCCAGCCCCGGCACCAGGCGGATCGTGTCATGGTTGCCGAGAATCGCGTAAATGGGTGCCTGCAAACTGCGTCGGATCAGTGCCAGGCCGTCCAGTGCCGGTTGGAAGGGGCCATAGGTACGGGCGCGGTAGTCCCCGGTGAGCACGCACAGGTCATAGTCCAGTCCGCGCAGGCGCTCACAGATTGCTTGGGTAATGCCGGGGTCCAGGTCCGTGTGCAGATCGCTCAGGTGCAGCAGCCGCAGCCCCGCGAACGGGCGCGGCAGCCCGGCGATGGTGAGCCGGTTGTGGGTGAGTCGGATGGTCCGGGCATTGCGTTGGGCGCGCTCATAGAGACCGGCCAGACGCAGGGCGGTGCGGATGACGCCGTGCACCGAATACCAGTTCTCCGGATAGAAAAAGTGCGCCCCCGCCCGGGCGAAGCAGAAGACCTCGTGGTCTCCTTCCAGGCCCAGTCGCTGGCGCAGGTGGGTGCGGCCGATCCGTCCCTCCAGGGTCCTTAGCTCGGCCGGACTGTCGCTTGAGGTATCAGGGTCTCGCATAGGGGCCAGGGGGTTAGGAATGGTTCAGGATCGGAACTCAATCCCGACGCTTACGCGGAAAGCCCTGCTCCGGTCGCGACCCGCGCGGCGGACCGTCCTCACCGCCAAAGCGCCGGGGGGCCGGCGCCCGCTCGTCATCCCGCGGCCGCGCAGGGCGGCCGTCCTGATCATCGCGGCGCGGCTGCGGCGGACGGCGGGGGCCGTCCAGGACGGAGATCTGCAACGCGCGGCCGCGGATGAAGACCCGCTTGAGGTGGCTGAAGATCTCGCGCGGCATACCGGCCGGCAGGTCGACGATGGCATGGTCGTCCTGGATATCGATATGACCGATGAAGCGGCCTTCCAGTCCGCTCTCGTTGGCGATGGCTCCGACGATCTCGCGCGGGGTGACACCGTCGCGGTGTCCCACCTCGATGCGATGCTGGATCAGGTCCGGACGATCCCGCTGACCCCGGTCGTCACGGTCGCGCGGGGGGCGGGTATCGGCGCGGGGCGCGTCGCGATAGTCGCCCTGGGGCCGGTCGCGTTCGCCTTGCGGGAAGCGGTTGCCGCGGTCGTCGTCACGGGGGTCGCTGCGCCCGCTGTCCCGATTGCCGTCGCGCTCGCGGAACGGGGCCGACCCCTGATCCCGGAATGGCGGCCGGGCGTCGCGCTCGGGCCGGAACCCGCGGTCGTCTCGGGCCGGGCCGGGCCCGCGGTCGAAGCGGGGCTGGTCGCCGCGGCCCTCTCGGTCGCGCGGGAAGGGGCGCTCATCCGGGCGCGGGGCGCGCTCGCCCTGATAGGGCACCTGGTTGGGCTGACCGCCGCGGTCGGGCCGCGGTGGACGGTCGTCGCGGTCCGGTGCGCGCTCCCGGTGGTAGGCGGGTGCGGGGCGCTCCGCGCGGTTATCGTAGCGGCGCTCGCCGCCGGCGGCGTCGCGATTCGGGCGCGGGCCGCGGTCGTCCTGATCGCGCCTGGGCCGATTCTCGTAGGGGCGTTCGAACGGGCGGCCGCCGTCCTGGCGCCGTGGGCGCTCGTAACCGCCCTCCCGGTAGTTGTCGCGCCGCGGTTCCCGCGGCGTTTCTTTGACGTCGAGCGGGCGCTCGCGTTGGATCAGGTAGCTCGCGGCGGCGGCGATATCCAGCAGGTTCAGCTCCTGCTCCTTTTCGATTCGGGCAATCAGCCGGTAGAAGAAGTCCAGGTCCTGCTCCGCCAGGGTTTCACGCAGTTGAGAGGTGAAGCGGTCGATGCGCGAAGCGCTGAGCTGAGCGGCCGAAGGCGGATTCATCTCCGGGATGGAGCGCCGGATGGTCCGCTCGATGGAGCGCAGCAGGCCGCGCTCGCGCGGCTCGACCAGCAGGATCGCCTTGCCGGTGCGTCCCGCCCGGCCGGTACGACCGATGCGGTGCACATAGGCCGAGGGGTCGGTGGGGATATCGAAGTTCACCACATGGCTGATCCGTTCCACGTCGAGCCCGCGGGCGGCCACGTCGGTGGCGACCAGGATGTCGAGTTTGCCGCCTTTGATGCGCTCCACGGTGCGCTCGCGCATCTCCTGATTCATGTCGCCGTTCAACGCCTCGGCGGCGAATCCCTGCGAGCGCAGCCGGTCCGCCAGTTCGGTGGTGCCGCCCTTGGTGCGGACGAAGATCAGCATCGCATCGAAGGTTTCGAGCTCCAGGATGCGGGTCAGCACGTCCACCTTGTGGAAACGGGTGACCACGCAATGCTGTTGATCGATAGTGTCGACGGTGGCGGTGGCGGAGTGAATCCGGACCTCGACCGGATCGTTCAGGTGATCGCGGGCGACCCGCAGAATCTCCTGGGGCATGGTCGCGGAGAACAGGGCGACTTGCCGTGCGGGCGGGGTGTGCTCGAAGATCCAGTCGATATCTTCGGCGAAACCCATGTTGAGCATTTCGTCGGCTTCGTCGAGGACCAGGGTCTTGAGTGCGTCCAGCGACAGGGTGGCGCGGCGCATGTGATCCATGATCCGCCCCGGCGTGCCGACCACGACTTGAGGAACGCGCTGGAGTTGGCGCACCTGCAACCCGTAACTTTGGCCGCCGTAGATCGGCAAGACCTGGAAGTCTTTGAGATAGTGCGCGTAGCGCTGAAAGGCCTCGGCCACCTGGAGCGCGAGTTCGCGGGTCGGCGTCAGCACCAGCACCTGGGGCAGCGGGCAGTTCGCGTCGAGCCGCGAGAGCAGCGGCAGCGCGAAGGCCGCGGTTTTGCCGGTACCGGTCTGCGCCTGACCAAGCAGATCGCGTCCGGCCAGCAGATGCGGGATGCACTCACGCTGAATCGCGGTGGTGGACTCGTAGCCCAGTTCGGCGATCGCGCGGGCGACCGCGGGTGCCAAACCCAGATCGCCAAAGCCGTCGGCCGGGGGCAGGTCGGCGGATTCGGGCTCGGGTGCGGCTGTCGTGGGCTGCGTCGCCGTCTCGCGCGTACCCGTGTCCGTAGCTTCGGCACGGGCCGCGTCAACTGCCGGTTCACGAATTTCAGGCTTGTCGACCCCGGGTTCCCGAGTATCGGGTTCCTGAATGCTCGGCGTGTCGTCGTCCGGCTCGGTGAACGGCGCGGCTGGCACACTATCCGGATCGGGTTCAACCGGCGTCTGGTCAGATGTCAGTTCGGGGTTGGCCTGGTCCGGCGTATCGCCGGCGTCCTCGGTCGTCTTGGGGGAGTCCATGAGGGACCTCGCAGAGTAGGTGGTGCCTGGAGTGCATCCGGGGAGAGCGTCCGAGGAGGGGGTCAGGCAGAGGGGAATCGCGGAAAACCGGGCATTATGTGCGTTCCAGTGAGCTAGTGCAAGAAGTGATTGGCCGCGCCGCGGCGCGGGGTGCGCGGCCGCCTGTTCAGCCCATCAGGGAATCGCGCGCACGATACCGCCGTCGACCCGCAGCGCCGCGCCGTTGGTCGCGGACGAGGCCGCGCTGCAGGCGTACAGGATCATGTTCGCGACCTCCTCGACGCTGGCGAAGCGCCGCAGCAGCGACGAGGGTCGGGCGGTTTCAAAAAACTCCCGCTCCATCGCCTCGAAGGCGATGCCGCGCTGCCGGGCGATCTGCTCGACAAAGGTCGCCACGCCCTCGGAGCGCGTCGGTCCCGGCAGCACGCTGTTGATCGTGACACCGGTTCCGGCGGTGGTCTCGGCGAGGCCCCGGGCGATGGCCAATTGGGCGGTCTTGGTCATGCCGTAGTGGATCATCTCCGCCGGGATCTGCACCCCCGACTCACTGGAGACGAAGACGATCCGGCCCCAGTCACGCGCGCACATCCCCGTGAGGTAATGTCGCGACAGGCGCACCCCGCTCATGACATTGGTCTCAAAGAAGCGCAGCCAGTCCGCGTCGCTGATGTCCGCGAAAGGCTTCGGCTCAAAGATACCGAGATTGTTGACCAGCACATCCAGTTCCGGAACGGCGCTGATCAGGGCCGCGCAGCCCGCAGCCTGCGACAGATCAGCCGCGACCGCCCTGACCTGTGCGCCCGGCACCTGCGTACGGATATGCTCCGCCGCCTGATCCGCGCGCGCCTGGGTGCGCCCGTTGACAACGACCGCAGCCCCCTCACGGGCGAGGCCCAGCGCCGCGGCGAAGCCGATCCCCGCGGTCGACCCGGTGACCAATGCCTGTTTGCCTTGAAGTTGCAGATCCATCGTGTTGTCCTCGTTGGTGGTGGTGGCGGAAGAATGGGGCCTGCTTGCCGGATTCAACGGAAAATACGGACGGCGTAAGTGCCATAATGGAAGCGGCGCGCGCCGATCGCCAGCGTGGTCTTCGTTGCGCGATAGACCAGGCGATGGGTCGCATTGAAATGATCCAGCAACACCACCACCATGATCAATTCCGCCTCTGAACCGACGCGTCTCCCCTTCGATTTCAGCAAGCTCAAGGCGCGCTGGGACCTCGAGCGCGCGCAGACCCGGATCGCCTCCGCTCAACTGGAGGCTCAGGTCCGTCTGACCGCGGCCCCCATCCTGCAAGCCTATCACGTGACCACGGCTTACCTGTTCGGTTCCATCGCCGACGGTCGGGCCAGCGCCTGGTCAGACGTGGACCTGCTGGTGTTGGGGGTGGGCGCGGCGGCCTATTGGGACCTGCGCCGCGATCTCGAACAGGCCTTGGAGCGACCTTTGGACCTCTTCACTCAGGATGACGACCCGGTGTTCGTCGCGAAAATCATTGCGCGAGGTCAGGTGATCTATGGCCCGCACCCCTGAGCTATTGTGCGCCGATGTGCGTGATGAGTTGGCGAAGATCGCCCGTCTGGAACGTCTATTCGCCTCCGCGGAGCCCCACCTCGTGCTGCCCGCGGAGGCGGTGAGCGATTATGATCGCGGTGCCATCGGCTATCTGCTGCACAATTTCTACAACGGCTGCGAGAACATCTTCCGCGCCATCGCCGCCTTCTTCGAGAACGACCTGGGCGCCGGGACCTGGCACGCCGACCTGCTGCGCCGCATGCGCCTAGCAGCCTGTCGGACTTTAGGCGACTTCCGAATAAGACGCTATCAAGAATCAA
>JACDZG010000246.1 GCA_013426805.1 Chromatiaceae bacterium
AAATCTTTTCTTGACCTTTGTTTTTATTGATTTTTTCTAGGGGATACTTCAGGGTCTGTCCCCTATTGCCTTCCCCGTGGCGCGCGCTCGCTTTTGAGGCGTAAGTTAGGACATTTCCTGGTTTCATAATTGAGCCTAGCCCTTTTTCCCTCCTATTTGCTTTTTGATACCGGAAGATCGAACCGCTCAAAAACTTCCTGTATCGTTCTTTGCAGTCGTGCGTCATCCGCACCAGAGTAAGACTGTTGAAGGTGTTTATGGAGATTCGCAATCATTGGACCCCGTGAATGACCTAGACCTAATATTTCCAGAGCTTCTATAGCAATCTCTTTCGTGGCGGCGTCGCCATATGCACATGCTGTTGTCAGCAAGTCAGCCGAATATGGCGAGGGGAAAAAGCGAGCGACATACACCAAATTGAAGTCTGCACTATGGTTTGAAACTGCCGTTCTAGCCTGCTCGACGAAAATTTCCGCGCTGGGAAATCTGCTGGCGAAATCCTGGCCGCGCGTCCAGTTTTCTTCGAAGTGATCTAAAATAGCCTGAAATTTAGCGCCTTTTTCGTAGACAGAAGCGTAATCCCCTCTGTTCTTGAGCAAAGCAAACGAGTCGTCGAATATTATGTATGATTCCTTAAAATAAGGCTCGCCAACATACCCCTCCCCGTATTTCAAAGAATATCCGCTTGGGCGAACAGCCTTTGGATTATTCTTCCACCAATCAAAAAAATTGTTCGTTAAATTCAAAGCGTCAAAAAAGCGAGATCCTGCGCCTCTCCTTTCTGGAAAATAAAAATTGAAACCAGGTACCAAGATGCGAGGAACAACTTCAAATTTAGCGGTTTCTGGCCATTTTTCATAATTCATCAATCCATTAAGTTGATCTAAACTTACGTGCATCGCGGTAATCTGATGCTTTTTCAGGAGATCTCTGAAGTTGCGAATCTCAGGAAATGAAAGTTCGTATTGCCTTGATCTAAAAATTTCTCGCTGGCTTGGCGCAGAAGGCCTCCACCATGTTACTTCTACATGAACGACATATCTCAAGCTTGCGATAGAGCCTATTTTTATCCTAAAGCTGTCTAACTCACCCTCTTGCAGTTTGTATTGGTGAAAAGATATCTCATATCTGGTCTTTCCAGGCTCAAGAGTTATCTCTTTTTCATAGTAATACGTCATTTCCCGTGGTCCGTGTGGAAAATTGTATATGACATCTTCCTCGGAGTGATCAACGACCAAGTAGATCCCTTCGACTAGCAGCGGCTCCTTGGCCAGATTTTCAGTAGGCTGGGCATACAACATAAATTCGAAGCTGGTTCCATGGGAACTAAGTCCGTTGGTTTCGCTAATTTGAAACCCAGAGTACTCATTTGCGATGCCAGAAACAATGCTTGAACTCTTATCGAAGTCTGGCGAGATATGAAATCTCGGGTCATTCTCGATAAGCGATATCTCAATCTTCTCTCTTTCTTTGGGATTTAGTCGCGCTATCAATGGGCTCAAAGCGTCTTGATAGAGTCCCGCCATTAGGCCGAGAAGCGACAAGAAAGCCAAAACAAATGTCGTCGGCTGCCATTTATGAAATCCGCAGTAAAGGAACGTGGCGTCATTCCGAAAACGAGAAACTTTCTTTGTTATTCCTAGGCAGCGCATACCCAGTGGATGCCTCTAAAGTAAACTCTGGTCGCAACCACTTACCTATATGCTCCCCAATGAATGTCGTTAAGAATCGATCCGCAAGAACCCATGCACGCGAACGACGTAATTCCTAACGTGCAGGCTAAGAAAGTGTCCATTTTCTACTTCCCGATTGTTAGCCGACGTTAGCGTTCAAAGCGGGAAGTAGTTAATGGACAGTTACTAAAGCGGCGCGCGCCCGCACGGAGCTTGCGAGTTAGCACTACGCCCGTGGCGCGCGCTCGCTTTTGAGCCGAAGGTTAGGCTTTTCTTCATGGCAGCGTGAATTAGGTAAACTGTCCCCGGAACTCCGTTGTTGTCTACCGGCGGGACAAAACCGTCGGCACTCACCAACAAAAACTTTCGGGGCTCAACACCTTCAAGGTCGGCTTCACCCGTTACCTTTGCACCTCGCCTGCTTTCGTGCCTACGCATCGACGCGCACGTTACCGGTCGCGCCGCAAGGCTCGATACTGGGCTCGTGGCTCACGATTACCCAGGCGGGACTCTCACCCGCTAGAACACGCGGCCTTGCCAGGCCGCACTGTCCCCTATTACCTGATTAGTTGCCTAGTAGAACACTTACAGTATTACGAAAATAATTTGCAGTGACTAGATCTGGTTTACCGTCACGGTTTAAATCACCAATTTGTACCTCATAAGGATAGCTTCCAGTAGGGATAGGATAGTCCATTTTTGGGTTGAAAGTCCCATCGCCTCTGCCTAGTAGTACACTTATAACATCGATATCTTGATTAAGGGCGACCAGATCTGGTTTACCATCGCGGTTTATGTCGCCAATTCTTACGGCTTTTGATGCGCCGCCAATAGAGTAGCCCGTTTTGAGGTTGAAGATACCGCTGCCGTTGCCTAGCAGTATATTTAGAGCGTTATCTGTAGGTCCGACAAGGCTGGCGGTTAGTAAGTCAGGCTTTCCATCACGGTTTAAATCGCCAATCTGCACGTCGTAGGCTCCGCGCTTTACAGGATAGTCTGCTTTGAAGTTAAAGGTACCGTTGCCGTTACCTAATAATACGCATACATTATTACTTTCATAGGCCGTGCTCACTAAATCTGGTTTACCATCGCGATTTACATCACCGATCGCCACAGCCGTGGCATCAATATTGGTAGGGTAATCTATTTTAGAATTGAAGGTACCATCGCCTTTGCCCAGCAGTATACTTACAGTGCCGCTGCCGCCATTGGCGCTAACTAAATCAAGTTTGCCATCACGGTTTACATCACCGATATCCATACCGTATGGATAGGTTCCTACAGGGTAGGCTCTCGCAGGATTAAATGTGCCATTACCATTACCTAGCAACACAGATAAGTCGCTATTACCACCGGCAGCGGCGGCCAGATCGAGTTTGCCATCACGGTTCAGATCGCCGACCTTGAGGCTGCTCACGCTAAATAAGCTAGGGTAGTCAGTTCTAGGGTTGAATGTGCCGTTACCGTTACCTAATAGTACGCTTATTGAAACACCATCGGCATTGGTGCTTATCAGATCGGGTTTGCCGTCGCGATTTATATCGGCGATTTGTACGCTGATTGGACTAGCCCCGACAGTGTAATCTACCGCAATATTAAATCCCGCTAGAGTGGTACCGCTGAAACTATTGAGTGATAAGCCAATGAAGGTGGCAATGGACGCTTGAATTGTATTCATGATCTTAGTTCCATATTTTGTCTAAGTGAGAGGTTAGGTCTAACGTATAGCGTTAACCGGCGCCCGGCCGCAACACCCGCAGCAACCCAGAC
>JACDZG010000247.1 GCA_013426805.1 Chromatiaceae bacterium
GACGCGATTCCGGCAGGTCACGTCGCCCGCAAGCGGGCTCCTACGGAGCTTGATACTTCAGAGTCGCCCTGGTGTCGCCTGGGGTTCTTGATCCGACAGAAATCACCTACAATCACCGTCCAGTCCAAGGAATTCCGAATTCGGGGGCACCGCCGCATGACCACCGGCATCCTGGTTCAAGACGACCGCTTCAGCCTGCTGGTCGAGAACACGCCGATCGGCTCCGAACGCGCCCTCGACGGCGACGCCCTGCGCTTCCTGCAGGAACTGGCCGTGCGCTACGCCTTCCTGGAGCAGCGCCCGGACCCGGTCGCGGCCTTTGCCATCGGCGGCGACCTCTACCGCTGGCTCGATGGCGATCAACGCCTCCTCGGCCGGCTGCTGGAGGGCGCCACGCCCCCGCTGCTGTTCAGCATCCACTGCCCCAGCCGCACCCCCAGCCCGGTGGAATGGACCCTGCTCCAGGCGCCTTGGGAACTGCTGGCCAACGACCGCGGGTATCTCGCCGCCGACGTCCTGCTGCAATTCAGCCCCCAGCGCCGCCTGGGACCCATCGCGCCACCCCCAGCCCTGGATGACTGCCGGCTCGGACTCGTCTTCATGGCCGCCGCCCCGGCGGGCGCCGCCGAGCTCGACTACGAGGCCGAGGAGACCGCCATCCTCGATGCCGTGGGCACCACCCACCTCGACCTGCTGGTGGAGGAGAGCGGGGAGGCCGACACCCTGGGCCAACACCTGGCCGCGGCCGGGGGCCTGCCGGTGCTGCACCTGTCCTGCCATGGCCATCATGCCTGGCAGGCCAACGCCGGGGAGACCCCGCGCCCCATCCTGCTGCTCGAAGACGGCCGCGGCGGCCCCGACCCCACCGACGCGGCCGGACTGCTGCGCGCCCTGCGCCCGGCCCCGCCGCGGCTCCTGTTCCTGTCCGCCTGTCTCAGCGCCGCGGCCTCCGGCCGTCCGGGGGCCGGGCTGCCGCCGGCGGCCGACGGCAAGCAGCTTGGCGGTCCCGCTCCCGCGGCGGACTCTCTGACGCACTCGCTCACCAGCGCCCTGATCCAGGCCGGACTGCCCGCCGTCATCGGCTGGGACGGCGCGGTTGCCGACCGGGCGGCCACCGCCTTCGCGGCCCAACTCTATGGCCGGCTCGCCGCGCGCGATCCGCTGGCGTTGGCGCTCGCCGAGGCCCGCCGCGCCCTGCTGGACGCGGCGGATGAGCCGCTGCGCCGCCATTGGCACCATGCCCGTTTGTGGCTCGGCAGCCAGGGCGACGGGGCGCGCCCGCTGGTCGGCGGCGGACGCAAACGCTCGCTGCTGCCGGCCGATCAACTGCACAAGGACCTGCTCGGCAAGACGGTGCCGGTGGCCGCCCATGGCCTCTTCGTCGGGCGCCGCCGGGAGCTGCAACAGGCGTTGCGGGTCCTCGACGGCAACGCCGACGCCGGGGTGCTGCTGACCGGCATGGGTCGGCTCGGCAAGTCGAGCCTGGCGGCACGCCTGGCCAACCGCCGCCGCGACGACCTGACCCTGGTGGTGCTGCACGGCCGCTTCGGGGTCCAGGAGGTGCTGGAGCGGCTGGCTGAGGCCCTGCGCTCCGACCCAACGGCCCGCGACCTGCTGCGCGATGCGCAGACCGCCCTGAGTGCCGCCGCGCAACAGGGGCCGGAGGCGGCCTGCCAGGTGCTTGGGGATCTGCTCACCGACCTGCTGCGCGGTCCCTGCCAACAGCGCGCCCCCCAGGGCCGCGCGCTGCTGCTGATCCTGGACGACTTCGATCAGGTCCTCGATGAAGCCGCCGGTGTGCGCCCGGTGCAGGCGTGTCAGGCCGGACTGGTCGCCACCCTGTTGCGCGCCTTTGAGCCGGCGGTGACCGACAGCCGGCTGCTGATCACCAGCCGCTTCCCCTTTCGTCTGACCGAGCGCGGCGCGGATCTGGCCGCGCGGCTCGCGCGCATCGAGCTCGGGAGCTTCCAGGACGCCGCCACGCGCAAGCTCCTGCTGCGCCAGCGCAGCAGCGCGCCGGCGCTGCACGACCTGGCCCCGCGTGAGGCACAACTCCCGCGCGCCCAAGCCGCGGCGCGCGGCAATCCGGGCCTGCTGGACTTGCTGATTGCCCGGCTGCTGCTCAATCCGGCGGTCCCGCTGCCCGCCGCCGAGGCCGCTCTGACCGAGATGGATGGCTACCTGGCGGGCGGTGCGCTGCCGGCCACCGAGTCCGTGCGCGCGCTGCTGGAGCAGATCGCCGTCGACACCCTGCTGGGGCTCGCCGGCAGCGCCGGCCGGGATCTGCTTCAGGCTCTGGCCCGCTTCGACCTGCCGGTCCCCCCCGCGGTCGTGGTCACCTTGGGCGCCGCGATCGGCGGCGAGGTGCAGCGCCTGATCGACCTGGCCCTGCTGGAGCCCGGCGAAGACCCACTGAGCCGGGCGCCGGACGCCCTGCGGGTCAGTCCGCTGGCCGCGGGTCGCCTGGCACCCCTGAGCGCCGCGCAGTGGGCACCGCTCGCGGCCATCGTCGTGGCGCCCCTGTTCGCCGCCTGGGGCGGCGCGGACGGCGCCCGCCCCGCGGCGGCCGACCTGCAACTCGCCCGGCTGGCGCTTGCCGCCGGAGATGCCGCCATCGCCGCGACCTGCGGCGCCGGCGCCATCCGCGCGCTGGAGGCCGACAGCTACCCGGCCGCCGCGCAACTCGGCCGGGACGTCGTGCAACTCCTCGAGAGTGCCGGCCACCCCGCCCCCTCGCCACTGGTCGCTGCTGCTGTCCGAGTGATCGGTGCCGCCGGGGACGGCGACACCGCCGACGCGCTGCTGGCAAAGGGGGGCGCGGCGCTGTCGGCCGCACCGGGCGCGGCGACCCCGGACGCCTTGGCATTGCTCGATGCGTACGCCAGCCGCCTGTATCGGCGCGGCCAGCTCGACGAGGCCCTGCGCATCCGCACCGAGGAGCAACTCCCGGTCTACGAGCGCCTGGGCAACGTGCGCGAGGCGGCCGTGACGCGGGGGAAGATCGCCGACATCCTTGAGAATCGCGGCCAGCTCGACGAGGCCCTGCGCATCCGCACCGAGGAGCAACTCCCGGTCTACGAGCGCCTGGGCGACGTGCGCGCGGCGGCCGTGACGCGGGGGAAGATCGCCGACATCCTCCAGGCGCGCGGCCAGCTCGACGAGGCCCTGCGCATCCGCACCGAGGAGGAACTCCCGGTCTACGAGCGCCTGGGCGACGTGCACTCGGCGGCCGTGACGCGGGGTCAGATCGCCGACATCCTTGAGAATCGCGGCCAGCTCGACGAGGCCCTGCGCATCCGCACCGAGGAGGAACTCCCGGTCTACGAGCGCCTGGGCGACGTGCGCGCGGCGGCCGTGACGCGGGGGAAGATCGCCGACATCCTCCAGGCGCGCGGCCAGCTCGACGAGGCCCTGCGCATCCGCACCGAGGAG
>JACDZG010000248.1 GCA_013426805.1 Chromatiaceae bacterium
TGGCTGAGTCGGCTATCAAACAGTATTAGCTAATACGTTGATGCGATAGCCCTGCATCCAGGCAGGGCTTGGTGTAGGGGCTGCCCAGGTACGAGAGGGGCGCGTTATCATTCCGGCTGATTCGCATACTCGTCCGCTGCCCTCAAGCGCTTGGCCTCGCCCGACTGGCGCAGGCGCAACACGTTTCCCAGGCGGTCAGGTCCGCACAAGTGAAGCAGTCGTCGATGCGCGCCCTATCGACCACGAGGCGGCGCAGACGCCCCAGCAGGTCGAAGAGCCTGGACTTGCCGGCGCCATTTGGCCCCAGCAGCAGGACGATCCGCCCCAAGGTCAACTCGAAATAGACCAGCCGGCGGAAGTTATCGGCGTAAAGGCGGCTCAGCATCGTCAGGATATCCGAATGAATCGGCGGGACATGGCAGCACGGCGGCAGGGGCCGCCGCTGGTCCTACTATAGTCGCACGAAGGGTGAGATCCGAGTGCGATCGGCAGTGATGTGGTTTGTTTGGGCCGAGCCTGTCGATAGGATGGGCAGAGCGAGTGCGATGCCCATCCTCAAGCGTCGCGGTGAGCGGATGGGCATCGCTCCCGCTCTGCCCATCCTAGGGGCTGAAAACGACCTGCGGCCTCTGGGCTGACCCGGTGGCCATGGGGCGCGGTCAGCCCGCCGTGGTCATCGGGGTGGTGCGGTGGCGGCGAGGTGTTCCTGCAACAAACGGTGGATGAAGACCCAGCCGCCGCCGACGCGCTGCAACAGGATCAGCCGCACGCCGTGGTCGAGAAAGGCCGCCAGGCGCGGCGGCAGGCGCCCCTCCAGCCACAGCCCGAGACGCAGGGCGTAGTGCCAGAGGGCAGCCATGCCACCGAAGAACAGGAAGCCACCGGCGAACCCGCCGATGGCGAACTGCGCCGCCTAGGCCCAGTCGCGCGGCAGGAACCACGGCGAGTCCGGCGGCAGCAGCCAGGCGCTGAGCCAGGCGCTGAGCCAGCCGACCAACAGCATAAACGGCACCCCGAGCACGCCGAGACGCAGCCCGTTGCGCAGCGACGTGCGATAGCCCTGGTTCGGGCGGTTGCGCTGGTCCGCGATGCGGTGGCTGATGCCGGCGCCGAGCAAACCTAACGCGACGCCGAGGACGGCCCCGCTGACCAGCCCCTGCAAGGCGAGATCCGCCCCGCCGTACAGCCAGCCGAGCAAAGCAATGCCGACCGCGCAAGCCGCTAGCCACACAGGCACCTCCGTCGGCGCCGACTGACGAAAGGCCGTCCAGGACCAGGAGAACTGCTCGTCGGGGTCGACCGGCGAGCGGCGCCCGGTCCAGAACTCAAAAGCGCCGGGACCGGCCGCGACCCCGGCCGAGAGGATCGCGCCGCCAATCAGGTTCGGCGCAGCCCCGGTCAGCCACCAGCCCGCCAGCCCCGTCAGCCCGCCGCCACCGAAGCCAACCAACACGCAGAACAGCACCCAAACCGCCAGCGAGACCGGCAGTTGCAACCACCAGCGCCCCCAGTCCCCTTGCAGGTCCTCGATCTGGAACAGGGTGCGGCCGTGGCGCTGCATCCGCGCCGCAAGCCAGGCGAGGGTGCGGCGAGTATAGGCCGGCGACCAGGGGCCGGGCTGATCCGGCTTGCGGCCGAATACCCGCGCCAGGTAGGCCGCGAACAGCGCGTCGCGGGCCTCGTCGGCGCGGGCGGGCGACGCGCCGGTCTCCGCCCCGGCCGGCACGCCGAGCGACAGGCCGAGGCCGGCCAGGATCGCCGCGGCGGGGCGTTCCTGCCAAGTCAAGCTCATCACGTTCAACATCAGCGGCGTGCCGGCCAACTGAGCCAGCAACGGGGCCGCGGCCATGGCCTGGCGCAGCCCCGCCAGCGCCGCGCCGGCGCCGCGCAGATACCGTTCGAGCTGGCCCCGATCGAGCGGCAGCAGGTGGATTGCGGTGTTCAGCGCCAGCGGCGGCAGGGCGCGGTATTCCGCGACGCGACAGCAGACCACGAGCGGGGTCAGGCCGTCGGCGCGGTGGAAGGCGTCGATGGCGGCGGCGCAGTCCGCCCGGTGCGGTTCGGCGACCTCGTCCAGGCCGTCGAGCAGCGGCAGCAGACGCCCGCGGGCCAGCCAGTCGGCGCCGATGGCGCGCGGGATCTGGTGGCGCCGGAACAGCTCGTCGGCGATCCAGTCGGCCAGCGGCAGGCGCCGGGTGGCCCAGGTGGACAGGTTCAGCGGCACCGGGACCGGCGGCGGGTCGGATGCGTCGTCGGCGGGCGGCGGACGGATCAGCAGGCCCTGAGCCAGGGTCAGCAACTCTACGGTCTTGCCGGCGCCTGGCTCGCCGAGGATCAACAGCGCGCCGCCGCCCTGCTCGAACAGTGCAAGCGTGGTGGTGTCCGTCGGCACCGGGCGGGCCGGCAGACCGGGGCGTTCCAGCTCCCGCGCCCACGGCAGGGCCAGGGCGTCCGGAGTCTCCTCGCGTCCCAGCGCGATCAAGGTCTGCCGATACAGTGAGGCACCCAATCGCTCCGTGACCTCCTGTGTCACCTTGGCGCGCAGGATCGCGAGCCCGCGGCGCTCCTCCGCCTGCGCCGCCGCGGTGGCGGCCGCCGCGTCCGGCGGACGGGCGATCAGCAACACCAACGTCATGCCGGACAGCAGCAGTTGGATCAACGCCTGCAGGCCCTGCACGTCATCGCCGTAATCGTGGACCCAGTCGAGCAGGGGCGGCAGCCACCAGAAGGAGGTCGCCGTCGCGCCGAGCAGCAATAGCAAGAGCGGCATCCGCCGGCGCTGTGGATCGATCGGCATGGTTCCCCCTGATCGGGCCTGTCCTGAGGTGTCTCCGGGGGACTGATTGTAGCCCGGCGACGCCGGGGCAGTGCGATTTGGTCCGGCCCCGCTTTCCCGCCGAGTGGGACCCGCGGCACCAGCCGAAGGGTGACGCGGTCATCAAGCGACCGTGGCGTTTGTGCCGTCGATTGCCGCGGCGAGATCGCGGTTAGCGGCACCCAAGGCGAACAGCGAGCGGATCAGCGGATCGAGCGAAATGGACCCGTCGCCCGCTTCCATCTTGGCAACGCGCGACTGACTGGACTTGATGGCTCGACCTGGGTCAGCTCGTAGAATGCGGTGAGGGACGGACACTGGTGGCGAATTGCGGCTCAAACGGGCGTATCCGCCGCACCGGCTTGGCTCAGATCCGGAGTGTCTCACGCCAAGGCGCCAAGGTTCTTCAAAGTGCTATCGAAACCGGAGGCGCTCGCGGGGTGACGGGGGTCACCACCGGATTGCGCTCTTCTTGGCGTGCTTGGCGGCTTGGCGTGAGATACGTTCTTTACTCTGGCTCCCACGCTCCAGCGTCAATGCCATTAAGTGAAGCGCTGACGGCGCGGCTTCTCGTTCCCACGCTCCGCGTGGGAATGCCGGGCGGGCGCTCC
>JACDZG010000249.1 GCA_013426805.1 Chromatiaceae bacterium
ACGGTGATCGGCCGCCAGCGCGAGACCGCGCACCGCGTCCCGACCCAGGCGGGCCGCGCCAACTCCGGAAACAATTCGCCGCTGCGCGGACTCAAGGGCAGGACAGCCGTCGCGGCCAGTGCGATCTCGCGCACCGGTGCCGGGAGTTCCATCCGCTCCAACTGGCCGCGCAGCAGTTCCAGCCAGCGCTCCGGGTCGGCCAATGGCTAGGCCGCGGTAATCGTTCAGACCCCCCACCTCAGACCAGCGATCTGCGAGACATTGGCGAGCGATCGTGGCAACATAGTGCACCAAGACCCTAGGTTTCTGAGACCGCCTGCGAACGCGCGAGACGTGACGTGAAGCTCAGCCAGCACGATCTGCGACAGCTAGACGACGGGTACCTGCAGCGCCTGCCAGAGGCGGCGTTGCGGGCGCTGTCGTTGACGTTGTTGGCGGATCTGAAGGAAGCGCAAGAACGCCTGCAGCAGAATCCGAACAACAGTTCCCGACCGCCGAGCAGTCGTGCGCCCTGGGATCGCCCGGGGGTGGACGCGACCGCGGCCTCGGACACCGACGCGGACGAGGACGACGCGGTCGCGCCGTCGCGCGACGCCACCGCGCGGGACGACGACCGTGCGGCGGACGCCGCCGCTGAGCCACCGGGCGCCCCGCCGGCGGGCGACCCCACACCACCGCCCGCGCGTCCGCAGCGCAAGCCGGGCAAGCAGCCGGGGACGCCGGGTGTGGGGCGCACGCAGGTCTTCACCGCGCAGACCACCGAGGAGCATCGCCCCAGCGCCTGTCACGGCTGTCAGGCGTCGCTCGCGGCGGCACCGGCCGTCTGCTACACCGGGTTTCAATCGCTCGATCTGGTCTGGGGTGACCTCAAGGAGCCGGGCGTGCGGCTGCGCGTGGTCGATCACCGCTTCTACGAGGCGCCCTGCGACGCCTGCGGGCACCTCACCCGTGAGCAGCCCATGCAGGTCGCGGACGACCCCACGCTGGAGGGCGTCCAACTGCGCGAATGGCGGCTGGTCGGCCCGGGGCTGGCGACCTTGATCGTCGCGTTGAGCCTGCGCTTTCGCCTCTCGCGGGCGCGCATCCACGAATTCCTTGACGACTGGTTGGGGGTGCACCTGAGCATCGGGACCATCCACCAGACGCTGCACGAGGCCGCCGCGGTGGTGGCACCGGTCGAAGCGACCCTGCTGGCCGACATCCAAGACAGCGGCTTGCTGCACGCGGATGAGACCTCCTGGCCGCAACAGGAGCAAGACCGCTGGCTGTGGGTCTTCCTCACGGCGACCACGACCCTGTATGTCATCGCCGGACGCGGCAAGGCCACGGTCACGCAGGTGCTGGACGGCTTCACCGGGTGGCTGATGAGCGATGGCTGGTTCTCCTACCGCGGGTATGCGCGCCGCCTGCGCTGCTGGGCGCACCTGCTGCGCAAAGCACAAGGACTGGTGGAATGTTACGACGCCGACGGCCGGGCCTTTGGTCACCTGGTCCGCACCACGCTGGAAACCTTGATGGCGGCGATCTACGCGGCCCGCGAGGACCCACCACCCGACGGCGCGGCGGTGGACCTGCCCCGCGCCTATGCCCAGGAGCTGCAGACCTTGCGCCGGGCGGTCGCGGCGCATCTCGGGCATCGCCATGACAAGACCAAGGCCTTGGCCGTTGAGTTCTTCAACGACTGGGACGCCATCTTCCGCGTGCTTGAGCACCCGCAACTGCCGTTGACCAACAACGCGGCCGAGCGTGCGCTGCGCCATTGGGTTATCGCCCGACGCCTTAGCCATGGCACCCGCACTGCTGTTGGCTCCCGGGCCTTCACCCTGCTGGCCAGTGTCATCGACACCTGCCGGCAACGTCGGCACTCGCCCTGGACCTACCTGGTCACGGCCATCACGGACCGGCGTCAGGGTTTGCCGCTGGCCCCCCTGCCGCAGGTGGGGGTCTGAACGATTACAGGCCGCGCAGGAAGCCGGCGAGTTCGCCGAGCAGGCGCCGACAGGGAAAGACCAACGACTCGGCCAGGTCGACCTCCGCGGGCAGTTCGATCCGCGCACTGAAGCGGGGCGGTACGAACATGGGGCGCGGGTCCGGGGTCTCGTCGAGCAGACGCTCCAGACCTCCAGGGGCCGATCGGCGAGATGGATGGCAATCCAGCGCATGAAGGCACCCCGCGGGCCGGTGATCCTGGGAGAATAGGTGCCTTACGCCAACGCGGTCCAGTAGACCGCGGGGAATGGGGGAATCGTCAAAGAACATGAAAACCAAAACGCCTGCCGACCAGGGGCGGATGCGCTTTCAGTTGCAGTACCGCAACGAAGTGGCCGGTCCAGGGCGGTCAGCGGGTGCGCGGTGAAGCTTGCGCCGCGGGTATCAGTGCCGGGGGCGCTTGAGCCAGGCCTCGACGACCGCGGGGTCGAGGCCGCGCAACCGCTCCTCCGCGGCCAGGCCGCGCAAGCGTTCTTCCGGGTTCAGGCCGCGCAGCCGTTCCTCGGGGTCCAGCCCACGCAGACGCGCGTCCAGCGGGAGCTGCTCCACGATGGCCTGAATCTCGTCCGGATCGAATTCATGCAGGTGCTCGATGAACAGGCGGCGGGTGTCGTGCTCGAATTCCTCCATCGTGTAGGCCATGTCGGGTACCTCGATACGGTAATGGAAATACAGTTGCCCCAGCAGACCGCAGCTGCGCGGATTACGCGGGTGGTAGTTGCGCAACCCGTGCCGCACCCGCTCCAGCCGAGCGCTGAAGACCTCCCAGGGGGCGTTGCGTGGATGTGCGGCGATCTCCCCGAGCAGGATCAACCGAATGGTACGCCCGCCCCAGCGCAGATCAAACACGCCCGGCCAGGGGGTGGCGGTCAGGGTGCCGGCGGGCAGTTGGGCCAACAGCCGCTCCGGGGTGCGCGTGGCCACCGCACCCGGCCGACGTTCGATCATCAGGATGTCGAGCCGCTGACTCTTGAGCGCCAACTTCTTCTCGACATCCACCCGCCAGGGACGGCCGGTGAAGAGGTCGGTCAGGGCGATGCCGAAGAGTCGGTGCCAGGGGGTGAGGGTGTCCATGGGCGCAAGTGTAGCAGCGCGACGGGGACCATCCGCTCAGTCCGCTAGCAGTGCGAGGATATCATCCCAGGCGGGCGGTCCGCGGGCCGGCAGTCTTGGCGGCGAACTTTGTCATCACGCTGCAAGGTGGTGCCGGAGTGTGGCTGATCGGACGCGCGCGCGGCCCCGCAGAAATCGCCGTCGGGCCTTCAAATCGGTTCGGCTTGAAAACACAGCGGCTCATGAGGCCAACTGTGTGACGCCACACAGCATTCGGAGAAATTCTATGC
>JACDZG010000078.1 GCA_013426805.1 Chromatiaceae bacterium
CTTCTCCCACTCAAGTTAGGCCCAGGTAAACAACAACGATCTCATCGTCGGGTCGGTTTCCAAGAGGAGATCTGGGGACAGTATACCTAACCCCTTGGCCCGGGTCCGTGGTCCGCTTACTCGGGCATCGCTGTCTCTCACCAAGCCGACCATTCGACACCGACAGAGTGCGCGTCATCCCCCGTCGTCGCCCGCGTTGCCGACAACGCTGCGCAAGTCTTTGGTCAGGATGAACAGATGCAGCGGGTCGGTGGGCGAGGCGATGAAACCGAAGTGTTCATAGAAGGCGCGGGCCGCGTCATCCTTCGCATGAGCGGCGAGTGCGCGGATGCCGACGATGCCGGCCGCCCGGACCGTCCGGCGCATGGCATCCTTGAGCAGGCCGGCCCCGACCCCTTGGCCCTGCCATGCCGTACCGACCGCGAGTCGCGCCAACAGCAGCAGCGGAACCGGATGACGGGCCAGCCCGCGAGTCAGCCGGTCCGCGGCATCGTCATCGGTGACCTCGCTGACGACCAGCGTATAGAAACCCACCACCGCGGCGTCGGCCAGTCCCAGGTAGGTTTGGGAGGCATTGGCCTGTTGGCTGGTGAGCGCGTAGCGGCTCAGAAAGCGGTTGAGGGCAAGCTGTCCGCAGTCGAACTCGTCCACCGCATGATGACGCGCCAGCTTCTCGATGGCGAACAAGGTCACGGCTGAACGTCGGGGGCCTCGAAAATGCTGGGGGTGGCGAACAGCCGTTCCACACGCGGCAGGGGGCGCGGCGGCGCATCCAGCGCCGTCATGAAGGCTTCCCAATGCTCGGCATCCAGGCCGAAGAGCCGACGGTCGGGCAAGGTTTCTTCGGCGCGCGAGAGGGCGCTCTCCAAGACGAAGTCGCTCACCGACCGCCGCGCGGCTCTAGCGGCGGCATAGAGTGTCCGCTTGGCCGCCGGGGTCAAGCGCAAGTCGAGTTTCTCCGAACGAGGTGGTGATATGACCATGGCGATTCTCCGTTATCTGGGGTCAGTGTAGCACGGTTGCCAGACATTGTCATGACGTCGTAGGTTCACCGCTGCCCCAGCGCCACGCGTTCGATCGCTTCCAGCGGACCGTCGAGTTCACGCGCCGCATAGCCGGCCAGCACGATCTCGCGCACGGCGAGACGCAGCGGCGGTAAGGCCGCTAACGGCGCCAACCGGCGGCGCACCGCACGCTTGGCGAAGCGGTCGCGATACAGACCGATGGTCAGATGCGGTGTGTAGCGACCGGGACAGACCTCGGGGTGTCCCGCGGCCAGTGCCGCGCGGATCGCGGCCAGTCCGCGAGCGGGGTCGCGCACTTTGAGGAAGGCCGCCGAATCGAAGCTGTCGATACCGCCGATCTCGAGTGTGAAGGTCGGCAGGCGGGCGGCGGCGAGCGCCGCGCGTTGGCGCGCCAGCAGGGCGCCGTCGAAGTCGTCGTCGAGGATCGCCGGTTCGCTGATGAAGCCGCAAACCTGCAGCGTGATGTGCGGGCTGCGCTGGTGTGGGGTGAAGAGTCCGGCGAGTTCCCCGCGCACCCGGCCGACGCGCTCACGCAGCGGCGCCGTGTCGGCGTCCACCATCCAGATGGCATAGCGCGCGCGGCCACGCCGCCATTCCGGGTAGTCGCGGTCTTCCAGTCTAAGCGTGTATGGGGCGTTGCTGAAGTGCATACGGATCATCCTGGAGAAAACAGTGATCAAGCGCCTGGGCGGCAACCCGATCGCCCAGGTCCACCCCGAACAGTGCCGGGGCGCGGCCTTGTATCTTGAGCCGGGTCATGGTACGACTCGATCAGGACGACAGGAATCCCAACATCAACTATCGGCGGTTGGCCATGTTGGGGTTCGTCCCTCACCTAAGCTTCCGCCGATCACTCGAACCAACAAACATAAAACGAATCATGTAATGGGACATTTGAATGCCAACCTACCAGCAAGACATCGTTGCCTGGTCCACCGACCAAGCCGGGCTCATCCGGGCCGGACGCTTTGCGGAACTGGATTTGGAGCATATCGCCGACGAGATCGAAGACGTGGGTAAAAGCGAGCAGCGCGAATTAGCGAGCCGGATGGCGGTCTTGATCGGTCATCTGCTGAAATGGAAATACCAGCCGGAACGCCGCGGTGCCAGTTGGGACAAGACCATCAAGGCCCAGCGCAAGGAACTCGCCTACGCCATGGACGAATCGCCTAGCCTGCGGGGCAAGCTGACAGATGTGCGTTGGATCGATCTCGTATGGACCAAAGGGGTTGCGCTCGCGGTCACGGAAACCGGCCTCGACTGCTTTCCGGATGAGTGTATCTGGTCGGTCGCCGGTGAGATCCTGAATCCGCTCTGGCTGCCCGATTGAAAGCATTTGCGTTGGGGTTCCTTCGTCACCCCAACTTACACGGCTTCGGGTCTCGGCAGCGCCTCTCACGCATTGGCGTGGAAGCGCTTAACAAGTGAGCGCAAGTTTTATCTGGATCTGAACGGGAGCTGGCGCCAAAACGCGGGGGATGCGGTTAGCACGCCGTTCGGTGCGAACGGGGATGCTCCGCTGTCCGGGCGCTGGTAGCCGGTGCAACGCGTGGGCGGGTGCCAATGGCCACCAGAGCAGGCCCCCCAACGATTGGAGTGACGGTTCGGGGGGGGCTAGCCGGAGCAGGGCAACGTGTAGCCGTCGGTCAAGAGCGGGCTCTGAGGTGAATCAAAAGCGTCCGGCATCCAAGTCGCGCAGCAGTTCCTGGGTTACGTCGCCGAAGAGCAGGATACGCTTGGCCGCGTGATCATGCAGGAAGGCGTCTGCATCCTCCCGTGTCGCGAACGGCACCAGTTCATGCCCCATGGGACCAAGCACGTCCGAGCCGATCACGTACCAGGCCTGGCGGGCGTCGATGCGGGTGACGCTGTAGTAGTCGGTGACGGCGATGCGCGCGATCTGCCCGGCCTGGTGGCCCGGCGCCCATTTGGGGAGATCCAGCAGGTATTTGAACAGGTCCTTGGCGCCGTCGAAGTGGTGGGCGTGGCCGTCCTGATAGCGCACGGTGGCGATCCAGTCCGGATATTTGGCGACGAACATGCCGCATACGGGGCAGGTGTCCGTCGGCGCCGGATTCGGGGTGTCGACCGGCGCGGCGCCGCCGCCGGGGCTGAGTGCGGTCAGCAACAGCAGGACCGCAAGGATGACGGGTCGCTTGGATGTGTTCATTTGATCCATCGAAGAAAAACAAGGCTCAGTTCGGCCGGGATCTTGTGGGAGCGGCCTCCGGCCGCGACGAAACCTCGCAAACCGCAGCGTCGCGGCTTACCGCGGCCTCGCATCGCGGCCGGAGGCCGCTCCCACGAGGGACTCTCATCTTCCGCGGTCGCTGATGTTCCTTCCATGGCCGTTCGCCTTGGACTCCAGGGCGCGGATCGGGTCAGGTTCCCTTCTTTTCCATCATCTTGTGGAGTTTCTCGGCCCGGTTCTTACGGATCATCAGCGTATCTTTCGCCATGCTGAGATAGGCCTGGGTCAGGGCCGCGTCGAAGCCGCCCAAGTCGCCGCCCTGTTCGGACTTGGCCGCTTGCGCCGCGGCCTGGTCCGCGAAGGCGATCTTGCTCACGGCGGTCATGGTGCCCTTGAGCTTGCTGCCGATCAGGTAGGTAGCGGCGTCCACTGGGACCAAGGGCTTGATGGGTGCCGTGGAGCCGTAGTCGGCGGCATACATGGCCTTGGGACCCCGGTCCATATTCAACGCCAGGCTGATGGCGAGACAGTGGATGGAGCAGAGGCCGTCCACCAGATTGTCGTCGTACTGGACCAGATGGCGGCTGTGCTGATACTCGGTACGGTCCATGCCGCAGTAGGGACACTTGGGGTACTTTTTCAGCTCATCGGTCAATGGGTCCGGGTCCGGGGGTGTGCGGGGGATGAACTGGAGCGGGGTGCCGTCGCCGGGACAGGCCGCATCGCCGGCCGGAACCCAGCCCTTGCCGGGCACCATGGCCCCGACCGGTCTGTCGCTTGCCGCCAGGACGGACCCGGCCAGGCCGGCGATGCCCAGGGCACCGGCCAGTTTGAGCAGGTCGCGGCGGCTCTGGTCGTGATCATGATGGTCGCACATGGTTTGAGACTCCTGCGGTTGCGCTTGAAAAGCGGTCTTCAGTTGCTGAGACCGCGGATGATGTCGAAAAAAATCCAGCCCTGGTACAGGGTCCAGAGGCCAAGGACGACGACGGTGATGCCGGCCAGGGTGGCGAACCAGCCCTGGGCGTGCCGGCCGACGGCGGTGCCGAGCAGGCTGACTAGGGCCATGGTCGGCAGGGTGCCCAGACCGAACACCAGCATCAGCAGGCCGGCACGCACCGGATCCGCGGTGGCGGCTGCCGCGATGGCGATGGAGACGGTCAGGCCGCAGGGAACCAGGCCGTTGCCGGCCCCGGCCAGTGCCGCGAGCCAGTGTCCGGGGCGCGGCGGTACGGCGCCGCAGGCCACCTCCCGGCGTGGCGCCGGCCCGGCGCGCCGGCTGTTCCAGCCCGCAAGCGGCCGCAGTCGGCTCAGGCCGAGCAGGACGATGACCAGGCCCGCGAGCATCATGAGCAGCCCCTGTCCCTTGCCGAGTAATCCCTGCTGGACCAGGACCCGGCCCGCCAGTGCGCCGGCCATGCCCAGCACGCCGTAGACCAGGAGACGCGCGCCGTGATAGCTCAGCACGGCGCCGAGCCCGCTGCCCCGGCACACAAAGTAGCCCCCGGCGAGACCGCTGCACATTCCCAGGCAATGGAAGGCGCCCAGCACCCCGGTGAGGAAGGCCAGCGGCAGGGTCAGTTCCGGATTCACAACAGGCCCTTGATCACCCGCTCGAAGACCTCCGGGGTCGACTCGCCCAGGATGCGCGCGGCCAGCCGGCCCTGGCGGTCCAGGAAAAAGGTGGTCGGCAGGCCGCTGACACCATAGGCGCGGGCCACGGCGCCGTCGGTGTCGAGCAGCACCTCATAGCTGATCCCCAGTGGCGCGATGAAGGCCGCGGCGGTCTCGCGGTCCTGTCGCACGTTGATGGCCAGCAGGCGCAAGCCCTGGTCCCGATACGCCTGGTAGACGGGTTCGAGGGTTCGCATCTCGCCCTCGCAGAAGGGACACCAGTCGGCCCAGAAACGCACCGCGACGACCTGTCCGGCCAGATCCGCGGGGAAGGCGACGGGTGCGCCCGTCAGTGCATCGAGCGTGAAGGCGGGGGACGGCTCACCCTTGACGAGCGTGGGCGGCGCGTCGCCGCAGCCGTCGAGCAGCGCACCCGCCGCGAGCAGCAGGAGCAAGCAGGCGCGGGCGCCAAACCCGACCCGCCGGCTATGCGCCATGTGCCATCCGCCGCCGGGATCGCTCACCACCAAACCCCCGTCATTGTGAGATTCGAGGTCAGGATGGCGTAGGTTGCCACCCCGTAGAAAAGCGCGAACAGAGCCAATGCCAAAGCGGTGAAGCGCCGTCCATCCGCCTGCACCGCCGCCGTCAGGCTGGGGATGTGGCCCCATCCGGAGATGAGCCCGACCCCCAGCGACAGGGCGGTGGCCGTGAACAAGGGCAGATAGAGCCAATAGCCGATGAATCCGTGTCCGCCCTTGAGAATACAAAAGGGACAATGGTGATGGGGGTGCTCATAGACATAGAGTGCGACGCAGGAGACGATGGCCGCGAGCGCCGCCGCGAACGCCAGGGCCGCGGACAGGGCGAAGCCGACGCCGCTCGCGCCGCGGCGGGTGCGCCACCCGTGCATCGCACCCAGTCCGAGCACGCTGAGCCCGAGCCCATACATGGCCGCCAGGGACCAACCGGGATCCAGGGCCGCGACGGTGGCGGCGACCCCGTCGCCGTCGGCGGTGAACAGTGACCCACAGCAGGAGGTGATGACGTCCGGATCGAGCCCCAGGAAATAGCCGAGCTGAACCGCGGCCTCCACTGCCACGAGCGGCAGGAGCCCGAGCAGCAGCCGGTATTTCACCCGCACCAGGGGATAGTCCGGGGCCTGATTGTCCAGCCGGTTGAGCATCAGCCAGGCGGCGCCGGCAAAGAAGATCAGGATCTTGAGAAACAGCGTCGGCCAGCCCAGCGGATGAGCGTTGAGCACGCCGGTGGCGCACATGGCACCGACGAACTGGGTCGCCATCTGCTCGGCGTTGTAGACGAAGAGCAGCAGCGAGACGACCGCCGCGGCGAAGCTCCAAGTCACCAGGGTTGCGATGAGGTAGGTGCGCCGTTCCAGTTCGAGCTGGCGTTCGCTGCCGCTGGTGAGGTCCCAATGCCGGACCACCTGGAGCGCGAAACCGGCGGCCAGCATGAGCATCAGGGTCACCGTGAAGGAGACCCCATTGAGGGCCAGCACCGCGGGACTGAGCAGCATCAGGCGTCCTCCGCGAGCAGGCCGTCGCGCAGTTCCACCACCCGTGAGACCCGGGCGGACTCGAACACCAGCGGGTCGTGGGAGGCCACCAGCACCGTCTTGCCCAAGTCCTGAAGCTCACCGAGCAGGCCGATCAGCTCGCGTGACCGGGCGCTGTCGAGGTTGGCCGTGGGTTCGTCGGCGATCAGGATACGCGGTGCGTTGATCAGCGCCCGGCAGATGGCCGCGCGTTGCGCCTCGCCGCCGGACAGCCACTCCACCTTGTCGTCCGCCTTGGCGTCCATGCCGAACTGGGTGAGGAGTGCGCGGGCCTGGCGCCGCAGGTCACCGTAGTCCGGCGCCAGCGGATAGGCCGGCAGCATCACGTTCTCCAGCACGGTCAGGCCGCGGATGAGGTTGAAGCGCTGGAACACGAAGCCGAAGGTGCGGCGCCGCACCTGCGTCATGAAGCGTTCCGGCAGGTTCGACAGCAGCTTGCCGTCAAGTGAGATGCGTCCGGACGTGGGCCGGGACAGTGCGCCGATCATCGACAGCAGGGTGGTCTTCCCCGACCCGCTCGGGCCTTTGAACACCGTCACCTGCCGCGGCTCCAGATCCAAGGTGACGCCGCGCACCGCCCAGAGTTCGCTACCGCGCCCCTGGTTGAAGACCTTCTTGACGTCGCGCAGTTCGATCACGCCGGCATCCTTAACGCATCACCGCATCCGGGTCGGTCACCGCCGCCCGCCAGATGGGTACGATGGTTGCCACCGTATAGGGAAAGACAGTGAAAAAAAAGAGGGTGGCGACCTGGATTGCGTCGACGAACGGGATCGGGCGGAAGTCCGGGTAGAGCACCGCCCAGCCCTTGAGGACGGGCTCGAACAGGGCGGCCGAGAGGTAGAACACATGCGCATAGGCCAGCAGATAGCCGAGGAAGAACGCGGTCAGCGACAGGATCGCCCCCTCCCAGAACTTCATCCGCAGCACGTCGCCGGTCTCCCAGCCGATGGATTTCAGGATACCGATCTCGCGGCGCTCCTCGCCGCTGAGCCCCGCGGCCCGATCCCAGGCGAAGATGACGAACGCCACTACCATGCCCCCCATGAGCACGAAGACCAGTCCCTGGCGCCACCCGAAGACCGCGTCATAGGTGCGCAGGATCTCCTCGCGCAGGATCGGACGGGTGTCGGGCAGGGCCAGGCTGAGCTTCTCGGCCACCTTGCGCACCTCCCGCGGATTGCGCACCTGCAACACGATGTCGGTGAAGCGATCGGCGGGGAAGGCGAAGAAGCGGCGGAAATCGTCCGCGCCGAGCAGCATCAGGTCGGTACTGACGAGTTCGGTGCGATGCGGAAGGAGGGCGGCGACGCGGAACGCGAAGGGTTCCCCCCGCGCCGAGCGCAGGCTCAGATAGTCACCTGGTTCCAGACCGCGGGTGCGGGCGATGCCGGCGCCGATCACGATGTCTCCCGGCGCGGGTTCACCGTGCTCGGGGGACCCGGGGGGCGGAACCATCAGCGTGTAGTTGGCCCGGACCGCGGGATCGTAGAAATAGCCCCAGAGTCGGCCGTAGGTCGCGCTCACACCCCGGATGCGTCCGATTCGGTCCAGGTAATCGGCGGGCATCAGGTCGTGGCGGCCGGCGATCTGGCGCTGGAGGATGATCTCCGGGGACTGCGCCAGCACCAGCGCCGCTTCCCGGCGCAGTGACTGGGTGAACAGCATCACCGAGGCGAGCAGGAAGACGACCAGGGTGTAAACCAGCAGCAGCGCCACGTGCTTCCCCGGCCGCCGGGCCAGGGCCGCGAGGCTGTAGTCGATCAGGTACCGCTGGCGGCGCAGGAGCTGCCTCACGGCAATGGTCGCCCTGGGTTCGGTGCCGGCACCAGGGAGCCGGTGGGAAAATGTTCAAGGGCCATTGGGTGGTCCTGAAAGGCGCTGTGCAGATCGGCTTGGCTCGGGTGGCGGGTATAGCGCGCCTCGGTGAAGAGAGCCAGATCGGTCAGGTCCAGGGCCGCGACCAACGCGGACCGCTGGGCGATCACCGGGGCCGCGGCACGGGCGCGCAGACCCGCGTCGACTGCACTGAGCAGCAGCAGGGTCGAGGCCGCGGCGACCGTGCGGAGGAAGAGGTCGGACTGACGCATAGGGTACAGCATAGGCCGATCGGCTGTCCGCTGATAGCGACCGCACCAGCAATTCCCGCTCGCCCGCCGCGTGGTCGATCGGGGCGAGCATGCGGCGGCGGCGCGCCAAGGCGGGCACAGCACCCTCTCACCGACGTACGGCGCTATTGAAACGGCTGGCGCTTCGCGCAGCAGGCCCTCGATGCTGAGATATTTGCGGGAGAACGGCGCACTCATTGCTACTTGCCTCGCAACCTGAGGTGTGCGTGACAGTATACTGATTCACAGACGAAAGTTTACGAAAAACTATTTTTCGAGCGGCTCCAACTCTCTAATTTATCGAAGAAAATTTTTTTCGGCGGGAATTGCTGTTGTCGATTATGCGCAGGCGTCGCGGACCGCTAATTGTTCCACTCCCTTACCAATGATTCGCTCGGGGTCGAAGTCGCGCACGCGCCCGACCGCGAGGTCGGCGATCCCCTCTTGGACCTGCGTGCGCAGTTCTCCTAACTCCTGTTCCTGCAAGGCCCGCTTGTGCCGCCAGTCGCGCAGGGCCTCGCGGACAATCGCGCTGCTGGAGGCGTACTCGCCGGCCTGCACGGCGCCACGCACGGCTTGGGCCAGCTCGGCGGTGAGTGTGATGGTGATACGTTCGATGGTGCTCATGAGTATGAGGTTATCATACCGGCGGTGTTGCGAGGAGGTCGGCATGCGCTTGTTCGTTGTGGTGCCCGAGGCCCTGGAAGACCGGTGCTGAGTGTTCCACGGCCCGACCGATGTAGTCCCGCGACGCCTTGGCCCCGACGCGAATGGTTGAGCGGCGGCTCACGGCCATCCAGTTGCTCCCGTTCGTTACCTCCTCGATGCATAGCATCAACCATTGCCCGCGCCAGACGGCGCCCTGAGCGAGAGCGAAGGCCGTAGTTTGGCGTCGGACCTGGTGGGCTTGTTGTGCAATTTGTTCTTTTCTGTCTTTCGGGCGGACAACCGGAATTAAGCAAATTATCTCGGGGCGTGCCGTTGCTCGGCAATCCGCTGGCCCCTCCGTTTGGCTCCGTCCCTTACCGTACAATTCGACGATCTCTCTCAACAGCGGGCCAGCCCCGGAACCGCTAGGTGAATCACGTCGCGCTCCTCGGCATGAATCGATTCTTCGAAGCAAATCCGCCGCGAAGGCATGCAACTCGCGAAGCGCTGAAAAGCCGGTGAGTAGAAATTGCGCAGCAGGAAGTCTAAGAACCAATAGGGGCTGACGGGCGCGGTCACCGGGATTCGGCACAACTCGTATTGCCCAAGCGTCAGGTGCGACTTGGGATGCGTCACGGGCTTGTGAATCTCGTCGCGCGTATCGTAGTCGAAGCGCAGCGGAAAGGTTACGACCCGCCGAGATACGATCTCCAAAAACCACTGGTCGGATAGGTAAAGGTCGGGGTCGTCCTGAAACGGCGCAAGAGACGGGGAGGGAAAAAAGGCGAGGCGATGGCGCAGGAGCGCACGGGGACCGAAGTCGTACATCAGCTGTAAGAGTGCGCCGTCAAGCAGCCGGACGTTGAATGCACGCGCCTGAAGCAGCTGCGCGTATACCTCGTCGTAGGACCTATCCTTAAGCGCAACGGAGACCGATGCCGCACCCGGAAAGGCGATCTCGCGGCCTCTGCCCGCCGTGTTTCGGACGACAGGCGGATTCTGGTCGTCGCAGAGTCCGATCTCGATCAGCGTTGCCGTGATCGTGCGTATCTGGCTCGATATTTCGCCGTGCGTCGCCGGGGTCATTCCGCATCGTCCCCGAACAACAAGGCTTTGAGCTGCCCCTTTGTTTCGGCATCGAGATCCTCGCGGTGGATGGCGCCAGCCTTGAGATCGTTAAGGAGCTCGTTCAAGCCGCGTTTTCGCTGGGCTAGGCGGTCGCGCTCCGCGGGGGAAAGATCGCGGTGGACGATCCGCAGCTTCTTTAGCACGTCTTTAGTCGGATAGTGAAAATCCAACTCGAATTCCCGCGATCTTAGGTGCTCGAGTTCGCGCTTTATTATAGCCATGTGCTGACCGTAGCCAACTACGCGCACCCATGCCTTACTGCGAGTTATCGCCGTGAAGAGCCGGTTGCGCAGCGTAGCGAGCTGGTAACTGGACGCTCCGCAAGTGTGCGCGTCGATGACGTAGACCATACCGGCCTCGTTACCCTTGGCGCGGTAGATCCCGGTGAAGGTGACCGATTGGGTGTCGGCTCTGAAAAAGACGTCGGGCGCGGTATCGACACCCGCTAGATGCGATGGAATCCCGAGCTCAAAGAGACGCTTACGGATCGGGCCTGTCTTGTTGCGGGTCGATATCGGGTCTGGGTGGATCACGACGATGTCGTCGTGACGCAGTTCGTCCTCTGTGAGGTTTCTCCGGATCTGCGCGAGCAGCCACTCGGTTTGCTGGGCCTCGTCCTGAAACTCGATAAGTTGCACGAGGTCGTTGATCGGCGAGTGCTCCTCCAAGAAGAGTGGGCTGGTCTCGTCCGTACGGTGGAGCACAACGCGCTCGCCTTCCGCTAGGACGCCGCTTTTGAGCCGATAACCGATCTCCTGCCACAAGCGGGGATAATCGAACATCTGGACAAGCCCCTTCGCGGGCTCGTCGGGTGCCTTGCGGTAAATCCCGAATCCCAGCGCATGGGCCGTCACCAATACCGGCCGCGAGTTGCGATAGCACTTCTCTAAGATCACGTCGCGCCGGTCCCCTTCGCCAAGGGTCACCAACGGTCGGCCGCGCTTGTCTTGCCCGAAGATTTGCTCGGGGGAGGGCAAAGATTCTCCGGCCAAGCTCTGCAGTTCGTCGTATGCATAGACTAGACGTTTATCCTGTCCCAACATCGCGTAGCACAGGCGCAGGAAGCTCGGCGCGAAATCCTGGGCCTCGTCGACAAGGATGCAGTCGTAAAGCGGCTTTGACGCTTCGACGGCGGTTAGGGCTTCTTCGCAAGCACGCTCAAAGGCATGGTCGGCGCCGCTAAAGCGATTGCGAGCCTGACCAAAATCATAGTATGCGACGTTGTTTTCTCGGCAAAACTCGTAATAGATGCCATCGCGGTCGTCGCCGCCAGACGCACCCCAGGCGTTCACGATACGAATCTTGGCGGTATCCGGCTCCTCGCCCGTCGCCTCGACGCAAAAATTATTGATGAGGCGCTTGAATTGACCTTTGAGGGAGCGGGTATTGAATGTAACGGCAATACGCCAGTCCGGGTACTGACTGTGCAGGTAGGCAGCCTTGAGCGCTAGAACGATGGTCTTGCCGGATCCGGCCAAGCCGCGAATACGCTGGACCCCATCTACCGTTTCGATGACGGCGCGATTCTGCTGGTGGTCCAGGGTCGCGATCGAATCCTCCAGCCGCTTCAGCTTCGCGCCTCGGGAGTCGCTCCGCTGGACAAATCGCTTCGTTCGGCTCTTGCGGATTGAGGAGATCGTCTCAATGGCGGACAGGGTGGCCCGGTAAAGGTCCGGGTCCGCGTCGGGCCACTCGCAGCCATCCAGGACAGAAGCCAGGGTGTCGGGGGTGGCAAGCGGATAGTCCTTTTTGCGATAGGGGGCAAGGTTCGAGATCCCGGGCGCGAAGGTCACTGCATAGACCGGCACCCGTAGGCGGCGGCCGGACACCAACTCCCGGTGAACCTTAAGGCGAGCCTCGATTTTGTTCGCCAGATCGTCCTGACGCGATGCGAAATCGCCGGGGTCGCCTCCCTCCACCAAATCGAACAGGATGACACCCAGGTCTGCGGATATCAGAGTGGCATCGATACCGAGCTTGCCCTCCGGTGCGGCGATGAGTGGGTATCCGAAATAGCACTGGCCGCAGACGCCGGGAATCTTCGACAGCGTCTCTTCGAGACAGTGGGTTGCAGCAGGCTTGCGGTTCCGGCCGCGGACGAATGTAATGCCTGCGTTCATGGATGATCTCCGATAGCTTGAGGCTCGGCTAAATGAAAATAGTGAAATGGACGCAACCGCCGAATTCCGGGGACAGTTTACTTAATTCGGCATCTTTAGCCTCCGGCGAGATTACGAACTGCCCCAGGATCTCCGGCCCGAAACCTGATCGCCAACCTCGGCATCCCTTCTTCGGCGTACCAGTCCTGGATGCCAACCAAGTCGCCGAGTGCGGACGCGGCGAAGCTAAACCTGGCGACAGTCACGCCCGTAGGCCAAGCCGAATCTGGCCTTGGCCTCGGCAAGAGAGACCTCGCGGCTAGTGTTCAAATCGGCCAATCCCCCGACCACCGCACGCATGAAGGCGTGCTCCTCCGCGGCCTGCTCGTAGTCGGCCACGGACTGCATGACGGCGACCCCGGGTCTTTGGCTGGTGAGCAGCACGCGCCGATGAGTGACGGCTGCGTGTTTGACCACTCGACCAGGATTGACCTTGAGGTCCGCTAAGAGGGCTACATCTTCGGAGAATTTGATGCTCATGGACGCCTATCTCTGGGCTCGATTGGTGCGGACATTAGCACCGGTCAAGTGGTCTGCCAACATAGCTGACAATAGGAAGGGAGCCAAAGGGAGAAATTCTTATAGGAACCAAAGTGATAGCCGCTTCCTCGGGGGTCTCACGCGAGATCCATGACCTCGGCGGTGGCGCATGATGTCGGGGTATACATAGGAATACCGGGGACAGACCAGAATGGCACTAAGTTAAGGTTGCGCTCAACGATATCAGATACTTGCGTGCAGACCCAGATCCAAGCTTCTGGAAAATCAGCGACAGTCCGCTAGATTCCACCGGGTTTCGCCTGGTGCTGGAGCGTCTCCGCTGGCAGACGGGCCACATAAGTCGCTGTTCTTGAAGAGCCTTGCGCTTAACTTAGCGCCATTCGGGACGGACCACGATTCCCTGCCTAACTTGCGGCAATACGAAAACCATGGGCTTTCGCGCGATTTCCTTGTCCCGGGAATCCCGACCACCTAAACCACTCCAACTCGGGGAAGGGAAACCCGGCCCGGGCCCGCTCGACCAAGCGTCCGGTCGACGTCTTGGGCACGCCGAGGTCGTCGGCGAGCGGGTCGGCTCCGCCGTGCGTTTCTTTGCGCAGCGCGGCTTGTGCATAGCGATGCTTCTTGGAATGATTGACCGTGTCGGCGCAGCCGGCAGACCGGACCACCACCCCTGGGGCCGCCACACCGGCCCGGAGCCTCTGCCATGAACCCCTTGTTACGTATCGACCCGGATGATCCCTACCCGGAGAGCGACGGAGCACCGATGGCGGAGAATACGCTGCAGTTCGATTGGATCGTCAAGATCAAGGAGAACCTGGAGATCCTGTTCGCGGATCGCGCCGATGTCTTCGTCGCCGGGGATCTCTTCTGGTACCCGGTGCCGGACCGGCGGCTCATCGGCCCCCTGGCACCGGACGCCATGATCGCCTTCGGCCGACCCAAGGGCCCGCGCGGCTCGTACCGGCAATGGGAGGAAGGCGGCATCGCGCCTGCGGTGGTCTTCGAGATCATGTCGCCGTCGAACAGCGTCAAGGAGATGCGCGACAAGCTGGAGTTCTACGACACCTATGGGGTCGAGGAATATTATGTCTACGACCCCGAGCGCAATCGGCTGGAAATCTGGCTGCGCCAAGGGGGCAGCCTGCGGCAGATGTCCCACCGCAACGGCTGGACGAGCCCGCGGCTCGGGATTCGCTTTGCCGTGCTTCCGGAAACCCTGGAGATCTTCGACCCGGCGGGCCGTCCCTTCCGCAGTCCGGTCGAGCTGGCACGGGAAGCCGAGCAGGAGCGATTGCGCGCCGAGCAGGCCGACGAACGCGCCGAGCAGGAGCGGCGGCGTGCCGAGCAGGCGCAGGAGCGCGCCGAACAGGCCGACCAACGCGCCGAGCAGGAGCACCAGCGCGCCGAGCAGCTTGCGCAGCGACTAAGGGCGCTCGGGGTCGACCCGAACGACTAGCGCTTGCGACCGGCCTTGATTGGGGAACGCGACGCGGCGGCGAATGTCCTGGATGCGCACGTCCTCTCGATTAGCTAATGGAAAAAATCGTTATACTTAAGTAGAGAATTTTGATATAAAAGAAGCGATGCTTACTGTTACTTTGGATGAGTCGGAGGCGCTTCATCAGTTGGGCGCCCGTCTGCGGCGGCGGCGTCTCCAGGCCGGTGAGCCCCAGTCCCGCGCGGCCGGACGGATCGGCGTGTCGCTGCCCACGTACCGCAAGCTGGAGCAAGGCGACCCGAGCGCCCAGATCAGTGTGTGGGTGCGCGCCTTGCGTCTCTACGGTACCCTCGACGACCTGGCCCTGCTGTTCCCCGAATCACTGTTCGACGCGACCGCCACGCGTCAACGGGCACCGCGGGGCGGCGCATGATCGCGCTCCAGGTCTGGCTGCGCACTGCCGCCGGGACCCTGCTGGCGGCCGGCGAGATCCGGGTCGCTGATCCGGATCCCCGTCGCGGCGGGCTGCTGCGCGGCGAGTTCCGTTATCATGCGGGTTTCTTGGATCATCCGGACGCGTTCGCCCTCGACCCCCTGCGACTCCCGTTGGTGCCGGTGGTCTTCGATGCCGAACGTCCCCAGGCCGGTGTCCACGCGTGTTTCGAGGATTCCCTGCCGGACGCTTGGGGCCGTGGTCTCCTGATCCGCCGGTACGGCCTCCCCCGTACCCAACAGACCGCGCCGCATTTGTTGGCTGTAATCGGTGCCGCCGGGTTGGGTGCCTTGGCCTATACCAGAGGTTCCGCGGCTCCGGCGCCGGCCGATGCCGGGCCGACGCCGGACCTCGAGTCACTGATCGAGGCGGCTGAGCGCTACGACCAAGACCCTGGTACGCTCGGTGACAACGATCTCGGCCTCTTGTTTCGCGCCGCCAGCTCACCCGGCGGCGCACGCCCCAAGGTGCTGATCGAAGCGGCGGGGCAGGGCTATATCGCCAAGCTCGCCGCAGCGCGCGACACGGTGGATATGGTCCGTGTCGAGGCTGCCTGTCTGGCGCTTGCCCAGGACGCCGGGCTCGCTGTTGCCGAGTTTCGTGTCGAGTCTTTCGGGCGGCGCGCTGCCCTCTTGGTGAGACGTTTCGATCAAACTCCGGCGGGCGGCCGTTACCACGTTCTGAGCCTTCAAACCTTGATGGGCGCCGAGGGCTACTACCATCTCGGCTACGCGGATCTGGCGGACTGCCTGCGCCGCGTGAGCGCACGGCCAGAGACTGACCTTCCGACACTCTACCGCCAGATGGTTTTCAACGCGCTCATCGGCAATACGGACGATCACCTGAAGAACTTCGCGATGCGTCGCGAGCCCGCCGGCTGGTGTCTGACGCCAGCCTACGACCTGCTGCCCGATGTGCTGCAGCGCGGCGAACATTGTCTGCACTTCGGTCTCGTCGGTCCGCGTCCCAGCGCGGATGCCGTGGGCGCGCTCGGCGGCGCCTTTGGACTCTCGCGTCGGCGAACGCGGCGGATCATCGCGGAGGTCGTGGCCGCGGTCGTCGGCTGGCGGGCGCGGTTCGCTGATTACGGCACGCCGACCGCCGACAGCGATCGGCTGGGGCGCGAGATCGCGCGGCGGCTCGCCGGGTATCGGTCAACATCGGGGTGATGCCTGGAGTTAAACGGCGCCACACCAATGACGCGCCATCGGGCGACTGAGCAGCGCGGCGGAACCGCCGCGATCGTTGCCAGCCCGCCTTCCCGCCAGGTTACAATCGTCGTTTTACCACGGATGATTCGCGTCATGATCCCTATCTTCCGAGAGCATCCGCTGCGCCGCACCGTCGCGGCCGAACTGCATGCCCGTATCTACGAGCCGCTGCGCGCGCCCGAGCGGGTCTCACACCTTGCGGTGATGAGCGACGGGCCGGGCAACGGCCGCGACCTGGCGCATCTCAAGCGGCTGTTGGCACACTATGCGCGGCCCATCCCGGAGAGGGTCGATCAGCATTATGCGGCCGACCTGGGGCCGATGCGCATGCGCTGGGAGCGTCATACCGAGTTCGTCACCTACACTTTCAGTCAACAGGGCGCTTTCGATCAGCCGTTTGCCGCGCCCGTGCTTGGTCAACTCCCCGCGGACTGGCTGCGCGATCTGCCGGGCGATGTGATCGGCGCGGTCTCGCTGGCCGTGGAAGACTGCGCGGCGCCGGAGCGCGACTATGAGCAGTTGACCGCACTCTTCGACGGCCATTCAGTCATCGGTTCCGAGGTTGTGGGCGGAGCGGCCCGCGCCTGGTCGGATCTGCGAATCGATGCCGACGGGTTCTTCCGGGTCCTGATCCGCGACTGCAGCATGTCCGAGAACCAGGCCGGGCGGCTCGCCAAACGGTTCCTGGATATCAATAGCTACCGCGCGCTGGCCTTGCTCGGGTTTCCGTTGGCCCGCGAAGTCTCCCCCGTGCTCACCGATGCCGATCGTCGCCTGGCCCTGGTGGCGTCCCGCATGACCACCGACCGCACCCCGGATGCGCCAACCTTCGAGAGCGACCTGCTGGCCGAGTTGACCAGTCTCGCCGCCGAGATCGAGGCCATCGCGGCGCGTACCACCTATCGCTTCGACGCCTCGCGTGCCTACTACGGGATGGTGCTGCAACGCCTGGAACAACTGCGTCAACAACGTATCGAGGGCTTGCAGACCTTTACCGAGTTTCTCGACAGCCGCCTGGCGCCCGCCATCGCCACCTGCGAGTCGACCCAACATCGCCAAACCGATCTGGCCGAGCGCGCCGCCCGCTTGACCAGCCTGCTGCGAGCCCGGGTGGAGGTCTCATTGCAGGAGCAGAATCGCCGGGTGCTGGAGTCCATGGATCGCCGCGCGCAACTGCAGCTGCGGCTGCAGGAGACGGTCGAAGGGTTGTCCGTCATCGCGATCGGCTATTACGGGGTCGGGCTCGTCGGCTACGCGCTCAAGGCCATGGAGGAAGCCGGTCTGCCCATCGACGCCTCGCTCGGCATGGGCATCGCGCTGCCCTTGGTGGTCGGCTTCGCCTGGCTCGGGCTGCGCCGAGTCAAAAAGCGTCTGGCCGGCGCGGATTGATCCATGTCATTGCGCGCTGAAACTGCAACGAATTGCTTCTCGCCATCCATGGCGACGTATCCAACGTCCGAAAATAAGACTACTCATGAATACCACCAACCGTAAACCCCTGCCCGGTACCGACCTGAGTTACTTCGACGCGCGTGCCGCGGTCGATGCGATCACGCCCGGCGCCTATGCCAAACTGCCTTACACGTCACGCGTCTTAGCCGAGAACCTGGTCCGCCGCTGCGATCCGGCCATGCTGACCGATTCGCTCAAGCAACTCATCGAGCGCAAGCAGGATCTGGATTTTCCGTGGTTCCCGGCGCGCGTGGTCTGTCATGACATTCTCGGCCAGACCGCACTGGTCGATCTCGCCGGCCTGCGCGACGCCATCGCCGAGCAGGGCGGTGATCCCGCCCAAGTCAATCCGGTCGTGCCGACGCAATTGATCGTCGACCACTCGCTGGCCGTGGAATGCGGCGGCTTCGATCCGGACGCCTTCGCCAAGAACCGCGCCATCGAAGACCGGCGCAATGAAGACCGTTTCGACTTCATCAACTGGACCAAGAAGGCGTTCAAGAACGTCGACGTGATCCCGGCCGGTAACGGCATCATGCACCAGATCAATCTGGAGAAGATGTCGCCGGTCATTCAGGTCCGTGACGGCGTGGCCTTCCCGGATACCTGCGTCGGCACCGACAGCCACACCCCGCATGTCGATGCGCTGGGTGTGATCGCCATCGGCGTCGGCGGTCTGGAGGCGGAAACCGTGATGCTGGGCCGCGCGTCCATGATGCGTCTGCCCGATATCATCGGCGTGAAGCTGACCGGCAAACGCCAGCCGGGCATCACCGCCACCGATATCGTGCTGGCATTGACCGAGTTCCTGCGCAAGGAGCGGGTGGTGGGTGCCTACGTGGAGTTCTTCGGTGAAGGTGCCGCCAAGCTGACCATCGGTGACCGTGCCACCATCTCCAACATGACCCCGGAGTTCGGTGCCACTGCCGGCCTGTTCTATATCGACCAGCAAACCATTGATTATCTCAAGCTCACCGGTCGCGAGCCGGAGCAGGTCGCGCTGGTCGAGACTTACGCCAAGACCACCGGCCTGTGGGCCGATCGCCTGGTCAATGCCGAATACGAACGCGTGCTGGAGTTCGATCTGTCGTCCGTCGTGCGCAACATGGCCGGCCCCTCCAACCCGCACCGGCGCTTGCCGACGTCCGAACTGGCGGCGCGCGGCATCGCCGGTGTCTGGGAAGAGAAAGCAGGCGAAATGCCGGATGGCGCCGTGATCATCGCCGCCATCACGAGCTGCACCAACACCAGCAACCCGCGCAACGTGGTGGCTGCCGGCCTACTGGCCCGCAAGGCCAACGCGCTCGGATTGGTGCGCAAGCCCTGGGTCAAGTCCTCCTTTGCCCCGGGCTCCAAGGTGGCCAAGCTGTATCTGGAAGCGTCCGGTCTGTTGCCCGAACTGGAGCAGTTGGGCTTCGGCATCGTCGGCTATGCCTGCACCACCTGCAATGGCATGTCGGGCGCCCTGGACCCGAAGATCCAGCAGGAAATCATCGACCGCGACCTTTACGCCACGGCGGTGCTGTCCGGCAACCGCAACTTCGACGGGCGGATTCATCCGTATGCCAAGCAGGCCTTCCTGGCCTCGCCGCCATTGGTCGTTGCCTACGCCATTGCCGGTACCATCCGCTTCGATATCGAGAAAGATGTGCTGGGGCTGGACACCCATGGCAAGCCGGTCACCTTGAAGGATATCTGGCCGTCCGATGAAGAAATCGACGCCATTGTCGCCGCCAGTGTAAAGCCGGAACAGTTCCGCTCGGTCTACATCCCGATGTTCGCAGTCCAGCAAGACGATGGCGTGAAGGTGAGCCCGTTGTATGACTGGCGCCCGATGACCACGTACATCCGCCGTCCGCCGTATTGGGAAGGCGCGCTGGCCGGTGAGCGCACCCTGCAAGGCATGCGTCCGCTGGCGGTGCTGCCGGACAATATCACCACGGATCATCTGTCGCCGTCGAACGCGATCATGGCGAATAGCGCGGCCGGTGAGTATCTCACCAAGATGGGCCTGCCGGAGGAGGACTTCAATTCCTACGCCACCCACCGGGGTGACCATTTGACCGCGCAGCGTGCCACCTTCGCCAACCCGCAGTTGGTGAATGAAATGGCCGTGGTCGACGGGCAGGTCAAGAAAGGCTCGCTGACCCGCATCGAACCGGACGGCAAGGTGACCCGCATGTGGGAAGCCATCGAAACCTACATGGAGCGCAAGCAGCCGCTGATCATCATTGCCGGTGCCGACTATGGTCAGGGATCGTCGCGTGACTGGGCGGCCAAGGGCGTGCGCCTCGCTGGTGTGGAGGCCATCGCCGCCGAGGGGTTCGAGCGGATTCACCGGACCAACCTGGTCGGTATGGGCGTGCTGCCGTTGGAATTCAAACCGGGCGTCAACCGCAAGACACTGGGGATCGACGGCACCGAAACCTTCGATGTCATCGGTGAGCGTACCCCGCGCACCACGCTGACACTGGTCATCAATCGCAAGAACGGTGAGCGGGTGGAAGTGCCGGTGACCTGCCGTCTCGACACCGCGGAAGAGGTGTCGATCTACGAGGCCGGCGGTGTATTGCAGCGCTTCGCGCAGGACTTCCTCGCAGCGCGCAAGGCGGCCTGAACCGGGTCTTTTCGCTCCCACGCTCCAGCGTCTTCTCGCTCCCACGCTCCAGCGTGGGAGTGTCGAGCGGGCGCTCCGCGTCCAGATAACCTCGCTTGGACAATCGTTTTATGGCTCACGTACCTCAAATCAAGATCCCCGCCACCTACATGCGTGGCGGTACCAGCAAAGGCGTGTTCTTCCGCCTGCAGGATTTACCCGCAAGCGCGCAGGTGCCCGGTGCGGCGCGCGATGCGCTGCTGCTGCGCGTCATCGGTAGCCCCGATCCCTACGGCAAACAGATCGACGGCATGGGCGGGGCGACCTCCAGCACCAGCAAGACGGTCATCCTGTCCAAGAGCAGCAAGCCCGATCACGACGTCGACTACCTGTTCGGCCAGGTGTCCATCGACACCGCCTTCGTCGACTGGAGCGGCAACTGCGGCAACCTTTCCGCCGCAGTCGGTTCCTTCGCCATCAGCAGCGGCCTGATCGATGCCGACCGGCTGCCGCGGGACGGCCTGGCGACCGTGCGCGTCTGGCAGGCCAATATCGGCAAGACCATCGTCGCCCAGGTGCCCATGACCAATGGCACCGTGCAGGAGACGGGTGACTTCGAACTCGATGGCGTGACCTTTCCGGCCGCCGAGGTGCAGTTGGAATTCCTCGATCCGGCTGACGAGGGCGAAGGGGAGGGCGGCGGTTCGATGTTTCCCACCGGCAACCTGGTGGATGATCTTGATGTTCCCGGAGTCGGCACCCTCCAGGCCACCCTGATCAATGCCGGCATCCCGACCATCTTCGTGAATGCGCAGGCTATCGGCTATACGGGCACCGAGCTGCAGGACGCCATCAACAGCGATCCCAAGGCATTGGCCATGTTCGAGACTATTCGTGCCTATGGCGCGGTGCGCATGGGCCTCATCAAGCATATCGACGAGGCGGCCAAACGCCAGCACACGCCCAAGGTTGCCTTCGTGGCCACGCCGGCCGATTACGTCTCATCCAGCGGCAAGCCGGTCGCTGCCGGCGACATCGACCTGCTGGTGCGCGCACTCTCCATGGGCAAACTGCACCACGCCATGATGGGCACCGCCGCGGTGGCCATCGGCACCGCCGCGGCCGTTCCCGGCACCCTGGTGAACCTCGCCGCCGGCGGCGGTGCGCGTACCGCGGTGCGCTTCGGTCATCCCTCCGGCACCCTGCGGGTCGGCGCGGAAGCGACCCAGGTCAATGGCGAATGGACCGTGACCAAGGCCATCATGAGCCGCAGCGCCAGGGTATTGATGGAAGGCTGGGTGCGCGTACCGGGTGATGCGTTTTAAGCGATCGTTCGGGCTGACGAATGTCCGCTTGGCATTTTTCAGCTCGCGAGCCGAGAAACCAGATGTTGACGACAGTTCTCCGTGACTCATGCTCATGGTTAGCTTAAGTCGCCGAACCAGATCGGGAGAAGGGAATGGACAAAGGTCGGCTCAGCGAACGTGATATCTGCACCAAGTTCATCACGCCCGCCATTCTGCGCGCAGGGTGGCAGCAGCACGAATTCCGCGAAGAGGTCACCCTCACCGATGGCCGCGTGATGGTGCGCGGCACGCTTGCGGCGCGCGTCCGCGATGCACTGGCCAAAGGGGGTCCCAAGCGGGCGGATTACGTGCTCTATGTCATGGGCAATATCCCCATCGTCGTGATTGAGGTCAAGCATGCCGGATTCCCGCTTGGACACGGCATGCAGCAAGCGTTGACCTACGCCGAAATGCTTGATGCCCCCTTCGCCATCAGCACGAACGGCAAGGGTTTTCTGTTGCACGACCGCACGGGTTTGACTCAACCCGCCGAGCGGGAACTGGCGCTGGACGCCTTTCCGACAGTGGCGGAACTCTGGCCGATCTATCAGCAGTGGAAAGGTCTGACCGAACCCGCTGCGGTCAAGCTGATCGAACAACCATTCCACAGTGATGGCGGTGGCCGCGAACCACGCTACTACCAGCGCGTGGCGGTCAACGTTTCCCTCGTGGCCATCGCCAAGGGCGTCCAACGCATCTTGCTGGTGATGGCCACCGGCACCGGCAAGACCTACACCGCGTTCCAGATCATCTGGCGGCTGTGGAAGGCCAAGGCCAAGCAGCGCATTCTCTTTCTGGCCGACCGCAATATCCTGGTCGATCAGACGATGCAGCAGGACTTCGCTCCCTTTGGCGAAGTAATGCACAAAGTAACCAACCGCGAGGTCAAGAAAAACTACGAGATCTATCTCGCGTTGTACCAGGCCGTGACCGGCCGGGAGGAGTGGAAACAGATCTACCGTCAGTTCCCTGCCGATTTCTTCGACCTCGTGGTGGTCGACGAATGCCACCGGGGCAGTGCCGCCGACGACTCGGCCTGACGCGAGGTCCTCGACTACTTCAGCAGCGCCACGCACCTGGGCCTCACCGCCACACCCAGGGAAACCAAAGAGGTCAGCAACAGCCATTACTTCGGCGAGCCGCTCTATACCTATTCGCTCAAACAAGGCATCGACGACGGCTTTCTGGCGCCCTACAAGGTCATTCGCATCGCCACCGACGTCGACTCGCTTGGCTATACGCCCGCCAAAGGCAAGATCGATAAACTGGGGCAAGTGGTCGAACACCGCCAGTACAACACCAGCGATTTCGACCGTAATCTGGTGCTGGAACAGCGCACCCAATTCGTCGCCGGCAAGATATGGGAATACCTCAAGGCGACCGACCCGATGGCCAAGACCATCGTCTTCTGTGATGACCAGGACCACGCCGAACGCATGCGTCAGGAACTGGTCAAGCTGATCCCGGCCGCCGCCGGCAATCGCCGCTACGTGATGCGCATCACCGGCGATGACAACGAAGGCAAGGCGCAGCTCTCGTACTTCATTGACAACGACGAGCCTTACCCCGTCATCGCCACCACGTCCAAGCTGCTCACCACCGGGGTGGATGCCAAGACCTGCAAGTTGATCGTGCTCGACCAGAGCATCAAGTCGATGACCGAGTTCAAGCAGATCATCGGCCGCGGCACCCGCATCCGCGAGGACTACCAGAAGCTCTATTTCACCATCATGGACTTCAAGGGGGCGACGCGCCTGTTTGCCGACCCTGAATTTGACGGCGACCCGGTAGTGATCTACGAGCCCAAGCCCGGCGATCCGGTGATCCCACCCGAACCCGTCGACCCGCCCGGCGTCGCTGAACCCAAGCCCCCACCCTTTGTCCCGAACACCACGGACGGCGGCGACACGGACCCAGGCGGCACCGAAGGTGGTCAAGGCCGCACCAAATATGTGATCGCCGATGCCGAGGTTAAACTCGCGGTGGAGCGCTCGCAATCTCTCGACGCCGACGGCAAGCTCGTCACCGAAGACTTCCGGTCCTTGCTCAAGGACGACATGAAGAAGCCACTCCGGCAGCAATTCGGCACCCTCACCGATTTCCTGCGCCGCTGGAACGCCGCCGAGCGTAAGCAGGCGATGATCGACGAGTTGACCGAGCACGACGTGCCCCTGGAGATCCTGCGGCAGGCAGTGGCCAACGGCAGCGAGTTGGATGTCTTTGACCTGGTGGCCTACATCGCCTTCGACCAACCGCCGCTGACCCGCCGCGAGCGCGTCAACCGGGTAAAAAAGCGCGACGTCTTCGGCCAGTATGGCGAACAGGCCCGCGCGGTGCTCGAGGCTCTGCTCGACAAATACGCCGATCACGGCGTGCAGGATCTTGAAGACCCGAAGGTGCTGGAGTTGCCGCCCTTCGACCAGCTCGGCAGCCGGACCCACATTCGGCGCAGTATTTTCGGTGGCGCGGAGCAATACGCCCAGGCCGTGCAGGCGCTGGAGCAGGCCCTCTACGACACTCCTGAACTGAAAACAGCTTGAGGTTTAGGCGATTTCCGGAAAACCCGGCACCAACCACCGTCCGATTGGATGTAGGTGCGACTTCAGTCGCACCTGCGCTTGGTCATCGCCTTAACCCCCGGCCGCACGGAAACCAAGACAACGCGATGAATCTCAGCAGCACCATCAAGTCCATCCAGGACATCATGCGCAAAGACGACGGTGTCGACGGCGACGCCCAGCGTATCGGTCAGCTCACCTGGATGCTCTTCCTCAAGGTCTTCGACCAGCGCGAGGAAGAATGGGAAGACGACAACGCCGATTACCAATCCCCGCTGCCCAAGCGCTTTCGCTGGCGCAACTGGGCCGCCTACAAGGTCGACGCCGAGGGTAAGAAAAAGCCGTAGATCCAGGGTAGCGCGCTGATCCCCTTCATCAACAACGAACTCTTCCCGGCGCTGAAAGAAGATATCGTCGCCGGCAAGAGCCTGCGGCACAAGGTCATCAAGCAGGTCTTTGAAGACGCCAACAACTACATGAAGTCAGGTCCGCTGATGCTGGCCGTGATCGAAAAGCTCGATGGTTCTACGAGCATCCCTACCCGCCGGGCTACAAGAGCTATTCAAAGACCAAGCCCATCCGTTTCGAGGAGTTCAAGCCAGAGCAGGAGTGGTGGGGCGACGAGGCCAGCGACTTCGCCGACCGCGTGGAAAACGAATACGCCTGGAAGGTCGATTTCAAGTCTAAACATGAGCAGGCCGAGGCCGCCGCGGCACCGCACTGGCAGCGCGCCGAACAACTCAACAACGAGGCCGCGGCGCTGGAAGGGCAAGCCACTAATCTGCGCAAAGGTCTGGTCGGCAGCACCGATGCTGCCTATCGTGAAACGGTCGAGGCGCAGATCGCCGCCCTGCGTGAAGCGGCCGAACCGCTGCGGCTTCAGGCGCGCGACGCCAAGGCCGCCGGCGATCGGCTGTACTGGCCTGTCTTCAATCTCGACCTGAAGAACCCCAACGCGTCGGAAGACGAAAGCCACGACCCAGACGTATTGCTTGCAAAATACAAGAAGCTGCTGGGCGAAATCGAGGAAACCGAAAATCAGCTTAAGAGCGAACTGGCGGCTGCGTTGGCGCATCACTTCACGGCTGAGAGTGCCTGATGGACGCACAGCAATTTCTGGCTGAGTTCGGACATATTGCGAATGCCCCTAATGGCATTGCTCAAGTCAGGAAAATGATTTATCAGCTCGCGATCACAGGAATGCTGACAGCAAGAAGCGAGAGGGCAGAGGATGCGCGCGCGTTGCTGGCAAACATAGAAGTGGCCCGCCAGGAACTGATCCGTAAGAAGAAATACAAGCGGATGCCGAAACTCGAAAGCGAGCCACTTCGCGCTCCGAGCGGAGTTGTGTTGCCGCTGAATTGGTGTTGGACACGCCTACTAGATGTAGGAGAAATTAGTCCACGCAATGAAGCAGATGATGATGAATGGGCAGCGTTCGTGCCTATGAGTGGAATACCACAAATGCACCGGGGGTCCGTGGTCAGTGATACGATCAAATGGCGCGATATCAAGAAGGGATACACCCATGTTGCTAATGGTGATGTAGTTCTAGCCAAGATCACGCCTTGCTTTGAAAATGGGAAAGCAGCAGTAATATCTGACTTGAAAATCGCTTCGGGTCTAGGAGCAGGCACGACCGAACTTCACGTTTTTCGACCATTTCATGAAGGCATTCTGTCAGCCTACGTTTACTTATTTCTGCGCTCTCCGTATTTCGTCATTGATGGTGAAAAGAATATGACCGGCACAGCCGGCCAGAAGCGACTGCCGACTGATTATTTTGCGACGCGAGCTTTTCCGTTTTACGTTACGTTGCCAGCGATGGCGGAAGGCAAGCGCACATTGGTGCGACAGGGTGATTTGCCGCTGACGATCACCGGCGAGAATGTCGGAAAGTGCGCGCGTGTCCCCGCCTTAGATTTCAAAGCCTATGTGAGCCAACATGTTTCACTCATTCGACTGCGTGACAGCAGCTTGGCTGAATTCATTCACTTCTGGATGATCAATTCTTATGGGGGGAGAAATTTTCTGGCTCGCTATATTTACGGAGATAAGCCCGGTCTCAACCTAGCCCAGGTTGGCAGCGTATTGATACCCGTGCCGCCAGAATCCGTAAGGAGCGAGATATTGGAACGTTTGCGGCAATATCAGATCCTCTGTGATCGTTTGGCGATCAAGACCGATAGCGAGCGACAGATGGCGACTATGCTCGCAACAGCTGCAACTTTGGCGTTCGTAAAATGATGCAGCTATCCAGCGAACTCTCGGCATTTGCCAAATCGCCTGCCTCAAAGAGCAGGCGGCAGTGGCACAACGCATTCACCAGGCGCAGCAGCCATGATTCCGGACCTGATCAGGAAGCAAATTCGTCAGGGTGAGGGTGTTAACACTGAGTTTATGTCCGATGCTCGCCAGCCCGAGGCCATCGCCAAGACGGTTTGCGCATTCTTGAATACCCGCGGCGGTACCGTGTTTTGTGGTGTGAATGTACACGGCGAGGTGGTTGGCATCGAGGGTGCGCCTGACACCATCCACTCGCTTCACGCCTATCTGTTGGACTCTATCACCCCCAAAGCGCTCTTTACTGTCAATGTCGATGATGAGGATGGGACGTCCGTTCTGTCGATCGAGGTACCGGAGGGCAAGGATCGTCCCTATGTTGTTGCAGGCAGTGTCTATGTGCGCGAGGGCGGTCGTACGCGGATGGCAGATGCCGTCAGGTTGCGGGACATGGTTCAGTTCCAAGCGGTAGCGGCGGAGCGCTGGGAGCGCCGACCATCGATGGCGATGGAGGAGAACGATCTGGACTTTGACGAGGTCCAACGCACCGCGCAACAGGCAAAGGTATCCGGCCGGTTCGTGTTTGCTGCGGATGGTGACGCGATTGCGATCCTGCACGCCCTCGCTGTTTACACAACCAAAGGCTTTACGCAAGCTGCCGATGTGCTGTTCGCGAAAAATCCTGCCCTGCGGCACCCACAGACCAGGGTCCGCGTGACGCGTTTTGCTTCAGACAAGGAGGGTGACGCCTATTTGGACGATCGGCTCTTGCAGGGGCCGCTGGTCAAGGTGTTTGAACAAGCGTTCGATATGCTTTCGCAACATGTACACTGGGAAGCCACGTTTCAACCTGGAGCGTTGCGCAGAACCGATCTGCCCGAGTATCCATTCGAGGCTCTACGCGAGGGGCTGGTCAATGCTTTTGCGCATCGGGATTATTCGGGCTTTTCAGGTGGCGTTGCTGTTGGCGTTTACTCCGACCGGATCGAAATCTGGAATTCCGGACATTTCCCGGAAGGGCTGAAACCGGGTGACCTCAACAAGAACCACCCCTCTTTACCGACCAATCCAGATATTGCCCATGTGTTCCATCTGCGTGGCCTGATGGAGCGGATCGGTCGCGGCGGCCAGTTGATCATCAATGCCTGCCGGGATCACGGACTGCCGCCACCCCGGTGGGCGGATCGGCCGACCGGGGTGACACTGACGATCTTTGGTCGTCGTGGCCGCCCGGCGGCGTTATGGGCAGCCAATCCTCGCCAGCAAGCTATGTTGCTGCAGATCGGTTGCGGTGACCTCATTCGGCCGGGAGACTATCACCAGCGATTCGCGTCAGAGGTTTCTGATCGACAGGCACGTCGCGACCCGTCCTAACTGGAGGAGGTGGGGTTCCTGCTGCGTATCGGCAGGGGCGCGGGTACGGTTTACCAGCGGACCAAGCGGACATGGGAGGACGGGAAGCGGACATGAACCGGACGTGAAACCGTGTGTGAAGATGCAGTGCCTGGCACGCTAACGATTTGTAATCAAAAAGTTGCGAGCACGAAGAAGCAGCCTGAAGGCTGGCCGGTTTGTTGATGCGGACATGTCCGGACAAAACCGGACATCATCGCCAGCCGCGCCGGCAGCCTGTCGGGCGTTCCCGCTGCGCGCCGGCCGACATCGCGGTAGACTGCCGGCATAACTCCTGACGGCGCCCGACCACGAGCAGGTTTCGCCCGATCGACCTCGACACCCAGGCCGTTCCTGCGGCGGGCGCGTGCGGAGCGATGATCAAGGCGGCCGTGCTTGTGATCCGGCCGGACAGAACAACTTGAATCCTCAGCGAGTGCTGCTCGCTGATTCGACCCTTTTCGATACCACAGCGAGGTACGGCACCCATGTCCCAGGTCATACCCGAAGCCGATTATCTCATGCGCATGGCGGATGGGACCATCAAGCAGGTCAATCCCTTCACGCACACGGAGGTCTGGACCGTGCCCGGCCGGGGCAATCGGCCATTGGGGGTGAGTTCGCCCAACCCGTTGCCGCTGAATCCCGCCGCGCATGACGCCCACTGCGCATTCTGCGCCCGCCGCTATCTGGAGACGCCGCCCGAGAAAGCGCGGCTGATCAAAACCAGCGATGGCAGCAAAATGCTGCGCTCTCTGCCGGCCGAGCACCTGTTCGACACGGTGGCCGAATTTCGCCGTATTCCCAACCTGTTCGAGATCGTGTCCTTCGACTATTGGCAACAAAACTTCAACTACCGGATGCCGGAGCACCTTGAAGCGCACCGCCGCAATTATCTGGCCTCGGAGATGGGCCGTCAGCATGTTCTGCGCGTAGTGGATCAGCGACTGCGGGCCTCCGGGCTCGATGAGGCCGAGCGCAACCGGCTGTCGCTCGAGGAGCGTCTGAAACTGGCCAATGCCTTCTTCGGCGGTGGTCATGAAATGATCGTCGCCCGGCGCCATTATGTCGATGGCGCTACCCATGACCATCAACTGGCGTCCTCGGGCACCCTGACTCCGGACGAGCATGATCAGTATCTGTGCTTCACCGTCGATGCCCTGCGCGAGATGTATGCCAATAACCGCTATATCCGTTTTATCGCGGTGTTCCAGAACTGGCTGAAGCAGGCCGGCGCGTCATTCGATCATCTGCACAAACAATTGGTGGCGATCGACAAGCGCGGCGTGCAGAACGATCTGGCCCTGCGGCGGGTGCGGGACAATCCGAATATCTATAACGAAGCAGCGGTCAACTTCGCCGCTTACCGCAATCTGGTGGTGGCCGAGAACGATCATGCCGTGGCCTTCGCCGGCTTTGGTCATCGCTTCCCGACGCTGGAGATCTTTTCCAAGAGTGAGCGCAGCCAGCCGTGGAGCCACTCGGCTGAAGAGTTGCGCGGTATGTCCGATCTGGTGCACGGCTGCCATGCCGCCGCCGGGCCGGATATCCCCTGTAATGAGGAATGGTACTACAAGCCGCCCGATGTGGATGTGCCAATGCCCTGGCGCATCCTGATCAAATGGCGCGTCTCGACCCCGGCGGGATTCGAAGGCGGCACCCGGATCTATGTCAACACCATCGACCCCGAGGCGCTACGCGACCGGGTGGTGCCGCGGCTGTTCCAGCTCAAGAACGAGGGGAAAATCGCCCCGATGAAAATTGCTTTCGAATGCGCCTGCACGCCGAATTGCCTGCGCTACAATCCCGCCGTTCGGCAGCAGGAATCACCTGATCGGGAGTGTCCGCCGTGGTCTGAAGACCCCGCGTCCGGGGCGTGATGTGTTGCGAATGCCGACGCGGCCTTGATCGTCGTTCCGGGCGGCCGCAGATGGTCCGCACAGCGGACCCTACGGTAATACCGTGACCTGTAGGGTCCGCTGCGCGGACCGACGACCTCAGGCGGAAAAACCGGGCGGGCGTGGCCGGTATTCAGCCGGCAGCGACCGTCGGCAGCACGATCTCGATTTTCAATCCACCACTTGGGCGGTTGTCGGCGCGAATAGTCCCGCCATGGGTTTCGATGGCCCGCCGGGCGATGGCCAGCCCCAGACCAAAGCCGGCAGTCTTGGCCCTGGTTTCGCTGCGGAAGAAGGGCTCGAAAATCGTCTGCAGATCCTCCTCGGGAACACCGGGTCCCCGATCTGAAACAGTCACCAACAACTGATTGGAATCGCTGTGTCGGGTGATCTCCACCTCGACCGTGGTCCCTTCGTTGGTAAACTTGACCGCATTGCGAACGACGTTCTCCAGGGCGCGGTGCAATAGCTCGGCGTTCGCGATGACCAGCGCCTCCCCCGCCCCGACGAATTCGACATGGCGCCCGGTCGCCTCCGCCTCGAACCGGGCATCCAGCGCGATTTCGCGTATCAGTTCGACCACGTCGATCTCTTCGTCCGCGGGCCTTGCCATCCCCGCTTGCATCCGTGACAGGGTCAAGAGTTCGCCGACCAGTTGATCGAGCCGCACCGCTTCGCGTTCGATGCGATCGAGCGTGTCATCGCGCTGCTCGGGCCGCTGCCGCGCCAGGCCGATGGCGGCCTTCAACCGCGCCAAGGGCGATCGAAGCTCGTGGGAGACATCGTGCAGCAGCCGCTGCTGGAATCTGACCAAGGTCTGTAACTGTCCGGCCATCCGGTCGAAATGACGCCTGAGATCGGCGATTTCGTCGCGTCGTCGCCCCATGCGCGCACCGATGCGCGTGTCGAGCCGGCCCGCCGCCGTTGCGTCGCGGGCCGCGCGCAGGTGGCGGATCGGTGTCGACAGATACCAGGCGAGCCAGGCGCTGAAGGCGAGGCTCGCCAGGATGCCGATGCCGACCGGCAGGCTGGGCGACAGATGATGGAGCGGTTCAGGGCCATCGGCCGGCAGGAAAAACAGATAGTCGCGCTCAGCGACCCGTTCCAGTCGGGCAATGCGCGGTTCCCGATCCGCTTGCGCGAGTCGGCGGGCCTGCGCCACCATGTCCACGGGGACCGCGCCTCCCAACAGTTCATGGCCGGCATCATCGACGACATAGACATGGGCACCGCGATGCAGTGCACGTGATTCCTCCAGGTAGTCGCGCAGCGCCGCGCTGCCGCCATGCGCAAAGACATTCGCCGCCGCCGACACCAGAAAGGCCGCGCGGGGTCCGCCCGCCAATTCCTGTCCACGCTGGTTGAGCGCCTGCTGATGGAGCCACACGGCGGTGCCCACCCCCAGGCTGGTCGCGAACAGCGCCAGCCAGAAGGTGAGGAAGAATTTCCAGAACAGGCGGCCCATGGCAGTTAGTCCCGGATCAACTGGTAACCGATGCCGCGCACCGTCTGAATCGGCGAACGGCCCTCCGCGTCCAGGCCGAGCTTGTGCCGGATACTGCTCAGGTGAACGTCGATGCCGCGGTCGTAACGGGCCAGCGGGCGCCCCAGTGCCTGCTGCGAGAACTCCTGTTTACTCACGACCCGGCCGGGCTGGCGCACCAGTACCTCCAACAGATTGAACTCGGTACTGGTGAGTTCCAGCGGTTCGCCGTGCCACTCCAAGGCCCGCCGTTCCGGCCATAGCGTCAGTGCCCCGGCCGTCAAGGGTCCGGAGGACGGACCGGCCGGTTCCGGCACCTGGGTGCGCCAAGATAGCCCGGATGCGGGCGACTAGTTCCCGCGGGTTACAGGGTTTTGGCACGTAGTCGTCCGCGCCCAGTTCGAGGCCGACGATCCGATCCACGTCGTCGCCCCTGGCCGTGAGCATCAGCACCGGCAGGCGGCTGTCCTGGGCACGGATGCGGCGCAGTACGTCGATACCGTTCAAGCCCGGCATCATCACATCCAGCACCAGGATCGCGTACTTACCCGCCAGGGCATGACGCACGCCGGTCTCGCCGTCCTGTACGGCCGTTGTCTCGAAACCCTCCCGGTCGAGATATTCCTTCAGCATCTCCACAAGGATCTGCTGATCGGCGCCGGTCTGCTGGTCGAAATCGCCACTTACGCCATGGTCGCCCTCCTGGTCGCCGGGCTCGTGTTTGGCGCGCCCAAGCTGCGCAACACCCTGGGGGGTTGGCACCGCGGCATCGGCTGGTTCGCGTTCCCGCTGGTCGCGCTGCTGCCGGTGACCGGACTGCTGATGACGCTGCATGTCGGCAAGCCGGTGTTACCCGCTCTCGAACCCGGTAAGCCCATCGCCCTGGCGCAGGCGATCCAGGCCGTACCGCTGTCGGCGGACGGCGCGCTGCTCATGGCGCGGCGCTTTCAGGCGGACAGTGCCATGGTCAAGACGACCTCATCCGCCGGCGAGCGGGTCCATGTGGTCCAGTCCAACGGCCAGGTCGCGCTTACCGGAACGCCGGGCTGGGTGAACCTGGTGGACGAAGGCACCTGGGCCGGTGCCTGGTCCGGTGTGCTCAACCTGGTCTCCGCCTTGGCGTTGATCGGATTGACCGTCACCGGACTCTATTCCTGGCTGCGCCGCCGGCCCCAACAGCGCCGGCTTGGACGCGTTTCGACTGCACAGCGATCCCAGGTGTCATCCATTGACAAGACGCGCGCGACTGTCGCTTGAGTGACTCTGATGCGGCACGCCAGGTGCGGAAAGCGAGTGACCTGGTGACACTCACGCCAAGGCCCGCGCATGATGAGCCAGATGCTCGCCGATGAAGGTCGCGATGAAGTGATAGCTGTGATCGTAGTCGGGCTGCATCCGCAAGGTCAGAGGAAAGCCCTGTTCCTCGCAGGCGCGCGCCAGCGCCTCGGGTTTGAGCTGTCCGGCGGCGAGAAACTCATCCGCGGTGCCTTGGTCGATCAGCAGCGGGATCGGTGCCGCGCCCGCACGGATCAATTCAGTCGCATCCCAAGTTCTCCACGCCGCTTGATCATCGCCCAGATAGGCACTGAAGCAGCCCCGGCCCCAGTCGCAGTCCATTGGATGGCAGACCGGCGCAAAGGCCGATACCGAACGGTAGAGGCCAGGATGCTTGAGGGCGCTGATCAAGGCGCCATGGCCGCCCATGGAATGCCCCATGATGGAACGCCGCCCCGCTACCCGCGGCAATTCGCGCTCCAGCAGGGCCGGCAGTTCCCGGTTCACATAGTCGAACATCCGATAGTGCGCGGCCCAGGGCGCCTGGCTTGCATTGACGTAGAACCCGGCGCCCTGACCCAGATCGTAACGGTCCGGGTCATCGGCCACGTCGGCGCCCCGCGGGCTCGTGTCCGGCATCACCAGCGCGAGGCCCAATTCCGCCGCATAGCGCTGAGCACCGGCTTTGACCCGCACGTTGTCGTCGGTACAGGTCAATCCGGAGAGGAAATACACCGCGGGTACCGGACCGGCTTGTGCCTGCGGCGGCAGATAGACCGAGAAGGTCATCCGGCAATGACAGCTCGCGGAGTCGTGAATATAGCGGTTCAGCCAGCCGCCGAATTCGCGGATATGTTCGATTTGTTCCATGGCGCGCGTTCTCAAAAAAGGATGACGGAGCGGATGCTCTCGCCGCTGTGCATCAGCTCGAAGGCGCGGTTGATATCCGCGAGCGGCATGGTGTGAGTCACCATGCGGTCGACCTCGATCGCGCCGGCCAGGTACTGCTCGACATAGCCCGGCAGTTGGCTGCGGCCCTTCACGCCGCCGAAAGCCGTGCCCTTCCAGGTGCGGCCGGTCACCAATTGGAATGGCCGCGTGCGGATTTCCTGCCCGGCGCCGGCCACCCCGATGATGGTCGACACCCCCCATCCCATGTGGCAACACTCCAGGGCCTCGCGCATCACGTTCACGTTACCGATGCACTCGAACGAGTAGTCCACGCCGCCGTTGGTCATCTCGACAATGGCCTCGGTGACGCTGCCGGTGAGGTCCGCGGGGTTGAGGGTATCGGTCGCACCGAGTTGGCGTGCCATCTCGAACTTGCCGGGATTCATGTCAATGGCAATGATCCGCGCCGCCTTGGCCATCACCGCGCCCTGCACCACCGACAGGCCGATGCCGCCGAGCCCGAACACGGCGACCGTCGAACCAGCCTCGACCTTGGCGGTATTCAACACCGCACCGATGCCGGTGGTGATGCCGCAGCCGAGCAGGCAAACCTTGTCCAGCGGCGCCGCCGGGTTGATCTTGGCCAAGGCGATCTCCGGCACCACCGTGTATTCGGAGAAGGTCGAGCAGCCCATATAATGAAAGATCGGCTGGCCGTGTTGGGAAAAGCGACGGGTGCCGTCCGGCATATAGCCCGTCCAGACCGTGGACGCGATCGACTGGCACAGGTTGGTCTTGGTGGACCGGCAATAAGCGCACTCGCCGCATTCCGGGATGTAGAGCGGAATGACATGGTCGCCCGGCTTGAGCCCCGTCACGCCGGGTCCGCACTCCACCACCTCGCAGCCGCCCTCGTGCCCCAGCACGCAGGGGAAGGCGCCCTCCGGGTCGGCCCCGGAGAGGGTGAAGGCATCGGTATGGCAGACCCCCGAGGCCACCACCTTCAGCAGGACTTCGCCTTCTTTCGGGCCCTCGACGTCGATCTCTTCGATAGATAGGGGCTGCGCGGGCGCCCAGGCAACGGCGGCTTTGGATTTCATGGTCCTCTCCGGAGGCGGCTGGTAATGGGATGGATGGTGTTGGCGGTGGTCTTGATCATGGTGCCGGCCGCAAGAAAACCGGAGGTCGAGGCTTTAGCCGGTCGACCTCGCGTTTGCGTGGCCCTGGTCCGGCTAAAGCCTCGACTTCCAGTGCGGGAGGCCCGTGCACTGGCCGGAACGGTAATCAAAGCCCTGGCGGTAAGTCGGGGCGGTGCAGAGTCGAGTGCCAAGGTTACAACACCATAGCGTCCCGACGGTATGCAGGGACTGGCGTTCGGAACAGATCGGCTGCGGCCAGCCATCAAGACTGATCTCTCTCAACGGCGCGTTGTTGGTCTGCGTTGGATCGATGTCCCCTTGCCGGTAAAATTTGCAAGCACGCCGACACTTGCCAGACCCAATGTGGCTCTCCGGGATTTCCCGTGGAGCTTTACATTAACATTATCAATAAGATAGCG
>JACDZG010000010.1 GCA_013426805.1 Chromatiaceae bacterium
GCATCGCTGCGGATATGTTCTACTATTATTTTGGGGGAAGCGGGCGCAATCGACCCGCCATTTTAACTTATGGAGTGAAATCATGTCTGCCGTTCGCCCACTGCGTTTCCTCGTCCTGCTGTTCGCGTCTTTCCTGTCGGCCATGACAAGCGCCGGTTCCCCGGCCACCATGAATTCGGCGGTGCCCCTGCCGGCCTCCCTGTCCGGCTTGTTTCCGGTGGTCCGGGTGCAGTCAGTGACGCTGCCGCGCGGCGACCTGGCTGATGTCTATGCACTCGATATCCCGCCGCGCTTGCGCCACCGCTTCACCGATGCCTTGCCGTTGGTCGCCGTCTTACAGGGCGCCTTAGTCGACAAGTCGCACTATCAGCGGCTCGGCCGCCTGCTCGCCATGCAGGGGTTCGTCGTCGTGATCCCCAACCATCTGCGCACCCTGCCGGGTTTCCCGGTCGCGGTCGCCCTCACCGATGTCAATGTGGTGACCGACGTGCTCACGGCGATCAGCGCCGCGGACGGTGATCGCACCTCGCCCCTGTACAAGATTGTCGATACCAATCATATGGGCCTGGTTGGACATTCGTTGGGCGGCTCCGTTGGCCTCTATGCTGTCGCCGGGCTCTGTGTGCCGACGATCTGCGACGGAACCTATCAGCGGCCGGCCAGCCTGCAGGCCGCCGCCTTCTATGGGACCAACCTCGCGGACAACAATGGTAACGTCACTGACCTGGACACCTCGGGCATCGCGGTCGCCCTGGTTCAGGGCAGCCGCGACGGCGTGGCAGTACCCGCGGAGGCGGACCTCACCTACCCGACCCTGGAATTCCCACGCGCGCTGATCACCATTGAAGGGGCGAATCACTTCGCCATCTGCGACGAGGATAACCCCGTCGGCGCCAACCCAGACCCCAACGCACCGACGTTGGACCAGGACCTTGCCACCGCGTATGTCGCACGCTGGACCGGACTGTGGCTACGCATGCAGTTAAAGGACGATCCGCTCGCGCGGCAATGGATCGACCGGATCGGTGGGTCGCTCGATGGGGTGGTGCAGGTGTTCAAGAACTGAGCGAATCAGCACTTGGTTGACGACGACATGACGCGCCATGAACCAGGCGCCCCGCCGAGAACCGGCAATCCCGAGAGCGCATCCGCGCACCCCGCAGGCGCGCCAGCGCCTTGCGCCGTCCGTGGCGGTTATTGCCGATGTAGCCGGAAGCACTTGCGCATGTGCCGTCTGATCCAGCCGGAGAGCGCATGGACCTCGCGGCGCCAGTTGGCATCGCCGTAGTAGCTCCACCATCCTATCGGTCAGCGCCGGGCCGCACCGAACCGCTCACTGAGGTAGGCAATGATACTGTTGGATTCGTATATGAATCGGGTAGTCCCAGGCTCGTCGATCCGCAGACAGGGTACCTGGACCTTGCCGCCACCGTCCCGGAGGGCGTCGTGGTGAACCGGGTCGCGCTTGGTATCCCTTAGCGCGATCGGGAGATCAAGGCGCGCGATGGCGCGTCTGGTCTTGATGCAGTAAGGACACAGAGAGGAATGGTAAAGAAACAAATGGCGGGTGGCTGCCGCGACCGCTGCTTGTTGCTCGGCCGAGCGCTGCATCGGCCGGCGGCGGGTTAGTCGTTCCGCCGACAAGACCAAGCGTTCCAAACCGTCACGTACTTTCATCCACATGCTATCGATACCGCAGGTTGGTTGCGTCATGCCGTGACCGAACGGTGCGCCGACACCCGGCCTGCCGCCGGGACCGTCCATCCGGACCGGTTGCCCAGACACCGGCAGGACGTGATTCCAGTCGCTCAGGCATCGTTCGGTTTGGGCGGAAACAGCGTCGCGAACGACTTGACGGTCAGCTCCGACAAAATCTTACCAGGGCAGATCCGCGTAATGACAGCGAAGGTGAACGAGACCGGGGGAATAAACAGCACCCAATGCACCACACCGAACCCGGTCAGCCAGATGCCCGTCCACAGCATGGTGGCGGACACGGAAAAGAAGAGCCGCAGACCTGGACCCAACCGTTCGATGCCTTTGACATAATTGACGACCGCGCTGAAAAACTCTTTCATATCAATGTCTCCAGTTAGATTAGTAATCATCCGGCCAGGACAGCGGCCGGACGGCACGCCCCGCTACCTGCATCCGACCGGATCGCCTGGATGCCGGCTGCAACTCCACGCCCAACGCCAGTTGCCGAAGCACGCCCGCCCGCCGGTCAGCACCCCGAACAGGGCCGATTACATGCAAGATTATCGGGGTGGGCCACCCCCACGCGCAATCCATCGTTCGCGTACGCAGACTCCGGGGAGGGGGTCTGAACTAAAACGCCCATTTTTCTCGATTATTGGCGGAACCCCATCACCGATTTGATGATGCCAACGACCGGCTCGACCGTTTGCTTGCGCAATCCGTAGGCTGCCCGGCCCTTGCGCGTCTTGAGTCGGTGCTGCCTACGCTGGACCGGGGTGCGCGGTCGATTGGGCGACATTTGCTCATGGTCGGGAGTCGTCAGGGGTCGGGCCAGCAGTCTACCGCGTTGCCGGCCCGCTCGTAGCGGGAAAGTCCGACAGGCTGCTAGGGGCGACTTGATTCGCCCCTACATTCGCTCCTTCAGCACTAGGGATCTTGCAGGCATACGCAGTCGGGGTGTCTATTTCCGGGAATCGCTTAAGCTTTGGCATCGCGGTTTACCTCTCTCGGATTGACCTATTCAAGCGTCGTGGTGCTGGTCGTACACCCTCCAGCGGTCACCTCGGGCATTGAGCGACTGGCCGCTGGAGCGGCCGGACGGCATTCCCACGCGGGAGCGTGGGAACGAGAAGACGAGAAGAGGGCGTCGGCAAGCCGGTCGATCACCGATCACCCCGGCCGCTCCTGCCGCTGCAAAGCGCTCAAGGTCACCAGTGCCTGATCGTAATCGAAGACATTGATCTGACGCGCCAGGGTCTCGGCCGACTCCCCAAGCGTTGCGCGCAGGGCTGCCGCGGAGTCGCGCATCAGGTGGTTGGCGGCGATGTCGCCGACGCTCAGCAGATCCGTCAGGCGCTCGAACAGGGCGCTTAAGGCCGGGGGGTCGAGTGCCGTTGGCAGTGATGCCACCGCGGACGCCGGAACTTGTTCCAGGATCGCACGCGCCAGCGCCTGATAATCGACCTCGACCGCGGCGACGTGACCATCGTCCAACCACCGGCACAGCGCCGCAAACAGGGTGCCCGGGTCGACCGGCTTGGCGACATGATCATCCATCCCGGCGTCCAGGCAGGCCTGGCGATCTTCCGCAAAAACATTGGCGGTCATGGCCAGGATGGGCGTGGCCGCCCGCCCCGGCAGCCGACGGATGGCGCGGGTCGCGCTCAGACCATCCATCACGGGCATCTGCACGTCCATCAGGATCAGGTCATAGGCCGTGGCCGCCGCCATCGTGAGTGCCTCCCGGCCATCCGCGGCGGTATCCACCACCAGCCGGGTTGCCCGCAGGAGGTCCAGTGCGACCTCCCGATTGATTACATTGTCCTCCACCAACAACACCCGCGCCCCGGCATGGCGGCGGCACAGTTCCCGCTCGGAATCCAGGCCGGCCGTACCCCGCAGCGGAACGCTGGCTGAAGACTGGCCCAGCCCCAGCCAGGCCGTGAACCAGAAGGTGCTGCCCTGTCCCGGCATGCTCTCGACCCCGGCCTCGCCCCCCATCAACTGTGCCAGGCGACGGGTGATGGCGAGCCCCAAACCGGTACCGCCATAGCGGCGCGTCGTGGAGGCATCCGCCTGTTCAAACGCCTCGAACAGGCGGATGCGCTGCTCGGGGGCGATGCCGATCCCGGTATCCTGCACCTCGAAGCACACCAGGCAACCGCGCGGCGTCTCCTCCAGCAACCGAACACGCAGCCGGACTTGGCCCCGCTCGGTGAACTTGACGGCGTTGGCCGCGTAATTGAGCAGCGCCTGACTCAGTCGCGTCGGATCGCCGCACAACGGCCGCGTCAGGGTTTCGCCCTCGCTGTCGGCGACCACGTCCAGCGTCAACCCCTTATCCCTGGCCTGCTCAGTCACCAGCGAACGCACGTGGTCGAGCACGGCGCCCAGGACAAACTCGGTGTGCTCCAATTCAAGGCGGCCCGCTTCGATCTTGGACAGATCGAGGATGTTGTTGAGGATCGCCAGCAGATGGCGGGCCGCGCCATCGATCCGGATCAGTCGCTCGGCCTGGATCGGGGTGATCTCGGTGCGCTGCAGCAGGTGGGTGAGACCGACGATGGCGTTCATCGGTGTGCGGATCTCATGGCTCATGTTCGCCAGAAAGACACTCTTTGCCCGGTTGGCCGACTCCGCCCGGACGCGCGCCTCGGTGAGTTCCAGGGTGCGGCTGGCAACCAGGTCTTCCAGGTGGTGGCGATGGTTGTCGAGTTCGGCGGCCAGGCGCTGTTTCTCACTGATGTCCTCCTTGACGGCGACATAGTGGGTGATGGTGCCATCGGGCTGACGCAGCGGGGTGATGATGGCGTGCTCGGCGTATTCGCTGCCGTCGCGACGCCGGTTGATGAACTCGCCCTGCCAGGCCCGACCATGGGCCAGCGCGCCCCACAGCGCCCTATAGGTTGCCGCCGGGGTCTTGCCCGACTGGAGCACGCGCGGGTTCTGCCCGGTGGCCTCGGTCCGACTGTATCCGGTAGCGCGCACGAAAGCGTCGTTGACGTACTCGATCTGCCCCGCAAGATCGGTGATGACGATACTCTCCGGACTTTGCTCGACGGCCTGAGCCAACTTGCGCAGTTGCGCGTCGGCGCGCCGCTGACGCGTGATGCGCCAGACCTCGTTGGCGAGCAGTTGGGCCGTTTCGACATCCAGGTCCGTATAGGGCTCGGCCTTGTTGCCGACCCCGGCGATCATCCGCACCAGACCGCCCTCGAGCACCGGCACACTGATCAGACGGGTCAGCGCGGCGTGTCCGGCAGGCAGGCCGCGGCGCTCGATCTGTTCCTGAGGTGCGCCGAGATAGTCATTGAAGACGACCGGCACGCGTCGCCGCACGGCGTCAGCCCAGATGCCGGCTTGCCGGACCGGATAGTGGCGGTCGAAACCGGCCTGGCAATACCGCTCCAGGGTCGCGCGTGACCAGGTCACGAGTTCGATCTCCTGCTGATCGTCGTTGACGAAATGGATGAAGCCGATGGGGCTGCGGGTGAGTCCCTCGGCCAACTCGAGCCCGAACTGCATGAAGGCCCGCTCGTCCAGACGTTCGACCGCCCGCGGGAGTTCCAGCAGGGCCTCGGCGCGACGCGCCTGCAAGGCCAGATCCTCCTCGGCCCGCCGCGACTGGGTCACGTCGAGCATCACCCCTTGCAGGTGACGCGGTTGACCCGCCTCGTCACACACGAGTTGCGCCGCATCATGATAGTGCCGCCACTGCCCGTCGCGGGTCGCCAGACGGTAATCCATTTCGAGGACGGCGCCGCTCGCATGCGCACCCTGCACCAGGTCGTCCAGCGCGCTCAGGACGCGCTGCCGGTCGTCCGGATGGATCAGCCGCGCCCAGCGCTCCGGATCCTGGATCAGGTCCTCCGGGGTATAGCCCAGGTCGTTGATCCGCGGACTCACATAGAGTATCGGACACCGCGGGTCGAGCGAGGTGCGATAGAGAATCGCCGGCAACTGTTCAGTCAGCATGCGGGCGCGCCCCTCGCTCTCACGCAGGGTCTCCGCCGTGCGCTGTTGGTCTTCCAAGAGACTCAGCAGCGCCCGGCTCGCCTGGTCGGACACCGCCAACAGGCGCGTGGTCTCGGCCTGGGCGGCCCATAACTGTTCCTCGGCCAGCCGATGGTCCGTGATGTCCAGGACGCTGCCGAAGACGCGTGCCACCCGTCCGTGACGAAATTCAGCCTCGGCGCCGGCGCGGACCCAGCGCTGCCCCCCGGAGGAAGTGATGATCCGCAGTTCGAGGTCATAAGGTTCGCCTTGGGCGACCACCCGTACGAAAGCCGCGCGCAGGGGCGGACGATCCGCGGGCACGAAACAAAGGATGACCTGCTCGGGGTCCCCGAGGTCCTGGTCTGGGGCGACGGCGAACACGCGCTGGACTTCGTCCGTCCACTGCAGCCGGCGGGTCGTCAGGTCATATTCCCACCCCGCGAGACCCACGCGTCCGCGGGTACTACGCAACAAGAGGCGATCCCTGCGCAGCGCGGCATCGGTCTGTTGGCGGCGCAACCGGCCGGCCAGCAAAACCGCCAGCAGCACGGTGGTCACGGGGTAAGTCAGGAGGATCGGCAGCGCGATACGTTGCACCACCGGCAGCCCCAGCAACACCAGCATCACGACCAACACGACGCCATGGACCACGACGCCGAACAGATAAAACTCGCGCAGCGACACGCGCTCCGGTGCCGGTCGGAAATGCCCCCAGAGGATTCCGATGGTGCCGGAGGCCACAATCACGAGGACCCCGGTCGGGGCTCCGGCACCGCCCTGAATGAGTCGCAGCACGGCGGTCATGGCCATCGCGACCAGGGTGGGCAAGGGGCCAAAGAACAGCCCGGCGCTGCTTAGCAGCACCGAGCGGGAGTCAAACATCACGCCCGGACGCAACGTCCAGGGCGTGAGCATCAGCGCCAGCCCAATACACCCGATCACCAGCCCGATCACCAGCCCGATCACCAGCCGCATCGGCAGGGCGCCCCGAGCACCGCGGTCACCCCGATCGCGGCTCAGCAGGTCCAGCAGCAGCGCCAGTGACAACAGCAGCGCGGCGTTGTGAATCAGCGGAAGAAAGGGCAAACCAGTCAACATGGATCAGTCCGGATCGGCCCCGCCGGTCGTGCTGCGTAACGCGGTCCTTGCCCGGTCTGAGCCAACAGGCTATTGACCTCCTGCTTCAGTTCCAGGATACGGGCCTCACGCCCCGGGACAAGCCGCTGCCAGCGACGCAACTCGTCGAGCTGGGTGCGGTTCGCTTCCTCCGCGCGCGCCCGCTCGGTGATGTCGCGGGCAATCCCGAAAAGCCCGGCCACCCGACCGGCGGCGTCGTACAGCGGCCCCTTGGTGGCCAGGAAGGTGATCGAACCTTGCGCAGTCGTCAGTTCTTCCTGGAAGGTGACGATGCGGTCTTGTGCCATCACCGGTCGGTCGTTAGCTATGATCAAAGCCGCTTGTTCAGGCGGGAAGATGGCCTGGTCGTCACGACCCAGCGCCGCCTCGGGAGTGATCGCGCAGAAGCCTGCCGCCGCCCGGTTGAAGAGCAGATAGGTGCCCGCCAGGTCCTTGGCATAAATGGCATCGCTCGACGCATCGACAACCGCGTCGCCGTCGCGGCGCAGGTGACGCAGCAGCACGGGAGACGCACTCACGAGTTCCGCGTCCTGGCGGCGTTCGGTCAGCCAGCTTTCGATCTGACTCACCTTGGGTAGGGCAATGGCACGCAATTGCTCCACGACCAGCAACTCATGGCCCCGCACGACGTTGCTGAACCCCGCCGCGCCGACCAGGATCAGGGCCGGCACCAACAGCGCCAGAACCAGCGCGAGCACCAGGAGGGTCGACCCACGACGCCGCTGGTCAGCCGCCGCGCTCTGGTTTGACCAGCCACCAGTCGGCGCGTCTGAGGGACTGGCCATGCTCCACTTAATCGACGTTCGTCATTGCCTTCAGATGCGTGTGGGCAATGCCGGCATAGTCGCTGAATCCCAGCAGGAAGGTATCGACCACGGCGGGGTCGAAGTGGCTGCCGCGCTCGGTGGCGATCAAGTCGCGCGCCTCCGCCAGGGGAATGCCGGGCTTATAGACCCGCGGCGAAATGAGCGCGTCGAAGCAGTCGGCCAGACTCATGATGCGGGCGCAGATCGGGATCGCGGCGCCGGCCAGTCCGTCCGGATAGCCCATGCCGTCCCAGCGCTCATGGTGCCAGCGCGCAATGTCCCGCGCCACGGTGAGGAATGGCAGCGGATGATCCAGATCTTGCTGAGCCAGATCGATGGCATCCGCCCCAAGCCGGGTGTGCGTTTGCATGATCGCCCATTCCGCCGGCGTCAATGGCCCCGGCTTTTGCAGGATCGCGTCGGGGATGCCGACCTTGCCGATGTCATGCAGCGGCGCCGAACGGGTGAGGAGTTCGATGTAGCCGTGATGCAGGGTCGCGGCGAAACCCGGCCGGCGGCTCAGATGTGTGGCGAGCAGGCGCACGAACGCCTGGGTGCGCAGAATATGGTTGCCGGTCTCCCGATCACGGATCTCCGCCAGGGTCGCCAGGGCGCGGATGGCGACCGTCTGGGTCAGCTCATTCTCCGCCATGCGCCGGGACACCTCCGCCTCCAGATAGGCGTTCTGGTCTTTGAGCCAGTCGCGCGCCCGTTTGACCTCCAGTTGGGTGCGCACCCGCGCCAACACCAGACTGGGCCGGATCGGCTTGGTGATGTAGTCGGCGGCGCCGGCGTCCAGGCCCCGCAGTTCCTCCTCCGGGCTGTCCATGGCCGTGATGAAGATCACCGGAATCGCCTGGGTGGCAGGGTCGGCGCGCAAGCGCTCCAGCACCTCGTACCCCCCTATGTCCGGCATCATCACGTCGAGCAGGATGAGGTCTGGGCTCGGCGTACCGAGCGCGATGCGCAACGCCTTGGCCCCCGAATTGGCGACCAGGACCCGGTAAGTCGGATACAGCAAACCGCCGAGGACGGAGAGATTCTCCGCGGCGTCGTCGACGATGAGAACGGTGGCAGTGGTCGGCAAGAGGCGCCTCATCGCTTACGGGGGCCGCACTGCAGCCCCGGCTGGAGGCTGCATCGTCATTCGCGGATGCACGCGCCAAACACCAATGCGGGTCTGGCGCGGGATGGGGCCATCCGGAGCAGCTCCAGGCACCATCGATCACCACCCGGCGATCACCTAATCATAGCCGATTGCGCGTGTCGCCATGGCAACGCCTCGTGAATTGGGAAGAAGAGGTGCAATTGCGGGATCAGGGGCAGGGTGCTAAGGTCATCACGCGGCGACCTCCCCCGTTTCCACTTGTGGCAGCCGAAGTATTGGGACCGGCGTGCGCGCGACGAACGCCACGAGGCCGCGGTGGTCGATTACATCCACAACAACCCCGTCACAGCCGGTCTCGCCCCGACCCCCGAAGCCGTGTCCTTCAAACGTGCACCGGGCTGCGGGCCTTGGTCATTAACCCGGCCACCGCGCGATCGGCACGGTCGTCGGTCCGCACAGCGGACCCTACGGGTCACGGTGTTACCGTAGGGTCCGCTGTGCGGACCGTCCGCGGCCGGCCGGAGCGATGATCAAGGCCGGGCTGCGAATCTCCAGGCAGCCGGCGAACGGCAGGATCTGGCCGACTTCCTCGGCGCCGCCCTGCCCCCCGGCGGCACTGAACAGATGCAGCGCCTGGCGCAGAGCATCGTCGATGTGCTACCGCCCGGCGACAAGGAGCGGGCGCTCTACGAGAACTTCCTGGTCGGCTCGCGCTCCCTGCCAGTGCCGACGCAGCCAGTCGAAACCGCTGACCCGCAGATGAAACTGTTCTGACCGGAGGATTGAAAATGCCCGATCCACTCGTGCCCTGCGCGTCCGATACCCTGGTGGGTGAGCTGCGTGCGCTCATCGAACGGGCGCGCGGCCGGGTCGCGCAGGCCGTCAACAGCGAGCTGGTCTGGCTGTACTGGCAAGTTGGGGTACGTCTGCGCAGCGAGCTTCTCGGCGACGGACGCGCCCCCTATGGCAATCAGATCATCGAGGCCGTGGCGGCTCATCTCATGGGTGAGTTCGGCCGCGGGTTCAATAAGCGGCACATCCACTACATGGTCCGTTTCGCCGAGGTCTTTCCGGATACGGAGATTGTGCACGCACTGCGTGCACAATTGAGCTGGACCCACCTGCGGGAGCTGATCGCCATCGACGAACCGCTCAAGCGACAATTCTACACCGAACCGAGATCTGTCGTGTCGAGCGCTGGAGCACCCGCACGCTCAAAGCCAAGATGGACGGGATGCTCTTTGAACGCACGACCATCGCCAAACAGCCCGCGGCCGTGGTCGCGCAGACGCTGGACACGCTACGCGACGAGGGCCGGCTGACGCCCGACCTGGTCTTCCGCGACCCCTACGTCCTCGATTTCCTGGGCCTGCCGGCGGACTTCAGCGAAGCGGACCTCGACGCGGCTATCCTGCGCGAGATCGAGACCTTCCTCTTGGAACTGGGCTCGGGCTTCACCTTCGTCGCACGCCAACAGCGGATGTCGATCGGCGCCGACGACTATTATCTCGATCTCCTGTTCTTCCACCGCGCGTTGCGGGCATTGGTTGCCATCGAGCTCAAGCTCGGCCGTTTCGACGCCCGCGACAAGGGGCAGATGGAGCTGTATCTGCGCTGGCTGGATCGCCACGAACGCCGGCCCGGCGAGAACCCGCCGCTCGGGCTGATCCTCTGCGCCGACAAGAACGAGGAGCAGATCGAACTGCTGGAGCTGACCGAAGGCTCGATCCGGGTGGCCAATTATCTCACCGAGCTGCCGCCCCGCGCGTTGCTGGAACGCAAGCTGTTGGAGAGCATCGAGCATGCCCGCGCCCGCGCGCTGAACCGTCCGTCATCATGAGGAACGGGCAAACCTGCTTCGACCATTCGGCGAGGCAAGCCAGGACAACACTTGCCGAGAGATTCGAAGCGATGGGGCCCATATGCTGAAACGTGTAGAAATCAAATCGTTCAAGTCACTGCTCGATGTCAACGTCGAGCTTGGCGTCGTCAATGTCTTCATCGGCGCCAACGGCAGCGGCAAGTCGAACCTGCTCGAGGCGATCGGGATCTTGGGGGCGGCGGCCTCCGGTCGGGTCGACGATGAAGGAATTGCCCGGCAGGTTGTCGACATGCTGGAGCGTAAACGGCAAGTCATCCCGCATTCTGCCGGAGTGACGCTGCAGCGTGGCTGCCGTTCATCAATAAGCTAAACAGAATCAATGGTCGACATAGGGCACATAGTCCAGGTCGGCGCAACTGATATGCTCAATGAGCCAATCCTGCGCGATTTCCAGGGCGCGCTCCGCCAGGTGCTGACTGGGACCAAAGACCTCCAAGTCATACACCAGTTGATCCAGACGCTCGAAGAAGGCCGCGTGCAGTTGCTGGTGGGCCGCGAGTCCGGGAAAGCCGTGGCGACGCATCAGGTCCTCTTCGGCCTGAAAGTGTCGCGCCGCGTAATCCCGCAAAAAGGCGATGGCGTCCTCGACACCGTGCTCGCCCGCGCAATTGAGGATTTGGTCATACAGGCCATGAGCGGCCGCGAAGAATCCCTGGTGCTGGTGGTCGATCTCGGCGATGCCGATCTTGTACGCGTCCGACCAGTCTCTGAGCATGGTTCACCTCCGATGCGGGTCCGTGAAACGGGCGTTGGCGGTCGGCCGCCGGGACACGCGGTCCCGCGGTCGACCGGCCGGCGGTCAGGCGTTCAGCACCGCCATGGCCTGTTCGTGTTGGGCGTCGGTCATGAAGGGGATGCCGGTGACCTCCGCGGTCTCGCGATTGGCGGACATCAGGTCCTCGCGGGCGAGTTGGTCGATGGAGAACTTGCGCGCGCCGGCCATGAATTGCTGGAGTCCACAGGCGAGTTTGTCCGCGTAACCATACATGGCGACCGCGCCGAAGGGGATCTGCGCCATCTCCGCGTCACCGACTTTCCGGCGCACCGCCTCCCAGCCCGCGAAGATCGACTCCGGGGTCTCGCCGATGGTCTTGACCGACGAGGGCAGATGATCCCAATGGCCGGACACGGCGGCGCGGCGCTTCGGCCGCAATACGCCTTCGATGTTGCTGCCGAGGAAGCCTGGAATCATCGGCGCCCGTCCCATGCAGACCATCTTCGCGAACGGGGCACCCAGCGCCAGCGCCTTGAACAGATGGTCCTCACGCGCCATGCCCCCGGCGAGCGAGATGTCCGGCACCGCGATGCCGCGCTCGGTCAGGATGCGGCAGTAGTCGTAGGCCTTGGCGTGCAGCGGCAGTGAGGGCACACCCCAATGCTCCATCATGTTCCACGGACTCATGCCGGTGCCGCCGCCGGACCCGTCGATGGTCAGCAAGTCGAGCTTGGCATCGGCCGCGTAGCGGATCGCCATCGCCAGGGCCTCCATGCCATAGGACCCGGTCTTGAGCGAAATGCGCTTGAACCCCAGACCGCGCAGCCGCGCCACCTCGCCCATGAAGGCCTCGCGGACCTGCCCGGCCGAACTGAGGTCGGTGGCGCCGAGCCGGCTGTGGCGGGCGAAGCTGGTGATGGCCCCGCGCGCGAACGCGGTGCGCACCGCGGGGTCGGTCGGATCCGGATCGACCAGGTAGCCGCGCGCCTTGAGGAAGCAGGCATAATCGATGTCGCTGACCTGGATCTCGCCGCCGATGTTCTTCGCTCCCTGGCCCCACTTCAGTTCGATGATGATCTGGTCGCCATAGTTGTCGATCAGATATTCGGCCACCCCGTTGCGGGTGTCTTCCACATTCATCTGGACGATGATGGCGCCGAAGCCGTCGAAATAGCGCCGGAAGATCGCGATCCGCCGATCCAGTTCCGGGGCGGACGTGATGCGGCCGTTGTCGAGGACCGCGGCGCGGTCGATGCCGACCACGTTCTCCCCGATCACGATGGGGAAGCCGCAGAGTGCGGCACCCACGGCGAACGAATTCCAATACTTGGCGGCGATGAAGGTCGACCCCAGCGCACCGGTCATGATCGGCAGACGACAGGTCGTCTTGACCTCCTGACCGAAGCGGGTGGTGATATCGACGTTCGGGAAGGTGCGATCGTCACTCGTGGTGGAGAGGCGGTCGGTGAGCCCGCGCGCACCGTAGGCATAACCCTGAATACGCACGGCGTGGTAGCCGATGCCTTCCGCCACCGCGTTGCCGGAACCCGAGGTGGTATCACCGAAATTGCGGGGATACAGTAGCTTACGACCCAGGAGCGAAGACAGCCAGGTCTCACACTTGCCCTTGCAGTCACTGCTGCACAGGGTGCAGAGCCCGGATTCACAGGGATTGCCCCGATTGGTCGTCCCCAGGGCATCGTTTTGCTTAGGTGCTTCGTACATGGATCGTCCTCGTCGTGCAGTCGTTAGCGAACACAAAGGTTTGCACCAATGCGGCGCGGCATACTACACCGCGAGATCGACACGCTACAACATAGCGCATTACTGCGCTTCAGGTTGGCGCAGGTTGGCGCAGGTTGGCGCAGGAGGAACGCAGTCATTCCCCAGAGGAAGGCGGCATCGGCCGCCAGTCGCTCGCTTCCGGTGCAATACCGGGCACGGACATGCACCGCCATCGCCCATCAAACAGCTTGGTGACCAGCCCGACCGTCGGCGCGTTCGACGCGGTTGCGTCCACCTTGTTTGGCGCGATAAAGCGCCTCATCGGCGCGCCGGATCAGTCCGTCGAGCGGTTCGTGCTGCCGACGTTCGGCGACGCCGATGCTCACCGTGACGCTCAGGGACAACCCCGGTCCCAGGGTGCAGGGGTGACGCTCGATGGTGCTGCGGATACGCTCCGCGTACTCGGCGACACCGACGGAGCTGGCCCCCACCAGGAACAAGATGAACTCCTCGCCGCCGTAGCGCACCGGGATGTCGGCCTCCCGCACGCTGTTGCGCAGGACCTCGGCCACCTGCTTCAATACCTCGTCCCCCGCGCCGTGACCATGGGTATCGTTGACGCGCTTGAAGTAGTCGACATCCACCATCAGCGCCGCCACGGGGGCGCTCGGGTCGCGATCGTGAAGACTGCAATGGCGCTCCATCGCGTCCAGCATGTAGACGCGGGTAAAGAGCCCGGTGAGCGGATCGCGAATCGAGCGTTGATAGGCTTTCTGCCGCTCGGCTTCGATGGTGCGATAAATCACCTCACGCTCCAGCGCGACCTGTAGCGGCATGGCGATCTGCCGCACCACCTGCTCCTCCTCAGGGGTGATCGGAACCGCCTGGTGCAGATGGATCAGGGCCGCTCCTTCCAGGCGATGGCGCTCGGGTGAGAACAGGGGCAAGGTCAGCACCTGACCCCCGGCTCCATCCCCACGACTGCAAAAGGCCCCCGCGTGTAATCGGTGCCCCGTCATCAAGGGGTCGTCCTCATGGGCTTGCGCCCAGTCTTCGCGGCTCTTGCCCAGGATGCGCGTCACATCCGGCGGGGCATCGCCGACGAAACCGGAGAAGCGGGTCTCGTGGGACAGGGTGAGGACCTGATCGCCATCGATCAGCGCGTAGTAGTCGATCCGGTCCGCCGGCAGATTGTTCTGCACGACCTGGAAGAGTTGATCGGCGATGTCGCGAAAATCGCGGTACAGCAGCATGGTCTGGGTGATTTCGCGCAGTGTCCGGTTCAGCCGCGAGAGCTTGACAAAGTCGGTGTTTTCGCGCGCGAACAGATAGATACCGCAGTCCAGATGGCGCAGCTTGTCGATCATGAAGGCCACCAGCCGCTCCGGAATGATGGATCCGTGCTGGGGAGCGATGACCTTGACCGGATGACGTTCGATCTGACTCAGGGCGAAGTCGAGGATGTCGCGGCTGGGCATGTAATGCTCATGGAAGGGCCGCAAGGCCTCAAAATAGGACTCGTCCGCGGCAACCAGGGCCGGGTGCTCGGTGAAGCCGCCGAAGAGGTCGCTGGAGAAGCAGACTCCGGTGGCCGGGTCGAAGCTCGCGATCGCCCCCGGAAAGTGCGCATAGGGGGTGAAGATGAAGCATAGTTCCCGATCGACCAGCGGCAGGCGCCAGCCGTGCTCATCGACCAGCCAAAACGGCATCTTCAATCCATAGTGCTTGAGCAACGCCTGGGTGCGCCAATGCGTGACCAGCACCGCGTCCTTGCGATCGATCATCTCGTCGATCAACGGCATGGCCGCGGCGATGTCCGGGTCCTGGTGGTGACAGACGAAATAGCGGATATTGGTGAACGGGATCACCTCCTCGATCTTGCGCACGGTTCCGGCAAAGGTCAGGCGCGAACCGGGGTCGAACAGCACCGATTGGTCTCCTTGTTCGAGCAGATAGACATGACACTGAAAGACATCGTCGTCCAGCACATGCCCGACCCACCAAACGCGCGGCGCGATCTGCACGGCATGGTGGGTGTCGACCCCGACGAGATGGGTAAGGTTCGTATCCATGGGGAATTCCCTTGCAGGGTCCGGACGCGGGGCAGCGTCGGGAGCGGTGTGGGACAGTCGCCCGAAGGCTGTCGATTGTACCCGGTCCGCATCCGGGCGCGTCGGACGACAATGCAATGCAAACGCCGCATGACATGACCGCACAAGCAATGACCACAGAAAAAATATCGTATAAGAAATGACGGCATCCGTGAATTATTGGATCGGCATCGACCTCGGCACCTCGGGCTGTCGGGCGGTGGCGGTGGACGCCGACGGCGTGACCCTGGCGGACGCCCGCGTCGGGTTGCCGCCACCGGAGTGCCCCGCGCCGGGCTGGTCGCAACAGGACCCCGCACTCTGGTGGGTGGCGGTGTGCCGTGTCCTGCGTGTGCTGGCTGCCCAACTGCCCGGTCGCCGGAGCATCGGCCTGGCGGTGGACGGGACCTCCGCCTCCCTGTTGCTCGCCGGTCTCGACGGCACACCGCTGGGGCCGGCCCTGATGTACAACGACCGCCGCGCGATCACGGCGGCCGCGGCGATCGACCAGGCAGCACCGGCGCAGAGCCCGGCGCACGGACCGACCTCGAGCCTGGCCAAACTGATTCACCTGGCAGCGGAGCACACTGGGCAGCACGACCTCCTGGCCCTGCATCAGGCGGACTGGGTGAGCGGACGGCTCGCCGGCCACTGTGGCCGCGGCGACTGGAACAACGCGCTGAAGTTAGGCTTCGATGCGCACCGTCTGGTCTGGCCGGAGTGGGTCCGGACGTGCCTCCCGACGCGCGTGCGCCTGCCCGAGGTGGTGGCACCCGGACACCCCATCGGCACCCTGGACCCCGCCCTCGCGAATGAACTGGGATTGTCATCAGCAACCGTGGTCTGCGCGGGAACCACCGACAGCACCGCGGCAGTGATCGCCGCCGGGGCCGGACAACCCGGCGATGCGGTGAGCTGCCTGGGTTCCACTCTGGTCCTCAAATTGCTCTCGCCGCATCCCGTCGAGTCAGCCCGCCACGGCGTCTACAGCCACCGCTTCGGCGACGGCTGGCTGGCAGGCGGCGCCTCCAACAGCGGCGGGGCCGTGCTCTTGCAGCACTTCAGCCTGGACGAAATCCGCGCCTTGTCGGCCCGGCTCGACGTTAGCCGCAGCAGCGATCTCGACTATTATCCCCTGCCCGGTCCCGGCGAACGCTTTCCCCGCTATGATCCGGCGCTGGCACCCCGTCTCGAACCGCGCCCGGCGGATCGCGGACGCTTCCTGCACGGCCTGTTGGAGGGGATGGCCGCCATCGAGGCCGAGGGATATCGGCTACTGCGCGCACTCGGCGCGCCAGTGCCGCGGCGGGTGATCAGCATCGGCGGCGGCGCCGCCAACCCGGCCTGGACCGCACTGCGCGAACGCGCACTGGGGGTCCCGGTGATCATGGCCGAGCACCAGGAAGCGGCTTACGGCAGTGCCCGCCTGGCCTTGAGCGTTTGGCCCGGAATGCCGCCAGCCAGTCGGGGCCACAAGTGAGCATCGCGCCGGGGACTGTTCACGCATAACCCACCCGGTTCATCAGGAAGCACCGTTGCTGGTCGCCTCCGTCGGCAGTGTTTTCATACGCGCCGCACCCCACCAGCGGGTTGCTACGGTCAGGACCAGGAAGGTGGTCGCCAGGCTCGCCGCGATGCTGATCGCGACATAGGTCCCGACTTGCTGCGGCGGCGTCGTCGTGGCCAGCAGCAGAACCGAGAACCCGCCGATCACGATGACCCCGTTGAACACGATCGTCTTGCCCACGTCCTGCATGACCCGCACGGTCGCCCCGCTATGGTCCAGGCCATGCCGACGCTCGTCGCGATACCGCCAGAGGTAGTGGATGGCGAAATCGACGCCCACGCCGATTGCAATTGATGCGAACGACGTGGTCCCAAGCCCAACGGCCACGCCGGAGGCGCCGATGAACGCATAGGTGAGCAGCACGCCGATACTGATCGGCATCAGCAGCAGGAGCGAGCCGACGACGGAGCGTAAGATCACCAAGCAGATAAGAAACATGGCGAGATTCGACAGGACGAACGACCAGCCCACGTCCCAGCCGATGCCGGTCATCCAGTGATGGATGACGTTCGCCTCCCCGCCCAGGGTCACCTTCGCGTCGGGGAAGGTAACCGCGGCCTCCCGTTCCAACCAGTTCATGAAAGCCGCACTCTGCGCGTAATTCCCATCCTTGAGAAAGACCCGCAGGTTTGCCCGCTGTCGCTCGCCGTCGGTCACCTCATCGAAACGCCGGGGATCACCGGACATGGTGAAGAGCAGAAAGAACTGCGCATTCGCGTCCGCGCTGTCGGCGATCCGGTAGAAATCCGGCTGATCCGCATTGAACGCCTGATTCATTTTCTTGAGGTAATCGGCGATCGAGAGGGTGCCGCCGATCTGCGGCCAGGCGTTGATACGCTGCTGCAGCCCATCGAGCCGCCTGAGGAAATCCGGCGAGTACACGCCATCCTGCACCCGGGTATTGATGTCGACCTCGACGAAGTTGACCCCAACGTAATTCTCGCGCACCGTGTGGAAGTCCTGGTAGACACTGCTGTCTTTAGGAAAGAAGGTCACCGGTTCATAGTCGGCGAAAAGCCGCGACAACCCCAGGCCCCCAACCACCACGACCACCACCAAAAAGGCGCCCGCCACCGCGCGATTGTCGATGACCGGCCCCACTAGCCGCGTCACCAGCCGATCCCAGCCACTCGGTCCGCCGACGCCGCGGGAAGCATACAGGCGGGCGAAGGCCGCGCTCGGCTTGGGATCGACGATCACGATGGCGGCGGGCAGCGCAATCAGCGTGAGCGCCAAGGCCACCATCACACCGATGCCCGCCGTTACCCCGAACTGCTGGACCGGGATCATCGGGGAGTCCTGCAGCAGCATGAAAAAACCCGCGACCGTCGTCACCGAGGTCATCACGATCGGCTGCCAAACCGTCGCATACACATGCGTCACCGCCTCCTTGACCCCCCACTCGGGTCGCCGCAGCCGCAGATCGTAGTAGGTGCTCAAGAAGTGAACCGATTCGGCAATACCCGTCGACAGGACGACCACCGGAATGGCATTGGAAAACGGCGTGAAGGTGAAGCCCAACAGGGGCATGGAGGCGAAGGCCGCGGCGATGGAGGGCAGCATCACGCACAGCGGCAGCAGGACGCCGGCGAGCGAGCGCAGCGCGAAGAACAGCAGCAGTGCCGTCAACGCCGCCGCTACTGGATCGAGCCGCAGCGCGTCCTGGTTGAGGTAAACATTGAGGGTACCGGTCACGATCGGCGGGCCGCTGACGGTGATCCCGTAATCACCCTCAAGATCCATCCGCTCACGCAACTGCTCCAATTGTGCGAACACCGCCAGCACATCCGCGCTGTCTTCGAAATCGCCGATCACCGCGGCACGTTTGCCGTTCTCCGCGACCAGGAGTCCGTCGTACAACGGGAAGGCCTTGACGCGATCCCGCACCGCCTGGGCCTCGGCAATGGTCGTCGGCAGCGGCTTCAGGAATGACTTGACGTCGAAACCCCCGTCCGAACCCAGGATGTCGTCGTAGGTGTCGAGCGAGCGCACGGAACCCGGTCGGACGCCCGGCAGGTCTTCGAGGAAGCGGCTGACCGACTGCACGGCCGCCAGCCCCTGTGGAGTGAAGATATCGCCGGTGCGCCGATCGAAGACATCGACGAACAGCGGGTCGTTGATGTGATAAATGCGCTGGATATCCAGCTTCTGTTGATAGGAAACATGGCCCCGCGGCATGAAGGACGAAATCGAGGTGTCCGCCCGGACCTGGAGCAGCAGCGGAATGCAGGCGGCCGCCAGCAGCAGAATCGCGCCGAACGTCGCTTTCGGATATTCCGTAATGAATTTTGCTATACGCAGCATCTGGCGTCCTCGACCATCGGATGAGTGAAGGGTGAGGGCGCGATCTCAGAACGCCCTGATCACCTTGGCGTAGAGGCTGTCGCGCCCCACATAACTGCCGAAGAATCCGGTGCTGTGCCCGCTATCGGCATAGGTCGTCCCGCCCACCTCGATCTTCGTATTCTCGGCGATTTCATAGGAGACCGCGGCACGCAGCGCCGCGTCATGGTAATCCAGGTCCAGCACAGCAAAACTGTCGAACGCAATGCGATCGTTGGCAAAGGTCCGCCGGACCCGCAGCGACAGCAGCTGCGACTCACCGCCCACGGCGAGCGCCGGCCCCGCTTCCATACGGTTGTCGAAATACTGCAACACCCCGTACCAATCGCCATGTTGCGCCTCGATGCCGACCACCGTCAGCAGGTTCCAGCGCTCATCGGTGCCGTCCGTGCCGATCCCGCGCAGCAGCAGCCCACCGGTTGCCGATGGGGTCATGGTGAAGGTCCGGTCGGGGGCGTATGCCAGCTCGCCGCGCACCACGATGCCCCCGAGGGTCGCGGAGGCGGTGCCGCCGAGCCAGAGGGTCCGCGGCAGGGTCTTTTGCGGCCCCGGAACGGTCCGCAGCACGAACAGGTCCTCTCGCGTAGACATGACATTGAGCGTCGCACCCCAGCGGTCTCGCGTGACCGCCAACTCAGCGCCACCCGCCCAGCCCGCCGTGTCGGCGGTCTCGGGATCATTCAAATAGTCAAATTGTCCGGGGTTATTGAAGGTGTCGGCACAATAGCTCGACGGGTCCGGGATCTCCGCTTCCGCCGAATAGGGGGCCACGGTCAGCGTCACGGTCGCGGCGTCGGTGAAGGCGCGCCCCCGGGCGATCCAGTTCGGCAGCTTGTTTTGTATATCCAAGCGGGCAAAACGGCACAGATCGCGCCCGTTGAAGCGGTCCAGCAACACGAACCCCTCGGTATTGCCCTGGGTGACAATCTGGCGGCCCGCAGAGAAATCAAAGCCGTCGCCGACGCCGCTGATCGTCAACTCCTCGAGCACGCGGTAAGGGGCGCACTGCGTCACCCCCTCGGGCGCGGTGCTGTAACGACCGGCGCAAGGACTGACGGCGGCTTTCAGGGTCAGCCCAGCGGTCAGTGCGACCTCGGCCTTACCGATCAACTTCACGAACCCGGGGCCGAACCGCTGCCATCCGGGTTGGTACTCCACGGCCGCTTCGGCCTCGAGCGAGCTGTAGGTGAGACGCGGTGCACCGCTCGCGGCGCCGGCCGTGAGCGCAATCAGCGACAGCAGGAGCACCGGCCCCCGACGACTCACTGATACAGCTCGCGCGCCAATGCCTCTTTGCTGAAGTAGGCGGCGGCAACCCCGGAGTTATACTTGGCGGTGCGTACCCTCAATACCGTGCGATGGTCGTTCACCAGGTCCGCAGCACGCAGTTCCATCGGCGTGAGGATGCCGTCGATGGCACGAATGTCGCGGGCCTCGTTGCGGCGAATCTCCCGCGCGCCCTTGAAAAACCGCTGCTCGACGATCAGCGACTGATCCGTTCTCACCTTAGCCAGCGAGTGATCGAAGCCGAGTGCCCGCTTGAGTTCGTCGGTCTTGGGCTCGATGCGCATGACCGCGACCGGATGTCCCTCCTCGTTCTTTTGCTCCAGAATGGTGCCCAGATAGTCCTGGTACGCGAAGCCCAGGTTGACGTCTTCCATGGTGAAATCGGTCCCGACGAATTGATCGCCGCGGCCGGACGGCGGGATCCGCTTGGTGACCTTCAAGGCCGGGAGATAAAGCCACATATAGTCTTCACCATTCTCCGCCTCGATCTTGAGCAAGGCGGTATGGCGGATATTGGCGGGGCTCAGGAAGACGGTCACCTGCTCGCTGCGCCCACCCGGGAGGTTGCGCCGGAAGATCTTGCCGGTGCGCTGCCGCGTATCCCCGCTGGAATCGATCAGGTCGATCGTGAGGTCCCAGAGCACGTCCTTGCCGCGGTCACGGAGATGGATCGCCTTCAATAATTGGGTCGCGTCCGCGTCGGCAGCACCGACGGAACAGGCCGGGACTAGCCCGAGCAGGATGCTCAACAGCAGCAAGGCAGGCATCGACACCCCTCCGGATCAGCTTCAAACCACGGCTTGTGGCGATAGCCAGCGAGGTCGCTCAAGCAGGCGAAGGATGCAGAGGTAAAGGCTGTCATCGTGTTGCGCCGTCTCCGCCGCCGTCGCCAGGGGCCAGACCATAGGCCTTGTTCACGGCCTGCGCGGACCCGGCGAGGGTCCCGTCAATGGGAATATCGGTCTCGAAATTCCTTGACATCGCGAAGGGTTGGCCGGGATAGACCGGGGAGGACAACGGCATGACTCCGACTGCGACCAAGGTCCCGTCGATATAGCCATCGCCATTGAAATCGCCAACCCGCCCGGAAATGGTCTCGCCGCTGCGTAAGGGTCCGGCGCCCTGCGCACCGGCCGGACCCTGGGGCCGCGGCAACGGAGCCGGAATGCTGAGGGTCCCGGTGGTGCCATGGAAGGGAACGCGGATCACGCCCTTAGGCCCGATACCCAGGTCCAGCGCGAGATCCATGACCATGACCACGTTGCCGTCCTCCTGGGTCATCGCCTGCTGCTGCCCGGCGAATTCCCCGCCCTCCCCCACCGCGGGCATGAAGCGCGCGCCCGCCAGCGTGAAGGTGCCGAGATCGACGTTCTCGTTGATCCGGGTCCCGTCGGACAGCAGCCCGTCCACTGGGGGAAAGTCCTTTTCGCTCGTAAGGTTCGGCGCCTCGGCACCATTGTTCCAGAACGGTGTGACGAAATTCTGCCGGTTGGTGAAGGAGAGGTTGCGAAGCATCACTCCGAACAGTGGCGTCGGCGTCAGGTAGGCGCCGGGGCCAAAGAAATAGCCGGTGCCCAGATAAGAGTCCGGCACGCTCCAGAGCGTTGCCGCCCAGGCGGTTGGTACACAGCCTGCCGCGAGCAGGCTCCCAAACAGCAGGCGAGCCCAGTGTTTCGCCCTCGAGTTGAATGCGCTCATGTGCCGCCTCCATCCGTTGCCTGCCGCACCAAGCCGTCCTGCGCGGCCGGAAAGGCGTGATCGGCGCGATCCGCGCTCTCTTGCCGCTGCTCGGCGGAACCGGGGAGCTTCCCGATCACTTCACCGCCATAGGGCATATCGGTGTCGAAATACCTGATCAAGCCATAGGGCGCGCCGGGCATGAAGACCGACGTGAGCGGCATGTTGCCGGTCACCACGACGGCCCCGTCGAGCATCCCGTCGCCGTTGTAGTCCCCGAGTCGCCCGCGGATCTTGTCGCCCGATTTCAGCGACCCGGCGCGATCGGAACCACCCTCGATCCCCAATTGGGTCTGAATCGACGGCGGCAGCGTCGCCTCACCCGTGGTGCCGTAGAAGGGTGCCGCCACGACCCCGGCAGCACCGATGCCCATGTCGAAGACGATGTCCATCGTCATGATCATGGTGTGGCGATCCAGGAGGACCGCGATCTGCTCGCCCCGGTGTCCGCCGCTGCCGCCGATACCGACCAGGACCTTGGTGCCGTTCAGATCGAAGGGACCGACCTCGGCGTTCTCATTGATCGGCGTCTTGCCGTCGCTGAAATAGCCGTCCGGGGTCGCCGAGGTCGCGACCTCACCCGGCACATTGGGCTCTTTGCCCCCGTTGTTGAAAAACGGCGTCACAAAGGTCGTGGCCGAGGTGAAGGCGACGTTGCGGATCGTGACATCGAACAGCACTGAATCGGGCAGGCGCCCCGGCCCGTAGAAGCTGCCGGCCCCCATATAGCTGCCCGTAGTGCTGAACACGGTGAAGGCGGCGGCGGTGCCGCCGACGAGCAGGCCGCCCATGATTGCGGCGGCGCCCGCCGACCATCGCATCACTGCGGCGCTCATGTCGGCTTACCACTGCGTTTGATTGCAATCAGCTCCCCGCCGCGCTCGATGCGGTAATGGCCGCCAACCGGCACCAGTCCCCGCTCCTCATCGGTCCCGTCCGGCCAGCGGACCTTGAGCCTGACCTGATCGCCCGCGGTGCGGGGCACCCCGAAGTGCAGGGTATAGGGGCTGTGTCCCAGGTAGGACCCGCGCGCGCGCACCCCCTCGCGTCTGGACCAACCCGCCCCGCTCAGGGTGACTTGAGCCCCGAGCGCCTCGCGATTGGCGGTACCCGGATCACGCAGGTCGATCAGGATGGAGCGCTCGCCGCCGGTCGAGTTACGCAGAATCAGCGGCGCCCCGCCATTGACCGACACCAGCGCGTCCAGGTCCCCGTCGTCATCGATATCGCCAACCGTCAGGCAACGCCCGACGACCGGCTCACCGAGCGGCGTCCCAGTGAGTTCGGCCAGGCTCGCGAACTTTCCCCCCTCCTGGGCCACGAACACATCGACCGGTTGGCGATAGGTCACGGCACTTTGAATCCGCTGGATCTCCGGCTCGATATGGCCGTTTGCCAGAATCAGGTCATCGCGCCCGTCCTGATTGAGATCGGCGAAGCGGGCGCCGAAGGTCAGGCGCGGCAAGGTCGGCGCCGCGACCCGCCGCTTCTGTGCCGCATCCACGAACACCTTGCCGCCGCTGGCCTGCTCGAAGAGCGAGATGGGCTCGTCGCTGAAGTTGCCGACGACGATCGTCGGCACCCCATCGGCCGCCTGCCCGGCGTCCACCCCCATGCCCGCCCGGGCCTCGCCGAGTTCGTCGTAGCCGACCCCCACGAGCAGCGCCGTATCGGTGAAGCTCCCCTTACCGTCGTTCACATAAAGCTTATTGGCGACGGTATCGTTGGAGACGAAGAGATCCGGGTGCCCGTCGTCGTTGACATCGAGCACCACGACCCCGAGCGCCTTGTTCTCTCCCCCGGCCAACCCCGCCGCGACGCTGACATCGGTAAACTTGCCGTCGCCGGCGTTGTGGTACAGGTGGTTATGCAGACCCTCATAGACCTTGGGCGTGGCGTATGACTTGTTGGTCCCATCCAGCGTGGTGAAGGCGTCGGTTTCCGGGCTCCACTTGACATAGTGGGCGACGAAGAGGTCCAGTCGTCCGTCATGGTCGGCATCGAGCCAGGCGGCGGAGGTCGTCCATTCCGGTGCGCCCGCAGCGAGTCCCGCGGCGGCCGTGACATCGACAAAGACGCCGCCGTCATTGCGCAATAACCGGGGACCGGCGATCGTCGTCACCAGTGCATCCGCATCGCCATCCGCATCGTAGTCGGCGACCGCGACCCCCATCCCGTAGCCGGCGATCACCCCCAGCCCGGCATTGGCAGTCACCTCGCGGAACCGCTCTCCTTCGTTGCGGTACAGCCGGGCGAGCGGGCGCGGACCCTGGTCCGCCCAGGGTCGCCCGTCCGGGAACAGCGCGTCGAGCCGACCGTCGCCGTCATAATCGAACAGGGCACAGCCGGGGCCCATGGTCTCGGGCATCAGCTTTTTGCCGGCCGCCCCCGTTTCATGGACGAAATCGATCCCGGCGGCCGCGGCCGGCTCGACCGCCAGGAAGGATGGCTGCGGGGCTGCCGCCGGCTCAGTTGCGGCGGCCCGCGTATAGACCGACGGCGGAACGGGTGACTTCTTTTCGGTAACCTGGTCTTCGTCCGAACAGCCGTTGAGCAGCAATGGCGCCGCGATGGCGGCCGCCAACACCTTATGCTTCTTCATTTGAGCGTGAACACCTTGATCTTTTGGGCTGCCAGATTGGCATCGCCGTCCGTCTGGCGCAGCGCCAGGGTCGCCTGCTGGGCCGACTCATCGGCCTTGTAGTACCGGTACGCCGCCTCCGCCTTCTGCTCCTGCCCGGTATTGCCGAGCGCGCGATAGGCGAGCATCGCATAATAATGGGCGGTGGTGTCCTCGGCATCGATGACCAGAGCCTCATCGAGCGCGGCGAGCGAGTCCTGGAAGCGTCCGTCGAGAAACGCGATCCGCGCCTTGAGCTTCAGCGCCATGCGATCCTGCGGGAAGGCGGCGAGCACCGCATCCACGGCCCCCTCGGCCGCGCCCAGATCCCCCTCCTCGACCAGGACCTGCGCCCACAGCCAGGCGTTCTGCGGGTCGCCCGGGGCCGACTGCTCGGCCTGCGTCAGGGTCGCGCGCGCCGCCTTGAACTGGCCTTCCTCGACCTCGATCCGCGCCCGGGTGCGCAGGCAATTCACACAGGCGGGCTCAAGCCCCAGCACCTCATCGACGACCTGTTTGGCCAGCTTGAGGTCCCCTTGCCGGAGGAAGCCGATCGCATAGTCCTGAAGCAGATCGGCCGCGGTGACTCCCGCCGGCCCCTGTGCCTGAACGACGACGCGGTCGCCATCGCGTTTGATCGACAGGGTGACGGCGGCAATCTCGGTGATCGGAAGTTCGGGCGGGGCCGCGAGCCCGGCAAACCCCGGGCGGTTCGCCGCATAGGCGAAGTCGCTGTAGGTGCGATTGAACTTGCGCCACAGCAGCCGGACCTTGAGGGTGGTGCCGACGGACAGATCGCCCAGTGCCGACAGCGGGATCGAGTAGCGCGAGAGGTCCGAGGCACTGGGCGGAATCACCGCGACGTACATCGGCGCGACCATTTCGTGCGCATTGCGTTTGTCGATCCGCCGGCCTTTTTGGTCGACCAGCACGACATTGTAGATGCGCGTATTCTCTATGACATGGCCACTGCCGTCCAAGGCACCGGCGCTATAGGTGGCACCCGGACCCACCGCGGTAACCTCGATCCAGGACTCGTTCGAGTCGTTGGTGCCGCCGGGGAAGGTGTGCCCGACACCCAGATTGCGCACGACCGTGTGCAGTTCGATGCGGTCATTCGCCGGGGTAATTTCATGCGGCGCCCCATCGGCCAGTGAGACGATGGTTCCGTCAGGCCCCGAAACCCCGGCGATGAAGAGCCGCAGTGCATTGTTGCGCAGGGCGCGTTCCGTCTCCTCGACCATCTGGGTATCGCCGCGCAGCCAGGGCAGCGCGGTGTTGGCCGCGGCAAAGCGATGTGAGCGCACCTTGCCGCCCTTGGCCGCCAGATCACCCAAGGGCGCCGCGACCAACGGCATGTGGCAGTCCTGGCACTGACGGACCTTGGGCGGCAGATAGAAGGTGCGGGCCGCGTTATGGGCCACACCGCTGCTGTGCCAGTTGTCGTATTCGTTCTGTCCGCGCAGCCAGCGGTAATCGTTCACCTCCGGCTCCAGCGCGACCTTGTGGCAGGTGGCGCAGTATTCGGACTTGCGGTAGAAGGGCTTGAGCATATCGGCCTTATGGCGCTCGGGATTGGCCTTGAGATAGGTGTCGTGCAACCAGGCCCCGAGACCGCCGCCCGCGTCGGCGAAGATGTAGCTGTCCTTGAATTGGTCATTCCAGACGTAGTTGCCGTTGCCGGTGTGATTGGGGATCTCGGCAATCGCATGGCAGCTCAGGCAGATGAGTCCGCCCTGGGCCTCGACCGACCCCTTGTCGACCTCATTGACCATGCGGCCGGACAACTGGAGCAGCGGATCGTGGCAGCCGGCGCAGAAGCGCGACTTCACCCGGTTGGTGGCCTCCTTGGGCAGGCCGAACTTGGTCAGATGCCGCTCGACGAAGGCATTGGGTTCGCCCGGCGAATTGCGCAGATACTCAAGGGTCGCGATGTAGAAGGGGTTGTTGAAGGATGAGAAGCGGTGGGCGGACGAGGCCCACTGCGCGACCGTATCGGGATGGCAGCGATCACACTGCTCGGCGCCGATCACGACCGAGCTGGCAAACCCTTTGTCCTTGACCTCCTGGCGAATCTGCTCGACCGCTGTCGGCGGGACGGCCAGCAGTTGGGCGCTCGGAATCGTCGCGGCGCCGCTGGCGAGCGTCACCGGCGATGGAAAGAAGGGGTGCTCGGGCGAGACCGCCGTCGGCGAATCATAACCCCCGCCCGCGGGTGTCGGCGCGGCGGCCGTCGGGCCGGGCGCCTGGGCCGCGGGGGCAACCGCGATCTCGATACCGATCAACACGGCGGCCACAGTAACCGCGGCAAGTACCCCGCCGCCGAGCACCGCACCCGCCTGCGCCGGACGAGCCAGGGCGCGGTGCCCGAAATAGAGCAGCACGATGACCGCCGCCGCCGCCAGGTGGGCGTTATAGAGCCAGTGCAGGTCCCCCGTCTTGGCATTGAACAGGAAATAGATCCCCGACCCGAGCAGCACCGCCAGGGTGATGACGACCGACAGGCCGGTGATCGGCATGCGCCGCCGCGCCCGTGCGGCGTCCAGATTCTGCGGGATATGCAGCACCACGAAGCCGATTGCCGCCAGCACCAGGAGGATGCCCAACAGGCTGTGCAGCAGGACGGACGCCTGATAGAAGACGGACTGGGTACAGAGGTCGTAGGCATTCAACGAACAGCCGAAGCCGTAGCGGCGGGCGAGCAGGAACAGGGTGTTCGCAAAGAGCAGGCCGAGCAGGATGCCGACCACCCAATGCCACCGCCGCTGCCCGCCGTTCAACGACGATGCGAAGAATGAAATGAGATTGCGTTTCATATCAATGGCCTCAGGTCACGTTATGGCTGGCGTGCGGTTTGCGCATCGAATGCGGCACGCAGCTCCGGCAGCGCCGCGGTCAGCCGCGCGAGTACCTCCGCGGTCTCTTTGGCGTACTGGGCGCGCTGCGCCGCCGCCGGCACGGCCGCGGTCAGGGTCGCCGCCACGGCCGCGGCCAGGGGCGCCTCCGGCGCGCCGACGCGCTGCAGGCGCGCCGCCGCCCGGGTGCCGCGCGCGGCGAAGTCCGCCGCCCATTCCGGCAGCATCCGGGTGTGATACGCATCGATCGCCGACCCGTGAACCGGCGCGCCCGTCGGTGGATCGAGCAGCGTTGCCAGATTGGCGATGCTCGCGAGTTCCAGGATGCCGCTCACCCGGGGGCGCAGCGGGATGTCGGAAACGATCGTCCGGCTCATGACCAGCGGCGCACCGGGGACGAATAGAAAGGTCAGCGGCGTACGTCCGGCACCGACGATAACCCCGTCCAGAAACCCGTCCTCGTCCGCATCGCCCAAGCGCCCCAATACCGGTGCCCCGCTCGGCACCCAGTCCGCGCGGTCGACCCCCCCGGGGAGACCCGCCTGCGTTTGCAGGGAGGCCGGAACCCACAGGACACCGCTCGTAATGTCGATGTCCCGGGTGATCACCAGGCCTTCGGGGAAGCCCGGGTCGAGCGCCATGTCGGTGCGCAGTCGCCAATTGAGCCCCTCGTCGATACGGTAGGTCTCGCCGCCGCGATTCGGCCCATCGGAGGCGACGACCGCCAGCATCCGCAGCGCCCCCTGGCCGATGTTCACAATACCGCCGTGCAGGTGCTCATTGAAGGGCACCCCGTTGCTCAGCAAGCCGCCCTTGAAGCCGCCGAAGATCTCCTGTTCCCCGGGGATGTTGGGAGCCTGCGGCCCATTATTGAAAAAGGTGACCTGGCCGGCCAGGCCCGCGTCGAGCGTGACGTACGTAAAGCGCCCGTCCGTGAGCGGCGTCGCCGGCATGGGTCCGGGCCCGAACACCGTGCCGCCCACGGTGTCGATGACATAGCCGCCCTCCCCGGCAATCACCGGCGAGATCGCCAACACCCACGCAAGGTATGACCAGGCCCTCATTTCTTTGCTCCCGCACGGCGCTCGTGCAGCAGTGTCGCCAATGACTGCGCCTTATCGAAGGCGCGGGTCGTCGCATCGGCGACCGCCTCGGGGGCGTTGCCGGACGGAAAATCGTAGGTCGTCAGGAAGGCCGTGGGGATGAAAATCAGTTGGCGAATGGACTCCAGCCGCCAGTCGATCTCCCGCAGGTCGGCGCGCTGTGCGGCCGGCGTCGCGATGAAGGCGGCCTCGTAATTGGCGCGGGCCGCCAGAAGGCGGTCCTGGGCGTCCGTAAGCCATCTGGTCAATTGATCCAGGTGGCCGCCGGTGAGCGTCTCCGCCACCAGCGGACGCAGATTGCCGATCCCATGCAGGGTCAGTTCGAGTGCGAACAGGGGCGGGATGGGGATGTCGGTGCGGAAGCCGCGGGCGTTCGCGACCGGGGCCCCCGGGAGCAGATCGGCCTGCAGCGGGACATTGGCGGTGGCCACGATGGTCCCATCGATGAAGCCGTCGGCATCGAAGTCCCCGACCCGACCGACCAGCATGGTGCCACTCGGGAGGCTGCCGGCCTTGTCGTAGCCCCCGGGGAGGCCGCGTGCGGTCTGCAGCGACGTGGGTACCTTGCGGGTCCCCGTCGTGAGTTCAAATCCATTCACCCGCACGATGCCCTCGGCGAAACCCGGGTCGAGCCCCAGATCCACCGTCCAGACCATGTTGTAATCGGCATCGAAGCGATAGCGCTCCTGCCCCTCGTTCGGGCCGCCGGCCACCGCGTAAAGCCAGAACACCTTGCCCGCGGTGCGGCCCGGGGTCTGACCCACGGCGGGACCGCCGATCTCCAGCGCGCCGGCGTCGATATTGCCGTTCGTCGTCGTGGTCCCATCAGAGAGGGTGCGGCCCCCGGCGGCAAAGGCGGCGACCCCTTCGAGCCGGTCGAGGTCGAATGAGATGCCCCGGATCGAGCCGTCGGGCAGGGGCGTGTCCGGCACGATCGGACCAGGTCCGAAGAAGTGCCCGCCGTGCAGCGTGAAGACCTGAGCGCCGCCAGCGGCGGCCGCCGGGACCGGCAGGCCGGCGAGCACCGCGAGGCAGAATGCAGCGGTCCGGTTCATAGGGTCGGTGCCTCACAGCTTTTCTTGAACAGGGGGGCCTGGGCGCCGCCTGTGACCTGCGTGTGGATCGCCGTGCGCCAGTTCTTGTGCGTCTCGGTGCCGGCCCGCTGGACCTCCTCGAGTGCCTCGAGCCCGGCCTGGAGCAAGGCCGGTGCGAGCAGCCGCGTATCCGGCGCGGTGCCGCTCTTCATGGCCTCGCGCACATAGCCGGGGTCGGTCTGATAGCGGATCGTCAGGCCCATGGCCGCGCCGGTGAGATAGTCGAGGCAGGCGGCGGGGGACTCCGCGGCGAAGGGCCGGGCCTGGGCCAGGATGGCGTCGAGCTTGTGGATTCGCGTAAAGGCCACGCCCATACCGAAACCGGCGCGCGTATCGGGCCGGAACTGTTCCGGGAAGGCGGCGATGGCCGTGCCGACCGCCGCCGAGTCATTGCCGTGCTTGATCCACAGCGCGCGGCCGGCACCGTGGGCGAAAGTCGAGGCCGAGGCAAAGGGCAGGCGCTGCACCAGTTCGGTCGCCCCACCCGCGGCGGAGTCCTTGAACAGGGTGACGGCGAAGCCCATCCCCTCATAGGCATAGAATTGGCCGCGTATGTCCAGTTCACCGAGCTTGTTGCGCACGCGCACCAGATTGATGGTCGGTGCCAAGCCATACCACATGCCGAGGCCCGCGTAGTGCAGCCGGTCGAACGTCGGGTCGAAGGCGGCGATCTGGGCCGGGAAGGGGCCGAGCGACCCATCGGCGCTGGTGTCCAGGGCGGCCGCGAGGCCCATGCCGACCCCCTCGTGGAAGAAGGGGCGGTCGTAATTCGACGCCAGGGTGAGGGCCTCGGCGACGGTTGCCGGGGCCTCGCCGCGGAACTGGGTCATGAATCCCTTGATCATGTTGTACGCGATGACGCCGGCACCCTCGCCGCCGGTCGCGCCGATCCCCGACATATCGACCTTGTCCGCATTGGCCCGATTGAGCAGGAGCGGCAGGTTGTCCCGGAACCAGTTGAACAACCGGGTATCGGAATTGGCCTTGCGCTCGGGGAGCGTCTGACCGCCGACCCCGCCGACCACCACGGGCCCGTCGGGATTACGCAGTGAGAACACGCGCTCGGGCATCGTCTGAGCCCACAGGATCGAGATATCGGTATTGATCGCGCCGATCGAATTGTTGGGGTTATAGGCCTCGAGCACCGCCTCCTTCAGGCGCGCCGGGTCGATCTCCAGCCGCTCCGTGAGATCGCCGTGCTTGGCACCCAGCCGCTGCTCACCGCGCTGCCAGGCGTCGCGCGCCGGTTGCGCATTCCCCGCCTTGGCGTGCGCATCGCCGAGACGCACATAGGCGAGGATGTCGGAGGGCCGCGCCGGGCGCGCCTCCTGGAGCGCGATGGCACGCTCGAAATACGCGATCGAGGAGTCGTTCTTCTCGAAATAGTCGGGCCAATGCAGATAGTTCATCCCCACGCCGTAGTTCGCGATCCAGTCGTCCGGGTCCTCGTCCAGTGCCTTGCGGAACTGTTCGATGGAGCGTTTGGACAGGAACCCGGCGCCCATCGGGCCGACGACCGGGATCTTGTCGATGTAGGCGAAGGCCAGGTTATACCGAATGCCGGAGGGCGGACCCGGCGGCTTGGCGGTCGGTGAACAGTGCTCGGCCGCCTTCTTGGCACAGTCCGGCTCGGTCTCGGGACAGGCCGGAGGGTCCTTGGGGCAAGGAGTGAGTTCTTTCACCACTGCCACAAAGAACTTGATCGGCCGATCGAACAGGTTTCCCTTCACCGCCAGTTTGCGGTAGAGGTTGCCGACGATGATGTCGGCGGGGTGTGCGCGCAGATAACCCTCCAGTACGTCCAGGGCCTCGCCGTGCTTGCCCGCGTCGGCGAGCTCCTGGGCCCGCGCGAGCACCGGGGTCCGTTCGCCCGCCAGCCCCGCGGCTGCGGCCAGCGTGCGTTCGGAGGCCGAATCGCCGAAACCCGAGTCGTCGGGCGAACAGCCCGCCAGCAGCGCCGCCAACAGAATCGGCATCAGGCTCCCCCGCCCCAGACGGTGACAACCAGGTTTCATCGCGTTGCGTCCTCTTGGCCGCCGATAATGGTCAAGGTGTAATCGAGCGGAGCGCGCGTGCGCTGGGGTGAGCGGGTCTGCGCCTCGCGCAATCGCGCATCGGCCGGCGGCGGATACTGGAGCAGTCCGAGGTAGGGCATCGGGTCCACCTCGCCGGGATGGGCCGTATAGCGATCACCGTCCTTGACATAGCCGACGAATTCCAGCAGATAGCTGCGCGTCTGCCCCGGCGGCGGCGGGGGCTGGTCGATCTGGAAGGCCAGACTCATCTCGTCGCCCGAGCCGAACAGGGCATAGCGGCCGTCGGCCGTATCGACCATCGTATCGACCGGTCCATAGGCGGTGAAGCGCCCGCGCATCGGGCTCCACAGGGCGGTATAGCGCAGCGAGTAATAGTCGAAGCGCTCGGGATCGCGTGAGACCAGTTCCGAGAAGCCGCGGAAGCGCAAAGTCGCCTCCGCCAGGGGGGCCGCCGAAGTCTCGGCCGCGGCCACCTGATTCGTCAGACCGAAGGCGATGCGGTCCCAATAGATACTGATGCCGGAGCGGATGCGCAACTGTCGCGACTTCAGTTGCCCGGCGATCGGGACCACCGCGGTCTTGCCCTTGCCGGTCGGAATGCCGACCGGCGCCAGGTCCTGCCAGGCCCCATCGACGTATTGCTCGAGCCAGGGCCAGGGCAGGTTGGGGCCGCTGCGCTGCGCCTGCGCGATCATCGAGGTGGACTCGAAATAGAAGAACCAGCCGGTGGCGAGCAGCGTGTCGACCGTCGCGGGGTCCACCTCGGCCGGGAGTTCCAATTCGATCCAATGGGGCTCGGCAAAGCCCGAGTTGCTCGAGCGCTGATAGAACTCGGCATGGACCTGATCGACCTTGGACAGGATGGCGGTCAGATCGGAGCCGTCGGAACCGGTCGCCCGGGCCGGGGCCACCAGGCCGCCGACCGTATAGAAGAGTTCGGCGGGTGCCGGCACCGGGGCCAGGCGGGAATGCGGATAGACCTCGGTGCCCGCCGGGTGATCGACCACCAGCAGGCGCGCGCGGTCCACGAAGACACTCTCGTGCAGTTCCTCGGTGAAGCGGATCTCCAGGCGCCCGTCGCGCAGTTGGACGCGATCACCAGTGATGACGAGCAGCTCGCGGTCCCGCACCGGGAAATAGAGCCCGCGATCCAGCGGGACCCCCGCCGGCCCGCTGATGAAGGTGTCGGTAAGATACTCGAACCGCTCCCCATTCCAGACGAAGAGGCTGGGGCAGGAGCCGGAGATCCGTTCGGACTCCTTGAACGAATAGACCTTGGGGACGGCGTCGATCTTGAGCTTGTTCTCGACGAAGCCATTGGTCCAATCCAGCCGCAGGACCTCGACATAGTCCGACTTGCCGGTGCCCAGGCGTTGCACCACCCCCGCGGACTGGGCATAGGCGTAGTCGGCACCGCGGCGGATCTCGATCTGGGTCAGGAGCCCGCTCGGGGCCGCCCGCACGCCATTGGCGAACAGCGCGAGCGCGTGGCCGCCGCCCTCGGTGGCATTGCGGGCCACGGCGAAACTGCCGTCCGCGGTGACATAGGCCAGGTCTTCCCGGCCGTCCTGGTCGCGATCCCACGCGATGAGGCGCGCGCCGGGCGCCGGTGCCGGCCATTGACCGAGCGGCAGTTCGACGAACCGACGCCCGCCCTGATTGCGCAGCAGGGACGCCTGGCCCGCGGCCGTGACGACCACCAGGTCCAGCAGACCGTCGTTGTTGTAATCCGTAGCGTGCAGCAGCGCCGCCCCGCCGGTGCCCAGTTTCAGGTCCTGGATCACGGCGTCGGCTGGCTTGGCGCGCAGGTCCGGGTTCCAGACCAGGCGCACGGCATCGGGCCGCAGCAGGGCCAGGTCGAGACGCCCGTCGTTGCTGAAATCGCCGACGACCAGGGTGCTCGCCCCGGCACCGGCCGGCAGGCGCAGGGCCTCGCGGAAGCCGGACGCGCTCCCGGCCGCCACCACCAGGGCGTCGTCGCGCAGGATCACCAGATCGGAGAGCCCGTCGCGCTGCAGGTCGGCGAGCGCCGCGGCGCGGGCGCCGGACAACAGGGCCGGCAGGGGCCCGGCCTGGTACAGGGCCGCTTCCTGAATGAACTCGAGCTTCCCGGTGTTGGTGAGGGGCACCTGGCCGCCGCCGACCGCGATATCCAGGTCGCCGTCCGCGTCCAGGTCGGCCGGTACCAGGGGGGCCGTCGCCGCCGCGGACAGGACGGGCGCGTACTCGGCGGGCTCACCGACCAGTCCCCGGGCGATGGAGAGGCCCGTGTCGGTCGTCGCCAGGACCCGGGGGCCCTGCTCATCGAACCACTCCAGCCGCAAGTCGCGGGTGCCGGCCGGGACCTTGCCCGCCTCCGCGAAGCCCTCGTCCTTGCCCGCCTGCGTCGTCATCAGGCGCGCGTCGTCGCAGGCGATGGCGATGCCCTCGGTGACCGGCTCGGCGCGCTTGACATAGCCATCCGCCGCGACCGCCGTGCAGCCGGGCGTGGCCGTCGTCAGGCGATAGCTGGGCGCGACCTCGATGACCGGGAAGCCGGCCGCCCCGGTCGCCGTCGCCAGCACCGGCTGCGCCAGCCGGCTCGGGTCCTTCTGCTTCTCGCGCCGGGAGAATTTCTCCTGCTTCTTGAGCGTATTGAACTTCGCCATGGTCTGGTCGGCGAGTTCGCGGTTGCCGCTGTGCTGGTAGTAGCGGTACATCTGGTACAAGGCCGCCGGATTCTCGGGGTCGATCCCGAGCGCATTCAGCAGGGACTGCAGAAAGACCGGCTCATTGCGTTCGGACTGGGCCACCAGGGCCAACTGATAGTGCAGGTAGCCGTCGTCGGGCGCGCGCTCGCGGGCGCGTTCCCAGTGCTTCTTCGCCCCCTCCAGGTCACCATCGGCGCGGGCCAGCACCCCCAGCAGATAGAGTGCGTTCGGGTAACCCGGGTCCTGCGCCAGCGCCCGATTGAGCCAGGTGCGGGCCTCCTCGGCCTTGTTCTTCTTGAAATAGACGAGCGCGACGTTGAACGCATCCGCGGCCTGTTGACTGCGCTCGAAGGCGCCCTCGAAGGCCCGCAGGGCGTCGTCCAGGGCGAGCCCGGACTCGTATTTGGCGATGCCTTCATTGCGCAGCCGCTGCAGTTCCAACGCGGGGTCGCTTTGGCGCGGGTTCTCCTGAAAGACCGAGGCGGCGGCCTTCTGGGTACTGCCGTCCTCCCCGGCGGCAAGGACCGGGGTCCCCGCCGCGAGCATCAGACCCGCGGCGAGCCCCAGGGCGAGTGTCGAACGGTACGTCATGGCTTGGTACCCGCGGGTGCAGAATTGGTCGAGACCCGCGCGCGGCGCGGTGTCCAGGGGCGCAAGGGCTCGCCCTCGCGCAGGAAATAGCGTTGATCGACGGCGACGTCCGGGAATACCTGGCGGGTCCCGGAGGTCCAGATCACTTCCAGCTCATCCACCTTTTTGGCCGCGCCGAGCCCCAGTTGGACCAGCGGCGTGCTCTGGGACTGGAAGCCGTTGCCCGCATTGGTCTCCCGGTAGAAGAGACCGTCCGGGGTATAGGCCGTGACGCGGGTCCCGATGCCGTTGCGGTTGCTCTTGGTGCCCTCCAGTTCGATGCCGATGCGGGCGCCCGGGCGGGGATAGATGTTCTCGAACATCACCGCCTTCTGGTTGGCGTTCAGGACGACCATATCCAGGTCGTCGTCGTTGTCGAGATCGGCCACGATGAGGCCGCGCCCGTCCCGCTCGTTATCCACGCCATTGGCGGCGCTCACGTCATCGAAGGAGGAGCCGCCGACATTGCGGAACAGGACGTTTTTCTCGAATCCGGAAAAGCTCATCTCACCCAGGGCCGGCCAGTTCATGGTGTCGGACAGATTGACCTCGCTGTCGAGCATGATCGGCATCAGGATGTCGATGTAGTCCTTCTTGCCGCCCGAGATGAAGCCGTTGAGCACATAGATGTCCTGCCAGCCGTCATTGTCGTAGTCGATGAACTTGGCGCCCCAGCCCCAGCGGGTGTCGCAGGTGCCGAGCGCGCTTGAGACATCCGAGAAACTGCCGTCGCCGTTGTTGCGCCAGAGCATGTTGCACTCGTGCAGGTAAGGCTCGGTGATGTTGGTGACATAGACATCGAGGAAGCCGTCGTTGTCGAAGTCCCCCAATTCCGCGTTCATCCCCTTCTTGGTGTCCACCCCGATGGCGCTGGTGGACACATCGGTGAAGCGGCCGTTGCCGTTGTTGCGGTAGACCTTGTCCGCCCCGAAGTCATTGGCGATATAGAGGTCGATCCACCCGTCCTTGTCGATGTCGCCGGTGCCGATGGCGAGCGTCCAGCCGGTATCGCCCAGGCCCGCCTCCTTGGTGCGGTCGACGAAGCGGAAATTGCCCTGGTTCTCCAGCAGGAAGTTGGTACCGCCGTTCCTGGCCGCCTCCCAACTGTCATGGAGCAGGTTGGTCCGCTCGCCCACATCGACTAAGTTCACATCGGGAAAATAGGTGCCGAAATAGAGGTCGAGGTCCCCGTCCTTGTCATAATCGAAGGCCACCGCGGCGACCGGATTGCGGGGGGTCGGCGCACCGTCGAGCGCATGTTCCAGCGGCTCGAACCGCTCGCCCTTGACGTTGCGCAGGATGAGGCTCTGGCCGAAGCGCACGATGACCAGATCGTCCCAGCCGTCCTGATCCAGGTCGACCAACAGGCTCATCATCGAGAAGTTGGGCGACTGATTGACGTTGGCGACCCCGTAGCGCTCCGCCACGTTCTCGAACTTCATCCCGCCCTGGTTGAGGAACAGGGCATTGGGCACGTCGCGCAGGCTGTTGGTGAGATAGATGTCCAAGAGCCCGTCGTTATTGACGTCCCCGACCGACCCGCCGGCACCCAGCGCGGTGAACCAGGGGCCGAGATTGCGCAGCCGCTCGTCCACCTTGGGACCGAAGTGGCGGAAGTCGAACCCGGCCGCCTCCGTCACATCCCGAAACGCCGCCTTGCCGTTCGCCGCCGGCTTCCCGGCCTGCTGCGGCGCTGGTGACTGCTCGACACGGATGATCCGATTGAGCTCGGGGGCGACGACGACACTGGTCTCGCCATTGGGCCACTGGATGCGCAGCTCATCGACCTTGGGCTGCTTGCCGAGCCCGAAGTGCAGCCTCGTGCTCGAGCCGCCGGCAAAGCCGTTGCCGATATTGACCTCGCGCACCAGGGGTCCCGCGGGGGTGAGGATCGTGGCCCGCGCCCCTACCGCATCGGTATTCGGCGCGCGGCCGACCAGCTCTACCGTCAGCCAGGCGTTGTCATTGGGCGTCACGTTATGGAACAGGTTCGGCGGGGCATCGTTATTGGTCACGAAGAGGTCGGTGCGCCCGTCGTTGTCGAAATCGCCGGTGAAGACACCGCGCGACTCCGAGGGGAGCGCGAGCGGCCCGTCCTGGACGCGCCGGAAGCTGGTTCCGCTCTCGTTGATGAACAGGACGTTGCGCTCCTTGGCGGCGATGCCGCGGCCCTTCAAGGGGGGCCACTTGGCGGCGCTGGACGGGTCCTCGCCCTCGTTGTGCCACAGGGCCGGCAGCAGGATGTCGAGATAATCGCCTTTATCCCCTTTGAAGAAGCCGTTGGCGACATAGAGGTCGAGGTCACCGTCGTTCTCCCGGTCGAAGAACTTGGCGCCCCAGGCCCAGCCCGCGTCGCACACGTTCATCTCCTGGCTGATGTCGGAGAAGCCCCCGCTGCCGTTGTTGCGCCAGAGCATGTTGCATTCGTGCAGGAACTGCTCGGTCACATTGGTGACATAGATGTCCAGAAAGCCGTCGCCGTCGATGTCGCCGAATTCGGCGTTCATGCCCTTCTTGGTGTCGATACCGATGGCGTCGCGGGTGACATTCTCGAAGGTTCCGTCGTGCTTGTTGCGGAACAGGGTGTCGGGTCCGTAGTCGTTGGCGACATAGAGGTCCTGCCAGCCGTCGTTGTCGATGTCGCCGTGCCCGACCGCCATGGTCCAGCCGGTGTCCGCCAATCCCGCCCAGGCGGTGGCGTCGCTGAAGCTGCCGTCTCCATTGTTGCGCAGATAGACGTTACTGCCGCCGTTGCGCGAGGTCTCCCAACTGTCGTGCATCACCCGGTCGTCGGTCATGGCGAACATGCTGCGGTCGGGGAAATAGGCGCCGAGATAAAGGTCGACATCGCCGTCGCGATCGGCGTCGAAGGCGACGGCCGAGAGGGTATTGCGGTAGAGGTCGGCAAGCCCCGCCTTCTTGGTCACGTCCGTGAAGGTGCCGTCGCCGCGGTTGCGCAGCAGCCGGCTCACGCCCATCTGGAAGACCAGCAGGTCCTTCCAGCCGTCGCCGTCGTAATCGAAGAAAAGACCGCCGGCGGAGGTCGAGTCGGCGGTGTTCAGATCGGCCACGCCGGCCTCCCGGGCGACATCGACGAAGCGCAGCCCGCCCTCGTTGCGCCACAGGTGATTGGGTGCGCCGGCCTTGGCATTGTTGACGAAGAGGTCGAGATCGCCGTCGCGGTCATAGTCGCCGACCGCCGCGCCCGCCGCGCCGGCGGCGATCATGTCCATGATGTGCCCGAGCTTGGGGTCGAAGACCGCGGGGACGTGGGGCGCGGCAATACCGGCTGCCCGCGCGACATCGACGAAATCCCCATCCTGGGCCTTGGCCGGTGCCGCCGCGACCGGGGCCGCGCCGACGGCGAGGGGACGCAGGCCCTTGCCGCGCTCCAGCACATACCAGGCGCCCGGGGCCGGCGGTTCCACCAGCTCGCTGATACCGTCCGGCCAAGTCACGGTGAGCTTGCTGATCTGGTCGGCCCGGCCCAGGCCGAAATGGGTCCCGAGCATGCTCTGCGAATTGAATCCATTGCCGACCGCGACCTCGCGGATCATCTTCTCGCCGCCCGCCTCGACGCTGATCCGGGCGCCCACGGCGTCGGGATTGGCCGTCCCCTGGCGCAGGAGCAGGCCGACCCAGCGCCCGGTCGGTTGCGTGGTGTTGCGGAAGAGCCGCAGGGGTCCCGCGACGTTGGAGACCGCCAGGTCGACGCGGCCGTCGCGGTCGAAATCGGCGATGGCCACGCCGCGGGCATCGCCCGGGTCATCCAGGCCAGCCTGGGCGCCGGCCGAGACGAAGCTGCCGAACCGCTGGTGCAGGAAGACGTTACGCTCGTTGCCGGCCATCGAATAGCCGGCCATGTCCGGCCACTTGGTCGCGTCGCGCAGGTCGATGCCCTCCTGGAAGACGAAGTCCAGGAGCTTGTGCATATAGTCCTCGGGCCCGGCGGAGATGAAGCCGTTGGCCACGTACAGGTCCTGCAGGCCGTCGTTATCGGCGTCGAAGAACTTGGCCCCCCAGCCCCAGCCGGTGTCGCAGGCATTGGTCTCGGTGGCGACATCCGCGAAACGGAAGTCCCCGTGATTCTCCCAGAGCATGTTGCACTCGTGGAGATAGGGCTCGGTCATGTTGGTGACATAGATGTCGAGGCGGCCGTCGTTGTTGTAATCGCCGAGCTCGGCGTTCATGCCCTTCTTGGTATCGGTGCCGATGGCCTTGAGGGTCACATTGGCGAAGGTCCCGTTGCCCTGATTGCGGAAGACGGTGTCGGGGCCGAAGTCGTTGGCGACATACAGGTCCTGCCAGCCGTCGTTATCAAGGTCGCCGTGGCCGACCGCCATCGTCCAGCCGGTGTCCTCGACCCCCGCCGCCGTTGTGACGTCGGTGAAGGTGCCGTCGCCGTTGTTGCGGTAGAAATAGTTGGGGCCGCCGTTCCTGGAGGTCTCCCAACTGTCGAACAGCACCTTGGTGTCCGGCAGGCGGTTGAAGTCTTTCTCGGGGAAATAGCCGCCGAGATAGAGATCGAGGTCGCCGTCGCGGTCGTAATCGAAGGCGACCGCCGCCATGGCGTTCATCAGCCGGCTGATCCCGGCCTCCGCGGCCTTGTCTTCAAACGCGCGGCCCTCGCGGTTGCGGTACAGACTCAGTTGCCCGAAACGCATGAGCAAGAGATCGAGCCAGCCGTCGCCGTCATAGTCGAACCAGATGGCGTGGGCGCTGGTGCCGGTCGCGCCCTGGTTGACAGCGGCCAGACCGAGCTTGGGCGCCACGTCCTCGAACCGGAAATTGCCCTGGTTGCGGAAGAGCGCGTTGGGGGCGTCCTGGAGGCTCGTCACCAGATAGATGTCATCGAGACCGTCGCGGTCGAAGTCGCCCACGGCGACCCCGGCCCCGCCGGCCGTGAGCCAGGGCATGAGATGCTTCGCCTTGGGGTCGAACTCGGCGCGGGCGTGGCTGAACACGACGCCCGCCGGTTGCGCGACCTCGGTGAACCGCGGACCCGCGTCGGCCGCCGCGGGCGGGACGCTCAGGACCACGGCCAGTACCGCGGCCATGACGGCGGCCGCCAGGCCGGCCGGACCGACTGGTGATTTCCTCATTTCACACACGCTATCTTGATTCCGCTGGCATTGAATTCACGTTGCCGCAGACCGTTGGCCGGCGCCTCGGCGCGCAGCATGGTCCAGGCGTCGCACAGCGTCGCCGCATCGGCATTGGGCCCAAGCCCGGTGAGCAGGGCACCCGCCGCCGCGGACAGGGCACTCCCCTGCGCGTGGCGCCGCGCGGTCTCCAGCCGTTCATTGAAGGTCCCGCGCAGGACGGCGGCGCGCGCGGGGTCGGCGTCTTGCAGATCGAGGGCGAGGCGCAGGTGAGCGAGCGCATTGGCAAGGGTCAGCAAGGCCGCTTGTGCGGCGGTGATCGGGATGTCGGTGTTGAATAGCCGGGTCTGGGCGAATGGGACCCCCGGCAGGATGACCGAATCGTAGGGAAAGCGCCCGATCGCATTCATGATCCCATCGAGCCGCCCATCGAAATCGGCATCCCCCAAGGCCCCCGGCACCACCGCGCCGCTGGCGATGCTGCCGGCCCGATCCACACCGCCGGGATTACCCGCCTGCGTCTGCAGTGACTGGGGCAGGACGCGCGGGCTGGTCGAGAACGTAAACTCCTGGATCTTGATCACGCCGACCGCGAAGCCCGGGTCGATGCCGATATCGTCGCGAATGGTCCAATGCCAGCCGTCATCGAGGAAAAAATGGATGCGCCCCTGATTGGGACCATCGGCAACCGCGGCCAGGAAGAGATTGAACTTCCCGTTCATCAGGCTCACGAACCCCACGTCGATGTTCTCATTGGCCGGAGTGCCGTCGGACAGCAGACCGTCGATCACCTTCCCCTGCCGCACCTCACCGGGGAGATTCGGCTCCGCCGCACCGTTGTTCGCGGCGGGAATGAAGCCGTTCAGCGCACTGCCGAGGTAAAGATTGGCCAGGCCGCCCGGGTCCAGCGACTGATCATCGAGCGGACCCGGGCCATACAGGGTCCCGCCGGTCAGGGTGATCCGAAAGGGCGCGGAGCCATGGCTCCACAGGAAGGCGAGATCGGTATCGATCGGCCGGTCGACATCGCGCCGGGCGCGCACCGCCGCGTGTTGGTCGCCGTCCGGGATCTGCAGGCGCTCGCGCAGCACCGCGACGTAGGGGTAGGCAAGCAAACCCTGTTCCCAGGTCCGGCGCGCCACGGCCGGCTGATCGAGCAGGGCGTAGGCGTCCCCCAGGGCCAGGTAACCCAAGGCATACTGATCGTTCTCGTCCTGCTCGAGCGGGGCAAGGCGCGTATGAATGGCGACCGCCTCGGTGAGATAGTCGCGCGCCGGTTTGGCTTTACGGAACCAGTCGGGCCAGTAGAGATTGTTGAGACCACGGATATACCAGGCGGTCCAATGATCGGGCGTGCGCCCGATGATCCGCGCGACGGTCTCCTGTGAGCGCGAAGACAGCTTCCCCTGCTGGTACAGGCTTTTGCCCATGAGCTGATCAACATCGGCGAGGCTCAGATTGAGCAATACCGCGTCGCTCGGCTCGCGGGCCGCCAGGGCGGCGAAGAAGGGCTGCGCGAGCGCCGCCTTACCGTCGGCCTTCAGGCGCAACCGCAGCGCGTTCAGCCCCTGCAAGTCGGTCAACGCCGCGGCCGGGAACGCCTGCGCGAGGGCCTGCGGCGCGGCGTCCGCGGTCAGCCGGTCGGACCAGGCAGCGAGTTGCGCGGTATCCGCCGACACCGCCGCGCCGCCGATCGCGATCACGAGCGCGCCGACGCCCAGCACCGGCCCGATCCGCCGCCGTCGGGTCATGGGATGTCCGCGGCGATCGGCGGGGTTTCCGTGGCGATACATGAGGTTTCCTTCGCGAGAGTGGACATGAGCCAGGTCGGCATCGGTTGCGGTTGCGCTTCCTCGACGGTGGTCGCGTACATCTGGAAGCGGGCGCGACCGGCCGCGATCTTGGCGGCGCCGTGGCTTTGGTTCGTCAAGGCCAGATCGAAGGTACAGAAGGTCGCGCCGACCTCGGCGAGCCGGACCTCGGCCTCCAGCGTATCGCCCGGCATCGCCTCACCTAAGTGATCGAGCTGGAAGGCCGTGGCGAAGAAACCGCCCGGGCAGGCCCCCATGTTCCTCAAGGCGTTCTTGCAGTTGGCCGCCCCCAGACAGCGCAGCGTCGACGCACAAGGGCAGGTCCCCAGGTGCCGCAGGGCCTTCTGACAGGCCCGCTCGACCAAGGTGGCGGTATGGGAAAAGTAGATGTTGCCGACGAAATTCGCGTGCGCCTCGTCGGTCTCCAGCCACAAACGGGCGCGGCCCTGCTCGGCTTCGATCCGCGGGTCGCGCCGCCAGAGGATCGCCATGTCGTCGGGCGGCTCCAGCAGGTGCCCCAAGGGGGGGCTGAAGGGGTCGGTGCCGGACGCCGGGCGTCGCTCATTGATGAAGTCGGCGAAGAAGTCCGGGAACGGCTCCGCCCTGACCTGGCCCCCCGGTCCCACGTCGACCCAGGTCAGACGCTGGCTGCCCTGGGCCACGATGCGTTGCGGCGCCCCTCCGGGGCCGGTCTCGGCCCACTGAAAGCCGAGTTCGAAGGTCGCGGGCTGGCGCTCCAGGACCCGGTCCAGCCACACCCAGGCCCGCAGCGGCGCGTGGTAGCGCACCGGGCGCAGGATTCGCACCCGGGTGCCGTTGGTCACCATCCCCTTGCCGCCCACGCTGAAAGCGTGGGCCAGCGGGATGCGGATGTCGGACATCGCCGCTTCGCGCAACTCGCCCATCCAGGCGAAGAACACCGAGGCCGTGGGGCTGCGCAACGGCGGCAGCGCCTCTTTGAATGTCATTACGATGTCGCGCGTGTAGTGGGTCACGCGCCGGGTTGCGGCCGCCGGCGTCAGTTGCACCAGCGCAATCGCCGCTGGACCCGCGAGCACCAGCTCGAGCACCCCGGCGGCGACCAGACCGCCCGCCAAGCGGAAGCGGGGGCCGCCGTCCTGCATCCCGACGAAGGTCACGCTGTCCGCGGCGGCCCCCGCCTTCAGCAGGGCCTCGTGGATGGCCCAGACCATGGCACCGGCGCGGTCGCGGTCATTCAGTGCGCCCGTCAGGTCGCGCCACAGACGGTGACGCGGCTCCGGCAGCAGTTCGCCCCAGGGGCGCACGACTTGACCGATGCGCTGCAGATCGCACCCCACCCGCCCGCTGCCGCACGCGCTCAACAGGCGGGCGGCGTCGTGGGCGATGGACACCCCCTGGCCCGGCCGGTCGACGAGCGCGGGAGCCCCGTCGGCACGCCAGGTCAGCACCGGGGTCGCAACGGGAACGCTGCCGAGCTGCGCGGCGACCTGCACCGCAGCCGCACGGCGGCGTGCCTCCTGGTCGGCGTCAGCGACGGCGCCCAGCGCAATGTTCAGTTCCGCCAAGTCCCGGCGCCCGACCATCCAGGCCGCCAGGGCCGCCTGATCACCGGCCAGGGGATCAAACAGGGCCGCCGCGTCGGGTCGCGACGCATAACGCTCGACGATGTTCAGGCGATAGCCCTCGTAGCGGGCAACCGGGGCGCCGTCGGCGGCGTTCCAGGCCCGTACCCGGGTGACATAGCCGGTGGGGATGCGCTCGGTGATCTCGGCTTCGACCCGGGTCGCCCCGCCCTCCCAAGCGGCCGCGTAGAAGACCGTCTCGGCGATGCCGACCGGCAGGCAGAGATCCCGCGGCACCAGTACCTGCACGGATTGCAGCAGGGCGTCGAGAAAGTAGGGGTCCGGCACCGGGGTCCCGGGTGCGGAACCCTCGCGACGCAGCGTGAAGCAGCCGCGGCGGTGCACGTCGTCGGCGAGGTCGAGCCCGAGCACGCGCTCGATGCGCCGAAAGACGGGGCCCTGGAAGAGCAGCCAATCATAAAGATGGGCACCGACCTCGGGCGGCACGACGCGCCACCGGGAATCGTCGGGCGCGGCGGGCACCGCGGTGCCCGGGTCGGGCGTACCGAGTTGCACGCGCGCGGCGAAGGCCGGGGCCAGCCGGGCGGTACCCGGGGCACCGACACATCCGCTCCAGTCCGGCGCGGGGCTGCCGCGGACATCGAGCTCGATGGTCGTATCGCCACGCTGGGCGGCAACGATGGGGCGGGTGATCCGCAAGTCCAGGAACCGCGTGACGACACCCGCACCCGCCAGGAGTCGGGCGCCATTCCCGATCGCGGTCAACGCCTGCACGGTGGGGAACAGCAGCGCCCCACGAAACGCGTGGTCGGTCAGCCAGCGGTCGCGTTGCGGATTCAGCGCGGGCCGGGATACGAGGATCACACCGGGCTCGTGGACCACGCGGTCATCGACATAGGGCCAGCCGGATGCCGCGGCGGTGCCGCGCGCCTGGCGCCAGGTCGGCAGACCATGCAGCGGCGCCGCGACGACCAGCGGGATCGGGACGGCCGGCTGACCGCAGCATTCCAGAAACCAGCGGATACCCGCCGCGGGCGGAATTGCCGCCACCTGCTGCCGCTCCAAGGACGCGAGGACATTGAGCTTGGCTCCCATCCCAACGTCGGACCAGACGCTGTACGCGGGGCAGGCGACCTGCAGCTGCGGGTGGGCGTGCTTCAGCTCGGCGAGGGTCTCGGCCAAGGCCTCGTTCGCCAGCGCGTAGCCGCTGTTGCCGGCCATACCCACGGCGCCGATGACCGAGCCCAGGGCCACGGCGAGCTGCAGACGCTCGGGTCCGATGGCCGCCAATAAATTGGTCAGGCCGCCGACCTTGACCAGGTACTCGCGCCGCAGCACCGCGGGATCGAGCCCGGTGGCAAGCGTCGGGGTGTTCACACCGGCGCCGTGCACCAGGCCGACGATGTCGTGTGTCCCCAATTGGTCGGTGCCCTGTTGCAGGGCCGCGCGCACGGCGGCCGCGTCGGTCACGTCGCATTGCAGATAGACCGCGGTGAGCCCCGCGGCGGCCATCCGTTGCAGGGTGTCCTCGACCTCCGCACCGGGGGCCTGCGCCGGGGAAGTGCCGAGCAGCAGGCCGCGGGCACCGGTGGCTTGCAGGAGAGCAAAGGCGCAGGCGGCGGTAATGCCCTTGGCGCCGCCGGAGATCACCACAATGTCGCCGCGCACGAGCGGGATACCGGGCACGGCCGTCGGCTCCCACCGTTCGAGCCGCAGCTCCTGGACGGCGTTGCATGCGTCCACCCGCAGCAGCCGCACCCCGGGCGTGATTCGGGCCAGCGCCAGCGGCGCGAGCTCAGCCGCCGGATCGGCCGCAACCGCGAGGATGGGCAACAGCGGCTGTTCCAGTGAAACGCTCTGGGCAAAGCCGAAGACCGGGGCTTGGCCTGGACCGCCGATGAGGACGATCGACCGGGTGGCCGCACCGGGCCGGGCCACCAGGTGACGCCCCAGCCGGGCGAAGAACTCGGTTACCCGCTCGGCCGCGGCGCGGTCCCCGGGCAAGGCGATCAGCCGCGTCGGCTGGTCGCCGGGGACGTCAACCGGGGCTCCGTCATCGAGCCGCGCCGTCACCCCGGCGGCTGCCAACTGGTGCACCAGGCGCCCGGCCTCAGCGGCCCGTTCAGGCGCATGCAGGATCACCACCGGTCCGCCAGGCACCGGAGCCTGGAGTCGCTCGGTGTCGCGCCAGGCCGGAACATATCCGAGCACGGGCAGGTCGGCGGGCAGCGCACCGGACGCGGCCGACCCCGGACCCGCGGCGCTGGGCCCGCCCCCCGCCGACTCGCGCACCGGCTGCTGCGCGGCGGCGCGGGCAAGCTCGCGGATGGGGGTGGTACCCAGCGCCAGGTCGTCCGGCAGAACGACACCGCGGGCGCGCAGCTCGGCGCCGACCTCGGCGATCTTGATCGAATCCAGATTGAGATCGCGGGCGAGGCGCGCATCCGGGGAGATCATCTCGAGGTCGTAGCCGGTCTCGCCGGCCACGAGCTCGCGCATGAGGTGTTCGATAGCGGCGCCGGCGGGCAGCCCCGCGTCCAGCTCGGGGTTGGGCCGCGGGTCCGGATCTGCCGCGGCGGGCCTGCTTCGCCGCTCGCCCGCCGCGCCCGGCACGGGGTCGCGAACGCCGTCGGCCCGCGCACAGGGGCTCTCGATGAAAGTGCGGTCGCGCGCGGGGACGAAGGGACGCCAGTACCGGTGCGCGTAGAAGGCCCCCCAGTCGAGGTGCGCCCCGGCCACGAAGAGCTGGCCGATCGCCGTGCAGAAATGACTGTCGGTGTCCCCAGGACCGGGTTCCAACGCACCGATCGGCAAGGTCTGGCCCAAGGTCCGGCGCGCGAGCCCCGTCAACACGGAGCCGGGACCGACCTCGACCAGAATGTCGCAGGCCGCGGCCAGCGCCGCGACCGTCTCGCGAAAGCGCACCGGGGCGGTGATCTGCCCCGCGACATAGGCGAACGGATCGAACCGCTCCGGCGCGAGCCCACCCTGCACACCCGAGAAGAAGGGTATCTGGGCCTCGCGTTCCTCGCCGCGGGGCTTGGCGAGGCGTTCCAGAGCCGCCGCCGCGGCGGCCATGTGGCCGGAGTGAAACGCCTTGGAGACGTTGAGGGTAGCAGCCCCGATCCCGCGCGCGCGGGCGAGCCCGGCGAGTGCGGCGAGCGCCTGCGGATCGCCGGCGACGACGACCTGGTCGGGTGCATTGTCGTTGGCGACGACGGCGTAACCGGCCGCAGCCGCGATCATCGCCTGGGCGGTCGCAATGCCGCAGGTGAGCGCCAGCATACCGCCCGGGGCCACGTCCGCGGCGGCACACGCCTGCGCGCGCACCTCCACGATATCGATCGCCTCGGTCTCCGACAACAGGTGCGCCGCCACCAGGGCGGTGATCTCCCCCAGACTGTGTCCGGCGACGGCGCTCGGCGTGAGGCCTACCTGGCGCAGCCATTGAATCCACTGCAGACTCGTCATCACGATGGCGGGTTGGGCGACCCGGGTATCACGCAACGCCGTCTCCCAGCGGGCCGTCACCGCAGGGGTCCGTGCCTGCTCGACCGGACGATCGATGAACCCGGACAGCCCCGCCGGACCCAGGGCCGCGAACCGCGCGTCCCAGCGGGCACGTCTGGTGGCGGCCCAGCCCGCGCGCTGCGCCAGCACACCGCCCATCCGCAAAAATTGGGATCCCTGGCCGGGGATCAGGTAGCCGATGCGCAGCCGCGGATTGGCGCGGCCGCACAACGTCCCCGGGGGCGCCAGCGGGAGCGCGTCCCCCGCGCCCTGCAGAATCAGCGTCAGGGAGCGCAGCCGGCCGCGCAGTTCCTCGACCGTCTCCGCCACCACGGCCGCGCGCACCGTGCCGGCCTGGTCGTCCAGCGCGCAGCCGACGGCCAGATCGACCAGTTCACCCTCGGCCATACCCGCGGACAGCCGCAGCAATTCCTCCAGGCGGGCGACCAAACCGGGGACGTCCGCGGCACTGGCGACGAACAACTCGGCGCTCTGCGCCGAGGCGAGGAGCAGGGCGGCGTCGCGCGTCTCCAGCCGACGTTTGGGGATGTCCTCTCCGGTGACCGCGACGTGGCAGTTGATGCCGCCGAAACCCGCCCCGGAAACGCCCGCCCGCAAGCCGGACCGCGGCGGCAGGCAGGCGCCGCGGGAGATGGGATAGAGGCGCGCCTGCGGGGCCGCGAACGCGTCGGCCGGGGTCTTGAACCCGGCCAGCGGCGGCAGCACGCGCTGGTTGACGGCGAGAATCGCCTTGATGAGGCCCGCCGCCCCGGCGGCCGCCTTGGTATGCCCGAGCAGGGTCTTGACCGAGGTCACGCCGGTGCGGCGCAGGTCGCCGGGGTCCGCGCCGCCGGTGACGTCCAGGAAGCCGAGCAATTCCTGCCGATCGCCGACCGGAGTCCCGGTGCCGTGGCCCTCGATGAAGTCGAGGGTCTCCGCGCCGAACCCGCTGCGCTCATAACAACGCCGCATGGCCAGTGCCTGGCCGCTCGCCTTGGGCGCCGTGATGCCGCCGGATCCGTCCGACGAGATGCCCCAGCCCGCGAGTCGTGCCCAGGGCGCGAGGCCGTGCCGCTCCACCTCCGGACCGCGCATGAGGACCAGCATGCCGCAGCCTTCGCCGGGAATGAAACCGGCGGCATCCTTGTCGTACACACGCATCGGCCCGGTCGCGAGGGCGCCGGTGCGGGCAAAACCCACCAACTCCAGGGGGTCGAGACTGATGTCTACCCCGCCGGTCACCACCATGTCGAGGCGCCCGCTCGTCAGGGCTTCGCAGGCCGAGCTCACCGCCAGCAGTGACGAGGCACAGGCGCCGTCGACCACGTACCCGCCCCCGTTGAGGTCGAGCACGTTGCAGATCCGGCCGGCAATGACATTCGCGAGTGCACCCGCCAGCGTGTCCTCGTTGGGCACCGGAAAGGGGTCTTTGAAACCCTGCTCGGCCGCATCGATGAGTGCGGCCACCTGCGCGTCCGCCAGCCCTGCCCGCGCGGCGGCGTCCAGGATCACCCGGCGGACATAGGGCCAGCGCAGGCGCAGCATATTGGCGCGCGACACCTCACCGGTCAGTGAGTTTCCCAGGATCACGCCGATGCGTTCGCGCCCGACCGCGTCGAGATCGATGCCGCCGTCGGTGATCGCCGCCATGGCGGTGGTCAGCGCCAGCCAATGCACCGGATCGGTCGCCTCGTAGGCCGCCTTGGGCACCCGATGGGCCTTCCAATCGAATGCAAATCCATCCACGAGCGCGGCGCGGGCGGCATAGGTGAAATCACGTTCCGCGCGGTTTTCGGAGACGTACTCCTGCACCGACAGGCGGCGCTCGGGAAACTCCCGGAAACCACAGCGCCGGGTCAGCAGGGTTTCCCAGAACTCCCGCAGATTACCGGCTCCCGCGTAGACGGATGCCATCCCAACAACATAGATACCTGCGCCCATGTGGTTCTTCAACTGCTACTGCTCACTTGCCCGGTCTCGCGCCGCGTTGGGCCGGACCGGCGCGCAATCACCGTCACCCGGGGTGCGGAGTATTTGTGGTCGTGGCATGGGGCGGCACGTCTGAACCCGGCAGAACGTCCCATCGCGGACCCGACACGCCGCGCCGCGCCGCGCCTGTGGCAGCCGTCCAATTGGCGCAACAGGTATCGGGGGTCGGGGCCGCAACGACAAATAAGGCCGAACCGCCGGTTCCACCCCGTCCGGCGGGTTGGCGAAGACGTGCGTCGCTACGGCATCGGGGACCTTCAGGCGGCGACCGCCGCGCGCCGACGGCGCAGCGCCGCCATGACCAGCAGACCCGGAATCGCCAGCGCGGCCGTGGCCGGTGCCGGGGCCGCGGACGGCGGCTGGCCGTTCACGTCTCCCAACCCCGGCACTTCAATGGGGTCGCCGCCGTCGAGGCTGTACTGTCCATCGACACTGAAGGGGGTGATGTAGGTGATCTGGAAATTGCCGATGCTCCCCGTCATGCTGACCCGCCCGGTCGGGATATTGGCCAGTGAGACCTCCACCAATTGGCCATCGACCATGCCCGAGAAGTCCGCCGCCTGCAGGACCATATCGTAAGTCCCCCCGGCGTACGGGTCGGTACGGCCCACGAACTGGACGACAAAGTTGTCGGCACCGGTCAGGTTCGCGGTGCGAACGACGGGACCGCCGACAGTGTCGGACAGCAGAGCCTGGAACGAGGCGCTGTAGCTGAAGACATCGCCACTCACGGTGGGACCGGTGAAACCGCTGATCAGGAAACTTTGAGTGTAACCGAGGCCGGGCAGCCCCACCCAGGTGCCGGGCGGAGTGGCCTGCAGATCGACGATCTGGTTTAGGAACGGGTCCGGAACGGCGCTGAGGAAGGCGTAGGCACCGGTCGAGACGGTACCGAGTGTGAATGCGAGCGCGGCGAGCGCGGCGCGGGCGTGGGTGGACAGGTGTCGGGTCAGCATGAATCTCTCCGCGTGCGTATGACTGTCGAGGTTAACGTTAAATCGGCTTGAGGGACCGGTGCGTCAATGCAGTCGCTGCGCAACGCCCGTCGCGTAGTCACTTGCGAGGTCGCCGGCGCGCGGTTCCGGGTCTGCAGTTCAGCGCGCCCGGTGACCAACAGCCCGCTTCGGAGTTGTGGGTGTGCCATGCGGCGAGGGGCGCGTGTTGATCTGGTGTTCAGCATCTCGAGCGATTTTCTCTGCGCTTGTTGTCGTCGGGGTCTTGGCTGGTGGTGCCGATCAAGATTATGCGATGATCATGCCATATTTTGATAGATCGTTTTCTTATTCATATTCCACAATAACTTAAACTATTTACGCCAAGTCTTCCAAGGTCACAGGGTCCTCCTGCGGGGCCCCGCCAACCCAAGACTGTAAAAAAAATTGACAAATGTAGGCACTTTACCGACACGGAGGTATACGCGGTCCGGTCTATCGCTCGGTCGACCCCCGGCACGTTGCCGGCCTCCGGTCCGCGCCCCTCCGGACCCGGCGCGGCCCGGGGCTTGGCGGCCCCGGCCGCCGCCAGGATCTTGCCTGGCGCCGCGTCGGCAGTTCAGCCACCCAGTTTCTTGAGCAGCGCCGCCGCATCCGCGGCCTGCGCCGAGTTGGGGTTGTCGCGCAACACCTTGCGCAGCACCCCGACGGCCTCGTCCTGGCGTCCCAGACTCTCCAGGGCGACGGCCACGTGATAGCCGATCTCGGTTTGGGTCGGAAACGCCAGATAAGCCTGTTGCAGAATCGACAGCCCATCGCCTTTACGCCCCGCGTTGTAAAGAATCCAGCCATAGGTGTCGGCGATCTCCGCTCGGTTCGGTGCCAGATCGTAGGCCTCCTTGGCGGTGGCCTGCGCCCGCGCATCGCCCTGGGCGTGGTAGAGCCAGGCAAGATTGTTCAACAGCAGCGCGTTCTTCTCGGGCGCCTTCGCGACCACGGACTCATAGACCGCGATGGCATCCTGGGAACGCCCCGCCTGTTGCAGCAAGAGCCCCAGCGACGCCTGGACCTCCAGGTCATCGGGGTTGGCTTTCGCCCAATCGTCGAGCAGGGCCACCGCGCCGGCGGTATCGCCGGTTTGACTCATGACCGCAGCGAGTTGCCGCGCTGCCACGCTCGTCTTGTCATGCGCAAACGCTGTCTTGAATGCCGCAACCGCGGCCTTGGGATCGCGCCTGGCGACCTGGACGCTGCCTTCGATCCGATAGCCGACCGCCCCCTGCGGGAGGGCCTGTTGCAACTCCCGGGCGCTCTGCAGCGCAGTCTCGGTATCGCCGGCCTCCAGCGACACCGCGGCCAGCGCCACCTTGGCATCCACGAAGTCGGGCTTGAGCGCCAGGGCTTGCCGAAACGCCTTCTGGGCACCGGACTGATCTTGCCCTTTCCAGCGCGCGCCGCCCGCGAGGTAATGAAGTTGCGGGTCGTCCGGGTTCGTTCGCAGCAGCAGGTCGAATGAACGGATGGCGTTGGACACCTGATCACCCAGGGTCTGGGCGCGCGCCAGCATCAGGAGCACCTCTTGGTCCTCGGGGAAGCGGGCATTCAGTTCGCTGGCCACGGCCAGCGCCTTGAGGTAGTTGCCCCGCGTCATGTGGAACCGGGCCAGCAGGAACCCGGGCTGGGCGGCGGCCGGATTGGCTTCCCCGGCGCGCTCCAGAGCGGCCTCCAGGGCGGCCGGATCATTGCGCAGCTCGGCCAGCGCGGCCAGGCCCATCATGGCCCCCAGGTGCTTTGGATCGGCCTTCAGCACCCGCTCATAGCGGCGCGCCGCGGCGTCGAGATCCTTGTTTGCGACGTCAATACGCGCCAGGTTGATCTCGGCGGTGAAGAATGCGGAGTCCACCGCCAGGGCCTTTTCAAAACGCGCACGGGCACTCGGCAGATCCCCCTTGGCCAGGTACGCAAGACCGGTCAGGTTGTAGGGGAGAGGCGACTCGGCCCGCCGCTGTTCGAGGCGCTTGCTGGCCTCCAACGCCTGCTCGTACTCCTGTTTCTTCAGATGGGCGAGCACCAGCAAGACATCCGCTTGTAAAATGTCCTGACCCAGATCGACCGCTGATTGCAACTCATCGATCGCCTTGCCGGTCTCGCCGTCGGCCAGCAGGGACAACGCCAGTTGCGTGCGCAGCGCGGCCACGTCCGGGGCCTTTTCGACCGCCCGGTTGAGCCATTCCTGACCCCGCTCCTGATCACCCTGCAGCATATACGCGCTGCCCAGCAACGCCAGGGTTTGCGGGTCTCCATCCGGCGCGACGGGCTCCAGGACCTGGATCGCGCGCTGCGGCTCGCGCTGTTTGATACGGGTCGCCGCCAGCACCTTACGGGCCTGCAGATTGCCCGGCGTCACCTTGACGACGTTGCTCAGATACTCTTCGGCAATTGCAAACTCGCCTTCACTATAGCGGATGATGCCGAGCAGCAACTGGCTTTGCAGGTGACCCGGGATGGCGGATAGGACCCGATCGAACGACTCGCCCGCCTGTTTCCAGTCCCGTTCCTGAAACTGGATGACGCCGCGCAGATAGCGCGTCAGCGGGACGTCTTGTTGCAACGCGTCGGCCTTGGTCAACTCCTTGCGCGCCTCGTCCAGCTTCTGCGTGCCGATCAAGACCGTGGCCCGACCCAGGCGCGCCGCCAACCGCCGCGGATCAATGACCAGCACCCGGTCGAACATGGCCAGGGCGGCCGCGTTGTCACCCGCGATGCGATAGGACTCGGCGCGGATCAGCAAAGCCTCAGGGTTGTCGGGGAACTGCCGCAGGAAGGCGTCCGCGGCACCGACCGTCGCCGCCTGATCACCCTCCTTGAGCGCGACCCGCAGCAATCCCAAACCGGCCAACTCGCTGTTGGGATCCAGAGTCAATGCCTGGCGATAGCCGGCACGCGCGACCTCGGGCTGGTCCTGGCCCAGCGCGGCATCACCGCGCAGAATCAGGGCGCGCACCCGATCAGCCGCCGATAAATCGGTGGCTGCATCCAAACGCGCCAGGGCCTCGTCATATTTCGCCTGGGCGATCAGGGCCGCAACCAATTCGAGCCGCCACAAGGACGCATCCGCCCCCAGCGCGATCGCGCTGCGCAGCTCTTTCTCCGCCGCCGCGCCATTGCCGACTTGCAGATAGATCTGCGCCAGCAAGAGGCGGGCGGCGGCATCATTCGGATCCTTCTGTAACCTATTCTTCAGCTCGATGGTGGCGGTCCGCAGGTCACCTTTCTCGAACAAGGCACGGGCCTTGTCCGTGGCCTCGGAAGCCACCGATGCGCCGCCGGCCAGGCCGACCAACAGCGCCAGCGCCGCCACCAGACGACGCCCGGTCATCTTTCGCAAAGCCATGCCAGTCACCTCTCTCAAGCGTACGGGTTCAGCAGGACAAGTCATGTTTCTTCATCAGGTTGTAGAGTGTCGGACGGGTCACGCCCAGCAGATCCGCGGTGCGTGAAATATTGTTCTCCGTGATGATCATGGCCCGCTGGATTGCCTGCTGCTCGGCGCGATCCCGGACCTCGCGCAGATTGAACGGCTCCTGGGGGGCCAGCGTATCATTGAGATCCAGATCCTCAGGGCTGAGTTCAGTGCCCTCGGCCATGATCACGGCACGCTTGATCCGGTTTTCCAATTCCCGGACATTACCCGGCCAGGGGTACTGTTCGATCAGGCGCAACGCATTGGCGGTGAAATCCCGGATGGGCCGCTTGTGCTGCATGGCAAAACGGCGCAGAAAAGCACGCGCCAGCACCAGGGTATCGCCGCTGCGGGCGCGCAGCGGCGGTACCACAATACTGGTCTCGTTGATGCGGTAGTAAAGGTCTTCACGGAAGCGGCCCTCTTTGATCAGCGCCAACAAGTCCTGATGGGTCGCGCACACGACGCGCACATCCACCGGAATCTCCCGCCGTCCGCCGACCCGCTCGATGATCCGCTCCTGGAGAAACCGCAGGAGCTTACACTGCAGAGTCAACGGGAGATCACCAATTTCATCGAGGAACAACAGCCCACCTTCGGCCAACTCGATCTTGCCCGGGGTGCTTTTGACGGCCCCGGTAAAGGCGCCTTTCTCGTACCCGAACAACTCGCTTTCCAGCAGGTTCTCGGGGATGGCGGCGCAGTTGATCGCCACCAGTTTCTTATCCTTACGGTTGCTCAGCGAGTGCAGTATCCGCACCAGGATTTCCTTACCCGTTCCGCTCTCGCCCAAGATCAGAGTCGTGGCATCGGTCGGTCCCAATTTCTCGACCATGCGGCAGACCTTGAGCATCTCGGGGCTGACCGCGATCAACTCGCGAAACGGGGAAGTCGAGGCGGCTGACGACAGTTTGCGGTTCTCCGCTTCCAGCCAATTCAGACGGCCGGCACGCGCCACCATGAGCGCCAGGATTTCCGGATCGATCGGCTTCTCGTAAAAGTCGTAGGCACCCATGCCAATGGCACGGACCGCGTTGCCGCGGTCATCATGACCGGTGACCACGATCACCTTGATGGCCGGGGCGATCGTGAGAATCTCCGCCAACGTGCGGTAGCCCTCACTGACCCCGCCGGGATCCGGCGGCAACCCAAGATCGAGCAACACCACCCCCGGTTCGAAACGCCGCACCTCCGCAAGCGCTCCCTCCCGATCACCCGCGACGGCAATCTCAAAGCGATCGAAGCTCCAACGCAACTGGCCCCGCAAGCCGAGATCGTCTTCGACGATCAACAACCGGTTGTTCATTTCGTCCATCATTCAACCCGCTGAAACGGCACACTCGGTCTGCGCCTCGGCCACCTCGACCGGAACCAGGATTCGGAACAGGGTACCATGTCCGGGGGCGCTGTCCACGAAGACCTGCCCGCCGATCGACATGATGAACTCACGCGCTTCATAGGCGCCGATCCCCATGCCGGTGAGTCCCTTGGTCGAATCGAACGGCGTGAACAGTCGCTCCCGGACGAAGTCGGCATTCATTCCGACACCGTTATCGCGGACTTCGATGACCGCCGCGGCTGCGGACTGCTGGAGGCGCACGACCACCCGACCGTCCCGCGGAGTGGCCTCCTGTGCGTTCTGCACCACGTGGGAGACGACCGACGTCAAACGGTCAGGGTCAACGCAGATGTTCAACGGCGTCTGCACCGACATGTCCAGCACCGGAACCGGTTCCTGGATCGCGCGCGCGCGGACCACCTCGGCCACCACCAGCCGCAGGTCCACGCGGACACCCTTGGTGGGCTGCGGCTGGTCGCGAAGTTGCGCCAGCAACCGACTCATCTTGTCCACTGAATGTTTGATGGTATCGATCGCGTCGTCCACGAAGGCCGGATTCCGGCGGTGGCGCTCGGCATTTTTCACGACCAGCGAAAGCTGCGCAATCAGGTTCTTCAGATCATGGACCACGAACGCGGACAACCGGTTGAAACCCTCAAATTGACGCGCATCCGCCAGCGCCTGAGCCGCGTGATCGAGCGCGAGGAAACTCGAGGCCTGACGTCCGGCCGTCTTCAGCATATCCATGACCTCCCAGTTGACGACCTGCGGCGCACGCGGACTCACCAGCATGACGAAACCCAGCAGTGCGTCGTCATGCTGCAGCGGCACGATCAGCCACAACCGCTCGTCCGCGAGCAGCCCGGCCGGTACCTCGAGCCCGTCATAGACATCCGGATCACGACGCAACTCCGCGAGATTGATCACCGGGTGACGCTGCTCCAGAAACCCTGCCAGTTGCGTCATATCGGTCGCTTTGTCCACCGTTGCTTCCGCCAAGTTCCAGGCCCGCGCGTGCTCGTACCGCCCACCGTCGTTGCGCAGCCAGAGCACACCGCCGGGACTATCGACCAGTTCAGCGAGCGCAAAGACCACCCGCTCCGGCAGCGTCGCCTGGAGCGCCCGGCCGGATAACGCATCGATCAAGTGCAGCCACTCCTCCCGATAGTCATAACGGTGCTTGAAGAAATGCTTGCTGACGAACACCTTGAGCCGTGAGCGCAGGTTTCCCGAGAACAGCAGCACGACCAGGACCATCCCCGCACCAAAGAAAAACGCCGTCTGAATGGCGGCGCTCCACTCGCCGCCGTAATAGCGGATGTAATAGCCGACGAGGGCCATAACGAGCAAATAGACACCGGCCGCGAATAGTGCCGTAGAATGGAAAACGGCCGTGCGCGAGACGAAAAGATCGAACGACCACTGCGGATTACGCGCCGCCGAGATACCGATCAGCGGGGCAGCCAACACGCTGGCCGCGCCGCGGGCAAGCCAGATGTCCTGATCCACGCGCTGAAACAGCAAGGCATCGGCGAAAAAAAAGAAGTCGAACGCGAAGAGCCCCCCGACACCCAAACAAAGGTACTTGACCCCCCAGCGATGCTGCCAGGGCGTATTGCGGTAAATCTGCTCGATGAGTACCAGAACAGCAACCGCGGTCAACAAGGCGAAGACCAGCCGCATCACGCCGAGCTCGACACCAATCCAGGGCTGTACCCAGACCACGAACCCATTCAGCGGCAACACCAGCAGCAGCGTGACCATCAGCGCACCGAATCGCACCCAGCGCAGCAACTGCTTGCGCGCGCGATGGCCGGCAGTCTGCACCTCCAACAACCGGATAAAAAACAGAACCCAGGCCAGGTTACGGAGGGCCTCGCAAACCCACATCCATTCGCTCGACAAGGTATGGGATGTCGCCTGCCAGGCGAGGAACCCTGCCCACAGCGCACTGGTGAAGACAGCGAAAACCAGGAGTCCGCCCTGCAGTCGGCCATGCCAACCAGTGAGCAGGACCATACCGAGCAGCGTGAAGAGCAATGCGCAGAGCCCGTACCCGAATACGCCGATCAGACTGGCGATGGATGCAGCGGCCGGCACCGTCATGGCGATCAGCGCGCACCTTTGCTGAACAACACAACCTCGACTGTTTGCAGCAGGATCACCAGATCGAGGATCAGCCCGGCGTGTTTGACATAGTAGAGGTCGTATTCGAGCTTGCGCCGGGCATCTTCCGCATCGGAACCGTAAGCGTAGAGGAGCTGCGCCCAGCCGGTGACCCCGGGCTTGACCCGATGACGCGCCGCATAATACGGAATGCGGGCCGATAATTCCTGCACGAACTCGGGACGTTCGGGGCGCGGCCCGACCAGACTCATCTCGCCCTTGAGGACATTGAAGAGCTGCGGCAGCTCATCCAACCGGGTCTTGCGAATGAACGACCCGAGCGCGGTAATACGCGGATCATTCTTGGCCGCCCAGCGCGCGACCCCGTCGGCCTCCGCGTCGACCCGCATACTGCGAAACTTATGCACATGAAACAGCCGGCCGTGCTGCCCGACGCGCACCTGGTGGTAGAGAATCGGATCCCGCCCGCGTGACTCGATGAGACTGGCGATGGTGACCAACAGCATCAGTGGGAAGGCGACGCTCAGCATCACGAGCGCCGCCGTCACGTCGAACAACCGCTTGGTCAGCCGCCCGCCGAAATTCATCCGGAACCCATTGGTCGAGAAAAAAACCCAGCTGGGATAAAGCAGGTCGATCTTGATGATCTGCAGCTCTTTTTCAAAAAATGACAGCAGATCCAGCACCTCAAATCCGCTCAACTTACAATCGACCAATTCATCGACCGGCAGCTTACCTCGCTGATCGTCGGCGGCAACCACGATCTCATCGACTGAATGCGCCATGGCCAATTCCAGCAGCGACCGATCCGCGGGCAACAGTTTGGCGTTGTCGACCGTCACCTGGCTGCGCGGTAACTGGACGTAGCCCACGACCAGGAAACCCAGGTTCCGGCCATGCTCCAACGCGTCGGCAATCGAGTGTGCGTTGACGCCGGCACCCAGCACCAGCACGCGGCGGCGCCGCGACTCAACGTCGACCAGGCGCGCAAACAATTCGCGCACCAGACTGATACCGATGAACGAAAAGACCAGACTCAAGCCAACGACGCCGCGCCCCATGAATAGAAACGGCACCGCGTAGAAGCCGACGGCCAGCAGTACCAACCCCAGCACGAAGGCCAGACCCAACCGGACCACGAAGCCGGCTTCCTGCGCTTGGCCGCCGTGCTGGTAAAGACCCATGGAAAGCATGGCCACGCTCATGCCGACGGCGAAAAAAAGACCGGTGGCAACCCAGGAAACGGGCGAGACATCGGGCGGCAGTACCCATCCGAACCGAAAAAAGGCGCCGAACTGGGACGCCAGAAAAAAAACGATCGCCTCAAAAACGCCGAGGTAGACGTAAGTTCTCGACACGTTCTTACCCTCTTTGTATACACGCCTGCGCCCACCGAGGTCACGCGGCCAGTTGTGCGGCGATCTGCACGCGCACACTCGACGACGACGCGTTTTCCGGCCCCGGCATCCTATCACAGACGACGCGGCAACCAAGTCAAGCGTTCGCCGGGGCGGCAAAGCGCCGCGGTCGCAATGGGGTCGGCGCACTGTTAAGATATCAGACGATGTGCCAAGGCGGCGGAGGATATCTGCGGCCCCGATAGCGACCCCGGTGGCCATTCCAAACCCCGGCGACGCGATCGGATTCCCAGGCCTGCGCCCACCCGAGTCGGCCAGCCACCCGCCGGGGCGTGATCCAGGCCGACGACCTCATGATCGAGGCCGTACTCCATGACATGAAGCCACGCGTCTCCAGGGAGCAGGCGGACGGGCGGCGGTGAGTCTGAATCGATGAAAGTCTTGATCACCGGCAGCGCCGGTTTTATCGGCTCCAACCTGGCCTTGCGGCTGCTGGAGCGCGGCGATCAGGTCATCGGGGTCGACAACCTCAATGACTATTATGACGTTGCCCTCAAGGAGGCGCGACTGGCCCGCACCCTGGGTCACCCGGCCTACACGGATCTCCGCATCGATATCGAGGACAGCGCCAAGATGCGCGAAGTCTTCGCGACCCATCGACCGGAACGGGTGGTGAATCTTGCCGCTCAAGCCGGCGTGCGCTATTCGATCGAGAATCCGATGGCCTATGTCGCGACCAATCTGGTCGGGTTCGCGAATGTCCTCGAGGGCTGTCGTCATACCGGCGTTGAGCACTTGGTCTACGCCTCCAGCTCATCCGTCTATGGGGCTAATACCAAGATGCCCTTTTCGGTCCGACACAATGTCGATCATCCGGTGAGCCTGTATGCTGCAAGCAAGAAAGCCAACGAGCTGATGGCTCATACCTATAGCCATCTGTACGACCTGCCGAGCACGGGCTTGCGCTTTTTTACTGTCTATGGCCCCTGGGGCCGGCCGGATATGGCCCTGTTCAAATTCACCCGGGCGATCATTGCCGGGGAACCCATCGACGTTTTCAACTATGGCAAGCATCGCCGGGATTTCACCTATATCGACGACATCGTCGAAGGTGTGATCCGCGTCCTGGATCGGGTCCCCCAAGGCAACCCCGAATGGTCCGGCGATGCGCCGGATGCCGCCAGCAGCCGGGGCCCCTTTCGTCTCTACAATATCGGCAACAACAACCCGGTCGAATTGATGGAGTATATCGCCTTACTGGAACAAAGCCTGGGACTCAAGGCCGAGCTGAACCTGTTGCCGTTGCAACCTGGAGATGTACCCGACACCTATGCGGACGTGAGCGAACTGGTACGCGATACGGGCTATCATCCCAACACCTCGGTCGCCGATGGGGTCGCCCGCTTCGTCGCCTGGTATCGGGACTTCTACCAGGTGTGAGCCGCACCTCAGGCGGCCGGGGCGGTGTCACTCATCAAACCGAACAAGGTGTCGAGACGCGCGATCAGCGCGCGCAGTTGCAGTGCCATCAGGGCGAATTCCGCGTCCAGCCGTGCTGCCGGGTCATCGCCGTCGTCGAGTTCGTCGAGCAGGGCGTCGCCCACCCGCAGGCGCTTGAGCGACAGATCGTCCGCGAGCACGAAAGCCAGTCGCTCATCCCATTCCAGAGCCAGTTTCACCACCTGCATACCGGCACGCAGATGATTGAGAATCTCCTCACTGGTCAGGTCCTGACCCTTGCAGCGGATCACGCTGCCGCTGTCCTCGCTGTCGCGCAGCTCACAGGCATCGGCCGGGACGAAATCGGCAGGAGCCCCCCCTTCCAGCAGCCAGGCGGTGAGAATCCCCGCCGGCGGCTGCCGCGGGGCCGGTGGCTTGGCCGGCAGGGTCTCCAGGGTCTGGCGCAGCATGGATACGACCTCTTCCGCCTGCTTTTCGCTCCCCGCGTCAACCACCAGCCAATCAGACTCGGTGTCGATATAGAGCCAGGTGCGTCGCGACCGGGTAAAGGCGCGCGGCAACATCTCCCCGACCACTTGCTCACGCAAGGCCCGCCGCTCGGAGCGGCCGACATCGCGTGCTTCGCCGGTCTCGATCTCGGCAATGCGCTCATCCACCGCCTCGGCCACGGCCGCGGACGGCAGCAGACGCTCCTGCTTGCGGGCGCACAGCAGCAGACAACCGCCGACCCCATGCACCAAGGCCGCCGTCTCCTCACCCAGCGGTGCAGACCAGCCCATGACCGCCGTCTCCACCGGCCCGCACGGCCGGAACCGGCGCGTCCCCAGCAGCGCCTCCAGTGCTGCGGCATCATGACCAAACGGCGTCCCCAAATGGTAGATCCTGGCGTTCTTGAACATCGCAAATCCCCTGGTGAAAAGGGGCGGGATTATGACCGAGCGGGACCGCCGGGGGTACCACAATCCTTGTCGGACACGCTTGGAGGCAAGAGAGGAGCGGGCGATGGCCGCCGCGGATGAGCCGCGAATCGCCGCGTTATGCCCGGAACCGCTGGCGCCGGGGTCCGTTCTTGAGCGGATCGGCACCCTGGGTCTCCCGGCCGCGACGCTCTCGCTGGGGTCGCTGCTGGCGCTCGTGATCGTCCTGGCGGCGCTACAACACAGCGCCGCGCTGCGCTCGGATTACAGCTTTCCCGCGCTGCCCGCGCGCTGGTTGTGGCTGGTCGCACTGGGATCAGCGGCCTTGGCCTGGAGCATCGTCGGCGTCGGCAGCCGACGACCGGGCCCGCTCTGGCCGCGGCTCTGGGCCTTGTCGCTGGCCCTGACCGCATCACTCGTCGTCGTCGGCACCCTGGCGCAACCCCTGCTGCAATCGCACTGGCTGCCCAGCGCGCAAGTGCACGCGGTGGTGACCGCTGTCCTGGCCGCCGTGCTGTCCCTGACACCGCGCCTGGCCCGAATCCGCCCCGACAGCCCCTGGATCGCCCGCATCACACCGCTGGCCTTCCTGACGACATTGGTCTTAATCCTACCTCCGGCGCTGCTGGGTTCCTTCTGACATGACCGCGCCACCGGACAATTGGGGCGAGGTAATCGAGGACGCGGCCGAGCCCTGGATCAGCTTCGACGACCTGCCCTCCCCGGCCGCACCGGCCGCTACCGGCCCACCCGCGGATGAGGTCCAGCCCCAGTCCCGACCGACCGCGTGGACCATCCCGAGCGAAAACTTCTTCGATGTCGAACCGGAGCCGTTCGGACGCTACCGCAAAGTCCAGCAGCTCGGTATCCTGGGCGGCAAAGGGGTGGGTAAGAGCTATCTATTCCAGGCGATGGTGTACCGGGCGCAACACGCACAGCGGGCCGGCGCGCTGTCCTACTTCCTCGATAACGCCGGGATCGAACTGGTGAAGACCGCGAACCCCGAAGAGCGCGCACGCACCGTCAACCTCCAGCGCTTCAACGCGGAGTATGAACGCTGGACCCGGCTCCCCACGACCCTGGCCGCTCATCAACCCTGGTACCGGCTGACCCTGCCGTATCGCATCGGTCTGCTCGGGCGGTCACGTGCCGCGCTGGAAGTCGAGTTCTTCGACGGGTCCGGCGAGCAGTTCTTCGAGGCGCAGGACCCGCGGCAGCGTGGGCTCTGGGCGCAGGCCTACCGTGAGGCCCGGGTGCTGGCATTCTGTCTGCCGCTGTGGGCCGTATTTCCCGCGGCGGACCTGTCCATCGCGGCGCGGCGGGAGCGCGACGCGATCATCGAGTCATTCCACGACGTGGTACAGAATTACAAGGATATGCGTCGGCACCTCAAGCTGCGGGCGCCGGTGCGCACCATCCTGGCCCTGACCATGGCCGACGACCGCCGCTGTGCCCTGACCACCCTGCGCGACACCTGGATTGCCGGTTATCTGCAACGACCGGAGACCTTCCTGGCCCAGACCCGCACCGGCCGCGGTGTCGCGCGTTATTTGGCCAACGCGCGGCGGGTCTCGCGCATCCTGCTGGACGCCTTTGCCGCGGTTCGGTCGCCAGGGATTGCCGGCATCCCGAACTTGCTGCGCTTCGACGCCGACCGGCCCTGGCTGATTCCGATCAGTGCGATCCACGGCGACGCCCTGGACGCGCTGGAGCGCGCCTACCCCAACCCCGACGACCGTCCGGCGCGCCTTCCCCCGGTACCGGTGCACGTGGAACTGCCGCTGCTCGTGGCACTCTGCGAGCACGGGAACGCCCTGATGTGAGCCCCGATGAGACCTCCGATGAGACCCCCGATGAGACCCCCGATGAGAACCCGGACGTAAACGCGTGATCCCCACCAGCCTCAACGTCTACCGCGGCCAGGCCGATCACGGCATCGGCGAGGCCGGCACCCCGATCCGGCGGGGCGAACAGTTCATCGCCGCGGACGCGCCGCTGCAAGCCGATCCCGACCTGCTGCACGCGATCCGCGATTGGCTGACCCTCGATGCCACCACCGGCGACCAGGGCCGGCTCCAGGAGCGTCTGGCGGGCTGGTCCTGCTTCCCCTGCGGTCCCTACTATTTCGTCTGTCGCCTGAGTACCGCCGGGAAGTACGACCGCCGCGAGGCCTACTTCGCGCACGGCCGCGCCTGGCCACTCACCGCCTTCGCGGCGGATTTCGATCCCGGGCTCTATCTGGGTAACGACGCGGCCTTTCTCGGTCAGGTGCCGGACACCGCGGCGGCCGCGGCCTTGCCGCCGACGACCGCCGAACCCCTGGACCCGATCCTGGCGCACCCGCAGCTCACCGTCAGCCTGATCGCTCACCTGTTTCACGGGATGGTCACGGGCTATCCGGTGATCATGGCCGTCCCGCTGGCCGACTTCTCCGCCGCGGCCCCACTGGCGCGCATCATCGCGGTCGCCCGCGGGGCGCTGCCTGGACGACTGCGCCGCCGCTGTCGGATCCGTCTCTTCAGCCGCAACCCGCAGCGATTTCTGGAGACGACCCGACTGGCCGGCGACGGGACGGCGGACCGGGCGGACCTCCTGGTGATCCACGAGGAACTGGCCGTTGCGGCGCTGACCGCGGCCAGGCGCCGGGCACTGCTGCTCGATGCCCAAGGCGAGCGGCGCGCTGGACCCGAACCTGCCGCCGGTCTGTTCGACTATGCCCGCGCCGTGCTCGACAGCGCCCAGCGCTTTCCCGCCCACCTCACCGCCTTCGGCGAACGCTTCGATCAGTTCTGGACCGACCCCGAAACGCTGCCCGGGCCGGAGCAAACCCGCTGGGTCACACTGACCTACAACACGGCGGTCGCCCTGGCCGGCACCCAGGCGCAGTGCGGCAGTCTGTTCGCGAACTATCTGCTCAATCAAGCCCGCGCCGCCGCCCAGCTGCCCTGGACGGCACTGTTTCGCGCGCAGGAATGGGCCCGCTTCCCGCAGGACCCATTGATCCGTTTCATCCTGCGGGCCGATGAGGACCGCAACGCGGGCGAACGCCACCTCCAGGACGTCCTGACCGCCGCCTTTCAGGAGCGCGGCGCGACGCTCGATGCGGGTCTCGCGGCCTGGTGGGACCCGTCCGATCCGGGCAAGCGCGACCGCCTGCTGGAACTCGGTGACCTGACGCCGCCGGTGATCACGGCGGAACAGACCGCCGTGCTGATTCGGACCCTGGTCGGCGACGACCTCGCCGCGCTGCCGTCGTCCCGGTTGGCGGCCCTCGCCCAAGCGCTGCTCGCGCACCCGCGGGTGTTGACCATGGCTGACCTGTCGGCCCGTCTGAGCGCACGCCTGCAACACGAGCCCCAGATCCTGGAAACCCTGGCTGATGACCTGGAGCGGGCCGTCGACACCATCGACGCCGCCGCCTTCCCGGAGCGCGTCCTCGACCTCGCCGGGCTCCTCGCCCGGACGCGGCCGGCGCGGACCGCGGAACTGCAGCGCCGGTTCTGGACCGCGACCGACGCATTGGCGAAGACCCCCGACCCGGCCGGGCTGCTGGCGCACGGACTCGCCGGCCGCTGGACCATCCTGAATCTGGATGCTCTGATGCGGCAGGAGCCGGCGACCACCACGGCACTGCTCATCCGGCACGACGCCTGGCTGGACTGGCGGCACGCGGCAGACGAACGCTTGGACCACGAAGCCAGGCGCGCACTTGCCATCCACTGGATGACCAGCGCGGTCTTCGCCGAGTTGCGTACCGCTGCGGCCTGGCAGCGACCGCCCCAATGGCGGAGACACCGGACCGCGGCCCAACCCACCATTGCAGTGGACACCACCCTGGAGACCTGGCATCAGGTGCTCGACGATCTCGGCTGCCTCAGCCGTGACGACTGCCGTCTGCTCAGCCGGCCGCAAACCCATTGGCCCTGGATTCACCCATTCCAACGGGAACAATCCCAAGACCTGGCCGCCCGCTGCGACAGCCTGGAGGCCCTGGCTGAGTTGGTCGCGTCGCTGGCGCGGACAGCGGGCGCGGACACCATGACTGCACTGCTGTGGCAGGCGTCAGGACTGCCCGAGCGCCAGCCCGACGCCACCTTGAACGGGCTGCGCGATGCGGTCGCCGAGCTGTTGGAGCCCGGGATTGCGGCACGGCGCGCGGATGCCCCATGGGTGGATGCGGTCATCGCGGCGCTGGCAGAAGACTCCGGGGAAAACCGCGCGCTGGACGATCTGCGACAGCGCCTCGCGGACTGGGCGGACCGCGGTGAACGCGACGCCGAGACGCATCCGCTACTCCTGATCGCCCAGGCGATCCGTGCGCTGCCGGCGGCGCAACGCGCGCCCGCCGGCCCCCTGATGGCGCACGGCTGGAACAACCTGCAGCGGATCATCGCCGGTGCGAACACCTGTTACGATTGGGCGCTGCTGACCAACGGACAGCCGATCCTCCCCCTGTTCCCGATCGCCGCCATCCTGCGGCCGCAGACGCGCCGTCAAGCCGGCGGCCTGGCCCGGTGGTTCATCCATCAACCAGCGGTCGCCCGGTTGCGCGTGGATCAACAGTGGTGGCAAGGACTGCTCGGCCGCGTGCTGGCGGAAACAGCGCCGGCTGGCCCGGATGGGGACCGCCGGTTCGAGCCGTGGCCCGAGGAGGCTGAAGCGACCCGGCAAGCGGCCCTGGGCCTGATCGACGCCGAGCGGGACGCACTCCCGGAGACCGCGGCCCAGGCATTCGCGTGCGCCTGGCACCGCATGCACAACGATTTTGAACCAATGAACGGATGAGCAATGAACGAACGGCTCGCCTATTTCTGCGACCGCGCGACCGCGCCCTGCCATCTCTACGCCTGGCCGGGCACGGACGAGGCCGGGACCTCCTTGTATCAGGTGTTTTGCAGAGCGCCGCTGGATAAGTTCCGACTGGATGGGAACGGGTCTCAAATGGACATCGAGATCCTGCGTCAGTGCGTCGCCGCGGCCGGCGGCGGGCTGATTGCGCAAACCAGACCGACGGACACGGCGACCGAGTTGCGCGTCGCCGTGATCCCCGGCGACGGCTACACGCCAGCCACGCACCTGCTGCTGCTCAATCCAGGTGCCGAACCGGAACCGTTGCCGCTCGACGATCGCACGCTCACACTGGCACCAGGCGCTTTCGTTCTGCTCCCCGCCACCCGCACCGATCAGTCCAGCCTGGGAACCTTCCTGGAGCACCTGCACCGACTGCCGGGCGATTACCGCGGCCTCTTGCTCAACGTGCTGCGCCGGCCCGGAATCGAAGCGACCATGGGACGGCTGGAGCACCGGCTCGACCGGCTCGATCGGCTGCTGGCACCAGCGGCCGCGATTGTCCCGCAGAACAGCACACCAGGGTCCCGGTTCGCCGACCGCTGGCCCTGGCTGCCGGCTGGTCTGTTGGTGCTGAATCTGCTCGGCGTGATCGGCCTCTGGGTCAAGATCACGACGGACCAGGCGGCACCGCCCGTCTTCCGGATCGCATGGCCGCACGCGACTGATCCACCGTTCCTGCCCGCTGCTGTCGGATCAGCGATTGACGCACCGTTGTCCAAGGCTAAGGATGACCAGCCGCCGCGGGAACCGGGTCCGAACCGGCACGACACCGCCGATCGCCCTGGTCCAGGACGCGGCGAGGCCGGTCGATAAACAACCCTTTTCGGACCGGGCGCCGGCCCGATCCGGCCTGAGAGTCGTCTATGGAATCCGATCCGTTGTCCACGGCGACCGACCCGCACCGGTCGGTCACCGCACCTGCACCGCCCGCGACCATCACCCTGACCGTGATTCCGGAGGACGGCACAGATCCGGCGCCGATCACCATCGAACCGGACGCACAGGGCTGCTGCCGCCTGTGTCTGGAGTGTCTCCCCGGCGCCGATGCCATCCATCTGGAGATCGCGGTCGGCGGCGTCCCTCGGTTGCGCGCCGAGGTGCGCGCCCAGGCCGGTGAACGGGTGTCCCTGGACCTGCGGCTCGACACGGACGCGCTACCGGTACTGCACGCCGGCAGCCATCAGATCCTGTTTCTGCCCATCGAGCCTATCTACGGTCCGCTGCCGCCGATTCCGCCGCCGCGCGGGAGCGCAGCCTGGGACTGCTGCCTGGTGATCGACGCCACCGCCAGAACGTCCAGAATCGCCGACCGCGCGCCCGCGGACCAGCAGGAGGCGCAGAACGCCGTGCCCGCGGCACTGGACACCTATTTGTTGAACTGCCCGGACCAGTGGGGCGCGATCGTCGAGTCCGTGGTGGAACTGGTCCGGCAATTGGGCCAGCCGGACCCGAACTGCCGGCTCGCCGTCATCGCCTTCGGGGACGAGCCGCCGGCACCCGGCGTCTTCGCGGCCGATCTGGTCCCCCGCTTCCACCTGCTGCACCTGCCCGACGACCGCCCCGCACACCTGCTGATACCGCTCGCACCGGAACGTCTGGGCGCGTTACTGCACCGGCAAATCAAGCCGACACCGGGTGCGGATTTCGTCGACGCCCTCGCTGATGCCCTGATCGCGGCGGGCCAACTCCAATGGGGCGACCGGACCCGCCGCCTGCTGGTGGTGATCGGCGACTCGCCCGGTCACGCCACGGCGCATCCGGTCCCTTATGGCGGCGATGCCCTGGCCCGCCGCGGCGATGTCGATGCCGCGGCAGCCCAACTGCACCGCGACCGCGTCACCATCATGACACTTTATCAGGCCCCGCCGGACGCGATCATCGCGGCCCTGCTGGAGGCCCAGAGCGCCTTGGTCGACCACGCCCGCAATCAATACCGGCGCCTGGCCTCGGTCCCCGAACTGGCCTTCACCACCGTCGACTTCGACCCCCAGGCCGCACTGAGGACGCTGCTCGACCGCACCGCCCCGCTGGGCCGCGGGCCCTGCTGGGGACGGCTGGTTCAGCACGCGGCTGAAGACGCGCAGGACGCCGCGCTCCCTAAGGTGAGCCCGACTCAGTCGTCGTTGAGAATCGTTCCCAGGCCCTGACCATCGCGCAGGGTCGCCCCGGTGGGCGCACTGAGCTTCACGGTGAAGGTCCCATCCGGTTCCACCCCGGTGTCGCCCCTCAGGTTCACGGTCAGCGTCTTGCTGGTCTGTCCCGGCATGAAGGTCAGGACCCCGCTGGCCGCGGTATAGTCGCTACCCGCCAAGGCACTGCCGTTCACGGTGGCGTACCTGACCGTCACCGTAGCAGGACCGGCCGGGGACAGGGTCACCGTGAAGATGGCCGCGCTGGTGCCCAGGTTGCCCTCGGCCTGGGTGACGTCGATGATCGCCAGCCGCAGGGCCGTGAACATTGCTTTGACACTCTTGGCCGCAGTGACATTGGGTACAACTGGCGCCGATGCAGGCGCCGCCGAAGGCGGTGAAGGCATAACCCGTATTTGCCGTTGCGGTGCAGGCGCTGCTCGCGCCATGAGGTAGCGGATTGGGGTGTCATCAGTTCAGGTTTCATGTCCCAACTCCTTACTGTGCCTGTCGCTGAATCGGCCGTCGCGGGCGGGCGTCGGCGGTGTTGTCGGGCGGATGCCCGCAGGGCGATCCATCATGATGCCGTCCGCTGAAACGGCGGAACCGCCCGAGGCGTTCCGCGCTACGCGGGCGGCAAGGGGGCGCCGCGCAGATAGAGGGTATCGGGCGATATGTCGATCTCATCGGTCCACACAACGGTACCAACGGCGACCTGTGCAGTCATAAAGAGTGCCGCCTCCGCCAGCGGGGCAAAGGCCGGATAGTCGAGGTAGGGCCGCAGGTCGAACAGTCTTTTCTCACCGTTTGCGAAATCCGTTTCGAGTTGGTAGTCGGCCAGGGGTTTGACAGCGACAACATCTGGGGTCATGGCACGTAAAACATACTGATAGTTGACACAAATTCGCTCCTGGGCCGCCTGGCTATCGCGGCTCCTGGTTACTCGGGTGCGGCGTTCCGCACGGAACAGGCGCCCCGCCGACTCGCCCGCGTCCAGACGCGGACAGTAGCGAGCGGTTTGCGGCCCCTACGCCGACATCCCCAAAAAGGACCAAGTCACTGTCCGCCGCGCACGAGACGAACGTACTCGGCGTAGTCCTTACCGTTGAGGTAGACGGCGCCATTGCCGAAGTACACGTACCACGCGAAGCTCGGGAGGTAGCCATACGGGGGACGCGGACCAAACCCATGAGGCGACTGTATTCGGGAAGTACGTGGTGTCGATAGCTAGATTCACCCGATCATTACTGACGATGGACAGCAACTCCCGCGGGTCCGGCAGGCGCCAGTCCTGGGCCCCGCAGAAGCCCTGGGCATTGACGTCGGCCACATACTTCTGGGTATCGCAGCGGTCCGTGTTGAAACACTTGTCGCCATAGTCCGCCGTGCCGGCAGATCCCCCGTTGGTCGCCGCATCCGGGTTATACCAGCTATAGGTCCAATCCCTATCCCGCAGCCCGCCGTCGTCGGTCTTGACCTCCCAGATCAGCCCGGTGACGTTGTCGCGCACGCAGGACCAGCTTGCAGCACTCGCGGCCAGCGGGTTGCCATTGGCGTCGAGCTTGGTGAAGCTGAATCCGGCATGGCCGTCGCTGTCGTCATCATGGGTCTTGTCGCGCCCGTCCTGGGCGTCCTGCCAGGGGTAGCCCGCGACCGGGCAGGCGAGGAAATTCTGGGTCTCATTCGCGCACCAGTCGATGCCGGTGTCGTTGAGGCGGGAACTTCCCACCAAGGGCGGGGGTCCGGCCAAGACGGTGACCGAGCGGACGTTGGAGACGGGTGTGGCGGTGGCCGCTAAATAGGCCGCTACCCGCAGTTGAACCACCCCTTGCGGCAGGCCGCCTACCTGGGTGGTCCGCAGCGCGGCGCCGGTGACCGTCAGTGCCGGTAACCAGGTCACCCCGCCATCCAGGGAGGTATCAATCCGGTAGCCGTCGATGGGCGCCGGGCTGGCGGCGTGGTTGAAGGTCCAGGTGACCTGGCAGCAATTCCCGGCGAAGCGCTCCCAACCAATTGATTTAAAAAGATTATGAACTTTTTCGCAACAAAATTGGCAAGAAAGACACCTTATTTTTCAGTAAGTTGGCGTTCACCGGGAACTGCTGGTGACCTGGACACGGCCAGGGCCGGTATAGCTCGCGCCGGTGAGAACCGGGGCAGTGGTCAGGACCCGTGTGACCTCCACGCGGACAGGCCTTTGGCTGGTGCCGGTCTTGCTGTCGGGCTGCCTGGTGTCGTAGTCGTTGCTGAAGGTCAGCGGGTTGCTGCAGACGCCGGGGTTGAACCCCGCGGTCGCCACTCGCGCCTGCACATCCACAAAGGCCCCGGGGGCGAGGTTGCCGTGGTCCGGGGTGACCTGGGTGGGGCTATCGTCGATATAATCGACATGCCAGGGCAGTTCGACCCCGCCCTTGTTGGTGAGCCGGACGGTACTGGTCAGGGTGGTGTCGGTACCCGCGGCGATGCTGGTCAGGATGCCGCTGCCGTCCACTTGCAGGAAGGGGAAGTTGAAACAAGCGACTTGGGGATACCAGGTCTTGAGAGGCCACTCGAAGGCTTTGATCTCGTATTCGGCGCCGTCCTTGAGTTGATCGAGGTGCAGGATCTCACCCAGCTTGCTGATGCCGCTCAGGTCCCATTTGAACTTACTGGAGATACCCCAGGCGGCGGAGACCTGAAGCAGCCCGGCGCAGGGGTCGCTGTCCCATTGGCGGTCAAACTGGGCGCTCAGCTTGAGATAGGCCTCCAGCGGCAGCGAGGGACCGGCGGCGTCGTAGACCTTGAGGCTTGGGGTGGTGCGCAGATAGGGCAGCTTCATATCGGCGGTCAAGGCGATGTCCTGCCAATCGGGGTCGGCGTCGAAGTCCCCCTTGCCGATGACGTCGAACCCGCTCACCCGGTTATAGACGATGCCGGCCTCAAGCGTCTGGGTGAAGGCAATGCCGGGTGTCCACTCGGCCGTGATGCTGCCATCAATGCCGATATAAAAATCAACCTTCGGCGTGATCCAGAGGGGCAATAGGCCGATCTGAACATACAGCTTGCCGAAGCTCAGCGCACCGATCCACTGCTCACGCTTGACCTCCGCAATGGTGCCCGAAACACTGAGGCTGAGTGACTCGGTCGCGGACTGTGTGACGATGAAATGCCAATGCTCCAGGCAGGACAGACCACAGAAGCGGCGGAGAAGTTCACGTCGAGGCTCACATCAAGGGTCCCGGTCGCGGTCACCTTGTGCTGACCCTCCTCATAGAGGGTGACCGTGACCGGGGGCAAGGCCGCCGCGGAGCCCAGGGGCGGGGCAGCCGCAGCCGGCTTCTGGGCACCGAATTGAAGATGGAAGACTGGGTTTTCAGGGTTGGACGAGGGTACCAGACTGATGCCGGGGAGCCCGCTGAAGGCGGCCGTGCTGACACGCGCCGCGGCTTGGGCAGTGGGTGCCTGATAGCCCGCCAAGTCGCCGTTGGTGAGCACCCGGGTCAGGGTGCTGCCGACGGTGCCGACGACCTCGTCGAGCGCAGCGTCGACGGTCTCCAGCCGGTAATGCGTGGCATCCACCCGCTCGACCGCGACAACCCGCCGCAGGAAGCCGTCGCCGGTGGAGCCCACGATGTAGTCGTTCACCTGGAGCGCCGCCAGGCGGGCGATCAAGGCGGTGTCGGTCGGGTCCACCACCACGTCAACCACGTTCGGATAAAGCGTATTGGTCGCCCCACTGAGATCGAGGAAGGGCGCCCCGGGACCGACCGCGGTGGAACCGAAATTGACCAGCAGATCGCGGCTACCGGCCAGCCCGATGGTGCATTGGGTGCGGTCGGCCGAGACCAGGTCGCAGCCGGTCCACCCGAGGATCCGGCTCTGGGCGGCGGGGGTGGCGGTGAGCACCAGGCTTTGGTCGGCGTCCTTGGTGAGATTAGGCGACCGGCACCTGCTGCGCGGTTGGGAGGCTGGAGTCCACCAGCACCACATTGCCGGGGGCGGCGGCACGGCCCTGACCGCTGGAGGCGAGCTTGACGCGGATGCTCCGGTAGCGTGAATCCGGCGCCGGAAACCGGCTGAGGGTGTGGCCGAATTGCTGGTCCAGGAGCGCGTTCAGCGTCGCCTCATCACCGGCGTGCAGTGCGGCGACGATGCTGCGGCCCTGCGCGTCCGGGGTGAAGAGCCGCTGATAATCGAAGCGCCAGTTGAAAGGTGCCGGCCAAGGCCAGGTTGCTGAGATCGGCGTCGGCCTGGATGGGGCCTTCCACGGCGGTGCCCAGGTCGCCCAGTCGGTAGGCGTTGATGGTCGCCCCGGCGAGCGGGCCGAGCAGGGCCTGGTTCGCGGTCGATACCAGGTCGATGGCGGCAAGGTAGGCGGCGACCTGATCCGGACTCAAGCGGGTGGCACCCGGCCCGATGGCGCCCAAGGTCAGGGCGGAGCCGGTCCGGCCGAGCAGGTAGCGATTGATCAGCACGCCGTCGGTGAGTGCATCGCGGCGGCCGTTGCCGTCCACGTCCAGCAGGGTGCCGGTGCCCGCGAGGTAGGCCGTGATGGCCGCGGCGTTGCGGGTCGACCCGGCGCCGAGTACGCCCTCGGTCAAAGTGGTGCCGCTGAAGCCGAACAGGTGGCGCAGGATGAGCGCGCCGTCGGTCGCGGACGCGACGGCTCCGTTACCGTCCGCGTCCAGCCGGGCGGCCTGGGTGGTGGCCGCCGCACCGAGCAGCAGCATCAATAGTCCGAAGGCCAGGTGCGCGCGTATCCAGCCGAGCGTCCGCATCTCCACGTCTCCCTTGCAATCCAATGGGGCCTTGCCGAGCGAATTTCAAAAATCATAGGCGATTTCAGTGGAAATTCATACCACCTCGTGCCATCGCAGTCGTTGGCTAAGAAACGGCAACCCCGAAACATGAATATCCCCCGTGGGAGCGGCGTCCCGCCGCGATGCGGTGCCGCGGTGACCGCTCAGGCGGCGGCGACGCACCCGGCCTGTCGCGGCGGGACGCCGCTCCCACAGGGTCGCTGCGCGACTGTCACGGCATGCTTCGACCTCCGGTTTTCCGATGACCGGACCGACGATCAAAGTGCCGTAGGTTGGGGTGACGAAGGAACCCCAACGATCCCAGGCGTTGGCCGTTGGGGTTCCTTCGTCACCCCAACTGTCATGATCGGGGCGCTCGCCCCCGCCCATGAAAGTTGGGCTATGCTTAGGGTCGCGCCAAGGCCGCGAAGTTATAGGCACCCACGGGGGTGGTGCTTGACCGAGCGCCGGAGGCCCGACCACCGCCGTAACCCTATCGTGTCTCATCGAGACCGCGAGGGTTGCTTTTTTCTCTGCGCCCGCCCGACTTTCACGGCAACCGACCGTGCTCAAAATATTATCGTGATTTTTTTGCTTTGTGTCTCCCTGTGTCTTTGTGAGATGATTTTTTCCTTTCTTCCGTGTTTCCGTGAGACGCTCTATTCACCCGAGTTGGCCGTTGATGGTTCTGGTGATGCCGTCTTTCATCAAGGCTTCACCGAAGTTCAGGAGATAGCCGAGCTTCATCCCGGTCAGGCGCAGGTAGGTGAGCAATTGCTTCTTGTGCGCATTCGTGACGCACTCAATGGATTTCAGTTCCAGAATGACCTTGCGGGCGACGATCAAATCCGCCCGGAAGCCTTCCTCGAAGCAAATATCATCATAACAAATCGGAACCGACACCTGTCGCTCAACAAACAAGTCCCGCCTTTCCAACTCATAGGCCAACACTGTCTCATAGACACTCTCCAGCAGTCCAGGTCCAAGCCGCATATGGATCTTAACGGCACAATCCACAACGATCACACCGATTTCATTCTCATTCATTATCAGCTATCTCACGGAGAATGTGCTAGAAAATAGAAGAAGATTCTCTCACAAAGACACAAAGACACGAAGAAGAAAAGAAAGAAAAGCAAAGTAAAGAAAAAAAGCCATGACAGCCTTCTCTTCTTTGTGTCTTTGTGAGAGGACTTCTTCTCTTTCTTCCGTGTCTCCGCGAGGAGATCTCAGGGCTCATTGTAACCGCTGATGCCGGATGCGGCTGGCGATGGCCTCAGGGCCGTAGGGGTGACGAAGGAACCCCCAACGATCTGCGGCCGGGGATGCTGGAGTTCGTTCCTCACCCCAACGGTCATGATCGGGGCGCGCTCGCCCCCGCCCATGAAAGTTGGGCTATGCTTAGGGGGCTGGGCCAAGGCCGCGAAGTTATAGGCACCCACGAGGGTGGTGCTTGACCGAGCGCCGGAGGCCCGGCCACCGCCGTACCCCTATCGTGTCTCATCGAGACCGCGAGGGTTGCTTTTGTCTCCGCGCCCGCCCGACTTTCACGGCAACCTACCAGGCTATTCGTGTAACAGCAGATCCCACAAGGCGTGCCCGAGCAGCGTCTGGCCGGGTCCGGCAAGCCAATCCGTCACCCAGGCGCGGATATCCGCAACCAGCGACGCATCAGGGCATGCCAGGCTGTGTTCGATCATCCGCCGCAGCGCCGACTCACCGTGGGCGGCCAGGGCCTCGGCAGCGGCGGGATCAGCGGCCAACGCACAGAGCAGCGCCGGCACCCGCGGATGGTCCGGCAGTCCCACCAGCGCGAGCGTGTGCGGGTGCGGCAGCAGGAACAAGGCGGCAGCGCGCAACTGGTCGATCTTGATCTCCCATTCGAGCGCATCGACTCCCGCGGGCAGTGTCTCCCGCAATGTCGCGATCCAGCCGATCAGCGGATGCCCGGCCGGGTCCTCACCGGGCGCCGGCAGCGGCCGGCCCCCGGCTTCGATCAGGTCCGCGGCCAGAAGCGACACATCTAAACGGCGCAGGGCGATGCAATCCGCAAAGTGATACAAATACCGCAGCCCCGGCGACTCGACGGCCGCTGTGAGGGCAAGCCGCATCCGTCGCGGATATCGGCCGCTGGCCGCCCAGTCAATCGACGTGCCGCGCGGACGCGGCGGCTGGGCCGGGTGACGCGACCCCTGGTCGGGCAGCTCGAACGCCCCGGCGGACCCGGCGCGCATCCCCGCCGGCGGTCCGGCCCCCAGGCTTCCAGGGTCGCGGTTCACCAGTGCCTGCGCCAGCACGGCTCCCCGCTCCATGAACTCCGGAGCGACCTCCGGCACGGCGCCGGATTGCCCGGTGACGACCAGATCCCAGTTGTACGCCAGATCCGGCGGATCAATCAGCATCGCGGGCACCCAGGCGCTCAGCGACAGCCGCCCGGCCTGTTCCGCGGTGAGCGGCAGCAGCAGTGCCGCCAGCGCGGCCGGCGGCAGCGGCGAGGCCTGCCCGCGCAGCATCACCGGGCGCACCCCGGCGAGCAGTCCGGCATAGAGTGCGGCCAATGACGGCGGGGCCAGCGCCTCCAGCAGGGCGTCAATGCCGGCCGCGACCGCCGCCTCCAGATCGGCGCGCGCGATCCGCAACCGCGGGCAGGCATCCGCGTCCAGCGGCAAGGCGTAGTCAGACCGCTGCCACTCACCCTCGCCCACCCGGTCCCACCAGGGCCGGTCATCGACGTGAGCCACGGCCGGCAGCAGCAGCAAAGCGGCGAGCGCCGCCGGCACCTCCGCTGATGGTCGGTGCCAGTGCAGCACCTGCTTCTCCAGCCCGCCGGCACGCTGCGCGGCGTCCAGGGCGCGACTGGCGTAGGTGCCGATCGCGAAATAGTCCTGACCCGTCGGCTCCCAGGGCGCACGCCAGGCGGTGGCCCGAACGGCACGGTCTTCGCTGCCGATGCGCAGCCGCCGATGCAGGTCCGGCGCTTGACCGGCGAAGCCGCTGCTGCGGGCGATCCAACGGTAATCGGACGCTTGCCGATGCACCTTGCCCCAGATGCCGATCTCGCAGCGCAGGACCTCGCCCAGCAGGGACGCGGCGCCGGACAGCGCCGGCCACCGGAGCGGATCGCTCATGGCCGCAGCTCCCGGATCAGCCAGTCGATCGGGGCCATCAGATTGAACGGCGGGCCGCTGTTGATGCGCGGCCGCAGCGCCTCGTCATAGAAGAACACGGGCTCGATGGCCCCGTGCTGCATCCGCACCCCGGCCGCGGAGACCGGGAACAGGGCGAAGCGGGCAAAGCGGCTCTCCAGGTAGTTCAGGAGACGGGCATCGAGATGCGCCGCGGCAAACTCGGCCGGCTCACGCAACGCCATCCGATAGTCCTCCGGGGTCGCGATCAACTCGTCGGCCTTGGTCACGCAGACGGCCACCGGACGCGGGTCCTGCCCGGCCGGACCACCAGCCGCCGCACCCTGCCCGGCAGCCAGCAGGGTCCGCTCGAAGGTATGTGAGACCTCGTTGAAGACCCGATCGTCGCGCCGGTTCGGGTCGAGCAGGAGGATGATCCCGTCGGCTTGCAGCAGCCGCTCCAACACCTCCGGATGCAGCGCCTCATAGTCGGCGCCGGCGCGGTCCTCGAGCGCCAGCGTCACCTGTTCGCCCGTGTGCCGATGGCGCAAACGGCAGACCAGATTGAGTGAGCTGCCCAAGGCCGTGCCGGGCGGAAAGGCGTTTCTCGAATAGAGGGTGTCGCGCATCATCTCGAAGAAGTCCAACCCGCTCTCGCCCGGATAGATATCCCAGTCGCCCCCGTCGGCGCCGCTCAACTGCCAGTACAGTTGGCCCAGGAACACGGTCTTGCCGGAACCGGACGGACCCCAAAGCGTCAGCCGGGTCGGCGCCGGCGCCGACCCGCCGGACGCGCCGGACGACCGCGGCACGGTCGTCCGGGCCAAGTCGCTCGGGTCGTCGCGAAAGATCGCCGCGGCCATGGCGCAGCCCTGCGCCAAAGTCCCGGCATCCGGCGCGGCACCAGTCGCCGGATCGGCCGCGGCGGGCGAAGGCGGGCTGCCGTCACTACCGAGGATCAGATCCCAGTGGTGGCGCAGCGCCGTCGGCGCTGGACTGGTCGACGGCAGCCAGGCGATCAGTGAGACCCGGTCCGCGATCACGCGCGGCAACGGCAGCAGCAGCGCGGCCAGCGCGGCGGGGCCGAGTGGTTCGAGCGGCTGCGGCGGAAAACATCCGCGCTGACCGGCCAGCAGGCGGGCATAGAGAAGCCCGAGATCGGCCTCGCGAAAGCGGCGGCGCAGCTCCGCCGTGCCGGCCCGGATGGTCCGCAGCAACAGGACCGGATCGACGGTCGGCCGCGGTACCTGGTCGACGCCCAGGGTGACGAAGAGATGCTCCGCGAACGGATCGCGCTCACCGCCCTGCCACACGGAGTCGTCGAGGGTGACCGCCAGCGGGAGCAGGATCAGGGCACCTAACAGCGCCGGCAAGTCATCGGGGCGCTGCCATTCCACCACCTGCTTTTCCAGAAAGGGCCGCCCCTGCGCATCCGGGGCGCGCCCCGGATAACACTGCACCGCCTGATACAGACTGGCATCGCTGCGCCAGAGCAGGGTCGCGCGCATCACATCCTCGCTCCCCAGCCCCAGGTGCCGGGCCAGGTCCGAGGTCGGGCCGGAAAACCCGGCGCCGGCGGCGATCCAATGAAAATCCGCGGCGTCGCCCGGCGCCTTACCAAGCACGCCCAGTTCGCAGCGCAGCGCGGTGGGCAAGGTCCGCGGCAGGCCGGCCAATGCGGGCCAACTGGAGAGCGGGTCCTGATCGCTCATCGCAGGTGCGGCTGCGCCAGTTCCGCGAGCCGTCGGCGCAGCCGCGCCGACGGCGGCTGCTCCGGGGGCAGCGCCGCGACTTCGTCGACCACCGCCTGCACCAGCCCGTCACGGGTACGCCGGACATCCTGCTGCAGGAGCCGCAGATGACCCGCGATCTCACGGGCCGCCAGCCGCTGGGCCTGGTGCTCCAGCAGCCCGAGCAGACCTTCGGCCTCCCGGAGCTGCCACTCCTGGGCGTTTCCCGGCCAGCGCGTCCCCAGGGGCGGATGCACCAGGGCCTCGACCCGCAGATAGAGGTCCGGACAGTAACCCTGGAGAGACAGCCCGTTGAACCGGCGCAGTCGCTCCGCCAGCCGCTCGCGGCGCTCCTGCAGGCGCCGGGCGGCGGTCGCAAAGCGCTTGAGGAGATGCTCGGCGTGCTCGCTCAACTCAACCAGCGCCGCGATCCGCTCCACTGGATCGCTGAGGCGCAACGGGTCCTGCCGCTCCAACTGGCGCAGCATCAGGTCACGCTCGCCGCGATCATTATGACCGAGGCACTCCGCCGGGATGGCGGCCAGGGCCTGCTGCAAGGACGCGGCAGTGGCCTGACGTTCCTGCGCTTCGGCGACCAGCAGGACCTCGACCCGTGCACGCTGCGCGCGGACGCGTTCGAGATGTTCTGCGCACGCGTCCAAGCCAGCGGGGATCACCGGGGGCAACGGCGCAAAGTCCAGACCGTCGGCACGGACCCGGTCCGGGTTCAGCGCGGCCAGCGCCTGACGGACGCGCCGCGTGTCCGCACCGATCTCCTCGGCACAGACATTGGCGAACCGGGCCTCGGCCTCGCCGAGCCGTCCGGCCTGGTCGTCCAGTTGCAACCGCTCCTGTTCCAGGCTGGTCCGGCGACTGTCTGAATCCGGCGGCTGGCCGGCCTCCGGCCCGAGTTCCAGCGGAGCCGGCATCAGCGCGGGCAGCGCGATCCCGAGTCGCGCGGCAGCCGCGGTGAGCCATGCAAGGCGCCGCCGCAGGGCCACGCGGACCGCTTCCAGCGCGGCGTGATCGTCGCGGATCGCCCGCTCCAGGTCATCGAGCGTGCTGCGCAAGACGCGCATCCGCTGCACATCGGCGAGCAGCACTAACGCATCCACCCCTTGGCCGGCGCGACTCAAGGATTGAAACGTCTCCTGCAAACCCACGAGCTGAGTGTCCTTTTCATCCAATCGGGGGATCAGGCGCAAGGCCTCGAGACGCTGCCGACAGTCGCTCAGATACTGGTTGAAGCGATCCAACAGATCCGTCTCGGAACGCTTGACGCGCGCATGGAAGGCGGCGTTGGTCTCGCGCAACTGCTCGCACCAGTCCTCGAAATCGCGGGGATTGTCGGGCGCCTCCAGCCGCAGGTCGCGCAGTTGCTCCGCGATCCGCGCATCCGGACCGACCAATTCGGTGAACAGGGCATAACGCCCCTCCAGGTCCATGATCCCGTCACCGCGGACGGCGGCGGCCTGCTCCAACAGCACCTGCTCCAGGGTCCGCGCCTGATCGAACAGATCCAGGAAGGTGCGATCGTCCTCGCCGGGCCAGTCCCGGCGCTTGGCCATGAAGCGTGTCGACAAGGCGGCACAGGGCTCGGCGTCCGCACCCAGGACCCGTGCCCAGCGCGGCAGGTCCTTGATGATCTTCTCGGTTTCCTTGATCTCGCGGGGTTGCTCGCGGCGCACCAACTGATCCAGAGGATCAACCAGCCCCTTGAGCTCGGCGCGCCAGGATGCGGTCGGTCCCTCACGACAGAGGCGCTCACCCAGTTCCGGCAGGGCGGCGGCCAGGGCCGCGGTACGGGTCGAGGCGCGAACCTTCGCCAGGGCATCCTGCGCCGTCAGCCACAGAACCAGGGCGTCATGCAGACGGGCACTGGCGCCCTCGGCCTCTTCACAGCGGCGCTGATCCACCATCAGGTCATCGTCGGTCCGCGCCTGCCGACCCAGGCGACGCAGCACGGCGCCGATCCGCTCGACCAGCGCCGGAATGCAGTCCGGGGCTTGCAGTGTCGCGTCCGTGATCCGCGCCAGGGTCTGCACAATGGCCTTGAGCCGCGCATCGATCCGCTCGATCCGGTCGAACAGCACGCACAGCGCCCGGCCGCGGTCGGTCAGATCATCGACCCGCGGCAACAGCCCCACGGCACGCTGCCCAAGACCCAGGATTCCGCGCCAGGACCGCGCAGCCTCGACCTCGGCCAGCAGCGCCGCGCGTTCACGATGAAACGACTCGGCGCCGAGCGGCACCTGGGTGCCTGCTTGACGCAGTCGATCGTCCAATTCAATCAACACTATCCGGTTGCTTGCCATGTTGCCGGCTCCGCTCCAGGTTGTCACTGCCGCACCCCTGCAATGCGTCCGATCGACGTTACAGGGGGCTACCGTGGAGCGTACATCGGACCTCGTCCCGGCTCCAGTTCCGCGTCGGCAGGGATCGACAGCGGACGCTCAGGGCTCACGCCAGCCGGTACTGTTCAGGCGACGATTCAGGGCCTGGACCCGGTAAGATAGGCGTCCTGATGACGCCTTGCACCGCGCACCCGGCCCTGCGTGCCATCGCCGCATCCGGCACCACGCGGGCGCGGGCCGCCATTGATCACTGCACGCCGCTTAAGGAAATATCCATGACCAACAGCCCCCTGCCAACGACCGATTGCCTCACCGCCGCCATGTTGACGGTGGGGCAACGCCGCACCGAGCGACTGCGTTTCACCCGCGACCAGGTCGACACCTATTGCGCCCTGACCGGCGATGCCAACGCGATCCATCGCGACCTGGAGGCCGCCCGCCGACGGTTTCCGGGGGTGACGGATATCGTGGTTCCCGGTGGCCTGATTCAGAGCACCATCTCGGGGATCTTCGGCACCCGTTTTCCAGGCGACGGCGCACTCGGGCTCACCTTCATTCCCGCACGCTTCCGCAAGCCCGTGCTTCCGGGCGAGGAGGTGGTGGTCACCTTCGAGATCACCCGCATCAAGGGTCCCATCATCGAACTGGAGCTGACCGTCACGGACACGCAAGGGACGCGTTTGACCAGCGCCACGGCCAAGGTCCTGGCGCCGGACCCGGCCTATCGGGACTGGTGGGAACAGCAAGCGCAACGGTGACCGCTCTGTTCCGTTCAGGTGAATAGACCCAACCCGGCCATGAAGAACACCGCGACACCCCGCCTCGCCTGGGCCCTGACCGGCTCCGGTCACTACATCAAAGAGTGTCTGGCGCTGCTGGAAGGCCGCGCCGACCTGGACCTGTTCCTCAGCCGCGCGGCCGCGGAGGTGCTGACCATGTACGATATCGACCTGACCGCCCTGTGCAAGCGTTTTCCCTGTTATCGCGACAACGCCGCCAGCGCCCCGGTGATCGCCCGGCTCTATGAAGGCTGGTACTCGCGGTTGGTGGTGGCCCCCGCGACCTCGAACACCGTGGCCAAGATGGTCTGTGGGATCTCCGATACGCTGGTCACCAACCTCTACGCCCAGGCCGGCAAGTGCCGTATTCCGAGCATCGTCTTCGCCTGCGATACCGCCCCGGCGCTGGAGACGCAAGCGCCGGGCGGCCAGGTCATGGTTTACCCGCGCCCGATCGACCTGGACAATGTCGAGCGCCTGCGCGGCTTCGCGTATACCCGCGTGGTCGACACCTTCGAGGCGCTGACCCTGGCGCTGGCGGCGGACGGCAGCGCATGAGCGGACACCTCCTCTTTCTCACCGGCCAACTCGCCGAGCCGTCATTGCGACGCGTCTTGGGCGGGCTGGACCTGGGGGACACCACCTGGTCCGTGCGCCAACTCGGAGTCAAAGTGGCCGCGCTGATGACCGCGGAGCTGATCCGGCGCCGGCTCACCGACACTGAACAGGCCGAGCGCATCATCATCCCCGGACGCTGCCGGGGCGACCTCGCGGCCTTGAGTCGGCATTTCGGCATCCCGGTGGAGCGCGGACCGGACGAACTGATGGACCTGCCGCGCTACCTCGGGTGCGCCGGCCGGAGGCCGGACCTGTCGGGCTATCTGGTGCGCATTTTCGCCGAGATCGTCGAGGCCCCGCGCCTGAGCATCGCACAGATCCTGGAGCGCGCGGCCGAATACCGGGCCGACGGCGCCGAGGTGATCGACCTGGGCTGCCTGCCCGATACGCCGTTCGACCATCTGGAAGCGAGCGTGGCGGCGCTCAAAGCGGCCGGCCATCTGGTCAGCGTCGATTCCATGCAGACCGCGGAACTGCTCCGCGGCGGCCGTGCCGGGGCCGATTTCCTGCTGAGCCTCACCGAGGACAGCCTCTGGATCGCCGCGGAGGTGGCGTCCTGCCCGGTGCTCATACCACAACAGCCGGGCGACCTGTCCTCCCTGGAGCGGGCCATGGCGCGGCTGGACGCCCAGGGTCGACCCTATCTTGCCGACCCCGTGCTGGACCCCATCCATTTCGGCTTCGCCGACTCGTTGGTACGCTATCACCGCCTGCGCCACACCCACCCGCGGGCCGAGCTCATGATGGGCATCGGCAACCTGACCGAACTCACCGAGGCGGACACCACCGGCATCAATGCCCTGCTGATGGGGCTGATCTCCGAGTTGGCGATCGGCAACATCCTGACGACCCAGGTGAGTCCACACTGCCGCAGCGCCATCCGCGAGGCGGATCGGGCGCGCCGCATCATGCACTGGGCGCGCCTGGAGGGGAGTCTGCCCAAGGCGATCGACAACGGTCTGACCGCGCTCCACGAACGCCGCCCCTTCCCCTATCGCCCCGCTGAAATCCAGGCACTGGCGGCCGCCGTCCGCGACCCGAATTACCGCATCCAGGTGAGTGAAGCGGGCATCCATTGCTTCAACCGGGATGGCTTCCACACCGACTCCGACCCCTTCGCCTTCTATCCGCGGCTGGGCGTCGCGCACGATGCGGGTCACGCCTTTTATCTCGGCGTCGAACTGGCGCGCGCCCAGATCGCTCTGCAACTCGGCAAGCGCTATGTCCAGGACCAGCCGCTGCAATGGGGCTGCACGGTGCCGCCGGCAGCGTCCGATCCGGTCGGCGCTGCGGCGCACGGGACGACCCGACACCGGCAAGCGCCGCGTTCGGCGGATGAAAAACCGGAGGCGGCGTCCACCAATGAACGCAACTGAGACCCTGATCCAAGAGGTCATCGTCACGACCCGACACCCGGAAGGCCGGGTCCATCTCGCCCCCATGGGCATCCGCCGGCACGGGGAGACCATCGTTATTGCCCCCTTCCGGCCCTCCGTCACCCTGGACCATCTGGTCGCGAGTGGGTGCGCCGTCGTGAACTACACCGATGATGTCCGCGTCTTCGCCGGCTGTCTCACCGGACGGCGGAACTGGCCCCTGACCGCGGCGGCGCGCGTCCCGGCGCCGCGCCTCGCGGAGGTCCTGGCCCACTCCGAACTTGAGTTGGAGCGCATTGAAGACGACCCGGTGCGCCCGCGGCTGATCTGCCGTTCGGTCTTTGCGGCAACCCACCGACCCTTCCAGGGCTTCAACCGCGCCCAGGCCGCGGTGGTGGAACTGGCGATCCTGGTCAGCCGTCTCGACCGCTTGCCGGCCGATAAGATTGCTGCGGAAATCGGCTATTTGCGCATTGCCGTCGAGAAGACCGCCGGCCCGCGCGAGCTGGCGGCCTGGAACTGGTTGATGGAACGGGTCAGGGATCCGCACTCAGCGCTTTCATCAGCATCGGCAGATCGCTGACCGGCAGCCGCCCGGTCACCTCGACTCCGGCGACGAAGCGCTCAAGTGTGCACACCTGGCAGCGTAACCCCAGGTCCAGCACCCAACGGCCGTCAACCAGCAGGGCCGCATGGGTGATCCGCAGCGGCGCACCAGCGATCAGCAAATACTCCAACCGGGCCGGCGCATAGCCGTACTGGCGGATCAACCGATCCGCCTTGGCGACAGCATACGCCTTGCAATCCCAGCCCTCGAGTCCCGGCAAATCAGCCGCCGCAGGCCACTGATCCCGGCAATAATCGCGCGGACAGGGCTTCGCCTGACGGTTGACGGCGGCATTCACCTGGAGCAGGGCCGCGTCGGGGGCAAGCGGCGACGCGGGCCGCATTGCGCAAGCGGTGAACAGCAGCGGGGCCAGCAGGGCCAGGACCCGCGCGCCCGACACTAGGGCACGCGCCGATGATCTGCCGATTCGGACTCATCCATGACGTCCGGTGGCCAGCGGCGTTCACGGCCAGGACGGGGAGTGATCGGCTGTCGGCTCAGCAAGCCGGTCGTGAACCGGTAATACAGCAGAAAGACACCGACAAAGGCGTAGAACCGCAGCGCTTCGGACATGCCCAGCCAATCGGCCAGGACGCCCAAGCCCCCGGTAGCGGCAGTCATGCCCAGCAAGATGGCGGTCACCTGACCATCACTGTAACGGCGACCGAGCAGCAGATGATGCAGGTGCTGTCGATCGGCGACAAACGGGTTATGGCCGGCGCCGATACGGCGGATGATGACGGTGACCGTATCCAGCAACGGCAAGGCCATGATCCACACGGCGGTGATCGGCGCCATGAGTGCCTGCTCACCCTGCGACAAATGGATCAGAAACCAGCTCAGCACAAAGCCGAGCATGGTACTGCCCGCATCACCCATGAAAACGCTGGCACGGGTGCGCCACGGATGCCGGAGATTGAAGACCAGAAAACCGGCGATGGCCGCGGCCAACACCAGCAGTGCTCCAAGATCGCCGGCGTGGACCACCGGGGCGCTCAGGCAGAGCACGATCAGCCACCCGGTGACGACGAAGCCGGTTCCACCCGCCAGACCATCCAATCCGTCGATCATATTGAAAGCGTTGATCACCCCAATCACACCGATCAGGGTGAACAGGGCCGCGGCCCAGCCGAGCCGGACCTGGCCCAGTCCGAACAGATCGCCCAGATCCCCCAACACCACATGACTGCCGAGGGCCATCAACGCGACGGCAATCGCCTGAAACAGGAATCGCGTCGCCGGACGACTGGAGTGGAGGTCGTCGTAGAGACCAACCAACGTCAGCAGTGTCATACCGGTCAACAGGATCGACCACTCCGCGGGTTTGACCGGCAACAGCAGCACACCGAGGCAAAAAGCGGCGCACATCGCTACCCCCCCGACCAGGGGTACCGGATGGCGGTGATGCTTGCGGGTGGATGGGTGATCGACCCAACCCAGGGCCGAAGCCGGCCGGTGGAGCATGACGATCAGACTGGCGATCACCACGAAAACGGCCGGCACTAGCCAATACAGCGTGACAAAGGACACATTCATGTGGTCGCTCCTCGTTAGGCAATGCCGAGTCCAGCCAAACGCCTTGTCGAAGGTTCCTGGCGTTGCTCAAGCCCCGAACGGATTGCTCAGATTCTCAGGCGGAATACGATAGTCCGGCGGCGGCACGGCAGCGCCGACCACGGAGCCCGTTTGTTTACGGTAACGGCGCCCATCGTCGCTGCGCGTCCGATGGAAAAACACCGCCGCTACCAAGGCCGTGGCCGCCGCATTCGCCGGGGTCCGCAGGTTGTAGTCGACCAACGTATGCAGCATCATCAGCAGCAGCGCGATTCCCGCACCGGCCTGGGCGAACCGCCAGATGGTCCAGTCTCCGCGTTTCCAGACCCGCCCCCACTGTCGCACGTAGAACAGCAGCCAGACCAGGATCAGCACGCCGGCAATCAACCCGAACTCCAGCAGCCATTCCAGGTAGTCATTGTGAGCGCGGTTGATGGTCACGCCCGGAAAACTGGCCGGATGGAACCGCCGCAACACCTCGACGAAGGTCCCGGCGCCACTGCCCAGCGGGAAGAACTCACCGATCGCCCGCACCGTGGCATCGAAGATTTTCCACCGCCCGTCCTCGAAGGGGTCCGCGTAAGTGAAACGACTCAAGACCGGCGCCAGGCCGATCAGACTGGCCAGGCCAATCCCGGCGGCGGTGAAGGTGCCGATCAGTCCGTAGGTGTCGCGCCCCCCCAGCCGGTAAGAAAACATCAGCGTGGACAGCAGGATGCCCATCATCGCCAGGACCACGCCGGCGCGGGAGCGCGTAAAGACCAGACCCAGCAGGATCGCGAGCGACACCGCGCCCAGCACCGCGGTCTGGTTGATCCGCGTGACACTGAACCGCGCCAGCCACTGGCGAAAGGTCCGCTTGCGCCGGCCATGGCGCGTCGCGGCATGCGGGGGTCGGGTATGGCCGACCGTGGCCGCCAGCAGGGCCAAGGCCATCGGCAGCGCCATCTCCAACAAACCCGCCAAGTGGTTACGGTTGGTGTAGGTCCCCAACGCGCTGCCGGTCACCGCGGCACTGCCGAATTGGATCAGCCCCAGCAGCGCCTGCACGGTGGCGATGCCCAGGAAGACCAGCACCAGTACCAGCAGCCGCTCGCGGTCGAGCCGCATGGCTGCAGAAAAGACCGCGAGAGGCAACAAAAGTGCCAGCCACGCGGCCTCGGTAGCGCTGGGAATCAGCGATATCGCGCGCCAATCAAGACCAGGACTGCTGTCATTTGCCAAGCGGATCGATTCGGCATAAAAGCCGCGCCCCGGCAATTCAGCCCAGAGACCCACGGTGACCGGCAGTAACTGGATCAGCGGCACCAGTAACAGCGCGGTCAGGTAGATCAGCCAAGGTCTGGACAGTGGCCGGGCAAGGCCCGAACCCGGCGCTGCGAACGTCGCCGATACCCGCCAGGGGGACAACAAGCCGACCAGCAGTGCCAGCGCCCCGAGTTCCGCAATCATCATCGGCAAGGGTCGCTGACCTGTACCGAGAAACAATGCCGCAAACACCATCAATGCGGCAAGCGCAAAGACAAGCGCAGTGCCGCCGGATTCCTTATCAACCATCGGGCTTCAGGTCACTGTTCCCAGCCGCTCACCGGTAGACTAATCATTGACTAACATCTGTATTGTCTGTGCTTGCCGATTCCGCCACCGCAACCGCGACGCCGGCGACGATTGCCGCAGCAACAACAGCAGTACCGACCACGCCCAAGCCGACCGTTGCACCTGCGGCTGCAAGAGCAGAGCCGACCGCGCCCAAGCCGCCGACAACCGCACCGGCTGCACCGGCCGCACCGGCCGCACCGGCCGCACCGGCCGCACCGGCCGCACCGGCCGCAGCACCAGCTGCACCCGCAGTCCCCGCTGCACCCGCTGCACCCGCTGCACCCGCTGCACCCGCAGTCCCCGCAGTCCCCGCCGTTCCCGCCGTTCCCGCCGTTCCCGCCGAACCGCCGGTAACCGCCTCAACGCCGCCGAATTCTCCAAAAGCTGTTTGACCGATCGGCTGACCTTGGAAGCCGGCCGTGGTCCGCACCAGGGCGCGACCGGTACGGCACTGATCCGCTCCACCGATCGCCAGAATGCTGTTTTCAGGCATGGCGACGACGCAACCGTCGGCATAAACGACTTGCACCGCACCACCGGCGACTGCAACAACGCGGTTGCCGGCGTACAGGGGCATCGCGTCCTGCGCCAGCCTCATGGCCGTGTCCTGGCCGACAAAGACGCGCCCCTGCAACTGCTTGACCATTGCGGAAGGACCAGTCGCACCAGCGGCGACAGCGACATAACCTGCCAGCACCACCGCCAGACCAATACTCGTACACTGCTTTTTCATGGCCTTGAACCTCGCACTCCCGCACGCGTAAAACTAATGACAGATTAGCACTCGACGCCAGGACGATTACTTTACAATACTAACACACTGGGCGACTGCCGTACCTTAAGGCCATGTACCGATCTCGGCAGTTCCGTGATCCGACACTGATTTTTCGGAAAAACGCAGCAACGCAACCGGGCACGGCGGCGAACCATCCGGCATCGCGAACGGCACCGGACTAGCTGCCGCGGCTGATCGTCAGAGCGTCGAACCACATTCCACCATGACCGTCCCAACGCTCGCCAACCTGATCTTCCTGCTCCAAACGCAGCTCCTGTAACTGACATTCGGACGGCGGGACCTCAAACTCCAGGGTAAACGCCTGCCAGTCATCCTTGCCGCCGAAGGGCAAAGTGGCGGCCAAGGGTTCAGCAGCCGACCGATGACAGCGCACGGCCCAACGCAAACCCTGCCGCGGCGGTAACCCATCGGCCCGCACCCGTCCTCGCAGCTGGTAGCGCCCCGGCTCCAGATACAGCGGCTGGCTAACATGCTGGAAACGTGCGCCGCGACCCTCGAATTCAACATGCAAGGAACGACTGCCTTGAGAACCATAGGTGTCGAGTGTTTCGACCTTGACCCCGCGCGATGGCGTTATCCGCCAATCGAAGCCGATGCCGGTGACCGGCAATTCAAAACCGCCGTTGTAGATTTGGCCCAGTCCCTCCAGCCCTCGGTCATCCAGCCCCCCTAACCAGGCGAGATAGGCGTCCAGCCAACGGCCGTCCTTCCACATCCGGTCCAGATAGACCCGCTGCTCGGCCAGCGATGGCACGGCACCCGCTCGGTTGCGGCCCTGATACAGAAACATCACCGGTTCCGGCCGCGGGGCGTGCGTCGCCGCGTAGGCAAAAAATCCATCCCACCAATCCGGCGGCTGATCCAGCAGCGGCAACAAGAGGGCGCGGGTGACCGGTTCATCGGCCAGACGCAGCAAGACCGGGAATACCTGGCCGGCGATGGTAGGCTGGGTGCGCAGCAGGACACTCCAGCGCTCGATCCCGCGGTCCGGCCGGCCCTGCGCGAACCAGAACGCGGCCGACCGCGACAGGGCCGGACTGCGCATTGGCCCCAACACGTCGGCAACCTCCGCCAGCGCAATCGCCTCCGGCAAGCGTCCGCCTGCCGCCCAGAGTTCCGCCAGTGCCAGATAGGTCAGCGCGTTGGTCGGGTCGTTCCACGCCGACGCCTGAAACAGCGTCGCGGCAACCGTCGGCTCACGCGCCGCCAAGGCTTCACCACGTTGGAAAAGTGCTGCCGGATGGTCGGCGCGCCAGCCCAATGCGGCGGCAGCAGCGTCCGGCGTACCCAGGACCGCGTAATAATCGGCCAGCCCGACGACCAGAATCCGCCAACTGAGCAACCCAGCCAGCAAGCTAAGACCACCCAGGGTGATCACCTTCCCGGATATCCGCATCACCCGTTAGCCCCTGGCCAGACTCGACCAATGGTAATCAATGGCATCAATCATCACCTGCCCCTCGTGCTTGCGCAACTTGAAATGGATGTTGCCCGTCCATTGGATCTGTTGACCATCGCGGCGTCCCCGCAGCCAAAGCGCGTAACGGGCAGAGACCTTGGCCCGGTCGCCGCGCAAGCTCCACTTCACCTCATTTAACTGGATGCGCCGGATCAGGAATGCCGCGAACAGGTTCCCGTAATCCCGCCGGACGCTGCCGCCCTGACCGGATGCGTCGGCCGCAAACAGGGCCATCACGCCTTCCAGGTCGCCCCGGCGGCAGGCATCGGTGTAGCGATCAATCAGCGTCTGCACCTCGCGAGCGGTCAGTTCGACCCCCGTCGGGATGGGCTCGGGCGTCGACTGGGGAACCGGCGCCGGGCCGGCAGGCGCGCTCGGGTTAGCGGACGGCGGCGCGGGCGGGAATGACTCGACCAACGTGATTCCGGTGCCGTTTTCTTGAGTCGGCTCGGGGTCCCGTTGCCGGGGATGCTCAAGTCCCGCCGGTTGAACCGACAACTCAGGCCGCGGAGATGTGCCGCTTCCGGCCGCGGGGGCGTAGAGCCGCGGCGCGCTCGACGGCAAGCCGAGATGGATGGTCCCCACCAACAGCACGGCACCCACTGCACCGCCTCCCAGCACGGCCAAGGGCAGCCACCCTCGCCAGACCGGACGAGGCTGACGAAAACGGCGTCCGGCCCATGATCGACCGCTTCCGACCGGCACCAACGGCCGGGGTGCCGACCAGGCACCAATGGGCTCCGCGGTCGGCGCGGGTTGGCGCATCCGGGTATCGTAGCAGGCGCGGGACTCGGGGTGGGACAGCACGGCCCAGGCCTCATTGACCCGTGCCGCATAGCCCTCGGTCCAACTCTCGCGACCGACGACACGATCAGGATGAAACAGCCACATTAACCGCCGATGGTGTTCCTTGACTTGCGCGGGCGGCGCGTCCGGGTTCAGACCCAGGACGCGGTAATGATCGGCGCCGCGTCCGAAGCAAAGTCGTTGCACCAGGAACCGCGCGGCATCGCGCACCTCATCGGGTCGGGCACCAATCCGGCGAGCCGCGTCATCGCAGGTCGGTCCGGACCCGTTGGCCAGTATCAATAACCGATCCATACCAGTCGGTAGCGGCGCGGACGGCGCCAACCGATCTTGATACGCTAACGGCGCCCGATAGCACGCCAGCGCCAGCTCGGCAATGTCGGCCGGCATGGTCTAATCGCCTTAGCCCGGTAAACGCTTCGCCGCTGCACCCCCGGTGTCGCCGTAGTAACCGGAGTGATGATAATAATAGTAATAGCTGCGGTAATAACCGTAAGCGCCGGCCCGCGCTTCCAGCTTGGTCAGAATGGTGCCAAGCAGCGGTACGCGCGCCCCGCGCAACCGCTTCACCGCACCCTGCACATAGCCGCGCGGCGTGCTGGCCATCTCGATAGTCAACAAGGTGCCCTCGCACAGGTTACCGATGATCAGGGCGTCGGCCAGCCCGAGCAGCGGCGGACTGTCCAGGATTACCTGATCGAATTTCTCGGCGGCCAGGGCCAGCAACTCGACCATCCGCGCCGAGGACAGGAGCTCAGCCGGATTGGGGGGCAGGGGACCGGACGGGATGGCGAACAAGTTAGGGATATGGGTGGGCCGGGTGATCTCGACCGGCTGTGCCTCCCCGCCCGCCAGGTAGTTGGTCAGCCCGGTCTGATTATCCAGCCGCAACGTTCGGTGAATCGACGGCTTGCGCAGATCGGCCTCGATCAGCAGGGTCTGTTTCCCGGCCTGGGCGAACTGAATCGCCAGACTGAGCGCGGTGGTGGACTTGCCTTCGCCGGTCATCGCGCTGGTGATGGTCAGCAGTCGGGGCACACCGCTCGCGGTAGAGAATTGCAGGGCGGTACGCACCGATCGGTAAGCCTCGGCGAAGGCCGAGCGCGGGTCATCGTGACCGATCAGGGCGATCGCGCGGTCGTCGCCAGGCTCCTGGGGCGTCTTGGGGATCACGCCCAGCAGCGGCAGATCCAGCAGCCGCTCCAACTCCTCCGGCCGACGGAAGCTGTCGTCCAGATGCTCGAACAGAAACGCCAGGCCGACGCCGCCCAGCAAGCCGAGCACCAATGCCAACAACGCGTTCTGACGCAGGCTGGGCTTGTATGGGCGGGCTGGCACCTTGGCCTCATCCACCACCGAGATGTTGTTGGTACCGACCCCGGCAGCCACCCCGACCTCCTTATAGCGCTGCAAGAGGCCGTCGTAGAGTTGGCGGTTGGTGTCCGCCTCACGGCGCAGGATGTTGAGCGGGATACTACGCCCCTGCAGCGACAGCACCTCCTGCTTCATCTTATCGAGGTTGGCACGCAGCATCGCCTCCTCGGCCTTGGCCGCCTCGTAATTTGACGTGATCGCCGCCCGAATGTTGCCGACCTCCTCATTGATCATGGCGTCGACCTGCTTGATCTGACCGCGCAACTGCACCATGGTCGGATACGCCGGCTTGTAGGTACTCAGATTTTCCTGGTACTGCGCCTCCAGCTTGGCTTTGGTTTGCTTTAGATCCTGGATGATCTTGCTTTCGAGCACCTGGGTCAGACCCTGGCCGCGGGTGCCGAGCATTTGCCGGTAAACCGATTCGGCCGCCATCCGGTGCTTGCCGGCCTCGATCAAGGCGGTGCTGGCGGCGGTCAGATTCCCGGTGATCACGCTCTCTTTCTGGTCGACTGAGATGATTTCTTCCCGACGGGACAACTCGACCAACTCCCGTTCCGATTCCTCCAGCTTGGCCTTGACCTGCTGCAAGCGTTCCTGCAGGAAGTTGCGGGCGTAGGTCGTGGCATCGAAACGCCGCTCCAGATTCAGGTTGATGTAGCTCTTGGCCAGATTATTCAGAATGGCCGCGGCCAACTTGGGGTCAGGGCTATTGTAATGCAGTCGCACCAACCGCGAATTGCGTACCGGCTCGATCGTCAAGCCGCCGAGAAACCCGCTGATGACACCCTCCATCCGGGCTGCGTCCGCCGCCGCGTCCACGGACTCACCCGCCGCCTCGGCCTCTTGGCCGCTGCTGCCACCCGGCAGCCAGGCGACCACCCAGGCTTTGACCTGCTGCATCATCGACGGCGGCGGCGGTTCTGCCGGTTGGTCGGCCAGGCCCATCTGGTCGATCACCCGCTGGGCCAGACTGCGGCTCTTGAGCAGTTCATACTGGGTCTGGAGGTAATCCTGACCGCCGGTCGAGGCGTCGACCGGCGCCACCTCTTCGATCTTGGTCACCTTGATGTCTTCGCGGTCGATCTGCAGGATCAAACTGGCGCGATAGATCGGAGTCATCAGGTAGGTTGCCGTCACCGCCGCCACGACCACGATGGCGGCGAAGACGATGATGGTCCAGCGGCGCTTGAGCACCACTTGCCACAGTTCGCGCAGATCGAGACCGTCACTGTCCGACTCTTCCTCATAGCCCGGGGGCGGCGCAGGCGGTGCCGGAATGGGAACGCCGGACTGGCGCTCGATCAGGGCATGGCCCTGTGGCTGCCGGCCGGCATCGGCCGAGATGGGCATGTCAGGGGCGTTCATAGAAAACTCGTGTTCGATCCGAAGCGCAGTGGACGCGTGACGATTGGCCCGGCCGCCGGCTCAGAGCAGGCTGCCGATGACCCAGAATGGCAGGATGAATTCAAACGCCTGTTTGACGCTATCCTTGACCACCGAGTTGTCGACCTGAACCACGTCCTCACCGCGGATTTCCGGATCGCGGATCCGTCCGTCGCGGATCGCCTTCAGGTCAAAGCTCATCACGCTACGGGTACCGTCGGCTTGGGGTCTGAGGATCTTGACCGACCCGATGTTCGCTATGCTGGTCGGACCCTCGGCACCCGCCACCACCTGCAGCAAGGTCGTGCGGCCTTTGACCGGATAGACACCCGGCTTCTTAACCGCACCGACGACCGTCACCCGCTGGCTGGTGTACTCCTCGATAAAGATGATGACCTGCGGGTCTTGCAGAAAGTCCTTGGTGAGTCGCGCGGCAATGTCAGCCGCCAGTTGCTCGCTGGTCAAGCCGCCAGCCTGGACCATGCCGATCAGCGGCAGGCCAATCTTGCCGGTGGAGTTGACCCGCACCGAGCGGTTCAGTGCCTCGATCCCGAAAACCTCGATCTTCAGCAAGTCTTGGGGGCCGATCAGATAGTCCTGCGTGCCCACGGCCGCATTGAGCCCGGCGGCGCCGGGCCGGGAGTCGAGCGCCGCATCGCCCGACGGTCGGCCGGCACAAGCCGCGAGACCGAACGCCAGCGCACACCAAAGCGCACGGACCAACAGGGGTACGAATGATGAGAATGCGAAACCCGGCACGCTATTCTTGTGCAAATCCACTTACCTCCCTCACGCCGTTCGCGTCGCCGAGCGGAACGCAGACGACGACATGACCGCGATCTCTGTCTACCGCCTGAAATCAGGCTCGCTCAACGCCGCTCGAACCAATCGGCGATCAGCGACCAGCCGCGTCGAACCGTCGGCGCGGCCGCTGCCGCCGCCGGGACTGATATCAGGCTTTCCGGCTCCGCATTCCGCAATATACCACGGGGGCGAGTATCGACGAGTCGATAAGCTTCGTCCGCACCGACCCAGGCTTCGGCGGCGCGCCGTCCCTCGGCCAGCAATGGTGGACGGCGGCTGGCACCATGCGCATCAGTCGCCAGGAGATGTACCCAGCCTTCGTCGAGCAGACGCTCGCCCCAGTAGCGGGCGGCCGCGCCGAAGCGACCCGTCAGGCTGCCGGCCGTCACCTGTAACCAGGCCCCTTTACGCGCCAAGTCGACGAAAACCTGATACTGATCCTCGATCCAGCTCAAGCGCTCCGGATGGGTGATGACGGGGATATAGCCGGCTGTCAGCAAGTTGAACACGGTTTCTGCAAGCCGCGGCGGGGCCACGTGATGGGGCGGCTCGAGCAGAAAATAGCGGCTGTCGTTCAGGGTCGGCACCCGGCCGGAGCGCAAACCCGCGATCAAATCCGGGGCGATATGGGTGTCGGCCCCAAGCGTCAAGCGCAACGCGATCCCGGCCTCGTCCAAGTCGGCTTGGAGTGCGGTAACAGCCAGACGGATCATAGGGCCGGAATTTTCGTACATCCCGGGGTAAATGTGCGGCGTACAGGCCATGACCTCGATCCCATCTGCCGCGGCGATGCGTGCCATGGCCAGCGCGGTCGCCGAATCAGGTGCCCCGTCGTCGACACCGGGCAGCAAGTGTGCGTGCAAGTCAATCATGTTTTTCCGGAATCCAGAACCGATCGGTAAGCCTAGGGCCTACCGCCTGTTCCTCAAAATGGTTTCCGACGAAACGACAATCGATCCCGACAATTGACTAACTGTGCTCATCAGATAACGAGCATCCGCACTGTAACGCAGCCGCGGTATCGCCGGCAGGGCAACCTTTGGCAACGATCAGTTGACTGTATCCGGCATATCGGGGGGCCTGGCGACACCCCTACTCGGCAGCATCGATCGCTTCCTCCTGCCCCGCCGCCGAGCAGGAGAAGACAGGTCGCGTGGTGTACTCAGGCAACCAAGTCGCGATAGCTGTGCCAGGTGGCATAACCCAGGACGGGGAAAAGCACCACCAGCCCAGCCCCAAAGGTCGCGACACCGATGGCGGTGAGGATCACGATCAGCGCGGCCCAGAGGGCCATGGCGGGCCAGTTGCGGACCACGGCCCGCGCGCTGGTGCGGATGGCGCTGAGCGGATCTTGATCGCGATCGATGATCAGCGGAACCGACACCGCGCTCGTGACGAACACAGTGACGGCCAACACCAGGCCGATGCCTAAGAAGAAGGCCAGGACCCAGGGATCCGCGCCGCCGCTGAGAATGCCCAGATAATCATCGATCGTGGGCGACATGCTGGTGAACTGAATGGCGAACAGCAGGGCGGCAAGGCGCACCCATACGACCATCAAGAGGGCGAGAAATACGCCGTAAAACGCCATGTTGGTCTTGCGGGCGGCCAACACGGTCAGCGCGGCGCGGATGCTGACCGGCGCTCCGGATTCGCGCTGCCGGGCGGCCAGGTAGACCCCGGATGCCAGGTAAGGGCCGATCAGCAGCAGGCCGGTCAAAAAGGCAATCGTGAACCAAGGCAAACCGCTCACCAAGAGGAAAGTCAGGCCGCAGGCAGCGGTAAACAGCAGGCCGTAAAGCAGGCCGTAGAGCGTTGCATGACGCAAATCGTCTACCCCTGCCGCGATCCAGTGCAAGGGCGCGAACAGACCGACCGAACCGACCCGCGGGTTTGCCTGCGCGCAGACCGGGGGCTGTTGGACCACGTGAGTGTTCATGGCGATATCTCCGATTCTTTTTGGGAAATAGCCGCCTGGATCAATGGGCGAACAGCATGTCCGCTGTTTCAGTCCGGCTGGAGACCGGAAGCCGTCGCCCCTGAATCGGCAGCATTTCACCAGGGCTATGGGCAGGCCGCAACCGAAACAATGATGCCTTTCTCATGGGATTCATGGACCCGGCGCTCGACCGGAAATCGTGCACCACACGATCTCGCGACACCTTGACGGCGAAACTCAGGTCACGGTCGTGGCCGGTTGCGCCAGTTGCCGCGGCCGGCCATCGGCATCAACCGCGACGTATACAAACACTGCGTGCGCGACATGACGCCGACTGCCGGGGTCAGGTTCGCCTTGTGCCCAAACGTCAACCTCCACGCTGATGGACGTGTTGCCGGTACGTTCCAATCGTGCGAACAGCTCGGTCAGGTCACCGACCAGCACCGGGGCGAGAAAGCGGAACTCCTTCACCGCCACTGTCGCCACCCGCCCCTGAGCGACCTGTATGGCGATGGTACTGCCGGCGATGTCCGCCTGCGACATGATCCAGCCGCCGAAGATATCGCCGTAGGCGTTGGTGTCCGCCGGCATGGCAACCACGCGGATCGCCAACTGCCAGTCATCCAGGGGGCCGTTCTCGGGATTCGCGGGATTTTTCATCGGGTATCCTTGAGCGGGGTGTTCAACAGCAGCCGTCGCCACCGAAGGCCACGGCGTGTTGAACGGAAGAAGAACTGCGCCATCGGGGCGCAGTCGCTGGGTCGTGGCCGCTACACCGCGGCTGCCTGCCGAATTTTCGCATAATTTGGCGCAGCCGGTCAGTCGTGCTTGCGGTACGGCGTTTCGGAGTCCATTACCGTACAATACGCGGGAAACCATCGGGGCCGTCGATATCGAGCAGACTGGGACACCAGGCCGGATTCACGGTTGTCGCGAGGTTCGCCTAGGTGTAACCGGGCTGTCCAACGCGTTGCACCCGCCTGCGCGCCCCTTTAACTGCCCGGTGGGCAAGGTGAGCAGGCGGTCAATCACCAGACAACAGAGGATCAATTCGCGTATGTCTTCCAAAAATTCAAGCGGTATGGATTACCAGACCGTGATCGTTGGGGCGGTTGCCCTGGCCATGGCCGCCGGCGTGATCCGTGTGGCGACCGATGCCTCGTTCGCACCCATCGGACCCCCAAGCGATTCGCGGACGTTAGCGGCGCGGCTCGCGCCGATCGGTAAGGTCACGTTGACTCCGCCCCCAGCCCCCGTGACGCCCCCGCCGGCGGCTGCCGCAACGGAAGCTCCGGCCGCGGTTGTTGAAGCCGCACCGGCTGTCGCCGAACCGACTCCCGTCGTCGAGGCCACGCCGACACCGGTTGCCGCCGAACCGACTCCCGTGGTCGAGGCCGCGCCGGCACCGGTCGCCGCCGAACCGACTCCCGTCGTCGAGGCTGCGCCG
>JACDZG010000079.1 GCA_013426805.1 Chromatiaceae bacterium
TTTTACTCAAATTATGTATATCTTTCATGACTTTAAATTTAACGAAGTAGAACTAGGCCGTTCCATCGACACCCTGTCGCTCAACGATTCCGGCGCCCACGAGTTGCTGCTTCGCAACAACGCCAGTATGCCGCTTGACATCGAGCGGCCGTTCGCTCCACCCTGGATCACCGCCTACCTCGACGAAAACCCGGACAATAAGGTCACCGAGACGCTGCGCATGAATCCGCGCGATGAGTGGCGGCTCCTGATCAAGGCCCAAGCCTTTCGGCCCCCGCGCGGCAGCAGCCTCGTGAAACTCTGCGGCGAGACCACATTGGAACTGGTGACGACCCAGAACCGAGGCGTCTACTATCTGGGGTTGGCGGCATTCGTCATCCTGCTGATCAATCACTGGATCGACTTCGGGCACCTGCTGACACCGACTCATTCGGTGTGGCCGGCGGCGTTCAGTTTGGCATTAATCATCGGCTATGTGGCAATCATTGCCCCATCTACCCCGCGTGTGGCATTTCTGCGGCTCTTGCGATTTGCCGACCGCCTCGATCGGCACCTTGACGTTGAATGGCTGACCGAACCCGCCAAGCGCCTCCTGGTCGTCGAAGAGGGTACGCCGGATAAGGCGCCGCTGCGGCCCTGGGTGCGCGGCCTGGTTGCCGGGCTGCTGGCCGCCGTTGGGTCGGTAGCCCCGTTTTGGTTGGTGCAACTCCTGGTTTCCTGGTTCTTACCCGCAGTCTTGGTATTTCTGCTCTATGCCGGGACCACCCTGTGGCTGGGCAGTCGCTGGCTCGGCGGCTATGAACCGGACCTAGTCAAATTTGTGCAATCCATCCTGCAACGACTCCAGGGCAAGAAGTGAGCGCCGCGGTGCCCACTGGCCGTCAAGCCGGCAGCCACGGTAGGATTGACCGGGATGTCGTACCGGTGCCTGCGCGCTTGCCCATTGTCATCAGGGCACCCGGCTGACCAGACCGTGCGCATTCCATCAGGCCCCGCCAAGTTTCATCCATGAGCACCCCGCATTCTCAGCCATTGGACTTCTGGGTTGACATCGTCCGCCACGGTGCGGACCCAAGGTGCACTGTGACCAGTCGCTGCATGGCGGTGGGTGAGAGCGAGCCTCATTGGGTCGAGGTCTATGACCTCGTCAACGATGATCAGATGCTCCCCCTCGCGACGCGAGGGCACCGATTGTTCCGCAAGGTCTTTTCGGTGGGCATGCGGGACCTCTTGCGCAAGGCGCGGGATGTCGCCAGACAGGATGCCCGGGTCCGCATCCTGCTCGCCTACCCATCAGACCCCATCCTGCATGCGCTTCCCTGGGAGACTTTGCACGACGGCAGCGTCTATCTCGCCGTCGCCGACTACACGAGCATCGCGCGCTACCTGCGCCAGTCACGACCGGTGAAGCCGCTGACGGTCGAGCCACCACTGCGGGCACTCGCGACGACCGCTTCACCCGCCAACCAGGCGACGCTAGACCTCGACAGGGAGATTAGTGACCTCCGCGCCCACTTCGATCGCTTTCCACTGTATGTGGCCCGACTCGAATCCCGACCGCACATCGGACTGCGACAATTGCGTCAGGCCTTCGGGGTCGCCGCCACCGACGGTGAGCCATTCCACATCTGGCACCACGCTGGCCACGGCGAGACGAGCAAGGACGCGGTGTCCTATCTCTTATTGGAGGATGAGAACGGGAAGATCTCGGCCAGTCGCGTCCTGGATAGCCTTGAGATGGATGAGTTGCGTCTCGTCGTGCTCAATGTCTGTTTCGGGGCCGATCGGTGCGGACTGACGACCCTGTTAGCCGAAATCAATGTGCCGGCAACACTGGGTTTTTCCGCATCGGTCACGGATTACCATGCAGTCGCGTTTGCCAACACCTTCTACCGCACTCTCCTTGGCGATAGCGCGTCCGTCGATTGGGCGGTACGCGAAGCCCGGCGAACCCTGATGGCCAGCGGCGGCGATGCCTGGTCGACTGCCGTGCTGTTCCTGCGCACCGTCCAGGCACAGTTTTTCACGCGATCACGCCGCTAGAAATAAGGAAGCGCTGATGCCGAACACGAATACCAACGGACCCGATGATCCCAATGGCCCCGCGACGGAGCCGTCGGCTGGCGAACCGGCGCAGGTGGAACCGGCGCAGGCGGAACCCGCGCAGCCGGAGCCGGTGCCGACCGCGTCGCCGCCGACTGAACCAACCAACGACCCTGATGACGGGGCGCGTCAAGATCCGCGCGGCAGCGTGCTGCCCAATAACTCAACCGTTACACAAGAGCCTGCGCGAAAAGTGTTCTCTGGTGGCTTCGCCGGAGCGCATGAGGACCACAAACGTGATAGCGACGAGATCTCCATCGACGAGCTGGCTCCGGCAACACTGAACAGGCTCGATCGGGTCTTCGTTCCACCGCCCACGTTCGATTCGCTCATCGCGCGTTGCAACACCCAGCAAGACAGCGTCCCGCGAATCTTTCTCGTTGAGGGGCTACCACGAAGCGGGCGCTTCTCCTGTGCCGTGCGCTTGGGCCGCGCCTTGCCGGGTGGTGTGAAACGCCAGTATTTCATCTGCCGACCGCGCACTCGGCAGCAACTCTTGTTGGTCGATGTGATTCCACGCCCCATCGTCGAGCATGGCATCTACGTCATTGAGGATATCTTGCGTCTGGGGATCATCCTGGCGGGCTCGGATCCCTATCTGGAGATCGTCAACAAGGATCTGCGAAAGCAACAGGCGTACCTGATCTTGACCGCAGAGCCGAGCACCGATTCGGACCACCGCATCCAGACCATCCCTACCGACGGCACCGATCTTCCCAAGGCATTTGAGCAGCACCTGGAATGGTACGGCACCGGCAACGATCGGCTCTATATCGACAAATGGGTAGGAGATGCACTGAATCAGGAGTCTCGCAGGGAGATTGTCAAGTCGCTGAAAACCCCTGTGCAGGTTAATCAGCTCTGCGTGCTCGTAGGTAAACAGCAGCTTGGCGAGGGCAGCGATCCCGCGGAGACCATTAAGCGCATCAGGGAGATCGCCGACAGTCTTGGTCAGAGTGATGTGATCGGCGCCCACCGCCGTTTCGAGGGGTTTTCACTAAACGGCAAATTGGTCGCGCTGTTGGTCGGACTCTTTCCTGGGGCACGTCGCACCACCCTCGAGGGGCTCTATACCGGAACGGTGGCGTGGTTGCGTGCAGATGGACTTCCTTACAAGGACGCCCGCCTGCGCGGGCTCGACGATCTGTACCTGGACCTCGGGATCCAAGAGGGCGATTCCGGACGCTTGGAGTACATAGACAAACTGCTGGAGCAGGAGGTCATCAAGAATCAGATCCCCAATTATCGGCACCTGCTGTGGTCGGTAGTGGAGCACCAAAGTACCTGGGTCCAGGGCTTCATCGGACCCGGGCAATGGGAGTTCCGCGCCACGCTGGGGGCCGCCATTGGCCGACTCGGGCAGTATCGTCCGCAGCAATTGAAGAGTGTATTGGATGACTTGGCGCGGCAATCCGAGGCCGAGATCGCTGCCTTACCCGGGTATGCGCTGCAGCAACTGTGCAAGGACGACAGTAGCAAGCGGGGATTCGTCATTGAGATTCTGACAGCTTGGAGCAAGTCGCAGGACGCGGACCTGATGTGGGCCGCGGGGGCCGCGGTCTGGCGGGTCTACCCCCACTTCGCCAGTCTCGACTCGACCGACATGAAGAGTGCCGATGATCTCGATGAAATTCTCGGAGAATTGGCCGCCGGTCTGCTGCGGCTTGATGATCCGGAACAGACCACGATGGTGTTTTTTTCGTTGCTACGGGCAATCCGCGAGATCCTGAGGGACTGTCCGCAAGCGATGACCAGTCTGCTGGGTACCTGGCTGCGACGCGAACTTCATCCTGATTCGGGCGAGGGTTCAGAGGAATTGCAGACGATACCGCCGGAGCCTGCTGATGATCAGGCGCGCAGAAACGTTGCGGGGCATATCGCTCAAGGCTTGTTCGCTTTTGACAGGAAGACCGATCGGCTGATCGAAGTCCGTCACGGCCGATTGCTGGACCTGGTCACCCCCATCCTAAATGCAGGCAAGGAAACGGTCGTTGAGGTCATGGACTCCCTGCTGGAATGGTGCAGTCAAGAAGGCTGGTGTGGGCGGGTCGAGGTGGCGCTGCTGCACGCCGCCAATCGGGGCAACCACGAACAGCGCGAACTGTTGTGCGCACCGCTCGCCTACCAGTGGACTAAGAGCGAGATTGCGGGGGTCCGTGCCGCCGCCGAACGGGTACTTGCTCGGGCACTTCTTCTGAACGGGTTTCCTTGCGATCTGCCCAGCGCCGGGCGCGCACTGGTGATCGCGGACGGTGGTCGCTTGGCACGGCGCGAGGCTACGAGCGCCCGCGTTGCGTATCAACTCTACGAGCGTCTGCGGGCCCGGGTGGGTCTCATGGCCGGAGTCTTGGGCGGAAATCGACCCGTGCGGACCGAGCAGGCGATCACCCAGGCATCCTTCCAATCCGACCACCCCCATTCCTGTCTGCTGCTGCCGCTCCTTGACCAGTTGTCGCCGCAAGAGACCCCCTTCGTCCTGCTGCTCGCCTGGGACGAGGTCATCGACCTGGAGGATGTCCTGGAACTTCCCTGGAAGGATCGAATCATCCTGATCCCCTTCTCGGGGGTACAGTTTCCGGAGCATCCGTTGTTCCATCATGTGTTTCAATTGACCACGGATGCCGCCATCGGTCCCGCGGATATCCTCGTGGGGCGCACCCTGGGTTATCGCCTCGTTCGCCGGTCGTCGCAGGATTGGGAACATTTACTGGAGCAGACCTTTCGCGACATTCAACCCCTTGATGAACCAAGCCTGTATGCCGAAATTGATCGTATGGCGACCAATCTCGACCGCCTCGACTCGATCGCTGCACCGACCGATCATGCGCGTCTAATCTCTTGCGCACTACTCTGGTTGGCAGGGCGCAATATGGCGCGGGCGGTCGACCTTCTGGATCGCTGGGCGCACGCCGAGGCGCCGGTAGACACCCTGGCAGAGTCCTGCGCGATTTTGCTGCTGCGAACCTACGCCGAATGGAACCTGCAACTCGGCGACGAGGCTTCGCACGATCGACCGCCACAACCCGACATCGACGCCCTGGCCCCGCTGCTGCGATTGGGACCATTGCTCGCTAGACGGGAGAGTCGGGTGGGCATCGAGGCCCTGTTGCGACTCGTCCGTCATTGGTCCATCGACAGTCGCACGGTGGGTGAGCAGCGCGAGACCTGGAGCGAGCGGTTTCGGCAGACACAACCAAACGGGAAGAATGAACTGCTGACGACGCTCAAGCAGTTGCCGGCGGACTGGAACTCCTGGCTACGCGACCGTCTCAGCGCCGAACAGCCGGGTGACGCCTATGGTGAGACCTGGCAGCGCCCAATGCCGGAGTTCGGTGAGAAAGAAGTGATCTCGTCTGGCGTGCGGCAGGTCCGCGACTGGCTGTTGCTACGCTTGGGATTGCGGGGAGCGAGGGCAACCACCGACTTGCCGAAAGATGGCTGGTGCGGCGTAATTCTCGTCGACCCAGGCAATGACATCTCCCGCCAATCCCAGTTCTTACCCGACCTTGCGGTAGAGTTGTTCAAGCAGTTCGAGGCAAAGGCGAAGGACGCGCTGCATCTGTTGATGTATCGCATTGGCGAGAGTCGGCCGGTGGTGGTTACGGGCGAAAAACCAACGTTCGACCTGTTACGACCGGAATTCCTGCCGGCCCGCCACCGGCTCATCGCTCCCCTGCTGGAGCAACTGCCATTAGAACGGGTGCGCTGGTGCGTCCTGCTGACGGCGGACCCACCATACGATCTGAACGATATGGACGACTTCCTTCCGCGTTCCCGGAGCTTTGTCTATCACCGCCCGCGCCGCTCTGGCGCCGACACCTGGGGGTCGCCGCACTGGCAGTCACCATATCTGCCGGACCGCAACGCCAAGGCAGTGAGCGAGGCGTCAAGTCTCTGCCAGAGCATACACCGTCTACTGTCTGAGGAAGCGACAAATAATGAACGCCATTAAGTGTCCATTGTGTACCCACATCCTGACTACACCCTTGCAGCAATGTCCAGCCTGTGACCGCCCATTGCCGCGCGGTTTCTACGAACAATGCCGCAACGCCCCGCCGATCTGGCTCATGACCGGCGGCTTCCCCAAACACGGCAAGACGACTTATCTATCCGCCCTGATTCTGAAATTGGAGAATCTCGGTCAGGTGCTGCCGGGGGCCTATCATCTGTGTCGCGACGGCTACACGAACGATGCGATACGCCAGATGCGTCGCGAGACGCAGTTGGGCGATCAGCCTCCCGCAACCCCTCGCGGTGCCACTCAGCCCTTGGTGATCAGCATCCATCATCTGCCCGAGCAGACCGATCGTACGATCGTCATGTACGATGTCCCGGGCGAGATATTCCATTCACTGGAAGAGATCCCGGATTACGTTCCAGGACTTTCAGAGATCCAGACCATCTGGATGCTGGTGAGTCTCAGCGAGTTGAATGCCAATGCGGACGGCTATTCGTTACCGGGTCTGTTCCACGCCTATTTTACGGCGCTCGATCAGAAGAAGGTGGATCTGACAAAACTGTCTGTGGTCGTCGTCTATACCAAAGCGGACATGGTGGAAAATTTCCCGGCCGCGGTTTCGGAATACCTTCTGTCGGACCCCTATCGACGTTCCGTCGGCGGTGCGGACGCCGATAAAGGCCGGGGTTTCGCGATGTCCGCATACCTCCAGGAGATGGAGCGGATATCACAGGTGTTGGAAGAGTTCACCGATCGGAATGTCAAGGGCGGAAACGCGTTCGTAAATATGGGTCGGCACCTGGGGATGAAGCTCAAATTCAGCGCCGTATCGGCGCTGGGACAGGCCCCCGATCAGGAGTATAACCGGCTGCAGTCCGAGGCCGAACCAGCACGCGTGTTGGACCCATTTCTCTGGTCACTCTGGCTGAGCAGACCCGCGGACACGGTCAAGCGGGCGCAGGACGACCAACTGTTGCTGCTCCTGGATTCCGGCGGCGCTGCGCAACCCCTTTACGACGAAGGCCTTGCCTTGGCTCTATGGAATGAGCTGAAGCTACGCGGTTTTCCGGCAAGGGTCCACTATCTGGGGCAGTCTAAAGCGGTCTCCCACCCGGGCCAGACCCCCCCGGCCCGTCCGGCGCAACGTCCACGCCACCGCCTGATCGGACCCATCTTGGAGCAGAGCCAAGGGACACGCGCCGTAGTCCTGACCACTGGGCCGATCTCTGACCTCGCGGATTTCCGCTCCGGAGTCTGGCGACACTCACTGTTTCTGGTAACGACCGAAGAGGACGACGCGGCCGATTGGCCTCTGACTTTTCACTATCGCTCCGGTGATTCCGCGTCGGCCATCGTGGACCTGCTGACCGCGGCCAGGCCTGAGTAAACGGAGAACATTTCGATGTCTGAGATCCTATATGACGCTGCCGGTTTTCCGATGCTTCGAGTGGATGCCATTGATGCCTACATTCATTGGCTTCCGGTGACCAAGATTCAGTTCGAGTACTTCCTTTGTGACCGCCCGTCGTCACAATTCGACCAAGACTGGTACAACGGGATACTCCAATTGAATCCCCGCGTATCGCCGCAACAGATAGCGCAGAAGAACTATTGGGAGTCGTTCATTACAGGCATCCGCCCCGATGAGGCACGGGCTTTCGCCGACTGGTGCGGCGAGCAGGACGGGGCCGAATATACACTGCCGACCGGTCCCGAGTGGTTCAAGGCCTACCAGATACTCAAGTCGGATCCGGCCCGCGAGATCGCCGAGATCACGACAGAGAAGCTGAGCGACCGTACCAGAAAACTGTTGATCAGGATCGACAAAGCCGTCCGTGATCGCCCAAGGGAGACACTGTCGCTCGCCGATCAGATGTTGATGCGTGACGGTGTGATGGAGTGGGTTGCGACCGAAGCCGACAAGCGACCATGGGCCGCCTTCGGCCAGCCGAATAAGACGTTTTTCGCCAACCTCTATACCCCGGACAGTGGTCAACCGCAGATTCCGAACGACTACGAACAGCGGCTTCGGTCTCATGGTTTCAGACTGTTGAGGCGCTCGGCATGAGCAGCATCACTGCGGAACAGCTTATATTTACGCGGGTCGAGGCGGACTACTCCCCCATGCGCAGGGGCGGGTATCAAACCGTCATACATCCGGCGGCGCTTGGCGTGGATCAAGTCAAGGCCATCGAAAAACGGGTTCAGTGCTTTTCAAGCCGCAGCCAGGGAACGGTGAGGTATCAATCTTTTCCGCTCGGCGAGCGCTACTGGGTCATTACCTCTACGACCGTGATCCCCTCCCATACGGAGATCATCGACCGCACCGCGCGCGCCGGGGCCTTTCTCGCGCATTGCCTGATCCTTGATCGCTCAGCCCTGATGCAGATCGGCGGCGATCCCTTTCCGGTGATCGATGGCTTCCGTTTTGTCGAGGATGCGGAGACCCTTGTCGAGCTTATCAAGAAGGGTGCCGGACAGGTGGAAGTTCAACTGCATGCCACTGGCACGCCTACGCCGCGTTTTGGCAACGTGGAGACCCAGTGGCTGGTTGGCGAGGCTCTGCGGGCCGAAGAAACCGTCGCCACCAAAGGTTCGCTGATCCTGGTCGGTGACTCCACTGACATCATGGACACCCTCAGGTTGATTATGGCCACCGTCGGGGAGGCGAACGCACTGATGCAGTGTTCGTTCGACAGCCACATCGATCGCTGCACCGTTCGGCCTGGGGACTATTGGGCCGTGGGGACCACCAGCCACACCAGCGGCCCGAAAAGTGTTGCGCTCTTTGACGTTACTCAGGGCAAGATCCTCGGTGGGGGGACGCGGGGGAATTTTGCGCAACGCTCTCTGTACTTCCAGTGGCTGGATCGGATGCTGGCCGGTCATGACACCGCCTCCGTGTTGGTCTACGCCCCGATCATCCGGCAGATCGAGTCGGCGCTCAATGGGCAGAGCGAATGGCCGGCCGATTTCCCGCAAGCAGATGTCATCAAGTCCTTCATTGCAATCGAAGCCAAACCGGCGGCATTGGAGCGACTGGATCAATGCCTGGCAGCGTGGCTCGATGAACGCTTGCGGGCACGGCTGCTCGTGGTCGTGGCCGACGCCCTGTCGCCGCTGGAGTCGGTCAAATTGGCCGGACAATCCGCTGGAGCGGAACGCGCCCTGGCCGCGGTGGCCTGCGATTGGGTCTCTCACCATCGCCCGGGATTGACCGCGCGGGAATGGCGGCAACTGGATGCGTTCGGGCGAGCCACCCAGTGTTGGGTACTCGTTTACCAGGCGGCGACCCTGAGGGCAGCGACCTGGTGGCGCTGGGTCGACCAGCGTCCGCGCGATGAGGCACTCGCGCAGATGAACAGCGATATGTTCGACGTGGCTCTAAGACTGCTGGAACAGCCGGTAGCCCCGGCGCACTTCGTGACTGGAGTACACCTAGACCGGTTGCTTGAAAGGATTGATCCGGATCAACTGTCGGACCGCGATTTTTATTGCCTTGTCAAGCGCATTTTTGAACTCGGACAGGGGGCTTCGCTCGGCAAACTGGCGAGGCGCGTTGATCGACTTTCGGCGCGTTGGCTATGTAAGCTCAAACGCTGTGTGCGCCCTACTGCACCCTGCGATGAGACGTTTTCACGCGCCATCGAGACGGGCCTGAAGAGGGTATCCACCGTATTCGATTGGTACCTCCATTGCAGCATCTTTCGCTATCGACACAAGGAGATCTGATCATGCTCGACACCCTGTTCGGCAAAAAGGCCGTGCTGACTTGCCCGTACTGTCTGAAGCAAATTCGCATTGCCAAGGTCGAAACTGCAAAGGTCCTTTGTCCTGACTGCCAGTCGGACATTCCGCTGCGCTATCGACATCACTTTGCGGACGCCCCGCCGCTGTTCGTTCCAGTGATCGGTTGGACTCAGGTCGGCAAGACTGTGTTCCTGCAGGCGCTGACCATGGTCTTGGAAACGGCGGCAGAGCGACTCTGGCCTGACTTCGTCGCGTCTGCGGCAACGGATGCAACGATGCGTTTCGTCGAGGACGTGCGCATCGCGACGAAGTCGGGAAAGATGCCTAAACCAACCCAGCTCGGCGAGAGCGAAGCCTATATCATGCTCATGGCAAAGATGCAGCGCTGGGGCGGCCGGACCCTGGTACTTCGGGACTGGGCGGGAGAGAACTTCAGGCAGTTTCATATTTCTGACGGCCAAGCCTCGTTCTTGGAGCAGGCGCGCACCGTGTTGATGATGTTCAGCCTCCCTGATCTGGCCGCGGCGCCGGAGCGATCGTTGCGAGACCTGCCGAACAGCTATATCGACACCCTGATGAACCGCGGGGTGGACTTGAAGCGGCATACGCGCAACATCATCGTGGTGTTGAGCAAAGCTGACCTGATTGATGACTTGCCGCCAGCGATTGCGGCCTACCTGAGGGACGACCCCTTCGCCCTGGCCCTGGGTATCACAGGAGACGCGACACCGATGGACGACTTGGCGATGGACGCCTATATGGAGCGAATGAAGCGGGTCAGTCGCGCCATTGAAGAGTGGTTGCTGTACTCCTACGAGGGTGCACGCACGCTATCCCGCCTGGCGAAGCTGTCGCATATGAAGCTGGTCTACACTGTCGTCTCATCCACGGGCTCGAACACCGCGGCCGGCGGTGGCCTGATCGGCCAGTTTCAGCCACGGCGAGTACTTGATCCATTCTTCTGGGCACTGGAGTTCAATAGCGTACCGAGCAGGTGACGACAGATGGGCTTAGCCGGTTGGTTGGGGCGTCGCATTGGGGGAGGGAGCCCCGATATTCGCCCTTACCCCCAGGAGTTGACAAGCGCGCACCATTGATGCCCTTCGCACCCGTTATCCATGACCACGATGGGAGCCACCGAAAAGCGCGTGCGGCGCGGCCGCAAGCAATGGCAGGGCGTGATCGCGCACGCCGGATCCAGCACGCCGGGGAGTGGCGGCGTGATACCGGTAGGAGGTGGCCGGCGCGGCGGGTTTCTACACTTGGCGCGGACGCTTGGCGGAAGCGCGCCGGGCGACGCGTCCATGCTCGTGGGTGAACCCGCGTTCATCGGGCTAGGCACACTTGTGGGTCCGATGACCACCTGCTCCGCCTGGGACATCGAACTTGCGCTCAGCTCGGGCATGGTGATGCGACTGTGGTGCGGCTGATGGCCTACCCGGGCGCGCGGGCACGGGTCTCGTATACGTACGCCTGGTGGATTATGCGCAAGTCCTTACCGGACTGATCGCTCTTGCTAATCCATCTTTAATGTGATCCCATTGATAACCAAACCCAGATGGCATCTAACCATTGGATCCGTATGTACACACCTGCCGAAAATCGCAATGTAGTGCCAAGTTATTCAATAGAGTCAGAGTAAAGCCGATGCCGGATGTCGTAGAGTGTAGGCGGCGGCTGAGCGTGCTGTTTTCCGGTGTCGTGAGCTGACCCCATCTTGGGGTCGCGCCACTGATCAAATGCGCGCTGCAATCACAGGAGATAGCATCCACATGACTGACTCCCTCCGACGCTTCCCGATGTGCGCGATCCTGATCGGCGCCGTTGTCGCTGGTTGCGCCAGCCCGCGTGAGGATGTGCGCTTGACGCTCAACGGCCAGTAAACGGGCCGGGAATCCCGTAGGATCGGGCAGCGTGCAACGACCCCCATCCACCGTGCCGACAGGATTGCCATGACCGCGACCTTCCTCGTGTTCACCGCCGCCGCCATTGCCGTGCTGGCGTTGGTGCTGCTGGCCGCCCGCCTCCTGTGGTGGCTGGCGCTGCCCGCGCTGATCCTGGCCCTGTTGGTCATAGTCGCCGAGGGCCCGCACGCCGCCGCCGAGATCTGGGGCGAGCGGCTCCCGGGCGTGGTGGCAGCCACCCAGGCATCGGTCCAGGTCGAGACCGCGCGCGCCAGCGGCGCGCGCACCAGTGATACGGTGGTGCGCCACCGCTTCGGGGCCATCGTCTGCTACCGCGCGCCGGACGCGCCGGGGTTGGGGGCGGCGACGCCGATCGATCCGGCGATCCTGGCCGCGGTCGGCGAGCCCCTGTCGGCCGCCGACCAGCGGTGTTGGCAGGCCCCCGGCCGCGGCATCCTGCGGCAGACGCAGGTGCGGCTCGACGAGGCCGCGTTCGATGCGGCGGTGCCCGGCCAGGAGGTCATGTTGCGGCGCCTACGCCCGTTCGGGTGGCTGGAGTGGACCTGGCCGGTCGATGCGCCGCTGCTGCCGATGGTGCCCCGCCCCCGGTTCGGCAGCGACGGGACGCGCGTCGCGGTCCCGGCGCAGGTGATGGCCATCACCATCGACCGGCAGGGGCGTGGACTCTTGAGCCGCTGGGCACAGCCGTATGCCGTGCCGGTGGCCTGGGTCCGGCTGCGGTATGCGCCGCCAGGCCATCCCGATGGCGTTGAGGGCGTGGACCAGGTGGACGCGCCCGCGGTCAGCGGGCTCGCGCCCGGCAGCGCGGTCAGCGTGACGGTCGCGGCCGAGGCCCCGCGCGCCCCGCGGCTGGTGGGGGTGGAGCGGACCTATTGGTGGCGCAACGTGCTGGTTGATGCGCTGACCGTCATCGGGCTTCTCGGCGTCGTTCTGATCGTTGTCGGTGTGCGTAAACGCCGACACCGGGGGCCTGAGACCCGGTGATACGAAGTCCTGCCCGTGAGGCTGATGGTGGATGCGCTGCGTTTATCCACCCTAAAAAACCGGCGCTGCTGTAGCTGTAGGGTGGATAAGGCGCGCCGCTCGGTGTCAGGGACCCGGTACGGCGGTCGCGCGCGCCGCATCCACCAGGAGTCGCGCAATGCCCCAGGCAAGACCGGGTTCTCCGCGGCGGGACGGGGCATTCGCCCCGTCCCGAACGTTTGCTCCGTGGCCGAGCGTTGATTGGAACCGGCAGGTTCGAGGAAAACGTTTCGGACGGGGCATTCGCCCCGTCCAGCCCAGTAAAGCGGTTCGAGCGGGACTTCAAGTGAAGGGATTGCGGATCAGCAGCCGCTCGTCAAGGACCTGCCCATCCTGGAAGTCTTCTGACCATAGGGTAGTGCAGTCGGCGTCCAAGGCGCTCGCGGCGATCAAGGCGTCATAGATCGGCAGCCCATAGCGGGCGGCGAGTCGCAACGCCTGGTCGTGGACGTGGATCGTCAAGGGCCGCACGGCGCACAGGCCGCGGACCGTGCCCAGAAGCTCCCCGACCTGCCGCCAATCGCAACCCAGCTTGCGGCGCGCCACGCTCGCCGCCTCGTTCAATACCTGCACGCTGACGGTGCCGCCGGACCCGACCAGGGCCAGGGCGCGGTCGGCCTTGGCCTCGTCCTTGCTCAACAGGTACAGAATAACGTTGGTGTCGAAGAAATCGGTCTGGGAGTTCATCCGCGGCCCTCGTTGGCCTCCAACCGGTCGAACCGGAAGTCGGCCGGCAGGCGCCCGCGCAACGCACGCAGTCGCTCCAGCAGTTCGGCGCGGGTGGGCTTGCGCTCGATTTCAAAGCGGCGCTCATCGGCGACGACGATCTCAATGTCGTCTCCGTCCTTGAGCGCCAAGGCGTCGACGACCGCCGCCGGCAGACGCACGGCAAGACTGTTTCCCCATTTCGCGACTTGCATGGTCAGTGATTCCGGTTAGATAGACATCCGAAAGAAAGTATATCGCAGGGACGGGGCAGAGTGTCTGGCCGATACGCCGCGGACGGTACTGGGTAGTCCTGTAATCGGTAGGGACGGCCCCGTAAGATCGAAAAAAGACGCTTGGTAATGCGGAATATTACCGCTTCCGGCCTCCTTGGCAGACCAGTAGATTGCAGCACTACCCCGTCCTCTCGCGGGCTTTTCTTAGGAGGCGCTGTCGGATATCCTTTAAATCAATCTGGGTATAGACAGACTCGCCGGCTTAGGCCCGCGTGGAACCACGGGGGAGACACTGATGGTGAGTCACTCTGGACGAGCAAGCGGAATGCGCGCCTCGACCTTCAGCGGGTTGATCCTTGCCGGCGTTTTGTTGACTTCTCAAGCAAGCGGAGGCACGGACCCGGCAGCGTCCGTCGCCGCTGTTGCCGAACCCCCGGCCGATGGGTCGACCGTGCTTGCGTTGGGTGTCACCACCACTGCGGCTGCCAATGCGTCGGTGTCTCGATGGAACAGCCGCGCCTTGGACCTGTGCGTCAAGTACCGTCGCAATCCCCGCAATCCCCTGCGCATTGCCCGCGCCCTGGCCGTGCTGCACGCGGCGATACAGGACGCGGTCGCGTCGACTGCCGCGACAACCCAAGACCCGGATCTGCTTGCCGTGGCCGGGGGCGCTGCCGCCGGTCCGGTGCTTGACCATCTTTTCCCGCTGGAGACGCCCGGTCGGTTTCAGGCCCTGGCCTGGGTCGATTCCGCCAAGACCGCCGCGGCCCCCGGGGTCGACCAAGCGCAGGCAAGCCGCGCCCGAGCGGCTGGCGCCGCGGCGGCAGAGCGTGCGATTGCCAAGGCCATGCGGGACGGCAGCGACCTGGCGTGGGACCCGCGACAGCGGCCCACCCCCGGCCCGGGGGTCTGGCGCGCCACGCCGCCGCTCCACGGCTACGATCCGCTGGAGCCCCTGGCGGCCCAGTGGACGACCTGGGTCCTGCGGGACGGCGGTGAGGTCCAGCCACCGTCGCCGGTGGTTTACGACACCCCCGCCTATTGGGCCGAAACCGCGGAGGTGCTCGCGGTCTCCCGCGCCCTCACGCCCGAACAGGCGCGGATCGCGGACGACTGGAACCTGGGCCAAGGCTCGGTGACGCCGGCCGGCGGGTGGAATCTCAAGGCGCGTGCCTTGCTGGAAGGACAGGGGCTGGACCAGGCCCAAAGTGCCCGGGTGCTGGCTGTCCTGAACATCGCGATGGCCGACGCCGCGGTTGCCTGTTGGCGGGCCAAGTTCGCCTATTGGACCCAGCGTCCGGTGACCGCCATCCGTGAGCGCCTGGACCCCGACTGGCTGCCCCATCTGCTGACCCCGTCCTTTCCGAGCTATGTCTCCAACCATGCCGTCATGTCCGGGGCCGCCGCCGAGGTACTCGCCGCTTACTTCCCGGACTAGGCCGCGGCGCTCGATGCCGCCGCGGCAGAGGCCGCACTGTCGCGGCTCTATGGCGGTATCTACTTCCGTAGCGACAACGACGAGGGGCTCAAGCTCGGCCGGCGGGTCGGGCGCCTGATCCCGGCCAATCCAGCCGATCACCGCAGGGTTGCCGGGAGGCTTTTGCAATGGCTGAATGATTTGTACGCACCCTGGTTCGCTTTCCTGAATCGCATCCATGGGAGATGCTGACATGAGTCTGCTCTGTGCGACCTCCGCCCATTGTATCGATCTCTCGCAACCCCAAGTCACGGCCGCGCTCCTTGGGGGTGTGCTGGCGCTGGCAGCGACCGTGATCTCGGTGAGCATTGCCGCCTACCTGGCCTATCGCTATGCACGTAAGCATGGCGATTTCCGGCACAACACCGAGATCCGCGTGGAACGGTTGCGTCGGGAGATCGATGCGTTAGAGTCACTCTGGGAATTATTGGCCTATATGACGGACCGGGAGAGCGGGTGCGCCATTGTCCGCTGGCGCAAGTCCCAAGACGGTAACAAAATTTATTATTTCAATTTCGAGAACCTGAAGGCGTTTCTGCTCACCAAGGTCAGCGAGATTTTCTATTCGCGGCATGCCGGATTACATATTCCCACGGACATCGGCTCCCGGTTGTTCGAGTATCATAGCATCTTAATGGGACTCTACCTCCGGTATGCGGATAGCCCTCCTGACCCCAGCGGGCCGCTCATCGTGCTCGAAAACCCCGCGTTGATCGAGAGACTGCAAGTGGCGTATCGCGAACTGAATGCTGCGCTCAGGGCACGCCTCGAAACCCGCTACCATCTATTGTCAGTCGATCATGCGTGATCTCAGCCGATGGCGGATGGGCGGTGAGCTGCGGGCCGCGGGCCGGCCCGGCGGCGGTGGGCAAACCACAGGGGCGGTCCTTGGGGGCGTAGCCGAGCGGGGCGGACACGTAACGATGGTTTCCAGAGCACAGGATCGTTGGGTTGCAGTGGGATTTTTACCCTAACTCTGGCGAGGCGATTTGATATCTTGGGAGCGATGCGCTAAGCTTCTGTTCTGATTAATGATGCAGGATCGGGGAGGGTTGAAGAGCCCCCCGATTGAAGGAGGGACTGCGACGAATGGCACTAAGTTAAGCGGATGCCTCGTAATATCATTGCCCGCGGCGGGACGGGGCATTCGCCCCGTCCCGAACGTTTATTCCGTCGCTGTCCGTTGGTATGAGTCCGCAGATCCGGAGAAAACATTTCGGACGGGGCGAATGCCCCGTCCGGCATCTTGCATGAGCGTTCGAGCGTGGCACGCTGCAACATCGGCGTCTGCGGGTAGGACCGAGCCCGCGTCGGGCGGAAAGCGCAGCAGTTCCGCCAATTCGATGGGTGGGTATGGGTGGGTATGGGTGGGTGATGGGTGGAATCAGCGCCATTACGGGACCGTCAGCAAATCCGTTGATCCGCCATGATGGTTTGTCGCCGCGGCCAGTCCGGTGTCGAAGGTGACGAGGCGAGTCGAATTGCGGAAGCCGGGCAGCGGGTTCGGCCACAATGAGGGCGATTGCAAACTCAAGCCGGACGGGCATGTCCCATCAACCGCGGCGGGACGGGGCATTCGCCCCGTCCCGAACGTTTGATCCGCGGTCGAGCGTTGATTGGAACCGGCAGGTTCGGGGAAAACATTTCGGACGGGGCGAATGCCCCGTCCGGCATCCTGCGTGAGCGTTCGAGCGTGACAGGCTGCAACATCGGCGTCTGCGGGCTGGACCGAGCCCGCGTCGGGCGGAACGCGCTAGCGGATCCGCCGCTTCTATGTGCGGCTGATGGCTGGAATCAGCGCCATTACGGGACCGTCAGCAAGTCCGTTGATACGCCATGATGGTTTGCCGCCGCGGCCAGTCCGGTGTCGAAGGTGGCGAGGCGAGTCCCCAAGCGTATGCATACGGCGAGATGCAATGCATCGCCGGCCCGCAGCGCAATCGCGCTGTGGTCAGACATTCCGGCGGCGACCGCAAAATCCTCTGATTCGACATTCACCACCTGCAAGCGCAGTGCGCCGAAACGGCGAAACATGGTCAGTGCGGCGCCCTGTTCGTCGGTCGTAATAGTGTCGGTACGCACCTTGATCGCCAGCGCGGAAGAGAATTCCGTGATGACCCAGCGCGAAATGAGCAAGGGCTCATCGCCGCAGGCGGACAAATAGGTCTTGGCGGCCGGGGTGCCGGCCTCCCGAATCAGGGCGGCCACCAATAATGAGGTATCGAGATAGCGACGCATCAGAAACGCGCGTCGGCCCGCATGTCGCCGACAAGTTGACCGGCATCGGCGCCGATATGCATGGGTTGCCCGTCGACGAATGCGAACAGCTCGGCGAGATCGAATTGCGGAAGCCGGGCAGCGGGTTCGGCCACAATGCGAGCGATTGCAACACCGCGTCGTGTAATGATGACCTCTTCGCCCGCTTCAACCTGGGCCAACACGGCAGACAAACGCGCCTTCGCCGCCGCCACGCTGAGTGTTTGCATGAGTACCTCCAAACGACTTGGTCATCTGACTATATCATGACGGGGTCAAGGTGGTGCGCCGCGACTGCTCCTTGGTCCCCGCTTGTCGGCGGGGCGGAATGCACTAGTACCGCAGGATGAAAGTCCCCATACCGTTTGTGAAGAATACGTTATAAAATAGAAATCTTCCTCACCTGTTCGGGTTTTTGCGATGCCCCTACTTTGTCCTACCCCTGTCCCCGTCACCGATCGCGAGCGTCAGCAACTGGAGTCGCTTGAGCGACAAGGGACCTGCCCACAGCAATTGGCCCTGCGGGCGCGGATTATCTTACTGGCGGGTCAGGGTATCGGTGTGCGGCCGACGGCGGACCAGCTCGGCATCAGTCGCTCGACCGTCCAAGGGTGGCGACGGCGGTGGTTGGAAAACCCCGACGCAAGCGTCGCGGAGCGGTTGTCCGATGCGCCGCGCTCCGGCACCCCGGCCACGTTCAGTACGGAGCAGATCTGCACGATCATCGCATTGGCCTGCGAAGCGCCGAACGACAGCGGACGGGCGATCACGCATTGGACGCAATGGGAGATCGCCGACGAGGCGATGAAACGCGGCATTGTCGAATCGATCTCGGCGCGCTCCATCGGGCTCGTGGCGGGGCGGGGCATGCCCCATCAACCGTGGCGGGACGGGGCATTCGCCCATAGGCGCCAACTTAAGCCTCCAAACCCTTGAGTAATAAGTGCAGATCGGCGATAGTGCGGGGATTCGACCGCCATGATGCCAGCACCCAAGCCCGCCGCCGTCGCATTTGAGGAATTTCTGAAGGAGCTGCCGGCCGACGATGCCGAGCAAGCACGGGAGTTCAAGGCGTTTACGCGCAGTCGCAAAGTCAGGACACCCGCGGACCTGCTGCAGTTGGTGATGTTGTACTGCGGGTTGGACCAAGCGCTGCGTACCACGGCCGGAAGTTTCACGTTGTGGCAGGAACGGCTCACGGATACCGCGATCCGCCAGCGCCTGATGGCGTTCCGTGGCTGAAGGCGTTGTTGCACAGCATGTTGCCGGCAGCGGTGACGGCCTTGACTTCCTTTCGACTGTTGGTGGTGGACGGGTCGTCGCTGCCAGGACCGGATGCGAAGGGCACGGATTACCGGGTGCACTTGGTCTTGGACTTGACCAATCCGACCCTGCATGTAGTGCAAGTGACTGGGGTCGAGGGTGCGGAAAGCCTGGCGCGTTACCCCTGGCAGGCCGGCGACATCGTGCTGGCCGATCGGGGCTACAATCAGCCGCAGGTGATCCTCGAACTGAGCGCCCGTCAGGTGTGGGTGGTCGTGCGTCTGATGCCGACGGCCATGCCGTTATCCCTGCGTGAGATGGGCGAGGAGCAACGCGATCCCGCCGCGGCACGGCTGGACGTCGCCGCACACCTGCGCGCGGCGACGAGTGATACGGTCACGGTACCCGTATGGCTGCCCGGCCAGCAGACCAGTGGTCCGGGCTGGCTACACGCCGTGCGCTTGCCGCCGGCCGCGGCCGCCGCGGCGCGTGAGCGCTGCCGCAAGGTCGCCAAGCGCAAGGGCTGGACGCCGAGCGCCGCGGCCCTCTTTCTGACTGGGTGGATGATGGTATTCACCACCGTGCCGCCGGCCGCGGTGGAGGGGAGCGCCGTGCTGGCGCTCTAGCGTTGCCGCTGGCAAGTGGAGTTGATGTTCAAGCGGCTGAAAAGCCTGCTTGACCTGGACCACCTGCGCACCCAGCAAAACAGTGCGCTGGGCACCGTCTGGATTCTCGGCAAATTGCTCTATGCGTTGGTGATCGAACGACACATTCAGCACCAGAGCCCAGCGGATTGGGACCGTCTGGACCAGCCCCGCCGGGTCACCCCCTGGCGCTTGGTGGCGCTCGCCCGCCGCCAGGTCGATGCCTGGATTCTCGAAGTCCACCGCCAGCGCCCCGAGCGCTGGGCGGCATGCCTTGAGGTGATAACGGAACGCCCACGCCGACGCCGCTTACAAACGCTCCCGGCCGCCGTCATCGCGTTCCTGACTACGCCAGGAAATCAACTGGTTGCTTAAGTTGGCGCTTATGGGCGAATGCCCCGTCCGGCCATTGCGTTGCCCATTTTCAGGCGTCGCAGTGGCCGGATGGGCATCACCCTCGCTCGGCCTATCCTACGCGCTGTGCTCAACCATCCCCGTTCATGGACTCTCCGGCGTCTGCGAGCACCTGCCAGTAGACAGATTGACTGAGCCAGAAGTGCGCGCGGAGGCGCAAATCGTCGAGCAACGGTCTGACCGCGTCAATGAGCCCCCGCCGTTTCGCGAGCAGCAGAACACCTGCGACGCCCATGGTTGTAAGACCTTGTCGCCTGGCCTGATGGCGACCGTCCAACTCATCAATCAGGAGCAACTCCGCCGAAAGCTCCAACGCGAGGGCGATGCTTGCCGCCTCTCCGCCGTCAAGATCCCGACTCAGCGCGGTCAGCAGGGCCAAGTCGACCGGCTCATGGCGAACGATCCAATCCGCATCGGAAACTTCATTGCGTCCTGGCCAGGATCGCCCGCCTGCATTCAACTCCAACCAAACGGCCTCGGGAATCTGGAGGCTGCCGAACAGACTGTGCAGCAGATCCAGTCTCCCGATCGCCGCGAGGTTGGTCAGCGGCGAGGTGTCGCTAACAACCAAACTCATGGGTGCGACTGCTCCCAATGATCGATCGCCTTGAGGTCCTCGGTCAGTTCGGCTTCGTCAAACTGGACCGGGATGCCGCGGGACGCAGACAATTGTCTGAATTCCCATAGCGATAAGCCCGCCAAGGTCCGGGCCTTGCCCGCCGACAGCCGGTGTTGTGCGTATAAGACCAATGCCAGCTCCCGTTTCGCTTCAGCCGGCGTCAGGCGCGCTGAATCCAGAACGTCCTCGGGAATCTCGATCTGTGCTGCCGCCATGGTGGCCTCCGCGATTCGCTTTCGGGTTGATCTTCAGTGTATCGGCGAAGGGTCGGACACTCGACCCCAAGCATGAGACGCGACGGTGACTGAGCGGACGGTCTGAAAGGGAAGACCCTGCGCGGCGTCTGCCGACCGCCCTGCCTACAACAAGTCCCGATTCTTCTCCCGCACCCGCTGATACAGATCCTCCATCACCGCTACGAATGAGTCGTCGCGGTTCCAGAAGGCGGGAAAATCGCCGGCTTTGCGCACCAGGATGGCGGGCACGGCGGCCGGCACGGCCGGCTCGATATCGCCGGGCAGGCGGTGCTCGCCGGTCCAGAAGGTGTGAGTGTCCGGCGGCGCGGGGCCGGTGCGGGGGCGGGTGAAGAAGGACTCCGCGGCGGTGATCGGCGGCGCCTCATCGCTGGTCAGGGCCGCCAGGGCTTTGCCCAGGGGGGTGGCGCTCAGGGCTTGATTGAGCCGCGCGCGCGACAAGCCACGCAGTTCGAACAGCAGGAAGGGGTCCCGGTCCAGTTGACCCGCCAGGCGATAGTAGACACCCGCGATGTGCTTGCACGGATTGGCCCCGTCGGGGCAGGAGCAATCGGTCAGGGCGAAGTCCTTGCGGCTGCGCGGCAGCAGGTGCAGCTTCACGTCGGCGAAGGCGGCGTCGATGGTGTCGGGCATCTCGTTCATGAGGAGCCGGGCGATCAGGGCCGCGCTGCTGCCCAGGCGGGTGATGGCCTTGTCCCAGTCTTTGGCGGGGATTTGGGCCATCTGGATGCGGGTCTGGTAGTGGGGTTCTTTGTAGACCCCGAAGTAGGGGTTGACGTTACCCCGCACCGTGGCGCTCACCCGTCCGTCGACGATGGCAAAGGCGAGGATGCGGTTGTCGCCGCTGTAGGCGCGGCCCCGCTGCAGGCGCCCGCTGTCGGTGAAGCCCTCCAGCGCGGCGATGAAGCGCTGGCCCCACCAGGTCTTGCCGAGGGTTGCCATGGTCAGTCCACCACCGCGTCACGATTCAGGCGGATCAGTGCCTTGAAACGCTCGTTGTCGAGTTGGGTGAGCCAGGATTCGTCGTTGCCGACGATGGCGCCGGCCAGTGCTTTCTTCTCTTCGATCATGTCGCTGATCCGCTCCTCCAGGGTGCCCAGGGTGACGAACTTGTGGACGAAGACAGTCTTGTCCTGACCGATGCGGTAGGCCCGGTCGCTCGCCTGATCCTCGACCGCCGGGTTCCACCAGCGGTCGAAGTGAAACACGTGGTTGGCTCTGGTCAGGGTGATGCCCACGCCGCCGGCCTTCAGCGACAGGACGAAGATCGCGGGCTCGGACTCGGGATCCTGAAAGGCCGTGATCATGGCCTCGCGTCGGCCGCGTGACGTACCGCCGTGCAGATAGTAGGTCCGGCAGTGCAGCTCCTGTTTGAGCAGGCGCTCCAGCTCGGCGCCGATCTCGGTGAACTGCGAGAAGATCAGCACGCTGTCGCCCGCCGCCATGGCCTCTTCGAGCATCTCCCGCAGGCGTTGCAGCTTGTGTGAGCGCTCCGGGGTGAAGGCGCTGCCGTCGTGGAGAAACTGCGCCGGGTGGTTGCAGATTTGCTTGAGTTTCATCAGGGTGGAGAGCATCAGGCCCTGCCGGGCGATACCGTCCTTGGCCTCCAGTTCGCGCTCCACGTCGCGCACCACGGTCTCGTAGAGGGCTGCCTGCTCCTTGCTGAGATTGCAGTACTGGATGGACTCCAGCTTGTCCGGCAGGTCGCGGATGATCGCCTTGTCGCTTTTCAGCCGGCGCAGGATGAAGGGCTCCACCAGCCGTTTGAGGGTGGTGGACTGCACCGGGTCGTGGTCGCGCTGTACCGGGATTTCAAAGCGTTTGCGGAACCGCGCCTGGGTGTCCAGATAGCCGGGATTCAAAAAGTTGAAGATGGACCACAGGTCGGTCAGGCGGTTCTCGACCGGGGTGCCGGTCAGGGCGAGCCGGTGGCGGGCCCGTAGCTTCAGGATCGCCTTGGTCTGTGCCGCGGCCGGGTTCTTGATGTTCTGCGCCTCATCGAGGATGACCCGGTGCCAGTCGCGGGCGCCGAACAGGTGCTGGTCGCGGCGCATCAGCGCATAGGAGGTGATGACCAGCGCCTGACGCGCGGTGTGCTCGGCGAAGGTGTCGGCGTCCTGCACCCGCGTCGGGCCATGATGGATCAGCACCGGCAACTGGGGGGCGAACCGCTGGACCTCTTTCTGCCAGTTGCCGATGACCGACGTGGGGGCCACCAGCAGCGTGGGGGCGACCGGGGTCCCGTCCGCGCGCTCCTGCACCAGGCGGGCGATGGCCTGGATGGTCTTGCCGAGCCCCATGTCGTCGGCCAGACAGCCGCCCAGGCCAAGCTGCTCCAGGAAACCGAGCCAGGCCACACCGCGTTTCTGATAGTCGCGCAGTTGCGCATTCAGTTGGGGCAAATCCGCGATCGACTCCAGCCGGCTGCCCGTGCGCAGGCGCTCCAGCATCGCGGCCAGGGCATCGTCGCGGTCGACCTCGAAGCTGTCGTCGGTGAGGGTGCGCTGGAGGAGATCCTGGACACGCATTTCCGGGGTCTCGTGGCCGTGGCGGCGCCAGAAGGCGAGCATCTCCTGCATCTTGTCGCGGTCGAGCTCCACCCATTGGCCGCGGAACTGCACCAGCGGGGCCTTGGACGCGACCAGTCGCTGCCATTCCTCCTCGGTCACCACCTGATCGCCGATGGCGAGCTGGTAGCGATACTGCACCAGGTTTTCGAGGTTGAGTCCGCTCTTGCTCGCCGGTGCAGCGGGTCCGGTGCGGGCGGCGGACGAGCGCAGCCGAATCTTCACCCGCCGCCGTCCCTGCGGCGTCCACCAGGCCGGCACCATGACCTTGAACCCGGCATCCTCCAGCACCCAGGCCCATTCCTTCAGGAACGCAAAGGCGTCGTCCAGGTTCAGGGTGAGACCCCGCGGCTCGGCGGTGTCGAGACCGTCCCAGAGCTTGGGAATCATCCGGGCGGCCAGCCCCAGGTTGAGCAGCAGGTGCGTTTCGAAATCCTTGCCCAACTGGCGGTGTCGGGATTTGCGGTGCGTCGCGGACTGGGACCAATAGTCGGCCAGCGCCAGACGCTGCGACGGGTCATCCTTGGGGACGGCGACAAATTGTAGCGTCCAGTCGTCCGCCGTCTCGGCCGCGGGCTCCACCAGTTGAAACCCCAGGGTGAAGGCGGCGTCCCGTTCGGCGCCCTGGATGCGTGAACGCCACTGCCGCCATTGCTGGTAGGTGTCCAGACTGATGCCGGACGGTGCCGACCGCGTGGGCGCGAGGCAGGCGGCGAGGCAAGTCCGCTCCACCTTTTTCGCGAACACGGCCGGCCATGGCGTGTGCCGCAGGATTTGATCGAGCAGTACCTCGGCGCAGTGTCGCAACAGGCTATCGGCATCCGGCCAGCCATCCAGACCGGCGGCGCAGGCCGCGGGCATCCGCGTGCCGGCTTGGCTGATGAAATTCTCATAGTGCTCGGACGCCCAGTCCCAGGCGCCGACGATCTCGAGCGGCGGAACCGTGCGCTTGCCTTTGGGCCTGACCGGCTGGCGGACCACCAGCGCGGGCAGATACTGGTCCCGCACCAGGAGCCGCTTGAGCTCTTGGGTGAACCAGTACCAGAACAGGAAGTCGCCGCCGGGCTGCACCTCCCCGGCCCGGTGGAAGGCCAGAAAATGGAGATCGCTCAGTTGCTTGATGGGGCGGTCCAAGCGCAGACAGTCCACCTGCCAGCGCTGGAAGGTCACCGGTGCGTCGGTGCCGTCGTCCGGCCAATACCGCGCCAGCGACGGCGAGGGCAGCGGCAGCTCCGCGGTGCCGGGCAGCCGGAGCGTGCCGCTCACCAACGCGTCGTCGAGCGGCGACACGATGGTCTGCGCACCCAGCACCTCGACCAAGGTCGGCCAGTTCGCGCGGGTCAGGTGAAACGGATGCACGGGAACGCCGTCCTCGCGCCGTGCGGCGCCGCGCTCCAGGGTTTCCGCCCAGAGCAGCAAGGCCCCGGTCTGGACGAAGGCGTCGGTGACCTCGGGTAACCAGAAAGCGTGCAGGATCTGCATGGATGTCAGACAATCGGCAACTTGGGCGGTGACGAGCGCGGCCGGTTCCCGCCGCGGCGCGGTCTCAGCCTGTGAATGCTTGTAGTGTATCCGCTGACGCCCCGGCGGCTCCAGCCGCGTTGGGCCGTCACACCGGACGCAGCTGAAGCGGACCCGCGTTTCCCCCTTAGCTGACTGCTGCGTGGCAGCGGTTGCCTGCAAGCGGAAGGCGTCAACAAGGCGATTTAATTTCAGAAATGATGACGGCAGACCACAGCACGAACCCCATCGATCCCACCCCAGAGACACCGGCCGGGGCCGTCGCCGACTACGATCCGCGCCGGCCGGTCTTTTTTGTCCCCTACCGCGCACTCGGGCCTGAGCTCATCGGCCGGGAGGGGATACTGGCGGCGGTGCGGCAACAGCTCGAGGCCGGGCGTCGCACCACCATCACCCAGGCCGGGGGAGGCCCGGGCCTCGGCGGTCTGGGCAAGACCCGGGTCGCGGTGGAGTACGCCTATCGCTATCGGGATCACTACCCCAACGGTGTCATCTGGCTGTCCGCCGATTGGGACCTGGATGCCCAGCTCGCGGAGGTCGCCGTCACGGCGCGCTGGATCGCGCCCGAGTCCGAACGCCGCACCATCCAGGAGATCGCCCGCCACCGGCTGCGCAGCGTCGTGGATTGCCTGATCGTCTTCGACAACGTGCAAGACCCGGCAGCGCTTCGCGACTATCTGCCCGAGCCGCCCGCGGCCCCGCATCTCCTGATTACCAGCCGCGCCGCACAACCGGACACCGCGGCGGTCTTCATTGATCGACTGGACCCGGCGGACGCCCTGCGGCTGCTGATCCAGACGGCCGACCGCGCGCCGGACGGCGCGGTGGAACAGGACGCCGCCGACGCGCTCGCCCAGACCCTGGACGGCCAGCCGCTGACCCTGGAACTGGCCGGCGGCCTGCTGGAGCATGGCGCGATGGGGTTCCAAGACGCACTCCAGCGGCTCCGGCAGGACGGCGGGCACAGCTCACCGGACCGGCACGCGGCCGTTCTGGAATCGATTCTGCGTAGCGACGCTGAAGTCGCCGCCGGACAGCCGCTCCTGGCGGCCGTCCTGGACGTGCTCGCCTGGAGTGGTCCGGCACCCATGGGTCGCGACCTGCTGGCCGCCCTGGTCGGCACCGAGGGTGGCGCTGAACTCACCGCCGCGCTGGATCTCGGCAGTGCGCTGCGCATCATCCGGCCGGTTCCGGATAGCACCCGGTATGCCCTGCACCAACAGGTCGGGGCGGCGCGCCGCGCCCTGACCCCCATCGCCGATCGCCCCGACTGGGCGGTGCAACAGTGCACGCGGGTGATCGCCTGGTTCAGCACCCTGCTCGGCGATCCGCAGCAGGTGTCGCGCTTCGAGGCCGAGCTGGATCATCTGCGTGAATGGCATGACCACGCGGTGCGCTTTGCGCCGACGCTTGCCGCCCGGCTCACCTGGCTGCGCATCTACGTGCCCTTGCAGCGCGGCCAGCCGCAGGAAATCCGGCGGCTGATCGAACAAGGACTGGACGAATATCAGCAGCATCAGTGTCATGACAAGGCGCTCTTCGCCTGCCTGCACCACGATCTGGCCTTCGCGCTGGACGCGCTCGGCGACCCCAAACGCGCGCTGGAAGAGGCGGGGCGGGCACTCGCCATCCGCCGCGGACTCTTTGGCGATGCGCATCCGGATACCGCCAGGTCGCTCGGCAATGTGGCCAACTATGCCGCCAACCTCGATGACGCCTTGCGCGCCCTGGAACTGACCGAGCAGTCGCTCGCCATCCGCCGCGGACTCCACGGCGACCGGCATCGCGACACCGCCGCGTCACTCAATAACATCGCCACCTTCACCTTTGCCCTGGGCAACCAGCAACACGCCCTGGACATGGCCGGACAGGCGCTCGATATCCACCGTGACCTCTACGGCGACTGCCATCCCGACACCGCCGCGTCCCTCATCAGCGTCGCCTATTACACCAATGCGCTCGGCGACACCCGGCGGGCCATGGAACTGTCCGGGCAGGCCCTGATCATCCGCCGTGACCTGTTCGGCGACCGGCACCCCGACACGGCGATGAGCCTCAACACCCTGGCCACCTATGCCGACGCGCTGGGCGAGCAGCAGCGCGCGCTGGAGCTGGCCCAGCAGGGGCTTGCCATTCAGCACGAGATCTTCGGTCTGCGCCACCCGGCCACGGCCAAGTGTCTGCACAACACCGCGGGCTATCTGCTGAAGCTCGGCAAGACGAACGAGGCCTATACGCAGGCCCAGGCAGCCTATGATCTTTTCCGGCAACTCCTCGGCGTAAAACACCCGCAGACGCTGAGCAGCGCCAAACTCCTCGGCCGAATCAAACGCCCCGGATTTCGGCTCCCCTCGCTCAAGAAGGGCGGCGCCGGTAAGAAGGCAAAGCCGCGGAAATAGGCGCTTGGCTGTCCTGGCGTGAAGGTCCGAAGGTGTCCCGTGGGAGCGGCCTCCGGCCGCGATGCGGTGCCGTGGCGAGCCGTGATGGTCGGGGTCCCGCGCGGCCCCATCGCGGCCGGAGGCCGCTCCCACGGGTGGATCGCTGATCCGCCTGGTGGGGCGGCCGAGCCTTTCCGCGCCTGGCATCTCCGTCCGCGGAATGCTGTAATCGGGTTCTGGTTTCACCCTTGCGGAGTGCCGCGATGTCTAATCTTGCCGAGGTTCCGTTCATCAGCGTCGACGACTACCTGGCCGGCGAGCCCCTTGCTCAGGTCAAACACGAATACGTCGACGGCGAGGTCTTTGCGATGGCCGGGGCGACCGAGCAGCACGTCACCATCACCCTCAACGTCGCCGCGATGCTGCGCGCCCATGTCCGCGGCGGACCCTGCCGCGTCTATATGGCGGACATGAAGCTCCGCGTCGAGGCGGCGCGCGCTTTCTATTACCCAGACGTTTTCGTCACCTGCGACCCGGCGGACGGCGCCCGGCCGCTCGTCAAGGAGCGCGCGCGGGTCGTCATCGAGGTCCTGTCCGACTCCAGCGAGGCCTATGACCGGGGCGGCAAGTTCGCGTCCTACCGACAACTGGCGACGCTCGAAGAGTATGTCCTGATCGACTCGCGCGCGCCCACGGTCGAGGTGTTCCGCCGCCGACCGGAGGGCTGGATGCTGCAATCCGTCCCCGCGAATGGCCCGCTCTGTCTTCATACGCTCGGTTTCGAGTGCGCCTTGGATGCGGTCTATGAGGACGTGCGCTTCCCGGCCGCACCGGCGCAGCAGCCTGAAGAACCCTGGTGATCCGGCAGGCCTTGATCACGGTTCCGGCCGGTGAGCCCGCGCCCGGGCTCCAACCCTCTGGAGGCAAACAATGCACTTGACAACACAACGATTGGGCAACACGGACATGGCGATCACCCGCGTCGGTTTCGGCGCCTGGGCGGTCGGCGGGGGCGGCTGGTCCTATGGGTGGGGACCTCAGGACGATGCCGCGTCGATCGCCGCGATCCGCCATGCCGTGGGACGCGGCATCAACTGGATCGACACCGCGGCCATCTATGGGCTTGGGCATTCGGAGGAGGTCGTGGGGCAGGCGCTGCGTGCCATGCCCGTCGATGAGCGGCCCTATGTGTTCACCAAGTGCGGGTTGATCGCCGATCCGGCACGGCCCTTCGATGACCCAATCCGCACCTTGGCGCCCGACTCCATCCGGCGTGAGGCGGAAGCCTCGCTGCGGCGTCTGGGGGTCGAGCGCATCGACCTCTACCAGTGTCACTGGCCGGATGCGGTGGGCACCCCGGTCGAGGACACCTGGGGCGCCATGGTCCGGCTCCAGGAGGAAGGCAAGGTGCGGGCGATCGGGGTCTCCAACTTCGATGTGCCGCTGCTCACCCGTGCCCAGGCGATCGCACCGGTTGCCTCGCTGCAGCCGCCTTTTTCGCTGATCCAGCGCGACGCCGGGGCGGATGTCATCCCCTGGGCCGCGGCCCATGACACCGGCGTGATTGTCTATAGCCCGATGCAGTCGGGTCTGCTGACCGACGATTTTTCGGCCGAGCGCGTCGCGCGGTTGGCACCGGATGACTGGCGGCGGCGCAGCCCGAACTTCCAGCCGCCGGCGCTCGGGCGCAACCTCGCGCTGCGCGACGCCCTGCGGCCCGTCGCCGCGCGTCACGGGGTGACGATATCAGCAGTGGCGGTTGCCTGGACCCTGGCCTGGCCGGGTGTCACCGGCGCCATCGTCGGGGCCCGCAATGCCGCGCAGGTCGACGGCTGGATCCTGGCCGGGCCGCTGCTGCTGACCCCGCAAGACCTGGATGAGATCGGCCGCGCCATTGCGAACACCGGGGCGGGAAGTGGTCCGGTGCATCCGGAGTAACGAACGGTTCCTAAACGTAACAACGAGGATGCCCCCTCATGAACGCCAGCCCAACCGGATCCCGCTCCCCGGCGAGCACTCACGACGATTGGCCGCGGATCGGCGATTATCTGCTGCTCCGGCTCAAGGAAGCGGGGGTCGACCACTGCTTCGGCGTCCCCGGCGACTATGTGCTGCGGTTCTATGACCGGCTCTGCCGCTCGGACATCCGGCACATCGGCACCACCCGTGAGGACACGGCCGCCTTTGCCGCCGATGGCTATGCCCGCTCGCGCGGGCTCGGTGCGCTCGCCGTCACCTACGGCGTAGGTGCGCTCAATGTGGTCAATGCGGTGGCCGGCGCCAACGCGGAGTCCTCCCCGGTGGTGGTCATCAGCGGCGCGCCGGGGGTGGCGGAGCAGCGCGACGATCCGCAACTGCATCACCGTTTCGGCCCCTTCCGCTTTCAGCGCGAGATCTTCGAGCGCATCACCTGCGCCTGCGCCGTCCTGGACGATCCCTACACCGCCCTGCGCGAGATCGACCGCACGCTGGATGCGGCCCGCCGCTACAGCCGACCGGTCTATATCGAGTTGCCGCGCGACCGCGTGGACACCCCCGCCTTTCCGATTCCCCACGAGCCGGAGGAGGAGGCCGGCAGCGATCCCGAGGCCCTGGCCGAGGCGGTCGCCGAGACGCTGGCCCTGGTCGGCCGCGCTCAGGCCCCGGTGATTCTCGCCGGGGTGGAACTCCATCGCCGCGGACTCCAGGACCTGCTGGCGGGCTTCGTGCTCAAGGCGCATCTGCCGGTGGCCGCGACCCTGACCGGCAAGTCGGTAGTGGCCGAGCGTCAACCGGGCTATCTGGGCGTTTATGAGGGCGCCATGGGTCCGGAGGGCGCCCGCCGCGTGGTGGAGGAGGCCGACCTGCTGCTGCTCCTGGGCGTCACCCCCAACGATATCGACCTGGGCATCAACACCGCGCGGCTGGACCCGGCGCGCACGGTGCGGGCGGGCCAGGAGGAGGTCTGGGTCCATCGCCACCGCTATCCGCATGTCCACCTGCGCGACTTCCTCGCGGCCCTGACCGACGCCGTCGTGCCGCACCCCGGCCCCTTGCCGGACGTGCCCGGACCGGTCGGCGCACCTGACTTTCCGCAACCCGGTCAGCCCATGACCATGGCGCGGATGATGGCCCGGCTCAACGACTTCCTCACACCGGACATGCAGGTGGTGGCCGACTCCGGCGACAGTCTGTTCGCCTCGGTGGACCTGCGGGTGCATGCACGCAGCGAGTTTCTCGCCTCCGCCTACTACACCACCATGGGCTTCGCGGTGCCGGCCGCGCTGGGTGCCCAGGTCGCCAACCCGGGGCGGCGCCCGTTGGTACTGGTGGGCGACGGCGCCTTTCAGATGACCGGCACCGAACTCTCCACCGCCGCCCGGCTCGGATTGGACCCCATCGTCATCATCGGCAACAACCGCGGCTACACCACCGAGCGGTTCATCCTGGAGGGACCTTTCAACGACATCGCCGACTGGCGCTTCCATCGACTGGGCGAGCTGTTCGGTCCACTGCGCGGCTTTGCGGCCGCCACCGAAGACGCCTTCGACGAAGCCCTGGGTGCCGCGCTCGCCTTCCGCGACGGCCCGTCGGTGATTGAAGTGGCGCTGCGCCCGGACGACTGCTCCGCGGCGCTGACCCGGCTGTCGGAACGCTTGCGGGATGTGGTGCAGCAGAGCGAGTGAGGCGGGTGGCTTGTGGGCGGCCGCGGACGGTCCGCCTAGCAGCCTGTCTGACTTTCCCGCTACGAGCTGGCCGGCATCGCGGTAGACTGCTGGCATGACTCCTGAAGACTCCCGACCATGAGCAAATTTCGCCCGATTGACCGCGATACCCCCATGCCGTTGCCCTCCGTGCAGGAGTTGCTGCCCAAGGGACATCTGGCGCGCTATATCGTGGAGGTGGTGGAGGGCCTGGACCTGAGTGGCATGACGGAGGCTTACAGCGGTCGCGGCAGTAAACCGTATCATCCGGCACTGTTGCTGGCGCTGCTGATCTACGCCTACGCCACGGGCTGTTTCTCCAGCCGCAAGATCGAGCGGGGGACCTACGACTCGGTGGCCTGCCGCTTCATTACCTGTAACGAGCATCCCGACCATGACACGCTGGCGACCTTCCGGCGGCGGTTCAAGGCCGAGTTTGAAGCCGTGTTCGTGCAGGTCTTGCAGGTCGCGCGGGAAAATCGGTTGACGCAGTTCGGACGGGTGAGCCTCGACGGCACGAAGATCCACGCCAATGCCAGTCGCCACAGCGCCCTGTCGTACGGTCATGCCGAGGCCATTGAGGCGTACCTGAAGGCCGAAGTGCAGGAACTGTTGGCATTGGCCGCGCAGAGCGACGGGGAGGCCGTGCCCGAGGGGATGAGCGTGCCGGCGGAGTTGCAGCGGCGTGAGGTGCGCCTGGCGGCCATTGCCTAGCAGCCTGTCGGACTTAGCCCCTAGGATAAGAGCATGAGTCAATATACAGGCTCTTTGTTGCTCCATAATCTAACGTAAGGTGATTTCCGCGAAAAATCCTACCCGTAGGAGCCCGCTTGCGGGCGACGGGTGGGGGCACAATGACGCGATTCCGGCAGGTCACGTCGCCCGCAAGCGGGCTCCTACGGAGCGTCTTATTCGAAAATCGCCTCAAGTCCGACAGGCTGCTAGGCGAAGGCCAAACTCGAAGCACGGGCGGCCGAACGCTTTGCCGAAGAACAAGCGGCCTATGAGGCCAAGCTTGAAGCGCGGGCGCAACGGGCCGTCGTCACGGGGCGCAAACCCGGCGCCCGCGCCCCGCAACCGCCGACTCCCGGTGCGCGCCCCACCGATCAGATCAACCTCACCGATGAGGAATCGCGGATCATGCCCGTCGCCGGGGGCGGCTTCGAGCAGTGCGACAACGCCCAAGCGGTTGTCGATACTGCGAGTCTTATCGTCATGCTGCCCTGGGTCACCCAGGCGGTGAATGACAAACAGCACGTGGTGCCGATGCGGGAGCGCCTGCAGGCGCTGCCCGCGGACCTGAACCAGGTGGAGCAAGCAGTCGCCGACACGGGCTATTTCAGCACCAACAACATCGCAGCGTGCGCGCAGGTCGGGATCGAGCCACTGATCGCCATGGGGCGCGATGCTCACCATCCGCAGTGGTCGGAGCGCTTCAGCGAACCGGCCGACCTGCCCGCCGATGCCACTCCGGTCCAGCGGATGCAGCACCGACTCAAGACGCGCAAGGGCCGGGCAGCCTACGCGTTGCGCAAGCAAATCCTACGGGAACCGCTTTTCAGGCGCCCGCCGGGTGGTCGCGATCGTGCAACAGCGCTGTGAGCCGCTCGATCTCGGCGAGGGCGGCGTCCTTGGCTTGGCGCTCGGCTGCTTGCGCTTGCAAGGCGGTTTCCTTGGCTTGGCGCTCGGCCTCGCGCGCCTGCACGGCATCCTGCTGCGCCTGCAAGGCGGCTTCTTTTGCCTGCCGTTCGGCCGCGCGTGCTGCCCGTTCGTCGTCGAGTTCGCGTTGGATGGAGCGCTGTTGGCGCAGGAAATCCTGCCGGGCCTGATAGACGTGATAGGCGCGTTCTTTGTCGGAGAACGCTTTCAAGGTCGTCATAGCTTGCCTCATTTCTGGAGTTTGCATCCAGTCGGGAAGGTGATCGGCATTCAGGTGTTCGCCGTCTTTAAAGAACTTGAGCCACCGCTGTTCCTCTGTTTCGACCTGCTCGGCGGCGAATTTGTTCAGCTCGAAGAGGTAGATGCCGCCATGGTCGAGCAGGCAGCGGTCGCGCTCGTCGCGTAGCCGGTAGCGGTGCGCGTAGCAGGGGTCGCCGCGCAGGAGGTCTTCACCCAAGAGCCAGATGCTGTAGGTGGGTTGCAGCGCGTCATAATCCTGACCGCTCTGCAATTGTTGACTGTAGAGGTCGGCCCAGGTGTAGAGGATGCGGGCGGGCAGGTCGCGATGGTTCACCAGTTGGATTTCGGCCTGATAGAGGCGGGCCTGATCATCACAGGCTTTGACATCGACGCTACAACAGAGGCGAACGGGAAAAATACCGCTTGACATTCATGGGATAACTGTTGGATGGTTCGCGCAACGATAGGCTTGCGGACATGGTGGTCGGCGCAAGGCGATGCAGCCACACCGGAATTCCGGTGTGCTTCATGGCGCTTTTCCGCACTCCAGCCGAGCGGTGTAGTCGTGTCGGTTTCATCCCGACGACTGTTTGAAAGCGAGCCCCGGCAGACTTGCGACGGGGTGTCGCCAGGATGTCATCTCGATCGGATATCGTGATTGCCCAAGTCCGCGGGAACACCAGCAAGTCGGGGAAACTGGAGACGATAGACCATGGCTAAAGGGGTTTCTGTCGGGGGTTCCGAAGCGCCTCGGGCGCGCTCGGGATCGGCGCAACGGCACAGGGATAGCGTCGGCATCACCTTGGTGGAGGCGAACGATCAGACGCACCCCAGGCGTCGACGGCCCCGATGGGGCTCCTTCCTCACCCCCATCCGCGGTCTTCTCCTGCTCTGCTTCGTATGCCTTTGCGGCGATGTGTTCGCCACCCAAATCCCATCGCAAGTCCTGACCGCCGACACGGTCTGGACTGCGGCAAGCGGCCCCTACGAGATCCAAGGGCCGATCACGATCGATGCCGGCGTCACCCTGGTGATCGAACCCGGCGCGCAACTTCGCTTCGAAACCCAGGGCCTGCTCGATGTGCAGGGCAGACTGGAGGCGGAAGGGAGTGCCGATGCCCCGATCATCTTCGAGCCCGCCCCCGGCGCCACCTCCCCCTGGGGCGGCATCACGCTGGGCGGCACCGCGGCCGGCAGCATCATCCGTCATGCCAGCATCAACGGCGCTCACACCTGCATCCAGGTCGGCGGCAGCGCCGTCCACGAGATCCGCGACAACCTGATCACCGGCTGTTCGCAGTTCGGCATCGACAATACCAGCGGCGCTCCACGCATCGAGCATAACCTGATCGTCGAGAACGCCGGTTACGGCGTCTACGTCAACTCCGGCGCCGTACCGCGTATCCGCTACAACACCGTCGACCTCAACGCCGGCAATGGCGTCTATCTCCATTACCCGACCGCGGGGACCGAGCTCACCGACAACCTCATTACCCGCAACCAGACCGGTCTCTACCAGATCGGCGGGACAGCGATCCAGCGCGGTCACAACAACCTCTGGGGCAACGCCACCGACTACACGGGCCTGACGGCCACTGACACCGACATCAGCAGCGATCCGCTCTATGTCGATGGCTTCGTCGGTGACCGCCACCTGTTCGCCGACTCGCCGTCGAAGACCGCCGCCGCCGACGGCGGCGAGTTGGGCGCCTACGGTGGTGGCGGCAGCCCGCCGGTCTACGACCCAGAGGTCTCGACCACGCCGACCACCGAAGGGACCCTAACCCGCCACGAGCGCTGGTCCGGGGAGGTCACCCTTACCGGCAGTGTCACCGTCGACTGGCCCTGGACCTTGCAGATTGCCCCTGGCACCGTGGTACGGGTGCCGGCTGGCGAATATCTCACCCTCAACAGCGTCGCCGAGATCGTCGGCACCTCGGCTGCCCCGATTATCTTCGAGCCCGCCCCCGGCGCCACCGCCCCCTGGGGCGGCATCACGCTGGGCGGCACCGCGGCCGGCAGCATCATCCGTCA
>JACDZG010000080.1 GCA_013426805.1 Chromatiaceae bacterium
TTGGATTTCTCGCGGAAATCACCTTACGTTAGATTGTGGAGCAACAAAAAGCCTTTATGTTGACTCATGCCCTTCTCCTAGGGGCTAAGACCTGTAGGGTCCGCTGTGCGGACCGACGGCCGCGCAGATCGCGCGATGGCCGGGTTTATGCCCAAGGCCATTATGACCAAGGCCCGCATCACTGTTTCACTCCTTGTTGTATTGGATTGGGCGTGGGGACGCCCCCACTGGGCGAGCAGCCGCTCCGACACATCCGCGTTTCAATCCTTGTTGTATTGGATTGGGCGTGGGGACGCCTGTAGGGGCGAATTTATTCGCCCCTTGGTCTTGGGGTTTCACTCCTTGTTGTATTGGATTGGGCGTGGGGACGTGACACCCGATGCCCTGGTCCTGGACACCGATTAGTTTAAATCCTTGTTGTATTGGATTGGGCGTGGGGACCCGCCGGGAACCTGCCGGGCGGGATCGCGGAGGTCATGTTTCAATCCTTGTTGTATTAGATTGGGCGTGGGGACCTGCTGTACTGGCCATGGATCTTCGCGACAGGGAGATGTTTCAATCCTTGTTGTATTGGATTGGGCGTGGGGACCTGGTGGCCGCCTACCAGACTATAATCGATTTCCACTGTTTCAATCCTTGTTGTATTGGATTGGGCGTGGGGACGCTGAAAAGATCATGGCCGCATCTGGGGCGACCATGTTTCAATCCTTGTTGTATTGGATTGGGCGTGGGGACTATCTTACTTCGACAGTCGCAGTGATTTGCTTGATGTTTCAATCCTTGTTGTATTGGATTGGGCGTGGGGACTACTCAGGTCTTGCTGCTCTTGCTTGTAGCGCGCGTGTTTCAATCCTTGTTGTATTGGATTGGGCGTGGGGACCGTGCAGCACTGCGGGTTGCAGCTCCCCATCCAACAGAGTTTCAATCCTTGTTGTATTGGATTGGGCGTGGGGACAAAACGCCGCGACTATTACGCGACCCCGGATGAACACGGTTTCAATCCTTGTTGTATTGGATTGGGCGTGGGGACATACAAATCACGCCACGCGGCAGCGGAAGACTTCCGGTTTCAATCCTTGTTGTATTGGATTGGGCGTGGGGACGACTATTTCGATGGAATTTGAGGTTGCCACTCAATACCGTTTCAATCCTTGTTGTATTGGATTGGGCGTGGGGACCCATGCCGTTCCTTGCCTCGCTGATGGACGTGCCTTTGTTTCAATCCTTGTTGTATTGGATTGGGCGTGGGGACCCATTCCATACCCGCGGCGAACGCTATCTACCAGGCGTTTCAATCCTTGTTGTATTGGATTGGGCGTGGGGACCCCCACGCGGTACGAGCGTATCCAGTGCGCAGCTTACGGGTTTCAATCCTTGTTGTATTGGATTGGGCGTGGGGACCTGTGTTCCTGGTACTGCTGCAAAACATCCAGTTTGGGTTTCAATCCTTGTTGTATTGGATTGGGCGTGGGGACCAGTCGATACGTCTAGGCATGGCGCGCCGCCACGATGTTTCAATCCTTGTTGTATTGGATTGGGCGTGGGGACTGCGATGCGCGTGGCCGGGATATTACGGCCGCGGTCCTGTTTCAATCCTTGTTGTATTGGATTGGGCGTGGGGACAATTCGCGGGCGCCCTGATGCAATACCGGGAGGCGTCGTTTCAATCCTTGTTGTATTGGATTGGGCGTGGGGACAGCCACTTACCGCCTTGCAGCGGCATGTAGTGTTGTGGTTTCAATCCTTGTTGTATTGGATTGGGCGTGGGGACGCGAACAGCTCGCGCTGCTGCGGCGGGTCCCCGTTGCAGTTTCAATCCTTGTTGTATTGGATTGGGCGTGGGGACAGATCACGGTGGAGACGTAATCTCATGGCGACGCAAAGTTTCAATCCTTGTTGTATTGGATTGGGCGTGGGGACCCGTCCCGCATGATAGTGTGTCAGTGACCGTATGACGTTTCAATCCTTGTTGTATTGGATTGGGCGTGGGGACCCCGCACCAAGATCACCATCCATGACGCCATCGAAGTTTCAATCCTTGTTGTATTGGATTGGGCGTGGGGACGCTCCCACGGGATCGTTCCCCGTTTTTTCCTGTTCGCGTTTCAATCCTTGTTGTATTGGATTGGGCGTGGGGACTCGCATGCGAAACCAAGCGACAGGAGAGACACCATGGGGTTTCAATCCTTGTTGTATTGGATTGGGCGTGGGGACCGGCCATCTGGCACGCAGAAGATGCTCCGGATGCCATGTTTCAATCCTTGTTGTATTGGATTGGGCGTGGGGACTCAGTTTGCCATCCACGGGCTCGCACACCTACTGCGAGTTTCAATCCTTGTTGTATTGGATTGGGCGTGGGGACGAGTTCCGGATGAACCCGCCCGCCGACGCCTTGATTGCGTTTCAATCCTTGTTGTATTGGATTGGGCGTGGGGACATCACGCCTGGGCGGATCGAGCTTGTCGGAAGATGCGGTTTCAATCCTTGTTGTATTGGATTGGGCGTGGGGACGTGGCGTCGCGGACGGTACGCGCCAGGGCCGGGCGAGTTTCAATCCTTGTTGTATTGGATTGGGCGTGGGGACACCCCGCAACCACTCCCGCCAGCAGTCGAAAACACATGTTTCAATCCTTGTTGTATTGGATTGGGCGTGGGGACGCGTTTTCATGTGCAGGTGTTGAGCTTCGTATGTATGTTTCAATCCTTGTTGTATTGGATTGGGCGTGGGGACTTGCTCATCTTCCATTGTACGCAGGCGTACTCGATGTTTCAATCCTTGTTGTATTGGATTGGGCGTGGGGACGAGCGCGAGCCGCTCTACCGTCCCGTCGAAATACAAGTTTCAATCCTTGTTGTATTGGATTGGGCGTGGGGACAGTGGTCGGCTCATCCGTGGTCGCTGCCGTCACGGGTTTCAATCCTTGTTGTATTGGATTGGGCGTGGGGACCCTCAGCCCAGGCGACCACTCCCAGACATTACCATTGTTTCAATCCTTGTTGTATTGGATTGGGCGTGGGGACCGATCCGGCCCGGCTGTCCCAGTGGGGGACCACCGGCGTTTCAATCCTTGTTGTATTGGATTGGGCGTGGGGACATCCTGACCCATGCGGACTTCTACGTGTCGTTCTCCGGCGGGTTTCAATCCTTGTTGTATTGGATTGGGCGTGGGGACGCGATCTGTATGCCGCCGCGTGCGCGGCACAGAAAGGTTTCAATCCTTGTTGTATTGGATTGGGCGTGGGGACGCGACCTGCCGCCGATGCCTTACGTGATCACCGAGGCGTTTCAATCCTTGTTGTATTGGATTGGGCGTGGGGACTAGTATTTAATACAGTGTGAAGCGCGGACATGAACTGAGTTTCAATCCTTGTTGTATTGGATTGGGCGTGGGGACATCGCAATTGGGCGGTCTTCGCCCGCTCCTACAACGGGTTTCAATCCTTGTTGTATTGGATTGGGCGTGGGGACCCGCGACACCCACGACCGCTATGTGGCCTGGGAGACGGTTTCAATCCTTGTTGTATTGGATTGGGCGTGGGGACCTGGCGGCGGGTGATCTTCGTGATCGTTGCGCGCGGTGTTTCAATCCTTGTTGTATTGGATTGGGCGTGGGGACGCTCTGTTCGTTATGCGCCCAAGGCATCCAGGCCCTGGTTTCAATCCTTGTTGTATTGGATTGGGCGTGGGGACCTCCACGCGGCAGAGTTCTGCCTGAAGTACGAGTTTCAATCCTTGTTGTATTGGATTGGGCGTGGGGACGCGATCAATGCTGTGACCTCGCGTCGTTCCGCTGTTGTTTCAATCCTTGTTGTATTGGATTGGGCGTGGGGACGAACCTGTCCGGGTCCGGAGAATTCGACCCATCGACGTTTCAATCCTTGTTGTATTGGATTGGGCGTGGGGACCTCGCTTTTGAGCCCAGTGTTAGCCGCTTGGTTTGCGGTTTCAATCCTTGTTGTATTGGATTGGGCGTGGGGACCATCACCGTCGCGGGCGACGGGCTCTATGCAAAATTGTTTCAATCCTTGTTGTATTGGATTGGGCGTGGGGACAGGTGAGGACCTGTCCGGCGTAGCTAAAGCGCTCGGGTTTCAATCCTTGTTGTATTGGATTGGGCGTGGGGACCTGTTACGTTGCGGCAGATCAGATTGCGGAAGTGAAGGGTTTCAATCCTTGTTGTATTGGATTGGGCGTGGGGACAGTATCACCAATGCGCTCAATGAGCCAGTGGAAGGGGTTTCAATCCTTGTTGTATTGGATTGGGCGTGGGGACATGACCAGGCCCCAAGCCTGATCCAGGCGGCTCTGACGTTTCAATCCTTGTTGTATTGGATTGGGCGTGGGGACGATGACCACGCCCCAAGCCTGATCCAGGCGGCCCTGAGTTTCAATCCTTGTTGTATTGGATTGGGCGTGGGGACGCGGAGCAGGAGGCGTCAACGCTGGTTGCTGCCAATGGTTTCAATCCTTGTTGTATTGGATTGGGCGTGGGGACGTGGATGAAATCCTGCGCATTGGGCAGGAACCTCTGGTTTCAATCCTTGTTGTATTGGATTGGGCGTGGGGACTGTTGATGAGGAGAATACCAGTTGAGGCATAGCGAGGTTTCAATCCTTGTTGTATTGGATTGGGCGTGGGGACATTGACTGACGAGACGACGAAACAGGGTGTATTGGATGTTTCAATCCTTGTTGTATTGGATTGGGCGTGGGGACGATCTTCGCAGATACAGGGCTGGGCAAGACTCGAATGGTTTCAATCCTTGTTGTATTGGATTGGGCGTGGGGACGTGTCTTGATCCTGGCTCCCCTCGCAGTGGCGGAAGTTTCAATCCTTGTTGTATTGGATTGGGCGTGGGGACTGATGGGGTGGGCGTATGACGAGTTGCGCAGGGATACGGTTTCAATCCTTGTTGTATTGGATTGGGCGTGGGGACGCGCTATTAAGCGGGGCGAATGGTTGGAGAAGGAAATGTTTCAATCCTTGTTGTATTGGATTGGGCGTGGGGACGTCTAGTCTCACTTTTTCGACATTAACTAGGGAGAGGTTTCAATCCTTGTTGTATTGGATTGGGCGTGGGGACATGTATTTCCGGCAGAAGAAGGACGGGACCATCGGGTTTCAATCCTTGTTGTATTGGATTGGGCGTGGGGACTGGTCCCAGAACTTTATCCTTGATCTAGTGGCGGAGGTTTCAATCCTTGTTGTATTGGATTGGGCGTGGGGACGCGCCTTGATTGGCGCAACGGAGCCAGAAGAAGGATGTTTCAATCCTTGTTGTATTGGATTGGGCGTGGGGACCGAGCCGCGCCCGGATGGTAGGTTGCTGATGACCCTGCCGTTTCAATCCTTGTTGTATTGGATTGGGCGTGGGGACCTGTCGAGCAGCCCGCCGCCGGCCACGGCCAGGCGGTTTCAATCCTTGTTGTATTGGATTGGGCGTGGGGACAACATAGGAAACCCAAGCCAAATGAACACTGCCAGGTTTCAATCCTTGTTGTATTGGATTGGGCGTGGGGACCACGTTGAATGCGCTAAAGGCGCTTGCCTTGCTTGGTGTTTCAATCCTTGTTGTATTGGATTGGGCGTGGGGACCGTTCGTGCTAAGCGTTCCCATTGCCGTACCCTGCAATGTTTCAATCCTTGTTGTATTGGATTGGGCGTGGGGACTTACCTGCTGTGCCTGTTCCTAGGCTAGTTGATAAGTTTCAATCCTTGTTGTATTGGATTGGGCGTGGGGACTGGCACAGAGCGTGAGACAGGGACGATTGTCACCGAGTTTCAATCCTTGTTGTATTGGATTGGGCGTGGGGACCCTTCTCTTGCTTAGCCTTGAGTTCGCGCAAGAATGGTTTCAATCCTTGTTGTATTGGATTGGGCGTGGGGACAAAATCCGGGACTTAGAGCGCGATATTCCTGAGTATAGTTTCAATCCTTGTTGTATTGGATTGGGCGTGGGGACGCCATGATTCAGACACTCAGCGAAAGAGAAGGGAAAGTTTCAATCCTTGTTGTATTGGATTGGGCGTGGGGACCCAAGCTAATCAAGCGAATGCGGCCAGCAACAGGATGTTTCAATCCTTGTTGTATTGGATTGGGCGTGGGGACACAGCAGCACAGACCTGACTGTTCCGCTTGCATCGACGTTTCAATCCTTGTTGTATTGGATTGGGCGTGGGGACATTGCTACGCATATCCCAAGCAATTGCGTGGTCATGTTTCAATCCTTGTTGTATTGGATTGGGCGTGGGGACTTATGTTGGAAGTGCAGAAGCAGCCAGGCATAGCCGGTTTCAATCCTTGTTGTATTGGATTGGGCGTGGGGACGTGACGGCGGTGGAACAGCAGGTGGGGTTGGTTTTGGAGTTTCAATCCTTGTTGTATTGGATTGGGCGTGGGGACTCACAGCAGCTAGCCGCAAGCAGAAGGAAGCAACAGGGTTTCAATCCTTGTTGTATTGGATTGGGCGTGGGGACATTCCGCTCAACATCGCTCCGCAAATCAGCGAACACGTTTCAATCCTTGTTGTATTGGATTGGGCGTGGGGACCGGGCGACGAAGTGTCAGTGGATATGCTGCTGGCGTTTCAATCCTTGTTGTATTGGATTGGGCGTGGGGACCAGCTCGGCGGTGTGCCCGAGAATGGCGACGGCCGCGTTTCAATCCTTGTTGTATTGGATTGGGCGTGGGGACTCCGACTGGCCCGCGGCCCTGACCGTGAACGACCTGTTTCAATCCTTGTTGTATTGGATTGGGCGTGGGGACAGGGCGTCAGGCCCTGGTGGAGCATTGAAATGACAATGTTTCAATCCTTGTTGTATTGGATTGGGCGTGGGGACGCGCTCCAGCAGGGTCGCGACCTCTTCGCGATCCGGGGTTTCAATCCTTGTTGTATTGGATTGGGCGTGGGGACCGTACAAAAAGCCAATGCGTCATGGGCAGCATGGGGTTTCAATCCTTGTTGTATTGGATTGGGCGTGGGGACATGCGGGCGATCCGCTCACTGCCGAGCAGTGGGCGGTTTCAATCCTTGTTGTATTGGATTGGGCGTGGGGACCGTCCCTCGGATCGCCCCCTTGTCAGTGTACATGAGGGTTTCAATCCTTGTTGTATTGGATTGGGCGTGGGGACCGGGAATGCCCTTTTGGTGGGAAGGTGCACAATGAGTTTCAATCCTTGTTGTATTGGATTGGGCGTGGGGACTTGATCCGGGTTCTCTCCCGGTCGGAAACTTACGATGTTTCAATCCTTGTTGTATTGGATTGGGCGTGGGGACGACGTAAACGGCTGCGGGATTCAAATCTCCTCTATCGAGTTTCAATCCTTGTTGTATTGGATTGGGCGTGGGGACCCGAGGCTATGCGCGGCGAGCCAGTTCTGACCTATCTGTTTCAATCCTTGTTGTATTGGATTGGGCGTGGGGACTCTATCTCACCACTTTATTCCGATTGCTGATATGGCGTTTCAATCCTTGTTGTATTGGATTGGGCGTGGGGACGTATACTCCGCGCGTTCGACGCTCGAGAACTGTGGTGTTTCAATCCTTGTTGTATTGGATTGGGCGTGGGGACAAGGCCCGTACTTACATCGTCTACTACAACGAAGAGTTTCAATCCTTGTTGTATTGGATTGGGCGTGGGGACTTCTATCGCCGTCGGGTGATAATGTGTCAGATAGAGGTTTCAATCCTTGTTGTATTGGATTGGGCGTGGGGACGCTGGGCGAAGAACGTCGATCTGGTGGGCTATCTCGAGTTTCAATCCTTGTTGTATTGGATTGGGCGTGGGGACCCTGATTGTAGGCGATGCGCCGCGGCATTACCTTGACGTTTCAATCCTTGTTGTATTGGATTGGGCGTGGGGACGCGCGGAGACTCTGCGGTCGCGGTGGTCGATCCACGTTTCAATCCTTGTTGTATTGGATTGGGCGTGGGGACCCGCCTTCCTGGTCGGACTGCGCGCGACCGAATCGCCGTTTCAATCCTTGTTGTATTGGATTGGGCGTGGGGACGGTCCATGAAGCGGTTTTGGCCCGTATCCAGGCTATCGTTTCAATCCTTGTTGTATTGGATTGGGCGTGGGGACCCCATCAACTCAGCGGCCTTGGCCCCGGTGAGGTTGTTTCAATCCTTGTTGTATTGGATTGGGCGTGGGGACTTTCCCGAGAAACGGGACGACTTCCGCACCCTGGTGTTTCAATCCTTGTTGTATTGGATTGGGCGTGGGGACCAGTTGCGAAGCCGACCCACCGGCACCGCAGGCAACATGTTTCAATCCTTGTTGTATTGGATTGGGCGTGGGGACCTCCGGGCGCGGCTGCCAGCGGGGGTTGATGATCTGTTTCAATCCTTGTTGTATTGGATTGGGCGTGGGGACAGGTCAGCAGGCGACCGATGACTTCGCCATCACGGAGTTTCAATCCTTGTTGTATTGGATTGGGCGTGGGGACTGTGGCAACGCCTCTCCGCCCCGCTGCCAGTCATCGGGTTTCAATCCTTGTTGTATTGGATTGGGCGTGGGGACGGCAAAGGCGGGGCCTGGATCCAGAGCCAGAAAGCGGTTTCAATCCTTGTTGTATTGGATTGGGCGTGGGGACGACCAAGTGATGGAGGCCGTGGATATCCTCAACAACGTTTCAATCCTTGTTGTATTGGATTGGGCGTGGGGACGCGTTCGAGGCCCTGTTGCGGGTGCTGGCCGACAACGAGTTTCAATCCTTGTTGTATTGGATTGGGCGTGGGGACTATGTGCAGCAAGACCTGCTGGCGATCGCGCTTGATGTTTCAATCCTTGTTGTATTGGATTGGGCGTGGGGACCCGGTCACCGCCAAGGAAACCATCCGCCGCCTGGTGATGTTTCAATCCTTGTTGTATTGGATTGGGCGTGGGGACTGACGCGCGCAAGCTCCAGGAGGTGCAAATCGAGATGTTTCAATCCTTGTTGTATTGGATTGGGCGTGGGGACGCGAGGTCGCCATCCACGACGACCAGGGCCAGGTGATGTTTCAATCCTTGTTGTATTGGATTGGGCGTGGGGACTGCGATTGCCGTGGGCCTTGCGATCCAGGATGAACTGGTTTCAATCCTTGTTGTATTGGATTGGGCGTGGGGACATCCTTCAGCAGCGCGCGCCGGGAGGTGCGAATTTGTGTTTCAATCCTTGTTGTATTGGATTGGGCGTGGGGACGCCCACATCCTGCTCGCCGCCGACGACGATTTCGCCACGTTTCAATCCTTGTTGTATTGGATTGGGCGTGGGGACACTCCGCCAGGCCCCTGATTCAGCTTTGCAAAATTGTAGTTTCAATCCTTGTTGTATTGGATTGGGCGTGGGGACGCTCTAACCCATTGCCCCTGTTCAGGTGGTCCAACCGTTTCAATCCTTGTTGTATTGGATTGGGCGTGGGGACGTGCGAGCGGCTGCTCGAATTGTTGGAGTACCTCTGGTTTCAATCCTTGTTGTATTGGATTGGGCGTGGGGACTTGCATCTGGACCTGGGTGACTTCGGTCCGCACACGTTTCAATCCTTGTTGTATTGGATTGGGCGTGGGGACTGTACTGGCCCGGCGTGCGCAGATCCAGCGGTATGTTGTTTCAATCCTTGTTGTATTGGATTGGGCGTGGGGACGCTCGTGCCCTTCAAGGGCAGAACAATCGTCCCGTGTTTCAATCCTTGTTGTATTGGATTGGGCGTGGGGACAAGCCTGATTTCGCTCCCCTGCTCATCACCCTGAAGGGTTTCAATCCTTGTTGTATTGGATTGGGCGTGGGGACATCCTGTGATCGCCGGACACTATCGGGCGGGGGCTTGGTTTCAATCCTTGTTGTATTGGATTGGGCGTGGGGACCCTTACTGACCGCGGTTGGCAAGCACCAGGGGATGCGGTTTCAATCCTTGTTGTATTGGATTGGGCGTGGGGACTAGCACAGAGGCGGTCAAAGAGTGCGTGCGCACCGCGTTTCAATCCTTGTTGTATTGGATTGGGCGTGGGGACGTACCGGCAATCCGGATGTGATGGATGTGCTGGCGGGTTTCAATCCTTGTTGTATTGGATTGGGCGTGGGGACCGTCCACGCCACCTGGCTGAGCACCGCGCCGCCACGTTTCAATCCTTGTTGTATTGGATTGGGCGTGGGGACCGCATTTTGTGCGAAAGCACAGAAAAATCAGAAAGATCAGAAAATTTTGCCGACTGCTTTTCTCCCATTTCTTGGCTACCTTGTGCTGCAAAACGGCCTTCCAGACGCGGCACTGCATCGAGAAATGCCGAAATTGCCTCTTTTAATCAGTTTGTTGCGTGACTACGGCCACTACACGCAGATATTTTTGTAGCAACAGTCTTCGCAACGGAGGCGCGAAGACGTTCGCGCCGGGAGACGACCCGTACGGATGATATCGAAAATCTGCCCGATCAGCCAGCGCGCCCGTGCGATGCGCTCGTCGGTGATGTCGACTTCCAGCAATTGGCTGCCGTCGCGGACGTAGGCGACGAATCCGCGGGTGACCGGTTGTTGATACACGCTCTGGATCAGCAAGGCGTACAGGACGATCTGTGTTTCGTGGGTCTTGAACACGGTATCGGGCGCTTCGGTGTATTTGTAGTCCAAAGGCGCCATCGAGCCGTCTTTCAACCAGAGGACTTCGTCGACGATACCTCGCAGCCGCTGGCTTGGCGATGCCAGGTAAACCTCGACTTCTCGTTTGACCGCGCCGATCTTGCGGCGCAGGTAGTCGCGGTTTTCCGTTGCCCGACGCTGGTGGACTTCACGTCCTTTCAGGACTTTGAACCGTTTGTCTTCGTGCTGGGGGATGTTCTGGACGTTCATGAACCAGGTGAACCGTGGGCACCAGACGTGCTCCAACACGTCCGACGGTGTGATCATCGGGGTCTGTTCGGTGTCGGGCGTCTGGTCGCTCATAGGAATAAGGCCCGTACTTCGTCGGTGACCATGCGCTTGTCGAACGCCTGGCCAAGTAGTATCACTTTCTTGAAATCCGCCTCACACATCGGAAAAATGTACACCGAATCGACCTCGTCGTTCTCCCAGGCTTCGATCTGCAGGCGCAATTCGTCGAGACGGTTGCGTTCGATGGTGCCCAGGAAAACGGATTTTTGCACGCGATACAGTCCGGCTTCTTTGCAGAGCTTGGCAATTTTGGCCCGCGGTTTGTCGTCCACGATGTCATAGATGATCCACACCAGTGTCGCTGTCGTCTTCATCGCTCAGTCTCCCGATCCATTCGTTGGCCAGTCGGTGGCAGTCGAGTTGTACGGTGTCGCGCCGCTTGATATTGCGGTTGCGGTAGCGAATGGTTTCATCAAGATACTCGCCGAATCGCTCCATCAGTACGGCTTTGCCCTGCTTGTTGAGGATCAGGCCGTTCTGTAGCGGATCGAACATGTCCGGTTTTACCTTCCGGGCGGCGAAGAGTCCAACGACGCTTTCGTCCGCCCAAATTCGGTAACACTCGATGAGATCGAACACCAGAGATTTTTTCTGATAGTGATCGGTATGCACGAATCCCACGTAAGGGTCCAATCCGGCCAGTATACATGCGCGTTCCACCGTGCTGTAGAGCACGCCATAGGAATAGTTCAGCAGACAGTTGAACTCGTCTTTGGCCGGATTGCGCGAACGCACGCTGAACCGGAAATTTTCCGGTAACAGCAGGTTGATGGCTTCCCAGTAGGTGCGGCCGGCCCGACCTTCGAAGCCCATGATGGTGCCCCGCCGCTCTTCGAGGTCGCCGGTAATGCCATCGAGCGATGTCCGCAGATCCCCGAGCGCATTGATTTTTTCGCTCAACTGCGCCGACAGGCGGGTGCGCCGTTGCCGTGCCTCACGCAGGAACTCGATCTGATTATCCATTTTTCGGGTCAGCCAACTCAGGGCCAAGCGCAAACCGGCCTCGGTGTCGGCCAGACGCAGTTGTTCGCGGCGGATCGCGGTGGTCGATCCGGGCCGGCCATGCCAGACGCGTCCGTAGGGCTGGCCGAACTGGTCGAGAAATACGACGTCAATATTCTTTTCGACTGCCAGTTGAATGGCGTCGGTCGACAGGCTGGCGCCGGTCGTGATGAGGATGGAGCGTACTTTGCGCGATGAGACTTCCTGCTTCTGGTCTTTGACTTTGATCAGGAACATCTCACCTTGCCGATGCAGATAGGTGCCGAAGGTGGTCAGAATCAGGTCCATTCCGGTGCCCCTGTTGGTTGCGACAGTTGGTTGTTCATCAAACATGCCCGGAGAGCGATGGCACCGGATCTGGCCGGAATCCGGTGCCATTCGCAAAGGTTTGGATAGGTTGTTAAAGAACTGATGGTCGCGATCGGCATTGCGGCCAACGTGGCTGGTGGACTGTGCTGCACTTGTCCCGCCTACAATGCCGCGTGGGCGGAACGCTGATCGAGGCCCGCGGCGCTGTTGCGCGGACTTGGGGTCCGGCGTGGCCGGTTTAGCAGCCCGGCCATCGCGCCGACAGCGAGACCGCCGGTCCGCACAGCGGACCCTACGGGTCGCGTCATTCCGTGGCGTCCGCTATGGGGACCGACCTGCCTGACGACTTAGCCAATCGTACAATAAATTATCGTAGCTTTGTCTGCTCCCGGTCATGGTTCAGCCACACAACCTCGGGCGTCGGGTTGGGTTTCGCTTCGCTCTACCCATCCTACGGGGAAGCCGCGACGCAATGCCGGACCCGCTAGGGACCGGAGCGCCCGGATGCAGGGGCGCAGGGGTGACTATCAACATGGCGTCATCCAGCCGAAACCATGACTGACCGCGTGGCCAAGCGAGAAGCCGTCCGGCAGTATGGCATTGGTGACGATCTCGCCGGTCAGGCCCAGGAGTTTCTCCCCTTTATAGTGGCAGGGCTGGCTTTGGAGGTGGGCGAATGTGGCGTACAGCCGCTCGGGGAAGGTGACATCCAGGCCGCGGAGCGCGGTCAGCATATTCGATACCAGCAGACGATTGCGTTCGTGACGTTGCTGTGCGTCGTCGAGCGTCTGGTAACGCCGGAAGTTGTCCTGATTGAACAACAAGACCGGGGTTTCCAGGCGGTAATAGGCCAGCCGCTCACCGACGGCGAAACGGGCCTGAGTGAGCGTCAAGGCCGCGTCATCGGCGGCGACCGGGTCCGCGCCGAGCAGCAGGTCGAGATCCAGCCAGGGCAGTGCCAGCAGCCGACTGGCCGCATCACCCCAACCGATGACCAGTCCTTTGCCGTCACGCCAGCGGTACTGCACCTGCGGATAACGGTACAGCGACTTGCCGGTGTTGAGGTCATGCTGATGAAAGAGGTCGTCGTCGCGAAACGCGTTCCCCAGCGCGCCGCGCAGTTGCTTGGTGCGCATCTCGGCGCCGCCCGCGAGTTCGCGGTTCCAGCGCAGTGCGACCTGGGCGAAGGGGATGGTGGCTAGAGGATGCATGTGGCTTGTTCTCCCGGCAGGCCGATGAAGCCCGCGGCGCGGTCATAGGTGTCGGGACCGGCAGCGAGCCGGTTTACTTCGTGGCGGTCCAGGCCGGCCGCGGCTTGGGCCTGGATTTGAATCACCCGCTCATAAAAAGCGCGTTTGATCGGCCGGAAGTGGCGGTCTTGCTCTGCCGGGGTGAGCGTCGGATCATCGCGCACGGCGCGATAAGCCGCCCAGAGGGTCGCGTCCGCCGGGGTGCGGGCCACGAACAGCGAGACGGTCGGCCGTTCCTCGATCAATTTGAAGTCCCGTTCAACGCCCGTCAGATCGCCCCGCGCCAGTTGTTCATCGACGCGTTGCTGATCCTGACGGGCGCGGCAGCCGCGGAAATAGTTCAGGCTCAGGTCCAGGAAGGCGGATTCGTCCCAGGTGTCGGCGGTGCCCAGGGTGGCGACCGTGACCTCGATGAGTGCGCTGTCGTAGACGCGCCGCCACTGGGTTTCGCCGGCGGTGCCGTCCGGTTTGTTGGCCTGGAGCTGCCATAGATGCACCTCGCCGGGTGCCGTGCCGTTTTCACCGTGTCGGTTGCAGCGTCCGGCGGCCTGGATGATGGAGTCGAGCGGCGCCAGGTCGCGGTGCACGATCGGGAAGCTGAAGTCCACCCCGGCCTCAACCAGTTGCGTGGTGACGGCGATGACGGGTTGGCCTTGGCGCAGCAGACGCTGAATCAGCCGGATGCGCGCGCGGCGGTCGAGTGGGGTGAGGTCGGTGGAGAGGGCGACCAGCGGGCGATCCGGAACGGCTGTGCGCAAGGCATCGAACAGGCTGCGCACGGCGCGCCGCCGGTTGAGGATGATGAGCACGGCGCGCGGTTGCCGGGTCAACTCGACGGTCAGGCGGGCGGCGAAGGTCTCCAGATCCAGCGGTTCGCGGTGGTGCATGCACAGCCGGGTGCGGGTCATGGCGCGGAAGTGCGTGTCATGGTCGGGCAGGAGTTCCACGGCATCGCCCGGCTGAAAGATCAGCGGCCGGGTCGCGGTCAGCAGCACAAAGCGGGTGCCCAGGGTGCGGGCGGCGGCGATGAATATCTGGCGCAAGGCTTCCCAGTAGCGCAGCGGCAGGGCCTGCACCTCGTCGAGCAGCACCAGCGCCCCGCTCAGTTGCCCGGCGCGTTTGAGATTGGCGTTACGGGGGCTGAGCAGGGAGTGCAGGAGTTGATGGAAGGTGGTCACCACCAGCTCGCTCTGCCAGGTCTCGGTGAGCAACTGGCCGGCGCCGTCGGCCTGGTATTCGGCGTCTTCGGTACGGAACAGGCTGTCGGTCAGGTGATGATGTTTGAGCAGCAGGTCTTCACGGTCGGTCAACTGGTTGCTGTGCAGTACGGCGCGAAACACCGCATGGTTCTGGTCGATGACCGAGGTGAAGGGCAGACAATAGATGATGCGCGGGGCACTGCCGTGGCGTTGGTCGAGCTGGTCTCGCACTTGCAACGCGGCATGGAGGACCGTCAAGGTCTTGCCGGCCCCGGTGGGCGCGGTGAGGGTCAGGAGCGGAGCATTGAGGTGTTCGAGCCAGGTCCGGGTCACGGTGTCGGCGATCTGTTCGCGCCGCTGGTCGATGGCTGAACCGGCGCCGCGCCGGTGAGGCTGATCGCCATGTTGACCCCACAGCCGCTGTTTGTGCACGGTGACCGCTGCCGCGGGCAGCGTTTGCCGGATGATTTGCCCGCCTTGCAGGGCCGCGTCGGTCTTGTCCACCGCGAGTAAGGCGCCGAAGCCCGCCAGCATGGCAAGCGCGTCATCGACCGGACCGAAGGCGTTGCGCAATTTCGAGCCGAGCGTTTGGCGGTCGCGCAGACGCGCGTCGATGGTCTCGACGGTGAGGGGTGCGGGGGCGGCCGACAGTCCCTGGTGCGGATGGCGTTCGGCGATCGTTGCCAGCCACTGGTGGATGCCCGCCAGGTCCATGGCAGCGAGTTGCGTCCGCAACGGGCAGTCCGGGTCGTGGAATTCCAGGCGCATCAGCTCCAGGAGCTGCGGCCACTCTTGAAAGTTCAGCGCGCCGTGATGGCGACGGACCGCGATAAAGGCGGACAGCCGCTGCCACAGTGGCCAGCCGAGTTCGGCGGTGTACCACCAGACCAGGAGTGCGCCGGTTTCGGCGTGATGACTGAGCACGGAACGCTTGCCGCCCCGTAACAGATAGTCCTGAAACCAGGGCGTGGCCTTGCCGAGATCGTGAAAGAGTCCGGCCACCAGGGCGATGGCCCGGATCTCGGGGCGCGCCGTCGGCGCGATGCCGGCCGCCGCCCGTTGCGCGACCCGCTCCAGGTGGGCCGGCAAGGGGTCGTCGGGATGGGCGAAGGTCTCAGAGAAAAGCGATGTGCTCGGGACCGATGGCATGGATGACTCCGGCTGCGCCCTGGCCGCGGAGCGGTTGCCCGTCTTCGGCCAGGACGATTTCCTGATAGCGCTGTACGACCCGCATGCCGTCCATCACGACGGGGATGCGCAGACGGTGATAGCGGCGGTTGTCTTCATAGTGCACCTGCAGATCGGCGCATAGCGGAACCGCCGTGGCCGCGTGCCAGTCGCCGTCCGGCAGGACCTGCGCCGGCCATTCGCCGACCCAGGTCACATCGGCCAGACAGGGCGCCAATCCGAGCGCGACCGTGTAGGCGGTGCGGCCGGCGCGCAGCCGCAGGGCCAGCTCGTCGGCCACCGGGTCGGCCAGCCCGGCGACGTAGATCCGAAAGCGCGGGTTGCGCAGGAATTCGAACGGGACCTGGGTATGGGTGTTTTGCCCGGCGCGCGGTCGAAAAAAGCCGTCGGTGCCGTCCTTGGTCTGCAACAGATTGAGCGCCGCCCGGAAGACCCGCAGCGGCGCGCGCAGCCCGACGCCGATGCGCACCCGGTCCCAGCCGAGCTGTTGGTGATAGGTGTCTTTGCCGTAGCCGAGGATCGCGCCGAGCATTCCCAAGACCGCCGGCGGCGGCGGCAGTGGGTAGCTCACCGGGCTCATCGGCGAATAGGGCTTCTTGAACTGCCCGTACTCGCCGGCGATGTCGAAGACCAGGGTGCGCATGGCTAGAAGTCCAGTTTGGCAACGGCCAGCCGCGCCGACCCGGCCAGTTCGGCGAACAACCCGGTGTGGTCGCCGGCCTGACAGCACAGGCGCGGGTCCTGCATCACGCGCAGGCCGGTCAGGGTCGGGCAGTCGCGCCAGGCCGCGAGCAGTTCGCCGACGTCCAGGCGAAAATCGCGGGTGGAGCGCAGGGCGGTGTCATCGACGGTCTGGTTGGCCAGACTGACGCGGCGGGGCAGGGCGCCCAGGCGGTAGCCGGGGCGATACTGGGCGGCGATCAGCAGCAGCGGATCGTGGCCGAGCTTGGAGTGGGTGTTGAGTGCGGCGGTGCCGCGCCACAGACCTTGCAGCAGCAGGTCGAGATCGGCCTCGGTGAGTCCGGTGGTCTGGGCGGCGGTCTCGTTGGCGACCCCATAGGCGGCGATCAGGGCGTAGGGCAGTAGCCAGCGTTCGGCAAAGGATTTCTGGTTGCCCTTGTCGCTGCCGGCGTAGGCGGCGGTTTGTTGCACCAGGGTCGGGCTGACACGATGCAGCGAGCGGTTGAAGGCCGCGAACTGGACCGGACCGGTCAGTTGCAGTGAGGGTTCATTCTTGCCCAGCGGCAGCGTGGCGCCGAACAGACGCGCGTCGATGCAGCCGCTGAGGACGGCGGTTTCCAGGGCCTGGCGCTTGGCCTCGCCTTTCTTGCCCTTGGCGGCCTCGGTGAGGAATTGCTCGGCGCGGTCCTTGCCTTCGGACAGGTAACCGTCGGCTTTGAGGGTGTCGCGGATCAGGATCTCGCGGCCGGCCGCCAGGCGCTTTGCGACATCCGGTTCCAGGCTCAGGAGGTAATCACGTACGGTGCGCTTGATGCGCACGTCGCTGATCGTGGCCTCGCCGGTCTCGGGGTCGGTGCGGGGGCGGTTTTCATCGAGCGGGTCGCCGTTGGGGTTGCAGTCCTTGGCCTCGTAGATGAAAAGAATTTCGTAGGGGTTGGCGATGGCGGTCATGGGTGTTCTCCTGAAAAGTCCTGTGCGTTGCGGCGGTCGAGAGTCCTGGGGTCCGCCGGGCGGACCCAAGCCCGCGTGGTGAGCGCGGGGGCTGGGGTGATAGAGCGTTCGTACCTGATATCCAAACAGACCTTCGTGTAGGGGCGGGTTTGAAACCCGCCCCGACCTACGGTGTGGCCGAGTGGTCAGCCCGGCGCTGGTGCGTCGGGTTCGGTGGCGGTTTTGTCGAGCTGGACGATGCGGTAGGCCAGGCTGTAACCGATGGTAAAGGCGAAGGTGGCTTCTTCATCGCTGATGGCCCAGTGCTCGCCGCAGGAGACCCAGGCGTTGGCCAGGTCGGGGTCCAGCCCGGTGATGACGTAGCCGAGCTTGCCGTATTGGGCCAGCTTGCCGTGACCTTCGCGATAGAGCCGCTGCAACTGCTGACGCGTCAGCAGGCGGCCGATGAACTTCTTGGTGAACGGATCGGCGCCGCGTTCCTGTCGCTGGACCGAAGCGACCTGCGAGGCATAGCACCCGGTCAGGAACGCAACGATCAACTCCGGGTTACGAAAGAAATCGGCATGTTCCTGGGTATAGCGTCCATAGGGGCTGTTGGGAATCGTCGCGGACATGGCGGGATGCTCCATCACGGGTTCGGGAAGGATGAGTCCGGTCTGTTGGGCATAGCGATACAGGCCCCAGGCCTGGCGCGTCATCCAGTGCAGAAACTCGGGGTTACGTTTGCCGGTGCCGAGCAGTTTGGCGACCAGGCAGTGCAGAAAATGGTTCGTGTCGACTGGCTGTCCGGCAAACAGGGCCGTCAACCAGCCGCGCAGGGTCTCCTCGCTGGGTTTCTCCGCGGCGCTGGAGAAGTTTTTGAACGTCTGCGCGTTGATCACGACGGGTTTGCTTTCGGTCTTGGTTTCGGCCGTCAGATCAGCCGCCGCGGCGATGGTCTTGGCTGCCGCAAGCAGTGCGTGCAGACGACTGGGGAGCAGTTGTTGGACTTCGGCCTGAATCTTCCAGGACGCCTTCACTTTCTTAAAAAAGATCAGCGCCAAGGCCAGTTGATCGCCAATACCGGCGAATTCTTGGGTCAGGGCCAGTTCGCCGGCGAGCAGATCACTAACCTTACCTAATTGATAGCGGTCTGGCTGTTGTACCAGGCGATGGCGTATTTGCTCTCGCACCTCGGAATGGTTGCTGTAGGGGAAAATGAGATAGCTCTGCCCTGCCATGCTGCTGGATAAGTTTGCCTCGGCAAAGGTGATGGCCTGGGAGACAGCAAGAGAGCAATTTTCGCACACCGGAAAATTGCGATGTGCCTTTTCTTCTTGAAATCCACCGGCAATGCTGCCGCGATTATTGAGGTTATAGCAGGCAAGCACTGAATAATTGCCGTAGACCTTAACTCCGTTCTGCCCACATACTGCACAACTTCCTTTGGTGCGTTCAGTTCGTTTACCCCCTTTGCTGGCAAAGCTCTTCAGTACGCGTTCCAGCATGAAGGCTTGTATCTCCGGCCATGCATAGACTGGCGCCATCTGATCATTCGCCCAATAGAGGTAACCGAAGTGATCTTTATCGTCTATACCAGCTTCTCTCTTCTTCTCTTCGATTTCGGCTAGGATCGTAGCTTGATTGAGAATAAAGCAGGCAAAGCTATCGGTCAACCATTGCCGTTTATCGGCGGGCAATGCGGAGTATTTGGAAAAATCCTCAACCCCTTTTCCAAGTCGCTTGGCGGTTTTCTTCGGCGCTTTGCCCAATGTGCAGCAGGGCGTGAAGTCGGTGCCGTTGGGCGGCCCCGAGCGGTAGACGACCGACTGGTTCCCCATGAAGGTCTTGACCCCGCGCCACTCGCCGGCGGGACCAAAGCACAGCGCCAGTCCACGGTCACAATTGCCGGGCATGCCTTCGTTGAGGCGTTCCCAGGCCGGCCGCTCGGCCAGACACTGGCTCAATTCGTAGAGACGTTGAAACATGTGCTGCGATCCTCCGAAACCATGTCGTCATTCCAACAGAACAGATGCGGGTTGTCCTCTTTCGCAAGCTTGCGATATCGTCATTCCGAGCCTTGGTCATCAACCCGGCCGCCTCGTGGTCTGCGCGGTCGTTGGTCCGCATAGCGGACCCTACAGGTCGTTGGTCCGCACAGCGGACCCTACAGGTCGTTGGTCTGCACAGCGGACCCTACAGGTCGCGACGTTGCCGTAGGGTCCGCTGTGCGGACCCGGCGCCTGAATGCCCTGCTACATGCGCCGCACCAGATAGCGCTCGATCCGTGCCCCGCAATCGCGCATCTGCTGGGCGCTGAGCTCGCGCCCGCGCAAGGTGACCGGGAGATCCAGCGACAGGTGCAGATAGTGCGCGCCGCGTTCGCAGACCGCGGCAGCCAGATTGACCGGCAGTGAGCCAATGAGCATGTCGCCGGGTTCGATGATGGCCGGATCGAGATGGTCGATTACGCGATCGACGGCGATGCCCTCAGCGTCCGCCCACTCGAAAGCACCGGGGTGACGGGAGACGAAGTAAGTTGTCATGGGGTGATTCCTGGTTCGCCTGAATCCGGCGCTGCGCGCAATGCCGCGATCCGCGCCTTGCGTTCCTGCTTCTTCTGACTGTTGCTCCCGCCAACATAGTTGTAGATCGCCTCGGCCAGGTCTGCCAGATTGGTGCGGGCACTGTCCGGCCAGGCGGATCCGTCTTTCAGCAGTTGGTTGGTCGCGCCGATCAATGGTCCGCCGGCCTGCTTCGTCCCGCGCTGCTGCTCCGCCGCGAACAGGTTTGCCAAGTCACGCAACTGCTGCTGTTCCGGCGATAGTTTCGCCCGCTCGATGGCGGCTGCCGCCGTGGCCGCGTTGTGCTTCAGCGCGTCGGTGCCGGCCGGATCCTCGATCATCCGCCCGTAGCCGACGGCGGTCTTGGCGCCCGCGCCCAGCCAGTCCAGGGCTTGTTTCAAGGCTGAAAAGACGTCGGTTAGCGCAGCGGCATCGTGCGGGCGGCGCGAGGCGATGCCGAACAGCAACTGCGCTTGCTTGACCGCCAGAAAGGGTACCGGTACCGGGGCGTGCCAATCGGCGGGAATCCTGTCGGGTTGACGCTGCCAGTCGTCGATCTCGCCGCCCAGTTCGTACCATTTGCCTTGGTGCGGGGTCATGATGTCGGCGATCAACTCGACAGGTGCGATCGGCAGGGCATCGAAGAACCGGAAGCGGCCGGCCTGGTGCAGGTCGCCAAACCAGTCGCGCAAGCGTTGGGTCTTGTCCGTGGCTTCGAGCGAGTCGTCCCAGACCTCCACCCAGGCTTTGACCAAGCCTTTGACGCCGCTGCCGGCCAGATAGGGCACGCCGAGCGTGTGATGCCAGACCAGGCCGTTTTCGACCGGATGCGGCAGACCCAGCCCGGTTGCGAAGTGCCAGTCGGTCTTGAACACGGCGCCGTGCCCGCCGAACGCGGTGATGAGTGCGAGGTGACGCTGGGCGGCGATCTCCAGTACGCTCTTTTCGCCAACCTTCTTAGCGTTGTCGTTGATCCAGGAGGATTTCCCGTCTTCTGGAATGGTCCAGTCCGCGTCATAGCGGTTGAAAAAGCGGTCATACCAGAGTCCGCGATGACCGCCGTCCGGCAGTTCGTCCGGCGCGTCTTGTCGATACAGCGGCAGGTTCATGGGGTGGTGTCCTTGGCGTCAGCCGGGTGCTCGTCCTCGCGCGCGAGGAGGGCACCGGCCAGTTGTTTCACCCAATCGAGGAACAGGAGCGACTCGACCTGAGCGGCCAGATAGGCATCCAGATCCGACCGGGTGATGGCGTCGAGCAGGTCGGTCTGCCCGGCGAACGGGCACTGGGGCTGGCCGAGCCAGTCGCCGAGCAGTTCGTACAAATTGAAATAGACATTCCCTGTGCCCTTGCGGCGGTAAAAGGCCGCGGTCTGCCCCAGGCCGTTGGCGCGGATCATGAAGGGCATGGCGCCGGCATAGCTGTTGAACTCCTTTTGGCTTTTCGTGTCGGTTTGCCAGGTGAGCGCGAGTAACCGAATCCGCGCAAGCGCAAAGCGCGCACGCTGCTGTTGCGGGGTGGCCGTTGGCGCAGTGCCTGCCAGGCTTACCGGATCGGCGACGGCCGGCGGCCGGGTTGGTGCCGCATCGGTCTTGGTAACGGTCGCGGTATGTCCGGTCGGCCCCGGTGCCCGTTCGTCCTTGCGCTGTTGTTTGTCGTAGCGTCTGGCCATCGTTCAATCCCCAGTCCGCCGGATGGTGACCTTGCACCAACCCATGCCGACGGTTTCATTGCCGCCCAGTTGCAGGTAAGGCCGGATGAACAGGTCGTGGGTGATGTGGTTCAGGACGTCGACGGCGGTCATGTTCGCGCCATCCGCCCGCGCGGCCTGGGCGTGCAGCGCGACATAGAGCAGCGTGTCCGGCGGCAGGCTTTCCTCGTACCAGAGCGCGCCTGGTTTGACCGTCTTGGTCTCGTTGAAGAGGCCGACGTGGGCATTGACCGGCGTGGCGAACTGGGCCAGGTGATTGAAACGGTCGTCATGGACCAGCACCAATTGCGCTTGCAGCGCGCTCACCGCATCGGCGCGGCCCATGAGCGACGCCAGGACGGCGATGATGGCGTTGAGGTCGGCCGCATCCGCGTCAAACCGGAACTCCTCCAGATAAAGCGCCGAGGTCGTGCATACGGGCAATAGGGCTGTATTGCGAGTGGGCACTTCAGGAATGGCGCCAAGGTCGAAATCAGGCAGGCCGAGTCGCTCGGCGTCGGCGCGTAAGCGCTTGAGCAGCGCCGGGCAGGTGACCCATTTGAAGTGACTGGTCAGCGAGCGCACGGGTAACAGCAGCAGCCGGGCGTCGCTGACCAGCAGTGCGCCGGCATGGTCGGAGGCATTGGCGGTCTCGGGGCCGAAGACGGGAATGCGCCAGGGCGCGTTTTGTTCTTCGGCCAAGGCACGGAGTGCGCCTTTGACGGCTGAACCATAGACCACCGGCCAGGCGGTATGGGCCTCCCGCTGGATCGGCAGATCGATGACGCCGGCCATTTGACCGGCGCCGGCATGGAGCGACGTCTCGGCCAGCAGGCCGAGCAGTGCGGTGTTGTTCATGTTTCGTTCTTCTCCTTCATGCGCCATAGACCAACCGCCAACTCACCGCGTCCCAGCGCGGTATCATGACCGATATGTTGTCCGTGCAGCGCCTGCACGGCGTGCCGCGGATCGCCCTCGATGGAACAGAAAAATACGCTGCCGGCGGGAACCAGGCTTTTCACCGGACGCGATTGCTGCCGCAACAGGTCCCAGCCGCCCTCGCGCGCGGCCTTGCCGATCACCGCGCTGTGCAGGGTGAGCGCAATGCCGTGCAGGTCGCCGCACCAGACGGTGAGGCCGTCGTGTTGTTGCTGCCGGAAACCGGGTGGGAACCAGTCTTTGCCGAAGTCGGCCGGGGTCAACAGGAGCAACAGCAGCCGTTGGCCTTCCGGTGCGGGCGCGGTGAGCGGTGCGGGTGCGGGCGTGATGGTCACGGCAGCGGTGCGGCCTTCACCGCCAAAGCGGGTCAGGCCGCGCGCGGGTTGTAGTGCGGACGGCAGCCCGCGGACTTCGGCACCAATGGCCAACCCGTCATGCGGGCGCAGATGGCGCGTCTGATAAAGCAGGCCATCGATGCCGGTGCGCCGACCATTGTCGCGGGCGATGCCGAGGCGGGGTTCTTCGGCGTAGAGGTCGCCGGCACGGAACACTTGGCTCGGGGCCCGACCGTTCAACACCTGTCGCAGATCACTGCCGGTCAGCCAAGCCTGCTCCAGGGGTTTTGCGCCGGGTAACGGGGCTTCCAGTGCGGGCAGCCGCACCATCCCCAGATCGCAAGCGACCGGCGCGCCGGGAATGAGCCGGCGATACGCCTTGCCTTTGGCCAGCAGATGCAGCGGGGCGGGGTAGAGCCGTTCGCCCTGCCACACGGGGTAAGGTCCGGTGAGTCGCAGGGCGCCGAGGTCGTCGCCCGCGCCGATCCAGCCCTTGAGGTCGGCATACTCGCCATCCTGGGCGAACTGCTCCCAGTCGACGCCCTGTTGCTCGCCGATCAGGGTCCGGATGGCGCCGGCCAGGGTGCGCGCCGGCGGTGGAAACAGACTGCTCAGCTCGTGACTGCCGCTGGTATCGAAGCCGCGTGCCTCGCGGAAGAACCAGGTATCCAGCGGATCGAATCGCCAGGCGGTGGCAGTGGCAGTGGTCATCATTCGACTCCTTTCTGCGCCAGAAACCGGACCAGCAGTGCGCCGTCCGCCTCTAGGCGTGCTTGCTTATACAACAGCGTACCGTCGGGTTGTTGTCGATCCGCGGGGTGCTGCATCGGCGGTTGGTCGCCGGCGGTGGGTTGCGCGATGCGAATCACCGGATGGCATTGTTCGAGCAGCGGTTGGATCAGGCGTTCGGCCTCGTGCATTTTCAGTTTCTTTTCGCGGCCCTCATTGACGCCGGACGCCAGATAATCCACGGCCAATAGCGCCAGCGTATCGCTGTCGGTGAAGATCGGCGTTGCTGCGGGCTGATCCGGCGCGGTGGTCGGTGGGTTGAGCAGCGCAAAGCGTTCGCGGATCTTGTAGAAAAATTTGCTGCTGAACGGAGTCTGTTCGGTCTGGGTTCCCGGCTGGATCTCGGCAAAGTGTGCCGCGAGCTGTTCGATGACCAATTGGTGCGGCGACTCCTTATTGCAGGCGCAGTCCCAGGGTCGCGCCCATTGCAGCGCCAGTCCGCCCGGTTTCCAGACCCGTACCGCGATGGCATCGCGTCCGGTGGTGTCCTTTGCGACCTCGTCCAGCAGTCGATGGGTATCGCGCAGCATGCGGGTCAGCGGGATTTTCACGTGCGCAAAGGTCACCGCCGCCGAGATGGTCGAAGGGCTCTGCGCAGTTGCGAATGACTCTGTGAAGGCATCGAGATAGCACTGGCGCACGGCCAGGGCGCAGCGCAAGGCATCTTCCAGCGGCAAGAGCGCCAATACGTCGTCGCCGCCGGCATAGATCAGGAAGCCATTGCAGGTGTCGATCAGTGTGGGCACGCGCCCGGTAAAGGATTCCAGTGCCTTTGAGATCTTGGGTGGCGCAGCGTCCTCGCGCAGCAGTTGACCCAGACTGTCGCCGTCCATCAGCAGGATGGCGTAAAAGGGGGATGGTGGTGCCTTGCACTTTAGTGCCTTGAGTGCCTGTGTCATTCCTCCAGCCGCGCGGCGGTCAGGACACTCCTGCTGACTGGTCAACACATGCTGGAAGAGCGCGCTGCTGTTCAAAGGGCGGAGACCGCCCCGGGTCTGATAGGCGTCTTTGACGCACCGCAGATGACGGATGCCGCAGTCATTCGGCTCAAACACCGCGGCAGCGGCCGTATGCAGACGCGTCAACGCCTCGGCCGACTCGTCGCGTACCGCATCTGCCAGCCAATGCGCTGCTGCCAGGTCGAGGGTCGATGGCGTCTGCGCGTCGATCTTCCAGCCATGCAGTGTCCAGCAGCCCGGCATCTGCGCCTTGACCTGGACGAAGCCATGCACAAAGCGCCGCTTGATGAAGGCGATGGCGCACAGGGTTTCGTCCGCGACCAGATCCTGTCCGCACATCCGGCGCAGTGGCTCCCAGAACGCATTCAGGGCCGACCGATCGAATACCGGCAGACCGGAGAGCTCTTGCCAACCGGTCATCACCGAGCATTTGACTCCGGTTTCCACCGGCGGCAACTGGGTACGCCAGTTCTTGCGCCGATCGAGCAGGGCGTCAGCGTCGCCCAGCACCCAGGCGATCTCCCAGAAACCATCGATCTGGCGTTCCCAGATGTCGCGTGTGATCGAATTGGTTGCCGCGTGTCGCGCCAGATCCCGTTGCCAGACCGTCTCGGCGAGTGCCCGCCAGGCGTCGCACACGGCCTGCTTGATCAGGTGTGGTTCGAAGTCGGTGCCTGTCTTGGCATGAAATGCTTTGAAGCGGTTGGGAATGCAGCCCTGTCGCGGCGGCTGACCGGGACCCTGCCCGGTCGCCAGCCAATCGAGATAGGCGTCGTTGGGGCGCGGAAATTCGATCGTCCCGCCTTGCGCGATGACGGTCCGCATTGCGGAGCCGGCCAGCCAGGACAGCAGGAAGGACCCGGCCCAGAAATCGCGGGTGCGCCGCGCTTGGGCGACGAATCCCTGCACCGGGCCGAGGGTGAAGTGGAAGGTGCGCGCGGTCATGGGCGGGGCTCCAGCAGTGTGCGTCGCTCGGCGAACCGATCCATGAAACCGTGGAGCACCGTCCAATCTGGAGTCACGTCGATCCGACGAACAGGACCTTTGCTTTTCAGTCCGATCCGCCAGGCGTCCGGCAGGAACTGGGCCGGTAACAAGGTCAATACCGCCGCTCGTTGATGATTGGGAAACTCATGCAGATGAATGAACAAGGGAGAGGCTCGGCGGTTGGCGCCAATATCGCTCCATCCGCCACCGGTTTGTGGTGCAATGGCGTTGATCTCCAGCTTGTTATTGGTCGGCGGAAGCGATGAGAAAAAATAATTGTGCGGCAGACCAAAGACAACACGCCGCGGATGTGTCGTCATCGGGTTTGCCAGGAGGGCATCGCGGGCCAGGTCGTGGTCGTCGGCAAAGTTCCTTTCCGACGGTACTCCGGCGACCTTGCCATTGAGGCCCCAACTACGGTAGTGCTGCATCTCTCCGCCCAGATCTCCCAGCAACTCCCAGGCATTCCGATGAACGCCGGGAATGGCGTCGATCCGGCTTTGAGTAGAAAAAGCGGTATAGGGTGGCAGGGTGTCCGGTCGCATGGTAATCAGCTTCACGATCGCTTCTCGCAAATGGTCGAGATCGCAGGGTACGGTTAGCTCGGTGCCTGATAAGGATTGAAGAGCCAAGGAACCAAAGCCCTTGCGACCGCGACTTCCTAGTCCGCCGAGCAGACCAAGCGCAAGTAGGGCGCGGGCGACCGATTCGCGATCTGTGCGATCCGTCCCCGGTCGGAAAAGTAACCGCAGACGCAACTCGCCTGGTTCCAGCGCTGAACGCAAATACCCTTTTTTGAAGTGATACAATCCTTGGTTAAGCAGATATTGATGACCAGGGCTGGCCGGCGGTAGCGCGTTCGGCTCGAGTGCGCGCCCGGAATACTGTGCGTTGAGCAAAAACCGTCCCTGTCCGGAGCCGTCGTCATCGGCGGCGCTGCCGAACAGACGCGCTTCCGAACGATGCAGATGCTCAAGGGCCTTGGATAGCGAACCGCCAGTGGCTTGGAGCGATAGCCCCCAATGTAACGCCCGCCACCAGAACCGCAGTGCCCCTTTGATGGACGGCGGACGGATACCATCGTCGACTTTCTGATTCGCTCCACCGAGGAACATCGGGGTGACAATCCGGAATGTTGCTTCGACTATTTCAGCCATGAGGCCTGCTCCTTTTCTTTGGTTGCTCTCAGCCTTCGTACAACTCCATACGCACGAAGGGTGCGTATTGCGTGCGCCGCTCGGCGAGCAGGCGCATTCCGGCATCGCTCTTGCGGTTTTGATCGAGCATCGCGTCGTATTCTGTGTGATCGACGATGCGCCACACCAGCAGGCGCCAGCCTTCCACTGACACCAGATAGCGGTCGCGGGTATGTTGGCCCGGTTTGAGCCAGAACAGCCCCTGGCTCCAGGGTTCGTGTTTACCGGCTTCCAGTTGTTCGCGCGACCGCGCGACACGTGGGATGTAGTCGTCGGGTTTGCAGCCTTCGATCGCGCGCATTCTCAGCAAATCGTCCAGTGCACGACGCGACAGATAGGGCACCAACGCGGACGGGCGTTCAAGTTCTTCCCAGATCAGAAAGCCCCCTGGTGACAGACTGACCTGGCCGTTACCCTGGTCCTCGAACAGCGACTCCAACGCGGACCGCTCGTCGAACCCCATGGCTGCTTCGAGATCCGCCTGGGGGATAGCGCACTCCTGCTGAATGCGCTCCAGCAGCGGGCGAATCGGTTCGAGACGTGAACGCGCAAACTCCACCGGCATGGCCGGCAGTGGAATCACGGCGCTGGACTGCTCGAAGATGTACTTGGCCGGGACGCCTTTGAGCATTCCGATCAGGACCGTGTATGGCACCAGGCTCTTGAAGCCCCCGGTTGGGTTGAGAACGCATTGCGCGGCGCCATTCGCGTCGATCTCGCGCAGGATGGCTTTCGTGAAGTTGAGCACCCCGGCCGTGCGAAACGCCTGGGCGTCGGTGACTTGCAGGCCGACGATGACCTCGATTTTGCAGCGGACGCCGGGTTGGGCACGCTCCAGATAGCGCTTCACCGCTTCGGCACAGGCTTGGCCGTCAGGCGTTTCGGAACTGAACAGGGTCACGGTGTCTTTGCCGGTCAAGCCCATGCGCGCCAGTGAGTGGATCTCGGCGGACAGGTCGCGCCGTAGTGCGGTCTCGTCGTCCATGCGGGCAGACTGGAAGGTTTCATAAATGAGGGTCGCAGCGGTATTGATGCCGCCATGATGCGCAACCCAAGTGGGATCGAACCGCGGTTCGTGCGGCAGTTTCTTGGCGGCGCTGGTGCCGCAGGTGCAAAGGTAGATCGGCACAGTACAGGTTCCTCGTTCGTGGTCGATGGTCCAATTGCAGACATGGATTGCCCTTGGGTTGGCATCCTAACGTGGGCAGGCGTTCCGTTCCCATTTCGCAAGCTTGCGTCAGTTGTCGTTCTCCGGCGCCGGCACGGCGGCATAGTGGATGGCGGCGGGTGTGAGGGCCAGGGCATAGCCGGAGGCCTCGGTGTCCTGCAAGATCAGGTAGGGGCGCGCCGCCAAGGCGCCGAGTTTGTCCTTGAGGGTCTTGTTGAGCTTGGAGTTCTTGGTATTGAAATAGTCGGGCAGCATGCCGTTGCGTAGCCCGAAGGCGCCAAGGGTCTTACCTTGCTCGTCGAGTAGCAGGGCATATTCGCGGCGCAGCCGCCCCAGCCAGTCGATGGCGGGGGAGAGCAGGTTCAGGCGCGCATGTTCGGCCCCGCGCAGGGTGGTGATGAGGTGGACCTCGGTGGGTACCAGGCTCGGGTTACGCAGCCAGAGGGCGCAGATGGTCTCGGTGACAACCTGTGGCGTCAGGCCGGTCACGGCGAGCAGGATATGGCGCCATGTTGCCGCGGGGGCGACGGTTTGGTCTTGGTCGGCCGGGGTCATTGTGCCCATCTCCTTGCGTTGCCGTATGCTGTGACCAGAAGCGATATTAGACGCATCGTGGCATCCCTGCCTCCTTGGTTTGACGGATCAGGCCCCGATGCGTGCCGGAATTGTGACGCGGGTCACAGGGGCGTGCTGGTTTCGCAAGCTTGCGTTCGAAGGTGAGCCGATTTCTGCGCTGCAGCGTTACGGGGTCACCGCCGGTGCAGCGGCGCAGCGCTCCCACTCGCCGCCGGGCAGGCGCCGGTGGACCGCGTTGTCCTCGCCGATCCGCAACAGGTGCAGCCAGCCGTGGTCCACCAACTGGCGCACCAGTTCATGGCGGGCGATGATCGCGTCGATGGCGGTCTCAGGGGCCTCGATGAAGACGCTGAGGCGCACCGGCTCGTGCACCCAGCGGCGGCCGTCGTGCAGCGATTGCAGCGGCAGCCCGACGCGCAGCTCGCCGCTGTTGCCTTCCAGCACGCCGATCGCACCGCCCACCACGTTATGCAATACCTTGTTGCCGCTGCCGAAGCGACGGTTGTCCACCACCGAGCCGTAGTATTGGAGGTTGATCCAGTTGGCGACCACCAGCGGGGCGGTCATGATCAGCTCGAGGATTTTGAAGCCATCGTCTTTCTGCCAGACGTATTCGTGCAGAAAGGCGCGCCCGCCCAGGTCCAGGCCGGCGGTGCGCGCGCGCGGCGCGGCGATGAATGCGGCGTTGTTGGCCAAGGCCCACTCCTGGCGCACGTGGGACCAGTCGCGGCTGCGCCGGCGCACCTCGGCCGCCACCGCCCGGTCCGGCAGGCCGCCGATGCCAAGCAGCGCGGCGCGCTCCATGCGGGTGAGGTCGCCGGCCTGTTCCAGCCAGTGGCGCAGACGCGCCAAGTCCGGGGCCAGGGCGGCGGGGACTTCGTCGGTGTCGAAGAGACGCAGGAGGTCGGTGGTGGTGTCGTGCAGGCCCGCCAGGAACCAGGTGTCCTCGGGGATCGCGATGCCGCGCTCCGCCAACCCCCGCCGCACGGCCTGGTCGTTGAGCAGGGCGGCCACCACCCGGGCGCTCGCCTCGCCGGTCTGGCCGGCGCAGGCGCCGCAGTCGAGGCCGGTCGCGTGGGGGTTGTTCACGGTGGTGCTGCCATGTCCGGCCAGGAGCACCAGCGGGGCGAAGTCCGCGGTCATGGACATGGCCCGCAGGATGCGCTCGGCATGGTCGAGCCGCTCCGCCGGCGGGATCCCCGACGCACCGTGCCCGGTGGAACAGTGCTCCGGCGGGACGGCCTCCAGGGTCGGCCCGGTGCGTGCCATGATTTCCGGATCGAGACCCTGGCCGTGGGGGTCGGGCACCGGGCGGGTCCAGCCGAGGCTGTCGGTGACCAGCTTGGGGGCGTACAGGAGGCCGGCCGACTCGACGAACGAGAAGCAGGAGGCGGCGGAGAGCTTGAAGCCCTTCCAGGCTTTGTACAGACCGAGGCGCAGCCGCCGCCGCGTCTGCACGCCGGCGCTGTCCCCGGCCTTGACCCGCTCGCCGATGCGGTAGCGCGGGTTGAAGATCACCGGCACATGGCCGCGGGCAACCGCGGAGCCCAGAGGCAGGTGCTCGATGAAGATGCCGAAGAAGCCGGCGAAGCCGATGGTTTGAACCCCAGGGACCAGGGTCTCCAGGGCGCGGCGGAAGACTTCGGAGCGCACGTCGATACAGAACGCGGCCTGGAGCGTCGGGCGGGGCGCGGGCTGGGTCGGTAAGGTATCAGCCCGGACGCGGGTCAGGCCGGCGATCAGGCCGCGTTGCAAGCCGATCTCCAGCGCACCGAGCAGGATACGGTCGATCTCGGCGGCGGCCTGGCGCTTGGCGGAAGGCGGACGCATGCTCGCCGCGAGCATCTCCCGCCAGCGGGCCACCAGCGCGGGCGAGCGTTTCTCCTCGAAGAGCAGCATGTCCCACAGCAGGCGGATGGCCAGGAGATCGACGATGGCGTCGTCGCGTTCGCCGACCAGTTCGGCCTGCCAGCGCAGATACCGGGCCCAGGCCGCCCAGCCGCCGACGCTCATCAGTGAGGCGTGCAGATAGCGCTCCACCGCCGCATCCGGGATGCCGAGCCGCGCGATGGCCAGTGCGATGGCGCCGCGGGGCTCCGCCGGCAGACGGGCTACGGCGCGGCGAAAGTCGCGCAGCCCCATCAGCGCCGGGCTGCGGTCGATCGCGGCGGCCTTGCGCCAGGATGGGTACAGCGGGAGGTGCCGCCAGGGCATGGGGACGAGCGCCTGGCCCAGGTCGAAATGGGCGGCGCAGTGCAGGCTGATGCGCTCGGTGACGAAGCTTGACCAGAGGCCGCCCTCCACCCGCTCCAGCACCTCGCTCACCGGGGCCATGCCGAGCCGCGGCTGGGGCGCGGGCATGGCCAGCGTGCGCTCCACGGTGTCCACATCCAGGCGGCTGCCGCAGCGCTCGATCGCGGCCTTGAGGTCATCCCGGCTGATGCGACCGCTTGCCAACTGGTCGCGGTAATAGTCCCGCGACATGTAGAGACCGTTTCCGGTGATCCGCGCCAGGGCGTCGGAGGCGTCCTGAAAGCTGAGATCCCGCAGCCCGAAGAAGGGGTTCACGGCGACGAAGTGTTTCAGCGGCCACAGGGGGGCGATGCGCTCGCAGGCGGCATCGATGCGCCGATCCAGCGTGCCGGCGTCGGTAATCGGGGTGACGGTCGTCGGCTGATCGGCGTTTGCCGGCGTGGTCGCGGTCGGGACCGGGGATTCCAGCGGCGTCGTGGCGTCGTGCAGGTTCATGTTCAGGCTCCGGGGGCGGTGACTGGAGCGAAGGGGGCGGGCGGCGTCACGGACGCGGGCAGCGGGCTCGGCCAGACGCGCTGGATCAGTCGGGTGATGTACACGTCGATGTAGAGCCCGTTGTAGAGGTGCATGTAGAGGCCGTCGCCCAGGAACGCCGGGGCGTATTTCAGCACCTGCTGGAAGACCAGCAGGACCAGGAACACGCCAACGAAGGCCTGGGCCAGCCAGATCTGGAAGGGCCCGGCGCCATCCTGCACCGGCAGGACGCTCCCCTGCAGGGCCGCATCGAACAGGGCGTGCAGGGTGAAATAGGCCACCGAGACCGCCGCACTCAGTCCCAGGCCGCGGCGCAGGAAGTCCTCGCCGCGCAGCGCGCCGGCCATCTGCAACAGCAATTGAGTAACGGCGATGGCCACCACCATGGCGGCGGCCAGGAGCGCCGGCTGGTGCCCCGCGGTGACGCCGAAGGCGGCGCCCACCGCCAGCGCGATGAGTCCGCCGCCGGCCAGGGTCAGCAGCAGCCGGACGAGTCCGACGCCGGGGGCGGCATGGGGGAGTAGCGGCGCGCGAAAGGCGTCCACACCACTGCCCGAGGCGAGAAAGGCATGGGCCTTGTAGAGCGAGTGGGCCACCAGGTGCAGCATGGCCAGGCTATAGAGACCAAGACCGCACTCCAGGAGCATGAAGCCCATCTGCGCCGTGGTCGACCAGGCCAGCGAGCCCTTGATGCTGGTTTGGGTGAGCATGACCAGGGAGGCCAAGGCCAGGGTGAACAGACCCATCACCGCCAGGACCCCCATGGCGAGTTGGGAATGGGACATGACCGGGCTCATGCGGATCACCAGGAAGGCGCCAGCGTTGACGATCCCCGCGTGCAGCAGGGCGGACACCGGTGTCGGGGCCTCCATCACCTGGAGCAGCCAGCCGTGGAAGGGGAACTGGGCGGACTTCAGCCCCGCGGCGATCACGATCAGCAGGGCCGCGATCTCGAGTGCGATGGGCAGGGGACCCTCCATGGCCGCCAGGATGCGGAACAGCTCGTCGAACTGCAGGGTGTGCAGGCTGAGGCCGATCAGGACGATAGCGCCGAGCAGACTGAGGTCACCGATGCGGCTGGCGACGAACTTTTTGTGGGCGGCGAGCACCGCGGCCGGGCGGTCCCGATAGAACATCAGGAGCTGGTGCAGGCACAGACTGGTCGCGATCCAGGCCAAGGCGAACAGCAGCAGATTGCCGGCGGCGATCAGGGTCAGGATGGCCGCCAGGGTGAGCGCGAGCCACTTGTGGAAGCGGCCCCGGTTGGCGTCACCGTCCAGATAATTGCGCGAGTAGCGGGTGACGATGGCGCCGACGAAGGCAACCAGTACCAGCATGATCACCGTCACGCTGTTGATGTAGGTGCCCAGCGAAAAGGCCCCCAGGCCGCCGGGCAGGTCGATGCGGTAGAAGGTCCAGGCCCGGGGGTCAGCGAACGGATGGGTCGCCGCCGCCAGCAGCGCGCTGACGAGCGCCAGCCAGGCGGCGGCGCCGCTCAGGCGCGCCATCAGTCCCGGCCAGGCGTTGGCCCAGGCGGCGGGCACCAGGCCGACCGACAGCAGGAGCAGCGGTGCGGCCAGGACAAGACTGGGAGTGAGGCTATCAGGCAACATGGCGACCTCCCGCGGCGGCAGGGCGCGACGGCGCGCACCGGTCGGTGCAGACAGGCTGAAACCATGGACGGCAACCGCATGGCCCGGCCGCTTGCGGGGATGGCGGGATGGGGGAGTGGCTCATCTCGAGGCGCCTCTGGTGGTGAGAACACTGGCGGCCGCGGGGAGCAGCGCCGCCCATCGCCAAGGAGTCTAGGGAGGCGAGTCTGGAAATAATAATGAATCGTTATCATGAAAACGATAACCTTAAGGCTATCGTTTTCCGATCGAGGGACAGGCCATGATGCATGTCACCCTGCGCCAACTGCGGGCCTTCGAGGCCGTTGCCCGGTTGCGCAGCTTCTCCCGCGCGGCCGAGGAGCTGCACGTCACCCAGCCCACGGTGTCCAAGCAGCTCCGTCTGCTGCACGAGCAGGTGGGTCTGCCGCTGCTGGAGCAGTTGGGCAAGAAGGTTTTCATCACCGAGGCCGGGCAGGAGCTCTACGCCACCTGCGCCGACTGGTTGGAGACCTGGGGCCGCTTCGAGCAAACCATCGATAATCTCAAGGGCCTCAAGCAGGGGCGCCTGCGGATCGCCGCGGTGACCACCACCAAGTATTTCATGCCCCGGATCCTGGGCCCCTTCTGCGCCCGATACCCCGGCATCGATATCGCCCTGGAGGTGGTGAACCGCGACCGGCTGCTCGAGCGCCTGAGCCGCAACCAGGACGACCTTTACATCATGGGCGTGCCGCCGGAGGGCCTGGATGCCGAGCGGGAGTCATTCATGGACAACCCACTGGTGGTGCTGGCCCCGATCGCCCATCCGCTGGTGGGGCGCCGGCGGATTGCTTTCGCCGATCTGGCGGGGGAGAGCTTTCTGGTGCGGGAGCGCGGCTCGGGCACCCGCATGATCATGGAGCGGGTGTTCCAGGAGCGTGGCACACCGCTGCGCATCAAGATGGAGCTGGGCAGCAACGAGGCCATCAAGCAGGCCGTGGCGGGTGGTCTGGGGTTGGCCATGCTCTCGCGCAGCACCCTCAACCCCGATCCCAGCCGGGAAGAGCTGGCCGAGCTGGATGTGGAGGGCTTTCCGATCGTGCGCGCCTGGTACGTGGTGCGGCCCAAGGGCAAACAGATCTCGGTGGTGGCCGCCACCTTCCTGGAGTTCTTGCGCGGGCACGTGCAGATCCTCATAAGAGGCCAGTAGAGCGTTCGCACCTGATATCAAGACAGACCTTCGTGTAGGGGCGGGTTTGAAACCCGCCCCTAGCAGCCTGTCGGACTTTTGGCGATTTCCGAATAAGACGCTATCAAGAATCAAGCTCCGTAGGAGCCCGCTTGC
>JACDZG010000081.1 GCA_013426805.1 Chromatiaceae bacterium
TCTCACCCACTCGACTACGCGCCCTTGCCGGGACGCACCGCAGCGGACCCTACGGATCGCGGCCTTAACGGTTGGGTCCGCGGTGCGGACCGACGCGCTTGCGCCAATCGTCTAAGGCCCCGCCGAGCGCAGCCGCCGCTCCAGCAACGCAATGCTCGCGGCCAGTATCAGCGCCATCCCCAACAGCAAGGCGCCGACCCAGGGCCGCGACAACAGTTCCGGGGCGATCAGCATCACCAGCCCCAATCCCAGCATCATGAAACCAGACAGCAGCTTGAGTATCCGACCCTGCTGCTCGGTCAGCTTCCTGGTCCCCAATGTATACGTGAAGACCAGGACAATGGTCAGCAGCGGCAGGATATAGATCAGGTTATAGAAGACCAGATAGCCGTAGTGGGCGGCCGGGGTCAGGTCATGCAGGGTCAGCACGCGGGTGAAGACCATCGGGAAACCGGCGGTGCACAGCAGTTCGTAGCTGTTGGCGGCGAGCGCCAATACCACTGTACCGATCAGCATGGTTCCCAGCCGATCCGCCGTCACCAGGGTCCGCATCCGTTTGAAGAGTCCGGGTTTGGCGCCCTCCGGGATGGACAGGCTGGGACCCTGTTTGAACCAGAAGTAATCCTTGACGTTCAATCCCCCGATGACGAGCGCGACGGCGCCCGCAATGGTGGTCACCACCGGCGCCCCGCCCACCACCAGGAAAAGATTGAGCCAGGCCGCCATGAACAGGAAATAGACCAGCCCGGAGAACAGCACGAAGGTACCGCCGATCAGCAGCATGCGAGTCCGGCTGCGAGCGTGGACCAGAAGACTCAACAGGAACAGCAGCACGAAAAAGGCACAGGGGTTGAAGGCATCCAGCCCGGCGATGACCAGGGTGAACAGCGGCAATGACAGTGACCCGGCGTCCAGGGTGCCGATGAAGGGCACCTCGATCGTCGGTGGCGGGGCGTCACCGGCGACGGCCGCCGCACCCTCACCAACGGCCTCCCCGGCGCCGGTCGCCTGGCGGCAGAAGCGGGCCAACCCGAGGATCCGTGCGCCCATGCCCTGCGCGTTGTCATAGCCGGTGAGCATCTGACCGCAAACGAAGAACGCCGGCACCGAGCGCGCGTCCTCGCCGAGCGCCTGGGCCATTTCGACATAGCGCTGAGTGTTCTCGCGACTGCTGTTGATCTCGAAATCACGAACCTCGATCCAGGGCTCCTGATCACGCAACTGCGCCAGAAACGGCAGGGCCTCGCGACAATGGGGACATTGCCGGGACCAGAAGACATAGAGGGGAACGCGCGGCTGACCCGCGGCATCCGTCGCCAGCCACTTGATCGCGCCGGACGACGCGGTCTCGACGTTCGCCCTCAACGCCGACCCGAGCAAGACCCCGAGTGCAAGCGATAGAAACAACAGGACACGACCAGTGAAACGAAAATGCGGCATGACCATCCCCGAACGGTAGCGCGATGAGACCAGAACACCGAGCCCACGGGGCCGGGCGCCTGGCTCGGGAAGTTCAGCATTTTACGCCCGAAAGGCTGCCCCCAGTCGGTCGGGAGCACCGGTATCGAGTGTTAGAATGGACGCCCTGTGACTGCAGACGAACCCTAGCCGCTGCCCGCCGCTTATCCGCTATGACCACGATCGCTGCCGCGCCCGACTGTCCTGACGCTTCCCGAGCACCGTCGGCCGACGTGACGGCCCGCGCAGCCACTCCGCGGAGCAACCCATGACGACACCCTGCGATGCACTGCTCACCGAGGTGGAGTCCGACATCCGGACAACCGCCGCCGCCATCGGCTTCGACCACCTCACCCCGGCGGTCAGCGACGCCCTGCGCCGGGTTCCTCGCCACGCGTTCGTCGCGCCCGCGCAGCGCGACCTGGCCTACGCCAACTATCCCCTACCCATCGGCAGCGGCCAGACCATCTCACAGCCCTATATCGTCGCGATCATGAGCCAACTGCTCGGAGTCGGCGCCGGCGATCGGGTCTTCGAGCTCGGCACCGGGTCCGGCTATCAAGCGGCGGTGCTGGCCGCCCTGGGGGTGGCGGTCTACTCGATGGAGATCCTCCCGGAATTGGCGGAGCGGGCGGGCATGACCTTGCAGTCATTGGGTTATGATCAGGTCCAAGTGCGCGCCGGAGACGGCTGGCTCGGCTGGCCGCAGGCCGCTCCATTCGACGGCATCATCGTCACCGCCGCGGCCCCGCGCCTGCCCGAGGCCCTGCTCGACCAACTCAAGCCTGGCGGTCGGTTGGTGATCCCGCTCGGTGAACCCGGTGGCAACCAGGAACTCGCCTTGTACCGGAAAGGGCCGGCCGGGGCAGTCACCGGATACAATCTGCTGCCGGTCCGCTTCGTGCCGGTGACTGGTGGACTGGGTCGGTCGGGGCCGCCTTCGACCGTTACCGATTAAAGTATCAACAGGAGTATCACGGTGGAAACCATCGCCGTCATCGATTTTGAGACCACCGGCCTGTCGCCGGATTGCGGTGATCGCGCCACCGAGATTGCCGCCGTGCTGGTGCGCGACGGGCAGCTCGTCGCTCAGTATCAGAGCCTCATGAACGCCGGTGTGTCGATCCCCGGGTTCATCACGGGCTTTACGGGGATCACGAACGCGATGGTGCGCGCGGCGCCGCCGGCGCGGCAGGTGATGGCCGAGGTGGCGGACTTTGTCGGCGACTATCCGCTGGTGGCCCATAACGCCTCGTTCGACAGCAAGTTCTGGGACGCCGAACTGGCACGCATCGGGCGCGCCCGGTGCCAGGCCTTCATCTGCTCGATGCTGATTGCCCGGCGCGTGCTGCCGCAGGCACCCAACCATAAGCTCGGCACCCTGGTCGACTATGCCAAGCTACCGGTAACCGGGCGCTATCACCGTGCCCAGGCCGACGCCGAGATGACCGCGCATCTCACCCTGTATCTGGAACGGGAACTGATGCGGCGATTCGGGCTCGGGACGGTGTCCTGCCGATTGCTCACGAAGATCCAACGCACGCCGGCCAGCCGGCTGGAAGACTGCGTTGCGCGCTTTGAAAAGGCGTGCGCCTGAAGGTCTATCGCATCATTCCACCAGCAGATGATGACGACCAGCCAACGCGTCTGCATTGTGGTCGATGACCGCGAGTCGGCCGGCCCCGTGCCGACGGCGCTGCGGCAGCACGCCGACGTGGTAACCCGGGTGGAGCGGCTGCCGGTCGGCGATTATCAGGTGGACGACAGCCTGCTGTTCGAGCGCAAGACGCTGCCGGACCTGGTGGCCTCGATCAAGGACGGGCGCCTGTTCTCCCAGGGGCTGCGGCTCGCCAACGCGCCCCTGCGCGCCGCGCTGATCCTGGAGGGTCGCGCGCGTGACCTGGCGCAGTGCCGGATGCGGCGCGAGGCGATCCAGGGCGCGCTGGTCAATTTGACCCTGTTTCTCGGCATCCCGCTGCTGCGGTCCATGGACGCGGAGGAGACCGCGCGCCTGATGCTGTTCGCTGCGCGGCAGGCGCGCGTCCGCGCGGTCGGCGCGCTGCCCCGGCCCGGTCGCCGCCCGCGCGGCAAGGCACGGGTGCAGAGCCGGGTCCTGCAGGGTTTACCGGGGATCGGGCCGGAGCGGGCGCGCCGACTGCTGGAACAGTTCGGTTCGGTCGAGGCGATCATGGCCGCTCCGGCCGACGCGCTGGCCGCGGTGCCGGGGATCGGTCCGACCACCGCGGGTTCGATTCGATGGGCGGTCGAGGACCCGCGCCCGGATTACCAACTGTTCAGGTGATTTCCGACAATTTGGATACCGGTTAGTGTAGGTGCGACTTCAGTCGCACCAACATCCGAGCCGGTGGTGCGTGGTATAGCGTTCGCACCCGGAATGCCATCGCAGTGCATACGCGGTCACGTGCGCTTGAGGCGGACGGCGTCAGGCCGTATTGTGGAACCGTGTTCATCGCCAGGCCGCCCGACCATGCTCAGTATCCGCCCGCTCCCCGCCTTCGACGACAACTACATCTGGCTCTTGACCGAACCACCCGGCCGCGACGCCGTGGTGGTGGACCCGGGGGATGCGGACCCGGTGCTGGAGGCCCTGGCCGTTGCGGGACTGCGGCTCACCGCCGTGCTGGTGACCCACCATCACGGCGACCATGTCGGCGGACTCGCGGAGCTGCGCCAGGCCTTCCCTGAGCTCACCGTCATCGGTCCCCGCGAACCGCGCATCCGCACCCTGACCCGGCAGGTCGGCGAAGGCGATCAGGTGCAGCCGCCGGGTCTGAGTACCCGCTTCAGGGTGCTGGAAGTCCCTGGTCACACCGCGAGCCACATCGCCTTCCTGGCCGACGGCGCGCTCTTCTGCGGCGACACGCTCTTCGCCGGCGGCTGCGGCCGGGTCTTCGACGGCACCTTCGCGCAGTTATCCGCCTCGCTGCGGCGCATCGCCGATCTGGATCCGGCAACCCGCTGCTACTGCGCCCACGAATACACCCTGGCGAATCTGGGCTTCGCCCGCTGGGTGGAGCCGGATAGCCCGGCCCTGCGCGCCCGCATCCGGACCGCCGAGGCGACCCGCGCCGCCGGTCTGCCGACGGCTCCGTCCAGCCTGGCCGAGGAACTGGCCACCAACCCCTTCCTGCGCACCGGTGAGCCGGGCGTGATCGCCGCGGCCGAGCGCTTCGCCGGGCACCCGCTCGCCGGCCACGCGGCGGTCTTCACCGCCCTGCGGCAGTGGAAGGACACCAAGTACGATTGAGCCCGGAACGCGCGCGATCGGGCTGCGGCACACCCGGCGCACGGCGCTTGAGCAGCAAGGTCGTGAGGAAAGCGACCAAAGCGATCGAAGCCATCTCGCTTCGTCAGGCCGCCTGCCCTATGCTTCAGCATCGGTTCTTTTTTCGGAGCGATTTCCGATGCAGCCCCAACGCCACGTCCGCCTGTTTCGCACCGGGCGCAACCAAGCCCTGCGCATCCCTCGCGAGTTCGAGCTCGACGCGGACGAGGCGACCATTCGCAGGGACGCTGTTGCCCTCCCGGGTCCGTCGTCCGGCCACGGATCTTTTGGATGAACTGACCTACCTGTTGGGGTCAGGTCCCGACCGGATCGGGACCCTGGATTTCCAGGCCTCGCCATCCGACTACCAGCCGCGCGTATCCATTGAGGCCAGTCTGGACGCGGTGTTGGTGACGGGTGCTCGGAATGGACGCTGATCGGCATTGATCAGGACTCGACTGGCCGTCAGCAATCGGCCATTTGCTGACGCTCACTCGCAGCTTGCTAGCGACAACTTTATCCATGCTTGCGGACGCTGAGGCCCGGCTGTCGGCAACGATCACAGCAGACAATTCGCCCGAGATCAGAGCGATCTATGACCGAAACTCAAGGTGCCCGGGAGTCCTCCTCAGACTGGGCCGCAGTGGCTATTCATGCTTCGGGCGGGAGCGTCAGCCGGGACTGTCATGATATGTCGAAAGGTGGCGCGCGCCGAGAAAAGTCTCGATTTCCCACTTGCTATTGATATCTGAGAGGTTCTTGCGAACCCTCACCGCCCCAGTATGCGGCAAAGCGGGTCGCAACTGTTTTCCCATTTCCCGTATAGTCCTTTGAACGGCGGCAGGGCGCTGTCGCGATGTCTTCGATTGTACTGCGGAGGTGGTGATATAGGCATTATCCGTATGGCTGAGAATGCGGACTGCATCGTCCCGAGCAGGCAAGTACGTTCGGCCACTCGTGAACGGGGTGACTAAGGCTACCGAATCTCCGGCTACCATGACGTCCCAGACATCCCGGCAATGTCCGGTGACAGACCCATGATGCGGTACTTTAAAAACGTCGGCTCGATGTTGGGGCCTTGCGGTTGACGAAACCACAGCTTTCCAACCCATACCAGAATCGGTCGCATGTTCCAGGTCACTGCCGAGAAGGATATGGTTCTCGCCGACTGACAGCCAAAACGCCACACAAAGATCATTACGATTATGGACGCTCGCTCGGTACTTTGTTTCGCCTACGTTTGGCATCAAAGATGCGAGTTCGAACAGGAATTTCTCGACTTGCGCATCAGACGGGGAAAGCGACCAAAGCTCTACGTCGCACCCGTGAGAAAGCTCGCCACCAGACACGGCGTAAAGACGCCGATCCGCAATTGCAAGTTTAGCGGTACGGCCCTGAAGTAACGAGTAGATTTTATGCAACTCGCTTACTCCGCTTCCGCCAGCTATGCGGTTGCCGCAGTCGTAGCGCGAGACCATTGCTGCAAATTCTTTCTTCGTTAGCGCGGAGGATAGGCAAAAGCTGGCCTGCGGGCATGCTTCAAGTACGGTCGAAAGCCCCCGGACGTGGTCGTCGTGCCAATGCGATGCGAGGATGATATCGACGACGTCCGCCGGTTTTAAACCGATCAGACTTAGGTAGGCTAACGCTGCAGGTTGCCTGGAATTCGAGTCGATGCAAGAGTCTACAAGTATCCAATGACCTGAACCAAGGTGCGCCAACACACTTTCCCCATATCCAGGGCCAAACAGTATCAGCTCCAGCGTGTCTTGACACGGGGGTGGGCTAAACACGGGGTCGCGACTATTCCCAGTTAATGCCGTTTAGCAGGTCGTCCGCATCGCGGTCCGCTTGCGCGATCTCGTTTCTTGTCCACTTTGGAAGACGGCGAAAGACCAATTGGGACACGCGTTTCTTGCTTCCACTAGGAGCTGTCTCGTAACCGATCGTCCATCTGAAAATGGCACCTTCGCGCAACAGGTCACGATCGGGATCAGCGATATCTTCGAGATCGAAGTCGGCTTCTTCTGCGGCAAAGGACTCTTGGCGGGTCATATCAACGAGTCGGGCCGTAAATCCGTCTCCGGAGATGTCGACGACATATCCTTCCCATTCTTGCAGCGGAACTAGAGTGGGCCGCGGACGCAACTTCGTGCGAGGGAACATCGGAATCGCTGGATCTCCCGTCTGCATATGCGGCATGAATGCGGAAACATCCGTGGTCGCGCGGCGAGACGCATCATGCAGATCAGCATCAACTGCACCAGATTCATTGCGCTCTTGACGCTTGAGAGAGAACTCGATCAACTCTTTAGTGAGCAAGGGGTGCGTCATAGTCGACGTGGCGCCGAAGTCAACAAACTGTGATGCCGTATTAGTCATTGGTGGTACTCTGGGCAAGCGCCATTACTTGATCGATAATCCACGCGGATCGCTTCAACGAGTCCTCGAATCGGTTGTTTACAATAGAAACTGCCTTTTCACAACCGGTTACCTTAGCGGGATCGCCGATAGCATAATGATCATTGACGTCAGCGCGGACGGCGAACGGCGACTTGAGACTCGTGGAGCGCTCTACTTTGGCTCTAATGTATCCATCCTCACGGTCATCAAGCAGCGTTTGCTGCATAGTTATCGATTGCATCCCGCCGTGTCTTGTTGGCGTGCCCTTAATTTTCGCAGCCCACTCCCCCCATGCGTCTTGGGGCGCAAGACGCTCGCCGACTCTATCGAGCGTCGCCAAGTCTGGGACTGCAAAGTGCACGATGCGGTTGATGCCCACTAGACCGATCGGTGTATGCGACAAGAATTCACCGAAGAGTCGGACAACTAAGTCCGCCAGTCGAATTTGCGGATGCGCCGATGTTTCCGCAAGAAACCGGTGTCGTTCAACTTGAATAACCAGCCAATCCGTAGAAAAGCGAGAGAGATCAGAGTGCACGATATCAATATCAGCGGAAGCAACCTCCGCCTCCGGTAATAATCCTTGTGCTCCAAACCAATCGACGCGAAATATCCTCGGGTTGAAATCCCCGACGAAAACCACGTTCGCACTATCTATACCAGGTTGTATGCGCATTGCTGTAGCAGTTGCTGCGCCTGTCATACTGCTCAGGCTGGTTAATGTATGTATTCGGTGCTTTTTTTCCAACTCGATCATTGCTGGATACTGCTGTCAAAACATCCTAACCTCCCGCAGGCAAAAATAAAAGAAACGCGGAGCAGTTAGCGATCCAGTAGTGTCGTAGAATTGGGTTCGATATTCAACCCGAGATGCTTGACCTGCCCGTTCATGGCAGTGCGTCCGCGTAGCGTTTCCATGGCCGAAGATCGGGCGGACCACAACTTATGGTGGATCCATCTGTATCCGGTTACTAGATGCGGTGTATAGGCTCCGAAATTTCTGAACAGTGTCGGACACGGGAATCGGGCTATTTTCCGGGCTGGAGCTGGCTGAGGGAGGGTAATCCCGCCGTCCCTAAGGGCTCAGTCAACGGTGCGTAGGTCCTGGCACTTCTGAGTGCTCAGCCCACCGTCCGTATGAGTCGGGCATCACGCAACAAATCTGGGTCGGAGACCGTCGATCCAACACTCCATATGCAGGCCATGTTAGCCGAACGGGTCAAAACTTGGACCGAACTGCTGTTTCCTTGGCCGCGGTGCCTGTAATCGGCCCGACCACCGCGGGCCCGATCCGATCGGGCCGCGGCAAACCCGGCCTGCGGCGTTTGTTGATTTGACCAAACCGCCCGCGACTGTTAGAACGGCGCCGGTCTTCACTCAGCCCCAGGACGGCCTCTCACGATGTACCCAAACCTCGCGCGACCAGGGCGCCTCGCCGCGTCTCTGCCCCTGCTCCTTGCTCTCAGCGCCGGGGCCATCGCGGTCCTGGGCTTTGCGCCCTTCGCGTTCTTTCCGGTCGCGGTCGTCGCGGCCGCGCTGTTCAGCGCGACGCTGGCGCGGGGGTCGGCCCGCGCCGGGTTCCTGCGCGGTTATGCCTTCGGCCTCGGCCTGCTGGGCTTCGGGGTCTTCTGGATCCGCATCAGCCTGAACGAATTCGGCAACATGGACGCCTGGGCCGCCAATTTGCTGATGGCACTCTTCATCGCCCTGATGGCCCTCTACTATGGCCTGGTCGGCTGGCTCGCCCGCGCCCTGCACCGCGGCCCCGTCTGGACCGGCCCGCTGCTCCTGCTGCCGGGTCTCTATGTGCTCTTTGAATGGCTGCGCGGCTGGCTCTTCACCGGCTTCCCCTGGCTCAATCTCGGTTACACACAGATCGATGGCCCGCTTGCCGGCTATGCGCCCATCCTCGGCGTCTACGGCCTGAGCCTGCTCACGGTCCTCTCGGGCGGACTCCTGTGGAGCCTGATCCGCTGGGGCCGGCGCGCGCGGGCGGCGGCCGGGGCGGGTCTCGCGGCGCTCTGGCTGGGCGGGTTTGCCGTGCAGCAGGTCGACTGGACAGAACCGGTGGGCGCGCCCTTCCAGGCGACCGTGATTCAGGCGAACATCCCGCAGGCGATCAAGTGGGAACCGGAGGCCCGGATCGGCATCATGGAGACCTATGTCGACCTGACCCTGCCGCACCTGGACTCGGACCTGATCCTGTGGCCCGAGACGGCCATCCCGAACTTCCTGCATGAGGCCCGGGACCCGCTGCTCGACCCCCTGGCACAGCGGGCACGTGAGACCGGAACCGAGATCGTGCTCGGCATTCCGGTGCTGGACCTGGAAGCCGAGCGTTACTACAACGGGCTGGTCAGCATCGGCAGCGTCGAAGACTTTTATACCAAGCGCCATCTGGTGCCCTTCGGCGAGTTCCTGCCGTTCGGCGCCTGGCTCGGTCCGCTGATCACACTGTTCGAGATCCCGATGTCGGACTTCAGCGCGGGCACCGCCCCGCGCCCCCTGCTACGCGTCGGCCAGTGGACTGCCGGGGCCTCGATCTGTTACGAGGACGTCTTTCCCGCCGAGGTCGCCCAGGCCCTGCCGGACGCCGGGTTCCTGATCAACGTCAGCAACGATGCCTGGTTCGGCGACTCGCTGGCACCCCATCAGCATCTGGAAATGGCCCGTATGCGCACCATTGAGGGCGGCCGGCCGATGGTGCGCGCAACCAACACCGGGGTCTCGGCCATCATCGACTGGCGCGGTCGCGTGCTCAATCAGGTGCCGATCTTCGTCCGCGGCACGGCCAGCGCGCAGGTCCAGCCGCGGGCCGGTGCCACTCCCTTCGTTCGGTTCGGCAACTGGCCGGCCCTCTTGCTCGCCGTGGGACTGGTCGGCGCGGGCCTCCTGATCGGCCGCCGCGGTGCGGTGTGAGCCAGAGACGCCCGGGCCGGGTTATGATGTCTGAATCGTTTCGCCGAAGGATGTCGCCGTGCAGGCACTGATAACTTTTTTTGTTGAGCTGTGCCTGCTGCGCCGGGGCCCCCAGGACCTGCCGGCCGCTCCGGTTCTGTTTTGGGTCACCTTGGTCACCGATCTCGGTGCCGGGCTGCTGGTGGGCTTGGTCTCGGGTCTGAGCCTGGGTCTCGGCCTGGTGCAGGGGATCGCCGAACTCGCATTGACCCTTGGACTGCTCTACGGCGGTCTGTACTTTACCGGTCATCCGGGCCGTTTCATCCAATCCGCCACGGCGCTGCTCGGCAGCGGTGCCCTGATCGGCTTCCTCGCCGTGCTGCCGCTGTCCCTGAATCCGCAGGGCGGTGAGGAGTCCAATGTCGCGGCCCTGGGTGCCTTCCTCCTGCTCACCCTGGTCGCCTGGAGCATGGTGGTGACCGGTCACATCATCCGGCACACCTTCGGAATCAGCCTGGGCCAGGGCGTGGCCGTGGCCATCACCTTCGAGGTGTCGGCCGTCATGCTGATCGGGACCTTCCTGGGCGGCGCCTGAGCGCCTCCGCGACGCGTGCGCCAACATGCCCCAGGGGCCGCACCGGCCAAAAACGACACGGGCTAGAGAGGACTGATCATTATGCACCTGCACATCCTCGGGATCTGCGGCACCTTCATGGGCGGGATCGCATTGCTCGCCCGCGCCCAGGGTCATCGGGTGACCGGCTCCGATGCCCAAGTCTATCCGCCCATGAGCACGCAGCTCGAAGCGGCCGGCATCACCCTGATGGAAGGCTATGCCGCCGCGCACCTGGACCCCGCCCCGGATGTGGTGGTGGTCGGCAACGCCATGCGCCGCGGCATCCCCGTGGTCGAATCCATGCTGGATCGGGGCCTGCCCTATTGTTCCGGCCCGGACTGGCTGCGCGACAATCTGCTCACCGGGCGCTGGGTACTCGCGGTGGCCGGCACCCACGGCAAGACCACGACGGCGAGTATGCTGGCTTGGGTGCTGGAGGACGCGGGGCTCGAGCCCGGGTTCCTGATCGGCGGGGTCCCCCTGGACTTCGGGGTCTCGGCCCGCCTGGGTTCGACGCCCTTTTTCGTGGTCGAGGCGGACGAATATGACACCGCCTTTTTCGACAAGCGCTCCAAGTTCGTCCATTACCGGCCGCGCACGGCGATCCTGAACAATCTGGAATTCGATCACGCCGACATCTTCGACGATCTGGCCCAAATCCAGCGTCAATTCCACCATCTGGTGCGCACCGTCCCCGGCGCCGGGCTGCTCATCCACCCCACCAACGAACCGGCCATGGATCAGATGCTGGCGATGGGCTGCTGGACGCCGCGCGAGACGTTTGAAATCTCAGCTAACGGCGGTCAGGGCTGGAACGCCCGTCTCATCGCTGCCGACGGGTCCCGCTTCGAGGTCCTGCTGGACGGCGTCCCGCAGGGAGAAGTCCAGTGGGGTCAGACCGGCCTGCACAATGTCGGCAATGCCCTGGCGGTGCTGGCCGCGGCCCGCCATGCCGGCGTTCCGGTCGGGGTCGGCATCGACGCGCTCGGACGCTTCAAAGGGGTGAAACGCCGCATGGAACTGCGCGGCCAGGTCCGCGGCGTGCGCGTCTTCGACGACTTTGCCCACCACCCGACCGCCATCGCCACCACCCTCCAGGGGCTGCGCCGCCAGGTCGGCACGGCGCGCATCCTCGCCGTGCTGGAACCGCGCTCCAATACCATGCGGCTCGGCGTGCACAACGCGGAACTGGCCGCCTCACTGGCGGATGCGGACCTGGTCTATGTCCACGCACCCCAGGATCTGGGGTGGGATGCGGCGCGCGTCTTCGCCGGGCTGGGCGAGCGGGCGGCAGTCTTCGACCGCGTGGACGCCATCGTGGCGCGGGTGGCCGCGCAGGCGGCCGATGGCGATCAGGTCCTGGTCATGAGCAATGGCGGGTTCGGGGGCATCCATCAGAAGCTGCTGGATGCGCTGTCATGCCGCCTGGAATCAAATGCTGATAAATCAAGCCCGGCAGGGGCGTGACATCGATTCTTGACGATATGATGACCGCCGTTCGCGCCTGCCCGGAACTCAAGGCAATGGTCAACACCATCCTGCATCTTTGCGGAGGCAAGACAATTGCCTGAACGCTGGCCTCAAACCATCACCGTCGCCATCACCGGCGCCTCCGGTGTTCATTATGGCTTGCGACTCGTCGAGGCCCTCGTGCGCACCGGCCACCGCGTCTACCTGCTGATCTCCCAGGCCGGTCAGATCGTCATGCAGATGGAGGCCGGACTCAATGCCCCGGCCCGGCCAAAGGAGGCGGAGGCGTTCTTCATCGACCACTTCCAGGCCCAACCGGGCCAACTGCGGGTCTTCGGCCGCCAGGAATGGACCGCCCCGGTGGCCAGCGGCAGCAACCCGCCGGACGCCATGGTGGTGTGCCCCTGCACCACCGGGACCCTGGCCAAGATCGCGGCCGGCTTCTCCACCGACCTGATCGACCGGGCGGCGGATGTGACCCTGAAGGAGGGGCGCAAGCTGATCCTGGTGGTGCGCGAAACCCCTTTCTCCGTGACCCACCTGGAAAACATGCTGCGGCTCGCCCGCGCCGGGGTCGTGATCATGCCGGCCAACCCCGGCTTCTACTTCAACCCGACCCGGATCGAAGAGATCATCGACTTCATGGTCGCCCGCGTCCTGGACCACTTGCGGGTGGAGCACCAGATCGGACGCCGCTGGGGCGCGGACCCGGGCTGAACCGCGGGGCGCGAGGTTCTCGCTCCCACGCGAAAAAGCCTGTGAGAGGATTCGCCGACTCCACGGCGAGGCCGCGACTGAGGCCGCGACTGAGGCCGCCGGCGGACTCCCGAAGCGCTGATCAAGGCCAACGGAGGGCTAGCAGCCTGTCGGACTTAGCCCCTAGGATAAGAGCATGAGTCAATATAAAGGCTCTTTGTTGCTCCATAATCTAACGTAAGGTGATTTCCGCGAAAAATCCTACCCGTAGGAGCCCGCTTGCGGGCGACGGGTGGGGGCACAATGACGCGATTCCGGCAGGTCACGTCGCCCGCAAGCGGGCTCCTACGGAGCGTCTTATTCGGAAATCGCCTCAAGTCCGACAGGCTGCTAGCCCTCCATCCGATCACGCCGCCGCCTTGGCCAAATAAGACGTCAATCCGCCGGACTCAGATCCAAACCCAGATTGCTGTACCGCAGGCGCACGAACATCGAGTAGGCATAGGCGAAGATCGCCACCAGGAAGCCCAGGATGTCGACAATCGAGAAGATCCCCTGCTGATCGATGACGAACCACAGGATGGACAAGGCGATACCGGCCAGGAGGACACCCAGCACAAAAAGCGGCGCCAAACCCGCGCGCAGCGACTGCAACCCCTGCATTTGCCGTGAGACCGGTCGCTCGCGCGGGACGCCCCCGACGCGTTCGCGCGCGCCGAGTACCGCCTTGCGATGGGCCAGCGCCCGATAAACCAACCAGGCGCCGAAGAGCACACAAACCGCCCCGAAATAATATTTCATCGCCGTTTAACCCGATAAGACCAGACTGTAGACCGAAACGAGCAGCGCCGGGCGCCGGGTCCGCCGCCGTGTGATCGATCGTACCTGCGGTCGGCTGACTCAACAAGCGGCTTGCACGACGGATCAGTCAGGATACTCCCCCGCCCGCCGCGCATCCCCGCGCACCCGGTCGGCCGGATAGCGCTGCTCGTTGATGGCGATCTTGCGGTAGGCGGCGGCGATGGGGTCGATGTCCAGACGCTCGCAGAGACGCAGGATGTAGATCAGGCAGTCGGCCAGTTCCTGCGCCACCTGCTCTTTTTTCTCCGGGCCGAGTGTCCGGCTTTGCTCCTGGGTGAGCCATTGGAAATGTTCCAGCAACTCACCGACCTCCCCCGCCAGCGCCATCGACAGATTCTTAGGGGAATGGAATTGCTCCCAGTCGCGCTCTTGGGCGAAGCGGACCAGGCGGGCGTTCAGCTCGTCCAGACTATCCATGACCCTCAGCCCTCGGCCAGCCGCAACCGGGCGCGGCCAATTGCGGCACGCACTTGGGCGGGCGCCGTGCCGCCCAGATGATCACGGGCGGCAACCGATCCTTCGAGGGTCAGCACGGCATAGACATCGGATTCGATGCGCTCGGAGAACTCCCGCAATTCATCGATGGTCAGCTCGGCCAGGTCACGCCCCTCGCGCACCCCCAGCGCCACCGCCTTGCCGACGATCTCGTGGGCGTCGCGAAAGGGGATGCCCTTGCGCACCAGATAGTCGGCGAGGTCGGTGGCGGTGCTGAAACCTTGGGCCGCGGCCGTGCGCATCCGCGCGCGCCGGCATGTGACCTGCCCCATCATCTCGGCGTACACCTTGAGACAGCCTTTAAGGTTGTCGACCGTGTCGAACAGCGGCTCTTTGTCCTCCTGATTGTCCTTGTTATAGGCCAGCGGCTGACCCTTCATCAGCGTCAGGAGACCCATCAGGTGGCCGAAGATCCGCCCGCTCTTGCCGCGCACCAGCTCCGGCACATCCGGGTTCTTTTTCTGGGGCATGATCGAGGAGCCGGTGCAAAAACTGTCGGACAGTTCCACAAAGGCGAACTGCGCGGAAGCCCAGAGGATCAGTTCTTCCGAAAAACGCGACAGATGCATCATCAGGATAGCCGCGGCGGCAGTAAACTCAATGGCAAAGTCGCGATCCGACACGGCATCCAGCGAGTTCTCGGCCGGGTGGTCGAAACCCAGCAGTTGAGCGGTGAAGTGCCGGTCGACGGGATACGTGGTACCGGCCAGCGCGGCCGCCCCGAGCGGCATGACGTTGACGCGACCGCGGCAATCGGCCAGCCGGGCGCGGTCCCGCTCCAGCATCTCGAACCAGGCCATCATGTGATGGCCGAAGGTGATCGGCTGGGCCACCTGGAGGTGGGTGAAGCCGGGCATGACGGTGTCCGCCTCACGCTCGGCCAGCGTGAGCAGGGCCGTCTGCAGGCGGGCGATGGCGATCCGGATCAGGTCGATCTCGTCGCGCAGCCACAGCCGCACGTCGGTGGCAACCTGATCGTTGCGCGAGCGGCCGGTATGCAGGCGTTTGCCGGCGTCGCCGATCGCCTCGGTGAGCGCGGTTTCCACGTTCATATGGACGTCTTCCAGGGGAATCGACCAGGTGAACGCGCCGGCATCGATCCGCGCCCGCACGGCGTCGAGACCGGTGACGATCTGATCGCACTCGGCCTGACTCAGGATGCCTTGCCGGGCCAGCATGGTGGCGTGGGCAATGGAGCCCTGGATGTCGTAATGATAGAGACGGCGATCGAAGTCGACCGAGGCGGTGAAAGCCTCGACAAAGGCATCGGTAGGGGCGTTGAAACGCCCGGCCCAGGGCTTTGCGGCCCCGGCGCTGGAGTTGTGGCTTGGCTCGTGCATCGAGAAGTCCGACCGGTGGGAAATGAGGCATTCTACATGCGCCCCCGTCGGGGCAGGACCGGGAGCCGTGCAAAATCCCTTTGATGACGTCGACCCGCCCCCGCCGCACGGTGGGTTTTCGCCCGATTTCTGTGGGCTGCACATGACCGTCCGTGTGATCCTGACCACACAATTGCTCGGCATCAGCCTGGTTTTGGCATCCCACTGCCGGGTCGCTGCGGTCTGGGGAGGCTTGGGCCCCATGTCACTGTTCATGCTGATCTTCTCGTTACTCGCCTGCGGTGCGCTCTGCGGCTTGCGCCAGGTACTGAGGCGGGTCAGGGATCGCACCGCGGCGCTGCTGGCCTGGCTGATCCTGATGAGCGTTGCCGCCCTGGTGACCTGGGGCGCGTACGAGTTTCCGCAAGCGACACTGCGGATTCAAGTTTTCCCGGACGAGGGATTCGCCGTGATCCTGGCCCGCACCCTGGGGATCAGCGCAATTCTTGGGGGGATGTTACTGCGCTATCTTTATCTTCATCAGCAGTGGCGGGCGCAAGTCGAAGCGGAGGCGGAGGCCCGCTTTCAAAAGCTCCAGGCGCGCATCCGACCCCATTTTCTGTTCAACAGCATGAACACTATCGCCAACCTCACGCAGACTAACCCGCGGGCGGCTGAAGAGGTTGTCCAGGACCTGGCTGACCTGTTCCGCGCCACGCTCGCAAACGCGAACTCGGCCTCGACGCTGGCCAAGGAACTGGAATTGTCCTATCGATATCTCAACATCGAAAAGCAGCGGCTCGGCGACCGGCTCCAAGTCCTGTGGGACGTCGAAGACCTGCCAGGCGATGCGATGCTGCCCCCCTTGATCCTTCAACCCTTGGTAGAGAATGCGGTTTATCACGGCATCGCGGCATCGCGCCGGCCCGGGCTGATCCGGATCAGCGGGCGCTATCGCCGTGCGCAGGTGAATGTCAGCATCCGCAACAGCCTGCCGGAAGAAAACGAGCCGGGCGAACGCCACACCGGCGGAAACCATATCGCGCTGGATAACGTCAAACAACGCATGGCCGCGATGTTCGAGGGGGAGGCGCGGGTGATCGTCTCGCGAATCGAAGGCGATTATCAGGTTCGGTTGGTATTCCCCTATCCATGGCAACGAAAATGAACATCCTGGTCGTCGATGACGAGGCTCCGGCACGGGAGCGGTTGGCGCGAATGCTTGCGGAGTTGGCCGGCGATTACGCGCTGGTAGGTGAGGCAAGCGATGGCATCGAGGCGGTGGCATTGTGCTGCACCAAACCCGTGGATGTGGTGCTCTTGGATGTGCAGATGCCTGGCCTCAATGGCCTGGAAGCAGCCGAGCAGATCGCTCGGCTCGAACCGCCGCCGGCGATCATCCTGGTCACCGCGTATGAACAGTACGCCCTGGCGGCCTTCGAGCATCGGGTCGACGACTACCTGGTCAAACCGGTACGACGTGAGCGACTGCAGGAGGCATTGGAGCGGGCGCGCATCCCCACCCGACCCCAACAGGCCGCGCTGATCACCCGCGACGAGACGCATCAGGGACGTCGACACTCGCTCAGCGCTCACTATCGGGGCGGACTACAAACAGTCCCGCTCGAGAATGTCCTCTATTTGCAGGCCCAACACAAGTACGTGACGGTTCACCACATCGGCGGCGAACTCCTGGTGGACGAGTCCCTGAAGTCACTGGAGGACGAATTCCAGGATCTGTTCGTGCGAATCCACCGCAACGCCCTGGTGGCGCGCTCCCGGCTGAGCGCGCTTGACAAGGATGCCGAAGGCAACCTCGAGGTCCACCTGCGCGACTGCCCGGAACGCCTCCCGGTGAGCCGTCGCCATCTGCCGGAAATCCGTCGCTGGCTGCGCGGCGGCGCGTCCTGAACCCCGCCCGCCTTCCCTGACCGCTCGCCGGCCGGGTGACGATCGGGAGCATTCCTGCGGCAATGCGTACCAAGAGTGACTCGGCGAAATCACCCGGTTGTCCGCAGCGCCACTGACGCGCCAATCATCTGCTAATTGAGATTCCGGTGCCGGACGGCTACCCTCGCGCCTGTCCTCTGCTATCCCGCCCGCCCCCGAGCAACGATTCCGTGCAAACATCCGCGACCCGGCGCCGCTACTGGCCCGCTCAACTCATCGTCCTGGTGCTGCTGGCCCTGGTCGGTACCCTGCCCTTTTGGTGGACCGACCTGGACACCCAGGCCGCCGCGTTGTTTTACCATCCCGCCGCCGAAGACCCCTGGTGGGAGTCCGGCCGCTGGTTCTGGGTGTTGCTCTACCAGGCCTCGCCCCTGATCGCCGGACTCTTGTTGATCGGCAGCCTGCTGACCATCGGGGCTGCCCGGATCTGGCCGCGGTTGCGACAGCTGCAGATCTACGCGACCTTGATCCTGGTCGCGACCCTGCTCGGTCCGGGTCTGATCATCAATGGCGTCTTCAAAGACCACTGGGGCCGCCCCCGCCCGCATCAGACACTCGCCCTGGGCGGCACCCAGGCTTATGTTCCGCCGCTGGCGCGCACCGCCGAGGGCAAGGGCAAGTCATTCCCCTGCGGACACAGCTCGGTGGGTTACCTGCTCGGGGTCTTCTACCTGATCCGGCAGCGTCGGCGACTGCGGCTCGCGCTGGCCGCACTGCTGTCCTCGATGGTCCTGGGGACCCTGCTGGGGATCGGTCGGATGAGCGCCGGGGATCACTTCCTGTCGGACGTCATCTGGTCCGCGGTGCTCGCCTATGGTGTCGCCTTCGTGCTCTATTATCTGGTACTGCGCATTCCGCAACGGGAGGCCGCGGCAGTCGGCCGGTCGCCCGCGGCACCCCGCCCGCTACGCTATCCGGCACTCACGGTGGGCGCCTATGGACTCGCTGCGGCGGCCATGCTGTTCGGCGTGCTGCTCGCCACTCCCGTTCAGGAAACACGGAATCTGGAAGTCCAGGCCCTCGCCGCCGCATCCGGGCCGCGCACCCTGCGCCTGACCGCGGACGCCGCGAACCTGACCCTGTTCCCCCTCGGCGACACCGCTGCAGCGGCCGCCATCCGACTCAAAGGTCGCGGTTTTGGTCTGCCGACCAGTCGCGTCCTGGGCGCGCTCGACCGCACGGACGACGCCATCGCCTACACCGTCACCCACACCGGCCTCTTCACTGAGAAAGACACCACGCTCACCGTCGGCATCGACCCGACGGCCTGGGACCACATTGAGGTCCGGACCGCGCTCGGCGACATCCGCGTCCACCCCTTGGGCGCCACCGTGCCGCAACTGGTCTTGGAGACCAGAAACGGCGTCGTACTCGACGAGAGCGGTCGCCACGGGGCGACGCCGTGAGCAGATCAATGAGGACGCGCCAATGTGCGGCATAACCGGCTTACTGATGCGCACCGGACTGGCCCCGGACCCGGACCAACTGCGCACCATGGCTGCCGCGCTGGCCCACCGCGGACCGGACGATCACGGCATCTACTGCGCCGGGCCGGTCGGGCTGGCCCAAACCCGGCTCGCGATCATCGGGCTTGCGACCGGGCATCAGCCCATGGTCGCGGCCGATGGGTCCTTGGCCCTGGCGGCCAACGGGGAGGTCTACAACTATCTGGAATTGAATGCCGACCTGCGTCGACAGGGACGTCAGCTCCTCACCGACTCCGACTCCGAGACCATTCTGCACGCCTACGCGGTCCATGGGCTCGACTTCCTCAGTCAACTGCGCGGGATGTACGCTTTCGCCCTGCACGACGCCCGCACCGGCTGTCTGATCCTCGGACGCGACCGGCTCGGCATCAAGCCGCTGTTCTATACGCGACTGCCGGATCGGGTCGCCTTCGCCTCCGAGATCAAGGCCCTGCTGCCGGTCCTGCCGGGGCGGCCCGAGGTCGACCCGGGGGCACTGCGCCGCTTCCTGCAAAACCAGTTCGCCGGCGGGGAGGACACCCTGCTGCACGGCATCCACCGGGTCCTGCCCGGCGAAGCCCTGATCATCCACCCGGACCTGCGCCTCGAGCGGCACCGTTACTGGTCGGCCCTGGACGTCACCCCGCGGACTATCGACGCCGACACGGCGCGCGAAACACTCGATGGGCTGATGCATGCGGCCATGCACGAGCACATGCGCTCCGACGTGCCCTTCGGGCTCTTTCTCTCCGGCGGGGTGGACTCGGCAGTGCTGGCGGCACTGCTCCATCAGCACGGGGCCGGACGCATTCGCTCCTTTTCGGTGGGCTATCGCGGCACCGCCATGGCCGATGAACTCACCGCGGCGGCGCGGGTGGCCGCCCACTTCGGGTTCGACCATAGCCCGCTGGAACTGACCCTGGAGCAGGTGTTCACCCGTCTCCCGCTGACCGTGTGGGCCGCCGATGAACTGATGCGCGATTACGCCAGCCTGCCCACCGCCATCCTCGCCCAGACCGCGGCCGCCGAACTCAAGGTGGTGTTTTCCGGCGAGGGCGGCGACGAGGCCTTCGCCGGTTACCGCCGCTACCACCCGCGGCCCCTGGAACGCTGGTTCAAGTCAGTGCTCCACCCCGGCAGCGGCGGCTTCCGCACCCGCGGGCAGTGGTCGGGCCGCTGGTCCCGGCGGGTGATGGGTCCGGCCCTGCGCGGTGCACCCGGGGCGGATCGCGCGCCCTTCGTCGCGGCCTGGCAGGAGACCCCGCCGGCCTGGTCCGACATGCAGCGCCGCCAGTACACCGACCTGGTCACCGCCCTGCCCGACAACCTGCTGGTCAAGACCGACCGGATGCTGATGGCCTTTGGGCTGGAGGGGCGCGTGCCCTTCCTCGACCACCGTGTCGTCGAATTCGGCCTGTCCCTGCCGGACCGGCTCAAAGTGCGTCGGCACCAGGGCAAATGGCTGCTGAAACAGTGGGCCGCACCACTGCTGCCGCCCGGTCATCTGGAACGGCCGAAACGCGGCTTCCATGTCCCGGTGGGCGACTGGCTGACCGGCGATCTGGCGCGCCGCCTGGGTGAACGGCTGATCGCCAACCGCGGCATCCGCGAATGGTTCGAACCCGCCGCCATCCCCGCCCTGGTCGCCGTGCGACAGGCCGGTCGAGGCGGCGCCCGGGAACTCTACGGGCTCATGCAGTTCGCCATCTGGCACCGGTTGTTCATCGAAGAACCGGGGCGGCTGCCAGGGCCTGAGGAAGATCCGTTAGAGTGGGTGTAGGGTGCGCTGTGCGGACCAACGTCATCGCGGTCACCACGCTGATCGGAATGATGACCACCGCCAAGATTTCTTGTTTGCTGAACCGATCTTTCAATGACCTATTTCACGAGCCGGGAGACCTACCCACAAATGAATACAGATGAAGACAGTATAGGCATTCTTGTCGCATCATGACCGCTGTCATCGATCACCAGCAGTTTCTGCCGCCGGCCGTTGCCAATCTGGAGAATCCGCAGACCGACATTCCGCGCATCGCCTGCTTCTTTTCCACCTCCGGTCACAGCGGGGTCGATCGGGCGGCGCAGCACCTGATTCCGGCGCTGGCCCGGCGCGGTTATCAGGTCGATCTGCTCAAGGTGCGCCGCCATGGGCCGGACCTGCCGGCGATTCCGCCGGGCGTGCGGGTGATCGACCTGGGCTCCCGTCATACCTATGGCTGCCTGCCCGCGCTCGTCGGTTACCTGCGGCGCGAACGCCCGGCGGTGTTGCTCTCGGATAAGGATCGGGTGAATCGCACCGCCCTGTTCGCCCGCACCCTGGCACGGCTCGGGACGCCGCGGCCGACCCGGCTGGTCTTCAGCTCGGGCACGACGATCTCCATCGATCTGGCCACCCGCGGACCCCTGGAGCGCTGGGTGCAGCGCACTTCCATGGGCCGGCTTTATCCATTCGCCGATCAGGTGATCGTCACCAGCGCCGGGGTCGCCGCTGACATGGCGGCCTATACCGGGCTCGCGCGCGCGCTGATCCGGGTCGTGCCCTCGCCGGTGGTGCCGGACGCGCTGTTCACCGCCGACCTGCCGCGCCCGGACCACCCCTGGCTCGGTGACCCGACGGCGCCCTTGATCCTGAGTGCCGGGGAGCTGTGCCACCGCAAGGGCTTCGACACCCTCCTGCGCGCCTTTGCCCGGGTCCGGTCGCAGCGTCCCTGCCGGCTGATGATTCTGGGGCGCGGCGGGGAGCGCGCCGCCCTGCTCGCGCTGGCGACCGAGTTGGGAGTCGCCCGGGACTTCGCGCTGCCGGGCTACGTGCCGCAACCCTATGCCTTCATGGCGCATGCCGATCTGTTTGCCTTCACCTCGCGCTGGGAGGGGCTGGGTTTCGTGCTGATCGAGGCGCTGGCGGTGGGCACCCCGGCAGTCGCGACCGATTGCCTGAGCGGCCCGCGCGAAGTGCTTCAGGATGGCCGTTACGGCCCGCTGGTGCCGGTGGACGATGTCGCCGCGCTGGCGCAGGCCATGCTCGACACACTGGACGCGCCCATCCCGGCCGCCCGGTTGCGCGCGGCCGCCCGGCCCTACGCGATCGAGGCCGCCACCGACGCCTATCTGGAGGCCATGAGGTTGCCCCGATGCCCCGCGTAGCCGCCATCATCCCCTGTCACAACGGCGAAGCCTTCATCCGCACGGCGATCAACAGCGTGCTCGCCCAAGGCGAGCGCGATCTGGAGATCGTGGTGGCGGATGACGGCAGCCGTGACGGCTCAGCCGCCATCGTCGCGTCCTTCGGTCCGCCGGTGCGCCTGATCCAGGTCGCCAACGGCAACACCCAGGCGACCCGCAATGCGGCCATCGCGGCGTGCGACAGCGAATTCATCGGCCTGCTGGACCAGGACGACGCCTGGCGGCCGGGCAAGCTGGAGCGCCAACTCGCCCGCTTCGCTGCCGATGCGCGGCTCGGGCTCTGTTACACCGACACCCGCGGGATCGACGCGCAGGGGCGCGAGCTTGCGGAGCGGCACAATCCGCTCCAGGTCCCCAGCGACCCTACCGATGCCCTGGGCCGGCTGCTGCGGGTCAACATCATGGCCGCGTCCACCGTGCTCCTGCGCCGCTGCGCGCTGGAGCAGGTCGGAGTCTTCGACCCGGCCTACCACCTGGCGGGCGACTGGGACCTGTGGCTGCGGCTTGTGGAGGCCTTCCCGGTCGCGGCGGTACCGGAGATCCTGATCGACTATTGTTGGCACGGGGCCAATCTCTCCCACGGGCGCATCGCCCTGCTACAAGAGAGCATCGCGGTCCAGGAGGCCGCACTCGCGCGCATCGCCCGCCATCCGCGCTGGTCCACTGATCCCGGCCTGACACCCTACCTGCCGGCCGCCGACAAGAAGCTCGCCGCCCGCTGCTCGGAACTGGGACTCTTGCTCGCCCGCGAGGGCCGCCGCCGTGAAGCCTTATCATGGCACACCCGCGCGCTGGCCTTGCGCCCCTGGACCCCGCGCGCCTGGTCCCGCTGGGTGCGCGCGCTGGTGCCGCGCAAACCAGGGTCCGCGCCGATCGAAACCGAGCAGTCGTCCGCCCATGAACGCAACTGAACGCACGTCACGCTCCCTCATGAGTAAACCCCTGATCGCACGGGGCCTGCTCCTGATCTTTGCTGTCACCGCCTGGTCGATTACCGGCCCGGCGAATGTCGCGCTGGCCTTGCTGGTCGCCTTATTCCTGACGGAAGTCCCCGGCCAGTGGCGCCACCTGCGCCGCGAGCCGGCGTTCCTGCTGCTGCTCGCCGTCGTGCTGGTGACCAGCCTGCTGGCGGTGCGCGCCGCCTGGATCTTTCCCGCCATCGCGACCGATCAATGGCGGGCAATTTCAGCCTGGAGCGCACCCTTGCTGTTCTTCGTCATCGCCTGGTGGCTGCGCCGCGACCCGACCCAGGTCTGGCCGGTGCTGGGTGCCGCGGCCCTGGGGTTGGCCTGCGGCGTGCTGCGCAAGAGTGACTGGGCGCTGCTGCCCGAAATCCTGGGTGGGATGCGCTACGACTTCGGCTTCGCCGCGCTGGGACTGGCCTTCCTTGCCTCGGTCGTGTTGGTGGGGCTCGTGCTGTTTCGCGCGCGCATCACGGGGCTGCGCATTGGCGGGCGGGCGCGTCACGGCGTCGGCTGGGTCCTCTGGTCGCTGGGTATCGCCCTGTCGCTGTTTGTCCTGGCGGTCACCCAGTCGCGCGGCGCGGCGGTGAGCCTGGCGCTGGCCGGGGTGCTCTATGCGATGATGCGGCGCCGTGAAGCGCGGCGCCTCGGCCAACAGTCACCACGTCAGTCGCGTCTCGCGCTTGCCGCCGCCGCACTCGCCATCGCACTGGCGGGGTCGCTGCTGTGGGTAACCAAGCACCGTCAGGTCGAGGACTGGCAAGCTATCACGCTCGGCAGCCGGGAGGAACTGAGCTACACCGGGTCCGTGACGATCCGCCTCAACCTGATTAAGGTAGGGTTGCAAACCTTCGCCCAGCAGCCGCTGCTGGGCTTCGGCCCAGGCACCAGTACCACCGAGTTCCTGGTCCCGCAGCGCGTAGTCGCGGTCGACGCTTACCAACTCGCCAATGCACCCGCGGCCTCACACCTGCACAGCGTGGCGATGGAAATCCTGACGCGCTTCGGTCTGGTCGGCGTGCTGATTGCGACCCTGCTGCTGGGTGTGCTGCTGCGCGCCTACCGCGGCCTCTGGTCGGACCCGTGCGTGGCCCCGGACCTGCGCGCCTTCCTGACCTTGGGCGGCATCATGCTGCTGCTCTATTGTCTGTACGACTTTCGCGTCGTCAATCTGGACCTGCGGTTCTTCTGCATTCTGTTCCTGGGGGTGCTCTACAGCTTTCAACTGGGCAGGACGCGGCAGCCTGATCAGGCGGAGCCTGCGCATGACTGAACACCCCCGGCTCGCCGTCTACTGCGGTCCCTTCGACGGCGGCAGTACCGCCAAGATCGCCGCCCGGCTGGCCAACGGCTTTGTCGCGCGCGGTGTCCCGACGGACCTGCTGATCACCGCCGCCCCCGACCCCATCCCCGAGGCGACCGACCCCGGGGTGCGGCTGGTCCCGATGGGGCGGATGACACCCTGGAGCCGGGTGCCGGCCATGGCCTTCTATCTGCACGGCCGCCGACCGGCGGCCATCCTCACCCATCGCATCCGCGAGGATGTGTTCACGCTCAAAGCCGCCCGCCTGGCCGGCACCCGCACCCCGGTCTTTGTCACCGTGCATGGACGTATGAGTGTCAAGCTGGATCACCTCAAGGGTATCAAGGGCCGCCGCCGCCGCGCCGAATTCCAGCGCTACTACCGCCGCAATCAGGGCATCGTCGCCATTTCGGAGGACACCGCGCAAGACCTGCGCGCGCTCCTGGGCGCAGCGGCACCGATAACCACCATCCCCAATCCGATCGTGACGCCGGAAATGCCGGCACTGGCGCAGGCACCGATCGACCACCCCTGGTTCCGCGACGAGCGCGGGCAACGCGACATCCCGGTCCTGGTCTTCGCCGGCCGGCTGGAGTACGAGAAGGACCTGCCCACCCTGCTGGACGCCTTCGCCCGGTTACGTCAACAGCGTGACTGTCGGCTGTTGATCATCGGCGACGGCCGGCTGCGCCCCGAGATCGAATCCGCACGCGCCGCGCTGGGGCTCACCGCGGCGGTCGATATGCCCGGCTGGGCGTCCAACCCCTACCCCTTCCTGCAGCGGGCGGACCTGGTGGTCCTGTCCTCGTTCTGGGACGCCCTGCCCACCGTGCTGATCGAGGCCCTGGCGCTCGGCACACCCGTGGTCAGCACCGAATGCGGCGCCGGTCCGCGCGAGATCCTCCAAAACGGCCGCCTCGGCCCCCTGGTCCCGCCCGGCGATCCGCACGCCCTGGCCGCCGCGCTGGCCGCCACCCTCGCCGACCCGCTCCCGGCCGCGACCCTGCGCGAGGGCGGCGAGCGCTATGAGGCCCAGCGCAATGCCGACCTCTATCTGCGGCTGATGCTCGGCCCCGACGTGATCCACCATCATGGGGAATGAGCGCATCGCGCTGGTGGCGAGCGACTTCGAGGACGGCGGGGTCGAACGCAACTTCACCAACCTCGCCCGCGGACTCGCCCGGCTCGGGGTCGAGACCTGGTTCCTGGTCGGGGACCCGCGGCATGCCTATCTGCAGGACCTGGACCCGGCCATCCGCATCCTGCCCGTCGCCGCGCCGCGCGTGGAATTTCTGCGCGACTTCATGGCCCGCGAGCGCCCGGATTGGCTGGTCACCGGCAAGCTCAAGGACGACCTGGCGGCCCTGACCGCTCGCGCTGCGCTGCCGCCGACGGTCGGGGGCGGCACCCGGCTGGTGGCCGCGGTCGGCACCCTGATGTCCGGACGCTTCTCCGCGCACCGCTGGAACCCCTTCAAGACCCTGAGCGAGACGCGCCGCATCCGTACCTGTTACCGGCGCCTGGACGGCCTCACCGCGGTCTCGCACGCGGTCGCCGACGATCTGCGGCGGACCTTCGGGGTGACGGACGTGCCGATCGCGGTGCTGAACAATCCCATCTGCCCCGATGACCTGGAAACCCTGGCCGCCGCCCCCTGCACCCACCCCTGGCTGACCGCACCACGGGGCGCCGGACGCCCGCCCGTCATCATCGCCCTGGGCGGACTGCGCAAGGTCAAGGACTTTGCGACCCTGCTGCGCGCCTTCGCACGCCTGGAGCAGCCGCGGGCGCGACTGCTGATCATCGGCGAGGGTAAGGAACGCGCGCGCCTCGCCGCGCTCGCCCGCCGACTCGCGATCGACGCGCGACTGGATCTGCCCGGATTCGTCGCCGATCCGTTCCCCTATCTCGCCCGCGCCGACCTGCTGGTGCTGTCCTCACGGCGGGAGGGCCTGCCCAACGCCCTGGTCGAGGCCATGGCCCTGGGCACCCCCGTGATCGCCACCGACTGCACCGGGGGCGTGCGCGAATTGCTCCGGAACGGGCAACGCGGCCCCCTGGTCCCGATCGGCAACCCCGCCGCCCTGGCCGCCGCCATCGACGCCGAACTCACCCGGCTCGCCGGCGGGAATCTGGATCGCGAGACATTGCGGCGGGCCGCGGCGCCGTTCGGGCTGGTGCCCGCGGCAAGGGCCTATCTGGCGTTTTTCCGTTCATTGGCGACGCGCCGGAACCCTCTTGACGCTGAACGCTGACGGCGCAGCGCCAGCGGCAGCGCGCCGACCAGAAGCAAGGCCGTAGGCGGCATGGGAACTGCAGCGAGATCGCTCACCATGATTCCCAGCAGATCAGCCCAGCCGCCATCACGGGTGCCGACGGGGACTGACCCGTCAAAGCCCCAGGCGAAATAACCATAACCGCCGGCACCGGATCTGGCCGTCATGACCGTGGTGCCGTCATAGGGATCGCGGTAGAGATTCAAACCGTCCAGGGGGAAGAACGCGTATGCGTTGATTGCGTCACGCTGGAAAGCAGCGAGGGTCGCGGGCGCTCCGGCGTAGGGGGTGCCGAGCGCGACATTCGCCTCCAGCGCGTTGTCACCCATACTGCCGGAGCCGGCGAAGCAGTAAACCGAAATAAAATCGCAAGCCGGGTGAAAAATCGTATTCAACAACCGATAGGCATAGTCGCCCACGGCAATCAGACCGCCCCCGTCGGAGACGAAATCACCCAGTGCGACGACCGCTTCATGGTCCAGATTCGCCGCGAGATTGCCGTATGTAAGCATCTCGGGAAACAGCACCAGGTCGGCACCGCTCAGACCCGCCGAGACATTCGCACCGCTGAGTCCGGAGAAGCGCGACAGTGAATGACCCTCGTTGATCAGCAGGGCCGCGAGCGCATCGGCCGAAGCGGTCGGAGTCCCGGCGGCGATCCAGGCCGGGTCGTCATAAAGTGCAATCCGGGCGGCCTGCGGCGCGCCCACAGCGAGCAACGCAAGCAAGCAGGCAATGAGGAAAGGGAACATGAGGGCGATCTCCTGATCTGGATCGGCTCCGCTGCGCGAGGACGCTCCGCACCGGTTCGTCGCGCACATCGGTCTGGACGACGATGTTCGGATCTACCGTGGACTGGCGGCCTTCACTGCGCTTTCCCTGTCAGCCCTCGCCCGGTCCTCGGCAGCGTGCGCCTGCTTGATGGCCTCCGCGGCCTCCGCCTCAGCCTTGTCGCGGGCAAGCATATTGGCTTGGGTGCGATTCGCATGAAATTTATCGTCCGCGGCAGTGGCCTCGTCCATCGTCATGCGTTTGTAGTCTTGAGCGGCGGCCGCCTCGTCCGTGGCGGTCTGGGCGCAGAGTGCGCTGGTCAGGGAGAGCGTCATGGCCGCGGCCAAGGTGACGATTACATGCTTCATTGACACTTGCTGTTGCTCCAGGGATCAGGCAGAAATTGCCTTAGATCGGTATGGCAAGTATAGCCTTCGCACCTGGGATGCGGACATCGACTTACCGTCAAGGCGGGTTTGAAACCCGCCCTTAGGTGCAGCTATCGCGTTCGACGCCCTTAACAACTGCTCAGGAAACTTCGTGGATACCGGTCGAAGCGCCGAAGGAGGGAAAAGCGGCGGAAGATTGCATACCACGCTATGCAAGTGCTATTTAGTGGGTATGAGCTTCAGCAAAGACGACTCGGCGGGCTATCTCGCCAACCATCTGGCACGGCTGTTCGCGCGCGCACTGCAGGCGCGCATCAAGCCGCTCGGTCTGAGCACCGGAACCTTTCCGGCGCTGTTGGTGCTGTGGGAGGACGACGGCCTGACCCAGCGCGAGCTGATCGAGCGCCTGGACATCGAGCAGCCCACCATGGCCAACACCCTGACGCGCATGGAGCGTGACGGGCTGATCCAGCGCCGCCAGGACCCCACCGACGGGCGAGCCCAACGTATCTGGCTGACGGAACCGGCGCGCGCACTCGAAGGCGTGGCGACGGCGGCGGCCGAGGCGGTGAACGCCCAAGCGCTGGCGGGGCTCGCGGCGGACGAGCGCGTGGTCTTCCTCGGACTGATCCGCCAGGTCATCGCTGGCCTGCAATGACCCCCGCGGGGCCGCGATGACCCGGTGCGGACCTTGGGCCGGCGGCGTGCCGATCAACCGGACCTGACCAACAGGTCATGTCGGGTGACATGCGTGTCCAACCCGATAGCCGGATGTCGGGGCGGGTTTCAAACCCGCCCCTACGCCCACGCCATGTCCGGACATCAGGCACGAAGGCGATAAACACCGGCGCGCACGGCAGCAGACCCGCTACACTCAAGGCTGGCAGGTAGGCATCCGCCATACTCGCCGCAATCGAGACTTGATCCCATGAACTCCAGCTTCACGCAGACTTTCCTTGTGACACCGGTTCGGCAGGGCGTGGGGCTGACATCAGCAGCGCTGGGAATCGTGCGCGCCCTGCAGCGACTCGGCGTTGAGGTCGGATTCGTCAAACCAATCGCCCAGGAACAAGAAGACAACTCGGATCATTTCGCCAGGGAGATCTTTCAGATCCCGGTACCCGCGGCGCTTGCGCTGGCCGACTCGGCAGAACGGATCGCCGCCAACCAGACCAGCCAACTGCTCGAGGACGTGGTGGCTCTATGCATGAACGCGAGCACGGGTGTCGGCGTTCTCGTCGTGGAGGGACTGCACACTGACGCGGAGCACCCGTTCGCGTCGCAACTGAATGTCGATCTGGCGCGCAGCCTCAAGGCCGAGGTCGTGCTGGTCGCCGACGCCTCACTGCCGCAGGCCGTCACCGAATCACGCCTGGCGGCCAGTCAGTTCGCAAACGAGGATTGCCGCGTGGCCGGGGTCATCTTCAACAAGGCTCCCGAGCGTTTCGACCCGGTGTTGGCCCAGAACAAGCTCGGACAGGTCCGCATCTGGGGCGTGGTTCCGGAAAACCCCATCCTGCGCGCACCGCGGACCCTGGACATCGCACAGCACCTGCATGCCGACCTGGTCTGGCGGGGCGAACTCGATACCCGCCGCGTCACCGAGTTCGTGACCGCCGCGCGGTCCGTCGCCGAAGTGATCCCGCGACTGCGTCCAGGGGTGCTGGTGATCACCTCCGGTGACCGGGACGACGTGATTCTGGCCTGCGCGCTGGCGGCCAGCCGCGGCATCGAACTCGCCGGAATCTTGCTCACCCACGCCAGCGCGATTGCCCCGCGGGTCATGGAATTCGCCGGCCCGGCACTGACGTCCGGGCTGCCGATCCTGGGCTCCGACGATGACAGTTATGGAACAGCGCGCCAGGTCAGCCATATTCCACGAACGGTCCCCAAGGATGACATCGCGCGTATGAACACCGTGCTCGATTGCGTGGCCGAGCATCTGGACGCCGAGACGATTTCAGCCGCCTTTCACCTGCGGGAAAATACCAAACTCTCGCCGCCGGCCTTTCGTTATCAACTCATTCAGAAGGCCCGTGCCGCGCAACAACGCATCGTCCTGCCGGAGGGGGAAGAGCCCCGCACCCTGCGCGCCGCCGCGATCTGCGAGGCGAAGGGAATTGCCCACTGCGTGCTCTTAGGCAAGCGTGAAGCCATTGAGATGGTCGCGGCCGCCCAAGGCATCACCCTGCCGGCCGGCCTGGAAATACTGGATCCCGACACCATCCGCGTCGACTATGTCGATGCCATGGTGGCGTTGCGCAAGGCCAAGGGCCTGACGCCGACCCAAGCGCTCGAACAGCTCGAAGATGTCGTCGTCGTCGGCACGATGATGCTCGCGGTCGGCGATGTGGACGGTCTGGTTTCGGGCGCAGTGCACACCACCGCCAGCACGGTACGTCCAGCCATGCAGTTGATCAAGACCGCGCCCGGTGCGTCGATTGTCTCATCGGTCTTTTTCATGCTCATGCCGGACCAGGTGCTGGTCTATGGCGACTGCGCCATCAATCCGGACCCCACGGCGGATCAGTTGGCCGAGATCGCCCAACAGAGCGCGGACAGTGCCGCCGCATTCGGCATCACACCCAAGGTAGCGATGATCAGCTACAGCACCGGTTTGTCGGGAACCGGCGATGACGTGAACAAGGTGCGGATGGCTACCGAAATCGCCCATGCGAAGTACCCGGATCTGGTGCTCGATGGCCCGTTGCAGTACGACGCGGCCTCAACCGCCGACGTGGGGCGGCAGAAAGCGCCGGGCAGCCTGGTGGCTGGGCAGGCGACCGTCTTTATCTTTCCCGACCTGAACACCGGCAACACCACCTACAAAGCCGTGCAGCGTAGCGCCAACGTCGTGTCGGTCGGCCCGATGCTGCAAGGGTTGCGCAAGCCCGTCAATGATCTTTCGCGCGGCGCCCTGGTGGATGACATCGTCTTCACGATTGCCCTGACGGCGATACAAGCGCAACAGACTCCGTAACCTTGGCGTGATCAGACGACCGGCCGGACGCGGACTTGGCTTGGGCCTGAGCCACCGGACCACCGCCTTCTCACTCTCGATCAACAGAAAGATGCCGATGCCGACGCCAATCGGCAGCAGCCAGTCGCGCGCGGCGAGCGCAGCGGTGTGGAACCAGAGGTTCATGACCGGCACATAGACGAACAGGCCTTGCAGCAGAATGAGCACCCCGACCGCAATCCAGACCGCCGGATTGGTAAACCATAGCCGCGGCCGCAGGCTCGATTCGTACAGTGAGCGGCAGTTGAACAGGAAGCCGACCTGCCCCAGCACCAGGGTATTGACGGCCATGGTCTGCGCTTGAGCGACCGCCAGGCCCTGCCCGCGCTCGAACAGGAAGACGGCGATGGTCGCCCCGCCGATCAGCAGCGACACCAGGCCGACGCGCCACAGCAGCAGGCGTTCGAGGATGGGCGCATCCGGACGGCGCGGCGGGCGCTGCATCAGCCCCGCCTCCGCGGGCTCGAAGACCAGCGCGAGCGACAGAGTCACCGCGACCACCATGTTCACCCAAAGGATCTGCACGGGCGCGAGCGGCAGGGCAAAGCCGAACAGCACCGCAACCAGGATGACCAATGCCTGGGCGCCATTGGTCGGCAGCAGGAAGTAGATCGATTTACGCAGGTTGTCATAGATGGTGCGACCCTGTTCCACCGCGTGCTCGATCGAGGCGAAGTTGTCGTCGGCCAGCACGATCGCGGCCGCTTCCTTGGTCGCCTCGGTGCCCTTGATGCCCATGGCCACACCCACGTCGGCACGCTTGATGGCAGGGGCATCATTCACCCCGTCGCCGGTCATGGCCACGACCTCGCCGTTGGCCTGCAGCGCCTGCACCAGACGCAGCTTGTGCTGCGGACTGGTCCGGGCGAAGACGTCGTAGTTCTGCACGATCTGGCGCAAGGTCGCGTCGTCGGCAGCCTCCAGTTCGGCCCCGGTCACCGCCCGGCGGCCATCTCCGATACCCATCTCCCGACCGATGGCGATCGCGGTACCGGGATGATCCCCGGTGATCATCTTCACGCGGATGCCGGCCTGCCGGAAGGCAGCGATCGCCGCGACCGCTTCCGGATGCGGCGGGTCGACGATACCGACCAGACCCAGGAAGACCAGACCCCCAGCGAGATCGGCGGGCGTCAGCTCGGTCTTGCCGTCCGCGGGCGTGCCCACGGCGGCAGCCAGCACCCGCAGCCCCTGGGTGCTCAGCGCATCGACTTGACCGTTCCAGAAGTCGCTGTCAAGCGGCTCGCGGCCGCCATCGGCGGTACCTTGGCTGGTGCAGCGCTCCAACAGTCGGCCGGGCGCTCCTTTCACGAGAATCCGCAACCCCGTGCGCGGCACCTGATTGAGCGTGGCCATGAGCTTGGACGTCGAATCGAAGGGAATGATCGCCAGACGGCCGGCTTTGCCCGGCGCGAAACCGGCCTTGCGCGCCAGGGTGCAGAGCGCGCCCTCGGTCGGCTCGCCGACGACTTTCCAGCGGCCGTCCTCCTCGGTGATCGCGGCATCGTTACAGAGCGCCATGACCTCGACCAACGCCAGCAGGTCCGGGGTCTCGGCCAGCGCGACCGCGTGCCCCCCGTGCCGGACCAGGCCGTCCGGGGCATAGCCGACCCCCGACACCTGGTACTGGGCGACGCGGGTAACGACATGCCGCACCGTCATCTCGTTGCGGGTCAGGGTGCCGGTCTTGTCCGTGCAGATCACGGTCACCGATCCCAGGGTTTCCACCGCCGGGAGGCGACGGGTGATGGCATTACGGCGCGCCATCCGCTGCACCCCCAGCGCCAGCGTGATCGTCAGGATGGCCGGCAGACCCTCCGGGATGGCGGCGACGGCAAAGCCGATCGCGGCCATGACGAGCTCGCCCAGCGGCAAGTCGTGAAACTGCCAGCCGATCAGAAACATGCCTGCCGCCATGGCGACGATCACGACCGCCAGCACGCGGCCGAAAGCGGCCATCTGCCGGGTCAGCGGAGTGGAGAGGGTCTCCACCTCCGCGATCATCCGGCCGATCCGCCCTAACTCGGTGTGCGGCCCGGTGCCCGTGACGACCCCGGACCCGGAGCCGGCCGCGACCAACGTGCCCGCATAGGCCAGGCCGCGCCGGTCGCCGATTCCAGCCGACAGATCCACCGGGTCGGTGTCCTTGTCGGCGGGCATCGACTCGCCGGTCAGCGCGGACTCGTCGATGCGCAGACCGGCGGCCTCGCTCAGGCGCAGATCGGCGGGCACCCGGTCACCGGCGACCAGCCGCACGCTGTCACCCGGCACCAGGTCGGCCGCGTCGAGTTGGATCCACCGGCCATCGCGCCGACACCGGGCGCGCAACGCGAGCAGTGTGCGAATCCCCGCCAATGCCTGCTCGGCCCTGCCATCCTGAATGAACCCGATAACGGCATTGATGAGCGTGACCGCGAGAATCACCCCCGTATCGACCCACTGCCCCAACAGCGCCGTCGCCAGTGCGCCGGCGAGCAGGATGTAGATGAGGCTATCATTGAAATGCTTGAAGAAGCGCTTGACTGGCCCATCCTGGGGCGCGGCTTGCAGCCGATTGGCACCGACCGCGGCCAGGCGTTTGGCTGCCTCGGCGTCGGAGAGGCCTTCGGGCCGACTGTGCAGGGCCTTGAAGACCTCAGCAAAGGGCAGTGCATGCGGCGCGCCGACGCCAAGCCCGGCGAGCGGGGCCGCCGGTTCGCGCGCCAAGGCGCGGGCGTCGTGGAAATCGAAGCGATAGAGCAGCAGGAGTGCGATCAGCACCCCACCCAGGAACCAGTCTGGTCCGATTAGCCACAGCACGAAGGGGACAGCCAGGATGAACACCCGCGTGCCCCGGTTGTAATAGTCGCCGGCGCGATCCAGGGTATCGGCAATGGGTTGGGCCGGGGGACCGTTAAAGAACCCGTCCGGCAAATTGATGACGAAGCCGGCTTGGTTGTAGTAGCGCAAGGCCAACAGGAACTGCATGAATCCGGCAAAAAAGAGTGCCGCGAGCAGCAACAGTTTGACGCGCACGGTGTCCACATTACTCGGTATCCAGCTCAGCGCCTGCGATGGCTCCGCCACATCGAGTCCGCCGAACGTCACGCTGATGATCCCCAGGCCGATCAGGATGCAAGTCGACGCAAACAAGCTTGTGGACATCACCCAGTTGCGCAGCGTCGCGATCGCCAGCGCGTCCTTACTGCCGGCACGCACACTCTCGATCCAGGCCCGACGCAGCCGATTGGATCGGCCCTGATGCGTGCACTCGGGGTGGCGGCGGGAGACGCCGCTCGAATAGAGCATGTAGCCGACCAGGAGCACGATGCACAAGGCGTCGAGGCCCCAAATCCATGGCAGCCTCGCGAACTCGGAGAACGCTGTCACATCTTGCTCTTGACGTGTTCAGCCGAATTGCTGACGGCCTGACCGCCCCGTTGGATATCCTTGCCGGCACCCGCCATGGTATTGCAGCCAAGCAACCCGACGATCGTGATCAGACACATCAGAGTGAAGAGCTTTCCCATAACCTTAAGTAACGAGGCATAAATTATTTATACATGTTTATTAAGAGAAACCGTTGGGA
>JACDZG010000250.1 GCA_013426805.1 Chromatiaceae bacterium
CCGTCGCCGAGCTGGCCGTAGGAGTTGTAACCCCAGGCCCAGAGGCTGCCGTCGGGCTCGATGGCCAGGCTGTGAGATGCGCCAGCGGCCAGCCGCTGCATGTCCGGATTGCCGGTAGCGGTCACCGCTGCCGCCAAGGACGAGCCCAGCAGCGCATCCAACCCGGCCGCATCGACCCGCAGGGTCAGGCTGGCTGAACCGGCGGCGCGCGCGACCGCGTCATAGGATCCGGCCGGCAAGCTGAACAGCACATCCTGGACCGTCTGCTCCAGGTCGTCCTCGCTGGCCGCCGCCGCGGCCGAACCCGGCGCGCGCAAATCCACCCGCACAGTCACCCAGCCCGCGGTGGCCACCTGTTCGCGCAGGGCTGCGGCGTTGGTTGCCGCGGCGTCGCCGGGCACCGTCAGCCCGGCCGCGGCCTGGCCTAGGGCCAGACTCAGTGTCAGTAGCAAACACCAGGCAAAAAGCGCCGCGCGTTGGCCGCGCCGGCCCGAATGGCGTTGGAGCAGTTCAAAACTCATGTGGATTTCCTGTTCATGGGAATGGTTGAGGCGGCGCGGTTGGACGGTAGCATGGACCCGCATTCGTGTTCAATCGCCGTCGGACGGATGGGCCGAACCAGTGGACGGGGTGCCGTCGGTCTTGAGGCCGACATGGGCCTACCGAGTCGGTGCGACTTCAGTCACACCGATATCCAACCCGATGGGGCGCCCTACAGCGTCTCGACCTCGAACCCGACCACCCCGCGCTGTTCACGGCTGAATTCGATGCCGATCAGATGGATCGGCTGACCAAGCGCGCGGTATTGTGCTGCATAGTCCCGCTCCTTGAGCTGTTGCAACGCCCGCCCCGCGGGTTCGAGTTCGACCACCTTGAACTCGAACAACCAAATCCGGTCATTGAATTTCAGCGCCAAATCGACCCGTCCCTGGCGACTGGTGTCCTCCGCCGTCAAGTCCAGGCCCAGCGCGGCCAGATGGCTGTAGAACACGCTCGCGTAGTAGCCCTCGTAACGAGCGATGGGATTGCCGGTATGCCACTGATACGGAATGGCGGCGAACAGGCTGTCGAGATGGGCGCGCAGCCCGTCGAAATCCGCCGCCGCCAGCAGATCGTAGAGCCGACTCGTCAGCTCGCTGGCGCGTCCCGGCTGCCCGATCAGTGCTTTGATCAGGCTGTCGTTCAGTGCGCTCTCGACTTCCAGATTGGGATAACCCAGGGTGTATTCGAGCCGGGCGCCGATCCGCCGCGCGCCGGTGAAGGTGAGATAACCGGTCTGCCACAGCAGCGCCTCGGTGGCCAGATGATCCACATCGAAAGCCGACAGCAGCGCCTCGTCGGCGCGCAGGCGCGCCAGACTGGGGGTGAAAAAGCCGCGCTGCATGAGCAAATCCACCAGAAAGGTCGGGGTGCCGGTTTCGAACCACCAGGTGCGAAACTCGCGCTTCTGGAACAGCAGCAACAGATCGAAGGGGTTGTAAACCGCTTCCCCGGTCCAGTTGTAGCCGTTGTACCAGCGCCGGATGTCATCCCGGTCCAGACCCGCCAGTTCAGGCGCGAAGACGGTTTCGACGTCTTGCTCGGTATAGCCGCAAAGTGCCGAATAAGCAGCGTCGACGGTGATGTCGTTGAGATTATTCAACCCCGAGAAAATGCTCACCTTGCTGAACTTGCTCACCCCGGTGATGAACACAAAGCGGACATGTGCATCGTTGTCTTTGATGACTGAATAGAGATCGCGCAGCCCGTCGCGCGCGGCGCGCGCGGTGGCGGGATCGGTGAGATTATCGAGGATCGGTTTGTCGTATTCGTCGACCAGCACCACCGCCCGCTGGCCGGTCGCGGCATGGGCCAGCCGCAGCAGCTCCGCGAAGCAGGCGCCGCTCCCGGTTTCGGTGCAGCGCAGCCCCAGCGCGTCCTGATTAATGCGCAGTTGTTCCCCGATCTTATACTCCAGTGCCACGCGATCCTGTACGATACCGCCCCCGAAGCTGATCCGGATGACCGGATAGCGGGTGGCCCAGTCCCAGTGCGGATGGATCAGCAGTCCGCGGAACAGCGCTTCGTTACCGGCGAAGAGTTCCCCCAGGGTATCGAGCAGCAGCGACTTGCCGAAGCGGCGCGGACGTGACAGAAAATACTGGGTGCCTTCGTCGGTCAACTGCCGGATGAAGCCGGTCTTATCCACATAGTAATGATCATCCGCGCGGATCTTGGCGAAGGTCTGGATGCCGATCGGCAGTCTGCGGCGGTGCATGGCGGGCCTCGGAAGCGGGGACGCGAGTCGTCGGGGGGCAGGGTAACGGGTTCGCGGCAGCCTGTCATGATCCGGATTTATCCACAGATGTCACAGATGTTCACAGATGAAGAAAAACACGAGCCGGACGGGGCATTTGCCCCGTCCGCAGGGTTTTCTCCGAACCTGCAGGTTCCAATCAACGCTCGGCCACGGGTGAAACGTTCGGGACGGGGCGAATGCCCCGTCCCGCCGCAAATGCCCCGTCCAGCCCAGCGGGAAAACGTTGACTCTGGCTCCCACGCGGAGCGTGGGAACGAGAAGCCGCGCCGTCGGCGCTTGACTGAATGGCATTGACGCTGGAGCGTGGGAGCGAGCGAGGCCCAGAGGCTGCCGTCGGTCTTGAGGGCCAGACTGTGCCCCGCGCCAGCGTCCAATCGCTGCATCTCCGGATTGCCGGCTGCGGCTATCGCCGCTGCCCAGGGCGAGCCCAGCAGCGCATGCAGCCCGGCGGCATCGACCCGCAAGGTCAGGCTGGCTGAACCCGCGACGCGCTCGACCGCGTCATAGGACCCGGCCGGCAAGGCGAACTAGACGGTAGCATGGACCCGCATTCGTGTTCAATCGCCACCGGGTAGAAGGGCCGGACCCACGGACGGGGTGCCGTCGGTCATGAGGTCGTGCCGTCGGGTGCGGTGAGGTACGAACCGCACCAATCCGCTGGTAGGTGAGAACAGGTTTCCGGACCTCACCGAACGCCCTCTAGCGTCTCGACCTCGAACCCAACCACCCCGCGCTGGTCGCGGCTGAATTCGATGCCGATCAGATGGATCGGCTGACCAAGCGCGCGGTATTGCGCCGCATAGTCCCGCTCCTTGAGCTGTTGCAACGCCCGCCCCGCTGGCTCCAACTCCACTACCTTGAACTCGAACAACCAAACCCGGTCATTGAATTTCAGCGTCAGATCGACCCGGCCCTGGCGACTGGCGTCCTCCGCCGTCAAGTCCA
>JACDZG010000251.1 GCA_013426805.1 Chromatiaceae bacterium
GCTATCTTATTGATAATGTTAATGTAAAGCTCCACGGGAAATCCCGGAGAGCCCAGCTTCTTGTCCTTTTCGTTTGCGACCCATAACCCCCGCAACCAGAATACCGCATAAATCGCAGTGACCAGAAGTGGAACCCAAATAGGAACTTTGGCGGTCTTAAGCACCGTTGGAACAGCCAAAATAGCAGCCCAAAGAGCCAAGCTAATCTTCCACTCATAGCCTCTGCGGGCATCATGTCTTCCAGCAGATAGCTCCGCGAGCTTTACGCACGAATCGAATTGTTCTTTTGGTGACATGGCAAGTTGGGTCGATGGGTCCTAGCCTAGCCTTAAGTCTAACTGTTTTCTTAGGCTCTTATTCATTTTCCGGAAAAAGAAGTGAGCCTAGCCCCTAATCTTTCTTTATCTTTTAAGAGGACTCGCCGGGCGCATGAACGCAAGAAAAGCTTCCACGACTTCTTTGTGATTCTTTGTTCCTTGTTCGCTTGATTGAACGTTCACCCTGAACTCGTTGTCCTTCGCAAAAGATTCGCTCTTTCCCAAAGCGCTGTCTGCGATTTCATGCCATTCAAGGGAATCCAAATGTGGAAGGAACGCAGCGATATCGCTGGCCGAGACATCCTTTTGGTGAAACTCGCAAAACGGACCATGGCTGTGCCCATCGACTCGACGAACAGAGAAATGCCAATCAGCGCCGTCCACGCTACACGCGAGACTCCCGCCCATCAAAGTGGTAAAGCCATTCGCTTTCATCTTCTCTCCGTATCGACGTAAAACAGTGCCGGATTCTTAGCCTAACGACCGGGCTAAAGCGGCGCGCGCCACTTATGACCTAACGATCTAGCGCGACGCCCGTAGCGCGCGCTCGCTTTTGAGCCCGCTTGTTAGGCGCTTTATTGGCAATACCTGAGAAAACGGTGATACGATCTGTTAGGTATTGTTCTTCCTCGGCCCATGTCATATCCTTTGTGTCAGCGGATATCTTTTCGCGAATTTCTCGCATCATTTTGACGGCTTCAATCTTCATATCGCAATACCTCGATGGGGGTTCTAATTTCGAGCAGCGGGTAGCCATGGCGAAGATTTACGGAGTTGTATCCGTGTATTCGCTCTAAGTTGACAATATGTTTGAAGTTCCAGCTGACTAGCACGTCCACGCGATTGACTGTGGCCGTTGCGATGTGCTGAGCATCGACACGGGACTTTTTCGTTACTACGCCTTCACTTAAATAGACTTCCGCCAATTCACTTGCATCCTGTGTAAACTCGATATAGTCGATGTAATTGGTTGGAACCGATTTAATAATTTCCTGCACCTTGGCTGGTGCCCCTTCTAGTTCCGCCAAAGTCAAACTCGATAAAACGATCAACGCGGAACCCGAACGGAAACCATCAAATAGAGCTATCGATCCCTCAGAAAATTCTTCATCGAGACAGCCGCCGATCACCGATGTGTCTGTGTAAATTCTTCTTTTCATGAGTCAGGTAAGGTCGCTAGGGCAGCAGGGGCAGCAGGGGCAGCAGGGTCAGGTCTTGCTTCTTACCTAGACGGAGGCAAAAGTCAAGACCTGACCCCATTCCCCATGCATCATGAAAGATAGTGTATGCACATCTGTCGGCTACTGCTAGACTTCGCGGCCTTTTTTCCTACCAACCTCTCAGGAGGAATGGGGTCAATGGAGGAATGGAATGGAGTTAGATCCTGCAATTTGCATAGATCCCGCAGCGAACCGCAGGCAAAATACAAGACCTGACCCCGTGCCCCCACTGACCCCGTGCCCCCTACGCGCCCTGTGTGAACAGAATCGCTGCTCCTATGAAGCCGACCACGCAACCAGCGAAAAACCAATTGAATGGGTTAACTTTCTCGGCTTCGTGAACCGTGCCTACTTGCTTGCCCTTCTTGAACATTGTGAATCTCCGCTTGTTGCCTAACGTGCAGCCTAAAGCGGCGCGCGCCCCTGATGAGCTTGCGAGTTATCACGACGCCTGTGGCGCGCGCTCGCTTTTGAGGCGTAGGTTAGGCTCTTTTTTTTCATGGGCGCTTGAATTCAGTAACCTGTCACCGGAATTCGGGAAAAGAGCTCGAGCCTAGCCACTTATCCTCCAAGTCCACGCAGCAACCAGCCTAGCGCTACACCTAACAAACTGACAAGTCCTGCGATATAGGTGTTCTTTCTGTTAATGAGCATTTGATCTTCGGCGAGAATTCTTCTCATTTGCCGATCCAAAACGTGGAACCTTGCAGAGTTCTGTCTTGACCGAGACAAATTGTCGACGAGGTCTATGTATGTCATGTTGCTCAGTTCTGTATCCGTAGGAATATCGAGCAGAGCGTGGTCCATTGCGGCTTGTTCTTCATTCGTTTCTTGGTCTGCTGAGCGATTCATATGAACATTTCTAACTAGGCTGTGAAAGAGCAATTAGCGACAAACTACGGTTTCCCGTGTTATTCAGAAAAACCGCGGTCTGTCCATGGCGGCGTGAATTTGCAAACGGCATCTTGAACGCCCCGTATTCTACTTCGCAAGCAATCTCTTCTTACATAACGGAAAATTCCTTGTTTCGACCATGCATGAGCAGTATCGGAGCCGTGAACCTGGACTCACTCCTTGGGCTTCCAATGCGTCCAAGCATTGCTGGTCAAACTCTCGATCTTTGGAGGACGTGGTTGCGAGGTAGTATAGCTCTTTCGCCCCAACCCACCATGGATATGGAAAGAATGCGATCGCGAGTGCTACGTCTTTGGTGGTATATCGGTGGTCGTCCGCAATTATCGTGTATACGCCAAGGGCATAAAGCGCAAACAGCACTGCGGCTATGACCCCGCCAACTTTACTTTTATTCACAGAGCCACCTTGAGTAATTGCGGCCAACTTGAGCCTAACTGAGAAGCTAAGCTGAATCGGCTGAGCGAGAGCGAAGCCGATTTCAGCTTTAGCGATAGCTAGGTTCCCCGACGAGAACCGAGCGCAGGTATCGCCGATGGGATCGCAGCGCGCCAAGGGGGGATGAAAAAATTCTTGCGGGTCAGCGGGAGCGAGTCCGTTCGCGCATCAACTGCGTTATGCGCGAACGGACTCGCTCCCGCTGAATATCATGAATCCTGAATTTTTTCATCCACAATATTTGCGCTGCAATTCGAGCGGAAACACGACTCGCATAAATACACGAAGGGTGAATCCTAGCGTGTAGGCTAAAGCGGCGCGCGCCCCTAATGTCGCTGAGAATTAGCACAACGCC
>JACDZG010000252.1 GCA_013426805.1 Chromatiaceae bacterium
GCAAGATGCTGAAATATAAGTATATCACAACCTACTGAGATCCCGAAGAGCCGAATTGCTGGTTATGAGGCAAGACTGTCTCATAACGCGCGAACCGTGCAGCGAGGAACGGCGCGCAACGGCTTGACAACCCGGATAAACCCTGATTCAATCCGAAAAAAGGCGAGGCGTTATGGAGTAGTTCGTCCGCCGAAATCTATTTAGATTTGCCAAACACACCTATGCCGTCCGCAACCGAGCGCTACCAACTCCTCCTCACAGGTTCTATAACACTCGGCGGAAGCATGATCTGGGAGGCAGGATACTCGCCAATACGAGACTCAGATGACGCTGAAGGCTTCCTCATCTCTTTCGAAATGGAGCCGCACGCTACGCTCCCGAAGGCGCTCAAAGCTCTCACCAAAGTTGTAGCGAGCGGCAAGATCGAGTGGCTCTTTGAAGACAAAGAAGGATGGAAGTTGAACCTTGACCGCTGCTTCAAGCAGCTGTCCGAGCTTCGCCCCCACCCTTGGCTGAAGGGAACTGTCACGCCTCTCATAGAGGTTGAGACACACCAACACCCGATCTTTGATGACGTCAGACCTACGACGACACTACGAATCTGGGTATCAGAAAAGGAAATTCAGTTGTCACAACCTCAACGCATCTTCCTAAGCCATAAGGGAATTGACAAACCGCTTGTCCGTCAGTACTTTTCTGTCCTTCAAACAATCGGCTTTGATGTCTGGCTTGACGAGGATGCTATGGTTGCAGGTGTGTCATTGGAGCGCGCACTTCTCAGCGGAATGAGAAGCTCTTGTGCCGCAGTGTTCTTTCTGACACCGAACTATGTTGACGAGAACTATCTTGCGACAGAAATTGACTATGCAATGGCGCAGAAGCGGCAACGAGGCGATCAATTCTCAATAATCACTTTATTGCTTGCAGAGGAAAGCGGTCGATTGCCTCAGATTCCAGATTTGCTAAAGCAATTTGTGTGGAAACAGCCGAAAAACCCTTTGCAGGCGCTGGAAGAGATACTGCGTGCGCTCCCAATCGCCGTTCGCCAGATTGCGCCAAGGCAAATCTAGAATTACGGTGACAGTTTAGAATTACGGTGACAGAATTACGGTGACAATTACGGTGACAGTTTACTAGACAATTACGGTGACAGTTTACTAAATGCACTGAATGCGGATGGGCCTTGAACGCAACCAGCTTGCTGCCGATCTAAGGTTGGCTCCAATAGGTAGGTGAAGTAACGTCACATTATTTGCATTTAGTAAACTGTCACCGTAATTTCTCTCCATTAGACATAATCCTTCCTTTCGGAGTACCCTAGGTACTAAGTCCCGCGCTACGCGCCGATTTGGTGCTTTCCGGGGGGCGCCGAGCGGGCCGGCCGAGGTTCGCGAGTAACACGAAGTGGCGAGGTGACGATGATGGGTACCAGCACGGCCCGCGTTTTCGATGATGCTCTGGCACTGCCGGTCGAGCAGCGGCTTGCGCTCGTCGATGTGCTTCTCGGCAGCCTGAACTCACCCATTGATCCGCAGATCGAGCGCCTCTGGATGGATGAGGTGGAGCGTCGCGTAGCGCAAATCGAGTCTGGCGATGCGACCTTGATCGATGGAGAGGAAGCGTTCAGCAGACTGCGCGCGAAATATCGGGGATGAAGTTCTTTCTCCACGACGCGGCCGAGACCGAGCTCGACCAAGCGGTCGCCTATTACGAGTCGTGCAAACAGGGTCTTGGCATCGAACTGGCCGAAGAAGTTTATCGAGCCGTATCCTTGGCGATAGCCTTTCCCGAGGCTGGTGGCCCCTGTTCGATGAACACGCGCCGCCTGCTCGTGAGGCGGTTTCCATTTGGGGTTATCTATCGGGTCAAAGGCCAGATGGTACAGGTCGTTGCAGTCTCCGACCTGCGACGGCGGCCAGGGTATTGGTGTGACCGTTTGATGTAGTAGCTTTTTCTCTGCTCGATCGATTTCATTGAGCCTGGCCCCTTATCTTGCCAAATGCGCATCGCTGGTCGCCACCAGACAGAGGCTGCCTGAGCTAAAATGAGTAACTTGTTAGTGAACCTTCGCTGAGATTGGCGTGGATCTTCGTGCCGTCGCAGGGCACCCACCCGAACCGCGTCAACCGATGCTCCCAGCGAACTGCAACACCTGCACGAAGACGGCTTTAAACCCGGTGTTGAACCGCTACCGGGCGTTCGTCAAGAAGAGTGTCTTGCCACGGAAGACCATGGAAAGCCTGCGCGCTCGGTCGATCCGCGAAAAGCCCACCGAAATCAGAAAAAAAAGAATGGGGTCAGGTCTAAAAAAGAATGGGGTCAGGTCTTGACTTATGCCTTCGCGGCTGGCTTGAAAGCAAAATGGCCTGTAACCGTTCAGAGCCCCCCCGTTGACCGCTGCCTCCAGCCCGGTCAGGATGCCCTCCCATTCGCTGCCCGATGATACCGCGCCACTGACCGATGCACCTGAGCGACCATAGCCTCAGCCAGCTTGATGAAGCCTTTGTTCAGGCACTGGACGAGGTTCGGCTGCGTGGTCTGTCGCTGCGGCTGTTGGACGACCTGAAGGAAGCGCGCGAACGGTTGCGGCAGAATCCGAACAACAGTTTTCGCCCCCAAGCAGTCGCGCGCCCTGGGAGCGTGCGTCGGCGCAGGACGAGGATGAGACGGACGAGGCGGACGCCGACGCGACCACCCCGGAGGACGACGCGGGTGCGCCGGGCGAGGCGGACGCGACCCGCTCCCCGGAGGATTCACCCGCAACCACCGCTGCGGACGCGTCCGAGCGCGATTCGCCTGGCACCAAGAAGCCCACACCCAAACGCAAAGCGGCCAAGCAACCCGGCACGCAAGGCTTCGGGCGCACCCAGGTTCTCGCGACGCAGCAGACGCTCATCCACCTGCGTTTCGCGGGCGCGAGGTGCTTGATCGCATTCTGCCGGGCTTCGCCGGCTGGCTGATGAGCGACGGCTGGCAGGCGTACCGCCACCTCGCGCAACGGCTGCGCTGCTGGGCGCACCTCACGCGCAAGGCGCAGGGGTTGATCGACAGCTACGATCACGAGGCGCAAGCCTTCGGGTCTCAGGTCCAAAGCGCCTTCGACACCCTGATCGGCGCCATCCATGCCGCGCGTGAAGGGGGAAAAGGGGCCAGGCTCAATTAGATTCCAGCAACTCCCGGCGAGCGTTTATTCAGTATCGCTGATCAGTGCCGATCTTGAGGTATCATT
>JACDZG010000082.1 GCA_013426805.1 Chromatiaceae bacterium
TACTCAAATTATGTATATCTTTCATGACTTTAAATTTAACGAAGTAGAACTAAGGAATGGCACAATTCAGCGCGGTCAGCCTGCTCAACCAAGCCGCGCCCCACTTCACTATTAACCAGATTTTACACATGGCGAGTGGGGTTTTTTGGTATCATGATCGACATGGCTGCACCCTGACGCGGTGCGCCGAAAAATGACGGCTAGCGGCCGGTTGTTGTTGAATCTGTGCTTACCGCATCGTCGCAGCGCCCTATCAAGGCCGGGCCGGTGCTCTAGGGAGACAAGAACGATGATCACCTTCAACGTGACGGACGGGCGTCGTCTACGCAATGCCGGGATGGACCGGTCCGTGGGGAGCTGGAATCAGGGAGTCACTCGATGAGCCGGAAGCAAGTTGCCATCGTCGGCATGGCGTTCCGACTGCCTGGCACGACTCCGGATCGCTTCTGGTCCGACCTGCTGGCGGGGCGCAATCTGGTCACGGAGGTCGCCGCCGACCGCTGGGCACAGGAATCGTATTGGCACCCGCGCAAGTCGCATCCCGGCACGAGCTACACCTTTGCCGCCGGCTCCATTGGCGATGTCTATGCGTTCGACGCCGGCTTCTTCGGCATCTCGCCGCGCGAGGCCGCCCAGACCGATCCGCAACAACGCCTGCTGCTCGAGCTCGCCTGGGAGGCGCTGGAGAACGCCGGCATTCGTCCGTCCGCCGTGCGCGGCAGCCAGTGCGGCGTTTATATCGGCATTGCCGCCGTCGACTATGCGTTCCGCTTCGCGGACAATCTCGTCGCCATCGATTCCTCGGTCGCCACCGGCACGTCTAACAGCATCGCCGCGAACCGCATCTCGTACGCATTCGACCTGCGCGGGCCCAGCATCGCGGTCGATACCGCGTGCTCGTCCTCGCTCGTCGCGTTCCACCTCGCCTGTCGCTCGATCGTCACCGGCGAAAGCACGCACGCGCTCGCCGGCGGGGTGTCGGTGCATACCCACCCCTACGGCTTCATTGCCTTCTCGAAGGCGTCGATGCTTTCCAGGCGCGGCGCCTGTAGCGTGTTCGATGCCGCTGGCGACGGCTACGTGCGTTCCGAAGGCGCGGGTCTGTTCTACCTCAAGGATTACGACTTGGCAATGGCCGACGGCGACCGCATCCTGGCCGTCGTCGCGGGTTCGGCGATCAACGCCGATGGCCGTAAGTCCGGCCTCACGGTGCCGAGCGCGCAGGCCCAGGCCGCGCTCTTGACCAAGACCTATGCGGAGGCCGGCATCGATCCTGCCGCGATCGACTACCTCGAGGCGCACGGCACCGGCACCGCGGTCGGCGACCCGGTGGAAACCCAGGCGCTGGGCGAAGCACTGGGCTGCCGCCGTCCGCGCGGCAATCCGCTGCTCATCGGCTCCGTCAAGAGCAATACCGGTCACCTCGAGGCGGCCTCCGGTGTCGCGGGCTTGGTCAAGGCCGTGCATTGTATCCAGCACCGCCTCGTTCCGGCGACGATCCACCTCGACAACCCGAATCCCAGTATCCACTTCGACGAGTGGAACATCCGCGCCGTCACCGCCGCGGTTGCGCTCAAACCCGCGGGCCGCGTTATCGTCGGGGTCAACTCGTTCGGCTTCGGCGGTGCCAACGCGCACGTCATTCTGGCGAGTCCCGAGCCCCAAGCGCGGGCGGCCGAGCATGTCCCTGTAAACGCGACGCTACCTCTGGTGGTGTCCGGCAAGAGCGCCGACGCGCTGAAAGACGCGGCGCGCGACCTCGCGGGATTTCTGCGCCGCGATCACCCTGCGCCCTTCTACGACGTGGCGTGGAGCGCTGCATTCCACCACGATTGGCATGAGCACCGCGCCGTGGTGCTCGCCGACAATGCCCAAGCGGCCGCGCAGTCGCTTGATGCATTCGCCGAGGGCGTCACTGCCGCAGGTCGGATGGAGTGCGGGGTCGCGCTCGCCCAGCCCACCGCGCTCGCCTTCGTCTATTCCGGCAATGGCGCGCAGTGGGAAGGGATGGGACGACGCTTGCTCGCCCAAGAACCCCTGTTTCGGGACGCGGTGCGGGCGGTGGACGCAATTTTTCGTCCGCTCGCGGGCTTTTCGCTCGAGGCCGAGTTGGCCGGCGGGAACGGCAGCGGCCGCTATGAGTACACCGAGGTTGCGCAGCCGGCACTCTTCGCGATGCAAGTGGGCATCACCGAAGTGCTGCGCAGCCGCGGCGTCGAACCTGTGGCGGTGACCGGCCACAGCGTCGGGGAGGTCGCGGCCGCTTGGGCGGCGGGCGCGCTGACGCTCGAGCAGGCCGTGCGGGTCATTTATCACCGCAGCAAGCTGCAGGGCATGACCAAGGGCTGCGGGCAGATGACCGCTGTCGCGCTCGGCGAGAACGCCATTGCCGAGCTGATCGAATCGCTCAACCTCGCGTGCGCGCTCACCGTCGCCGGCATCAACAGCTCGGACAGCGTGACCGTCGCGGGCGAGACGCCGGCGCTGGATCGGCTCGAAGTTGCGCTGGGGCAGCGCGACCTGTCCTATAAGCGACTCGATCTCGATTACGCCTTCCATAGCCCGGCCATGGATTCGCTGGAAGCAGGCATCCTGGAGGCGCTCGGCGATTTGCGCCCCGGCGCCGCCGTGGTCGCCTTCCATTCCGCGGTCACCGGGGAACAGCTCGACGGCACCGCGCTCGGCCCCGCGTACTGGTGGCGCAATATCCGCGAACCGGTGTGCTTCGAGAAAGCAATCAAGAGCATCCTGGCGGACGGGGTGACGGCATTCGTCGAAGTGGGGCCGCATGCGCTGCTGCGCCGCTACCTGGTGAGCTGTATGCATGACGCCGGCGTGCAGGGCCAGGTCGTGCCGACCGTGCTGCGCGACGACGACGCGTCCGAGCGCCTGTGGAGCGCGCTATGCCAAGTGATGATCGTCGGCGCGTCGATCGACTGGAGCAAGTTCTTTCCCGTGCGCGGCGCGTTCGTGCAGTTGCCGAACTACGCGTGGCAGCGCGAGCGCCATTTGCACACACTCTCGCCGGAGTCCGGCCTCCATCGCCACCGGGAGCACCCGCTGCTCGGCTACCGCCTGCACGAGATCGAATGGGCGTGGGAAAACCAGATCGATACCCAGCTCAATCCCAGCTTCGCGGATCATGTCATCGGCGACGCCATCGTGATGCCGGGCACCGCATTCGCCGAGATGGCGCTGGCGGCGGCGCGCCTGTGGCACGGCGGCGATCAAGTCGAGCTCGAACAGCTCGAAATCCGCTCGCCGCTCGTGCTTGCGGAGTCGCAATCGAAAGTCGTGCGCTTCATTATCGACCCCACGGACGGCGGCTTCACGATCCGCAGCCGCGACCACGGGACGGAAGAGGCGTGGACGCTGCACGCGACCGGCCGTATCATCGAAGAACCGCACGACATCCTGGGGCCGCAGGCGCTGCTCACCCTGCCGACGCGTCCGGCCGATACGAACGGCGATGCGCACCGGATGCTTACCGGCGCCGTCGGGCTCGATTACGGTCCGGCCTTCCGCGCGCTCGAGTCGATCTGGGTCGAGGACGGCTCGGTCTGCGCGACCTTCCATATTCCGCACGCGATCGAGTCGGAACTCGCCGCGTTCGACCTGCATCCAGCCCTGCTCGACTGCGCGTTCCAGCTCATCATCCAACTCCTGAAAGAGGACTACCTTACGCAGTCCGGCGCGGTCTACGTGCCCGCCAAGATCGTCGGCCTGCATTTTCGCACCGGCAAGGGGACGCCGCACAGCGCACGCGCGACGCTGTTGAAGTGCAGCCCGTACTCGATCACGGCGGCGTTCACGCTCTACGACGCGGACGGTGAGCGGCTCGCGTGGATCCGCGAGGCGCGCTTCAGCAGCATCCGGCTCCGCAAGAACCCGGCCGACCGCCTGCGCTATATCGATTACCACTGCATCCCGCACCCGCACCCGCTGGAGTCCGCCGCCGCACCCCACCGGTTATTCGATCAGTTGCACGCGCAGCTCACCGACGTGGCCCAGTTGGCCGTGAGGAACGGCACGCTGCAGCGCTACACCGCCGAAATCGAGCCGCTGCTCGATACGCTGTGCGGCCGCTTCGCCGCCGACGCGCTGAAGGCGCTGGCTGCCGACGGCCAGGTGCTGCGGCAGGCAGACGTGGCGGCCTGCGCCAACGCCGACCCGGAGACGGCGGGGCTCCTCGCGCGCCTGATCGGCATCGCGCAGGAAGACAAGGCGATGACGTCAGCGGGCCAGGAATGGCACTTCGCAGCGGATGAGGATCAGCCTTCGGCTCAGGATATCTGGAACGGTCTCATTGCGGATTATCCGGATTTCCTGCCGGTGCTCCACGGTGTCGGGCGGGTGGGCATGCATCTCGCCGACCTGCTGCGCGGCCGCTGTCGTCTGGAGCAACTGTTGCCGCGTGAGTGCACGCCGAGCCGCCTGATGCGCCTCCTGCTTGCGGAAGCAGGCCTGTCCGCGATCGTGCACGCGCTCCAGGATCTCGTCCCGCACAGTCTCGCGCAACTGCCGACGGGCAAGCGTTTGCGCATCGTCGAGATCGGCGCGGGTAGTCCGACATTCGCGGCCAACCTGTGCAAGGCCCTGGACTTCGACCGCTGCGACTACGTTTTCGCGACGACGGTGCCGGGGACCGCCGAGGACTGCCATCCTCTGCTGGAAGCTTTTCCCGGCGTGGAAGTGCGCCAAGTCGGGGTTGATGCGCCTGACGCGGGAGTGATTCCGCCGAACGAGCAATTCCATCTCGCGCTGGTGACCGCGGACTTCGCGACCGGGCAGGAAGCCGCCGTTGCGCTCGCCTGGGTGAAGCGGCGGCTGGCCGCCAGCGGTGCCGTACTCGTCGTCGAGCAGCATCCGTCGCGTTGGTTGGACCTGGTTTTCGGCGGGCGGCGCGACTGGTGGACCGATGCGTCCGGCAGCCACTGGAGCTCCCACTACAGACCCGCGGCTTTCCGGCTCAAACAGATGCAGACACACGGCTACCAATCCGCTGCCGTGCTCGAGCTGTCCGCGGACGGTGGCTCGGGTCCGTACCTGCTGCTCGCGCAGGAGACCGACCATGCCGGTACCGTTTCACCTGCGGCTGCGGCAGCCGCGCGGACCTGGGTACTGCTGACCGACCAGGAGGGATTCGCGGCGCGGTTTACAGACGCGATGACGCGTACCCTGGAGGCCTGCGGCGACCGCGTCGTGCAGGTCACGCCGGGCCGCCGGCACCAGCGCCTCGCCGGCGATTCCGGCGGCGACTCAATGAACGCCTTCGATGAGGGCCAGCTCGAAAGTCTGTTCCGGGAGCTCGGCCCGGCGGGTCAGGTTGCCGGCATCCTGCATCTTCACGGCCTGCGCGCACCTTCGCGGAACGCCACCCCAACGCTGCTCCTCGAACAGCAGATCGACCGCTGTGTGTCGGCCGCGACCGTCACGAAGGTGTGCGCAGCGGCCGGCACCCGTTCGACCCTGTGGCTCGTCACGGCACGCGCCACGACGGTGGATCTGTCCGCGGAGGTCAACCTTGCCGCAGGCACGGACGCCGCGCTGTGGGGGTTCGGCCGCACACTCATGAATGAGGCATCCGACCTGTCGGTACGCCTCGTGGACATCGACGCCGCTGCGGCCCTCGATACCATCGTCGCCACGCTGGCGCGGGAGATCGCTCACCCGGACGCCGAGCAGGAGATCATACTGACGGCCTCCGGCGACCGCTACGTGCCGCGGCTGCGTGTCGAGCCGGCGGCATCCCGCCCGCCCGCACCACACGCGGCCGCCGACGCCGCGACGCTGCGCCTCGGGCTGCAGTTTCCGGGACAGCTTCGCAACCTGCGCTGGGAGCTACACCCGCGTACGCGGCCCGGGTCTGACGAGCTGGAAGTCGCGGTGCATGCGACCGGCCTCAACTTCCGGGACGTCATGTATGCGCTCGGGCTGTTGACTGACGAAGTGATCGAAGGCGGCTTCGCAGGCCCTACGCTGGGTCTCGAGTTTGCAGGTGTCGTGACCGGCATTGGCCCTCAGGTGCGCGGCTTCGCCCTGGGCGACCGCGTCGTCGGCTTCGGGCCGATGAGCTTCGCCACCCGCGTCGTGACGCGGGCGGTCTGCGTCTCCCCAATACCCGCCGACATGTCGTTCGAGGCCGCGGCGACGATCCCCAGTACCTTTTTCACCGTTTACTACTCCCTGAACCATCTTGCGCGCCTGGCGGAAGGCGAGAAAATTCTGATCCACGGCGCTGCGGGCGGCGTCGGCATCGCCGCGATTCAGGTGGCGAAACACTGTGGCGCCGAGATCTTCGCCACCGCCGGTTCCGACGAGAAGCGCGACTTCCTGCGCCTGTTGGGCGTCCCTCATGTGCTTGACTCACGCTCGCTCGCCTACGCCGACGCGATCCTCGCGATCACCGAAGGCAAGGGCGTCGACGTTGTGCTCAACTCGCTCGCGGGTGAGGCGATCAACCGCAACCTGCGCGTGCTGAAACCGTTCGGTCGCTTTCTCGAACTGGGCAAGCGTGACTTCCAGGAAAACACGCGCATTGGCCTGCGTCCGTTCCGCAACAACATCAGCTACTTCGGCATCGACGCGGACCAGTTGATGAAGGAGCGCCCGGATCTTACCGCACAGATCTTCCGCGAGATGATCGGGCTATTCAACGAGGGCGTGCTGCATCCGCTGCCCTATCGTTGCTTCGAGGCTGGGCAGGTCGTCGACGCATTCCGCCACATGCAGCAATCGCGTCAGATCGGCAAGATCGTCGTGACCTACCGCGACGGCGTCCAGCCTACGCACGGCGGCCAGTCCGAGCGCGGCAGGCTCGAACTGCCGGCCGACGCGACCTATCTCGTGACCGGCGGGCTCTCCGGTTTCGGGCTGAAGACGGCCCAGTGGCTGGCCGCCCGCGGCGCTTCCAACTTGGTGCTGGTGAGCCGCAGCGGGCCGGTGACCGACGAGGCGCGCGCGGGCATCGCGCAGCTCGAGGCGGCCGGGGTGAGCGTGCGCGCCGCCGCGTGCGACATCACGGATCGTGAGGCGCTGGCTGCACTGCTGTCCGCGATCGCGGTCGTCATGCCGCCACTGCGGGGCATCGTGCACGCGGCCGCCGTCTACGAGGACGGGCTGGCGCGCAACCTCACCCGCGAGCAGATCCGCCGGGTGCTCGCGCCCAAGATGCTTGGCGCCTATTATCTGCACCAATTGACGCTGACCATGGATCTCGATCTGTTCATCCTGTTCTCGTCGGCGACCACGCTGTTTGGCAACCCGGGGCAGGGCAACTACGTCGCGGCCAACGCGGCGATCGAGGCGCTCGCCGCTTCCCGCCGCGCGGCGCGGTTGCCGGCATTGTGTGTGCGCTGGGGTGCGATTGACGACGCTGGCTATCTCGCGCGCAACACTCAGATCAAAGAGGCGTTGCAGAACCGCATGGGCGGCGCGGCGATTCCGTCCGCGGTCGCACTCGACGCGCTCGAGGATCTGGTGCTGGCCGACCGCTCCGGTCTGGGCGTCATGGAACTCGATTGGCGCGCGCTGAGCCGCTTCCTGCCGACGGCGCGCTCGCCGAAGTTCAGCGATCTGGCTCAAGGCGTGGACGACATCGCGGTGGATGAGGACAGCAGCGGAGACCTGCGCCGCATGGTGGCCACGCTGCCTGCCCAAGCGCTCGAAGCCGCGGTCGCCGACCTGCTCAAGAAGGAAGTCGGCGACATTCTGCGCATCGCGCCGGACAAAATCGACGAAAACCGCTCGCTATACGACATGGGCTTCGACTCGCTGATGGGTGTGGAGCTGGCCACGGCGGTCGAAGCGCGCTTCACGGTCCGCCTGCCGGTCATGGCGATCAGCGAGAGCCCGACGGTGGCGAAGCTGTCCGCACGCATCCTAGCCCAACTGACCAGTACGGACCAGGAAGGGGACGAACTGGACGATCACATGCGGCAGGTCGCGACGCGATACGCCGATGACGAACATGCCGAAACCTACGCGAAAGTTGCCGAAGAGCTGCGCTCCGGCGGGTTGACGACCACCACCCGGATGATTCAGTGAAGCCGGTTTTAAGACTCGAGTTTCATGCCGCGTCATGCGGACGCCGCAATGCTCTTGGAACTTGCCACTCGGAGCTTGCATCGAATGACTCATAGAAGTTCACGCGGCTATAACCCACAGATGAAGGAGCGCCTGATCCAGCAGGCGCTCGAGCGTCGACAGCGCCGTGTCGACACGCCGGAGATGCCACCCGTGCCGGTCGCGGCCGAGGTCCGCGCACCCGCCGATATCCCGGCGCGAAAATACCGCTTTCACCTCCATCCCGGTTATGTACAACTGCGTCTCATCATCGACGGTTCAGCGAAGCTCGGCATCGCCAACCCCTACTTCAAGGTGCACGACGGTATCGCCGGCGTAACCACCTGCATCGGCGGTAAGGACTACCTCAACTACGCGAGCTACAACTATCTGGGATACTGCGGCGACCCGCGCGTCAGCGACGCCGCGAAGACGGCTATCGACCGCTGCGGCACTTCAGTCTCGGCAAGCCGGCTCGTATCAGGCGAGCGCGGTGTGCACCGGGAACTCGAACGCGCGCTGGCGCAAACCTACGGTGTGGACGACGCCATTACTTTCGTCAGCGGGCACGCCACCAACGTCACGGTCATCGGCTATTTATTCGGTCCCAAAGACCTGATCCTGCACGACACGCTCGTGCACAACAGCGTCCTGCAGGGAATTCAGCTGTCGGGCGCGCATCGCCTGCCTTTCCCGCACAACGATTGGGCCGCACTCGAGGCGATCCTCACCGCGCAGCGGCACCAATTCGAGCGCGTGCTGATCGTCGTCGAGGGCATCTTCAGCATGGACGGGGATTACCCCGACTTGCCTCGCTTCATCGAGCTGAAGCGCCGACACGGCGCCTTCCTGATGGTGGACGAGGCCCACTCGTTCGGTGTGATGGGACCGACGGGACTCGGTATCCGTGAGCATTTCGGGCTCGCGGGCTCCGACGTGGATATCTGGATGGGCACCCTTTCCAAAACGCTGGCGAGCTGCGGCGGCTACATCGCCGGCGAGACCGCACTGATCGAGCACCTCAAATTTCTCACGCCGGGTTTTCTATACAGCGTCGGCATGACACCGCCGACGGCCGCCTCCGCGCTCGCCGCGCTGCAGTTGATGCGTCAAGAGCCGGAAAGGGTCGCGGCACTGCAGGCGTGCGGCATTCTCTTTCGCGATGAAGCGCGCGCGGCGGGCATCGACACCGGCTTCAGCACGGGACTAGCCGTCGTCCCGGCGCTTACCGGCAGTTCAGTCAAGGCGCTGAAGCTCTCACATGCGCTGCTTGAGCGCGGCATCCATGTGCAACCCATCCTCTACCCGGCAGTCCCTGAAAAGGCCGCGCGACTGCGCTTCTTCATGAACTGTGAACATACGGAACAGCAGATCCACGACACGGTGCGGGCGCTGAAGGAAGAATCGGCCCGCGTCTGACGCGCGCAGCCGGCTCGATTAGGGTTCCGGCCAGGCCGTCGCAAGCCGGATCGACCAGCGGCGGCCGGGTCTTGCCCGCGCCGCCCGCCTCATTTCCACGGCAGGGAACGGTAATAATACTGCTCTGCGACGACATCCGGATCGCTGATCATTTGGACGAAGGGAATGAGCTCGAGGTCGTCCACGGCGAGATCGCCGAAAAATGGATGGCGATACAGCAGGCCGACGTCGCCGTCGCCGCCGGCGAGCTGATTCTCCTGCACACGGGCGCGGAAGATGCAGTCGCTGGAATAGATCGGTTGGTTCCCGGTAAATGCCTGAATCAGCCGCTCTTGCGGCTCGGTGGAATATTCTTTGTACTCCGCGCAGGACTTCAGTGAGGCGATGGGTCCGCGCTCGTTCGCGAGCGCGATCTGCAATTTCTCGCGGTCGACCGACACCTTGGTAAGCAGGGTATGGGCGGGCAACTTATAATACTCGCGGCTATGCTCCAAATGCAGCTCGCAGGTGCTGGCGAGCGAAACCACGTACATCGCAAAATTGGGTACGTTGCGCGAAAGATCGGGCGTCACGCCAACGCTTAAAATCAACTCCTGAAACTCGGGCAAGAGCCCGTCTAAACCGCCGGCGCGGAAATTCACCGCCGTCAAGTTGATCAGCCCGATGCCGGGGATTGCCTCGGCCAGGGTTAAATTGCCGTCCGGCAGCAGCGGCAGCAGTGCTTGCAGTTCGCATCCGTAAAATGTCGAGATCGAGAAGTCGTAGTTCCAGATGATCCGATCGTTTTGTTCGGGCTGTCGGTGCCCACGGGGGATTTCGTTCATCGCGCTGACCTCGGTCATGATTTACACTGTGTGGCGCCGTTTCTTTAGCGACGGCCCGGTGCTTGCCATAAGCACCAAGTCCGTCTTGAATGTTTGCATTGCGTCGACGATTGCAAAATCGGCTCCGCCGGCATCTTTCCCTTGGTGCAGCAGTCGGCAGCCTAACTCCACACAGCGGCCGACGGTCGCGTCGATCGTGCCTGCCGTGCTCAGAACCACGGCTTGCTTATTCGCGGAGTTGCCTGGCCATGGCAGCGACGAAGCGACAAAACCGAGCGAAAATCCTTTGACCTTAGCGCAAACGGACGTGTCACTCGAGCCGCCTTCCCCGTTCCAGGGGAGGTCGCTCGTCCATTGCGTGAGGCCAAGATTCCGCTGCAGGAACCGCTGGGTGTCGGCTGGTCTGTCGGCGGCGACCGCGATGCCGGACAGGCCTATCGCCAGCGTGCTGCGAATGCCCTTGGGACTCTTGTAGCGCAGTCCGTCGGCGGCAAAATAATAATCGGCGCGGCCGAGGTCGATCGCCATGTCATGGGTCGACGGCAGCATCGGGGCCGAGATCTCGAGGTTCAGCGGCAGCTCCGGGGTTCTGCTCAAGTATGCCAAATTGAGACCCATGGACGAGATACGCGGGATCGTGACCGGACCCAGCTTGACGGGGACGACGATTTCGGCCTGCAGTTTTGGGTTGCAGCCGATGCCGGTAAACCGTTCGAGGTTGCTGCGGAACGACGCCCCGGTTTCCACGCGGAGATGGTCGATCCCGATGGAATTAATACAGTGGCGATCGGTGCCGAACTGTCCGCCGTGCCAAATCTGCACGACCTCGATGCTCATCCTGCCGATGCGGGCGATGCCGAGCTTCATGCACCATGCGGCGGGAGCGCCGTTGATCCTGGTAGCGACAAGATTGGGATAAACGAAGTCCCAGCATTTGAACGCCGCTATTCCGAGCAGGCGCGCCATGCGCGGGACTGTGTCGTCGAAGTGGTCGGTCCCGATGCATACCTGATCGATTTTGGTGATAACCGGTTTAACGGGCTCCATTGATATCGTCCGGCGATTAGGAATGTACGGCCGCTCGCGGCGGCGAGCGGAGTGATTGAGAGCGTCGGCGCCGCGCCGGCCGATTGTGCACCGGCAGAGCCGGTCCGCATGGCGCGCGCAACCACCCCGATCGAGGCCGCTGTGAACCGATCGGGGTCGAGATGGAAAAGCCTACACTGAACATTATCCTATATCCCACGTCTGGTGTTTGGCAAGCGGTTTATTATCAACTTTTTATTGATTTGATCCTCGTTCCGGTCACCTGACCAAGACCCTCACCGTCATGGACGGCCGGTAGCCGAGGCGGTAGAATCGCAACGCTTTTCGTAATAGGCTAAGTTGTATGGGAGAGAAGGGGATGGCAGCGAGCGCTGAGCAGCGGCGCGGGCGCGCCGCACGGATAAACCGGTGCGTCAAGCGGCCTGGGTGTTGGCTGCGCGCGCGAGCGGGTTTCGCGAGGCGCCGACTTGGCGTTCGTCGCGTGCGGACGATGACGCGATGAGTCGCTATCTCGATCTCCTGCTGCGGCTGCGCTGGGTCATCATCGTACTGTGGCTGCTCACGGTCGCGGCGTCGGCTTGGGCTTATGTGAGCCATTTCCGGATCGACAACTCGGTCGGCATCTGGTTCGTTTCAAACGATCCGGCCTTGCAGACCTATCGTGAGCACAACCGCACGTTCGGCGAGACCGAATGGACCTTCGCGCTGGTCGAGGCCGACGCGATTTATGATCCGGAGTTTTTGCACGAGCTGTCCGAAGCGGTGCGCCGCATCGAGTCGCTGGCGCATGTGGAGCGGGTGGTCTCGATCGTCAATGCCCGCGACAGCGAACTGGATGCCGAGGACACCTTGTCTTATCTGCCGCTCCTCAAGCAGGCGGGTGCACGGGCGAGCGCGTCGGAGAGCGCGGCGTTGCGCGCCCGACTCGAAGACAGTCCCATCTTCGTGCGGAATTTGATCCAGCCCGGCGACACCCGACACACCGCGGTGCTGATTCAAAACGAGAACCGGCTGTTCGAGCAAACCGCTTACCGTATGCGGCTGGTGGATGCCGTACGCGCCATCCTGGCCGAGTACCCGACGATCCGCTCGGTTGCGCTGGCGGGCAATACCGCGATCAATGCCGAGCTCAATCGGGCGGCACTGCGCGACATTGTAGTCTATAACACGCTGATCTCGCTGGTGCTGGTGCTCAGCGGTTATCTGTTCCTGAGGCACCTGCGCGACATCGCGATCTTGCTCGCGGTCGTGGTCGGATCGGTGGTGCCGGTCGTCGGCGTTGTGGGCGCGCTCGATATTCCGGTCAATATCGTGACTGCGATGTTGCCGGTCGTGCTGGTGACGATCAGCGCGTCGGCAGTCATTCATCTGATCAACGAGTTTCATCATCAGCGGTGCGCAGGGCAGGATCGCGAAGCGCTTGCCGGTATTCTGCGGCGCCTGTTTTGGCCATCGTTTTTTACGACCCTGACAACCGTCGTGGGATTCCTGTCGTTTGCGTTCAGCGACGTCATCCCGCTGCGGCAGCTTGGCTTTACGGCAGCGCCCGGGGTCGCGTTCTCCTGGCTGCAGATGCTCGTGACTGCGCCGGTGCTGCTGCGGCTGCTGTGGTCGGGCGAGGAGCGCCGCCGTTCGCCTCCGTCGCGCTGGATCCGGTCCATGACGCATGGCGCGGTCTATCTCGTGGAGCGCCGCCCGGCGGTCATTCTGATCGTTGCGGCCTGCCTGTCGGCGACCCTGACCGGGTTGCCGCGTCTGCAGGTCGACACCGATTATGTTGAGCTGTTTCGTGAAGGCAGCGGGATGCGGGTCGACTACGACCGCATCGCGGCGGCGCATTTTCCCCAATATTACGTGTCGGTTGCCCTGCGCTTCGGACCAGGCCGCAGCCTGACCGATGTCCCGGAGTTGGCCCAAACGCTGGATTTCGAGCATGCGGTCGCGGCGCTGCCGGAGGTACGCAAGGTACTCAGTGCCGCACAGATCCTGCGGGAGGCCGACCGCGCGCTCGCCGGGGTGCGCGCGCCGACCGAGCGGTTTGCGCAGTTCGGCGCCGACCGTCTGGGTCAGCTCGTGCTGCTCGTCCAGGCGAGCGGCAACGCGGACCTGACCGATCTGCTCGTCGGCGATCGGGGCGAGACCCGGCTGCTGGTCATGACGGACCATCTGTCGATGCGCGGACTCGCAGCGCTGCGCGAACGTATCGAGGAACTCGCGCGCACCCTGTTGCCGGTCGATGTGCAAGTCGCGGTGACCGGCACCAATGTGCTGTGGGCGAATATGGACGCCCATGTGACCTCCACCCAGATCGTCTCGGTGGCGATCGTGTTGGCCGCCATTGCGCTGCTGCTGCCGCTGTTGTTCCGGTCGCTGACGCTCGGCCTGCTCGGCGTGTTCGTCAGCTTCATGCCGATACTGTTCGTGCTCGGCCTGATGGGTTGGCTGGGAATCAAGATCAATATCGCGACTTGTATCGTCGGCGGCGTTGCGCTCGGGCTCGCCGTGGACGATACGATCTATTTCCTCTACCGCGTCACGCGTGAGATGCCGCGGCGGCGCAACCCGCGCCGGGTGGTGCGCGACGCGATGCTGGTGACGGGCGGCGCCATGGTGACGACGTCGCTCTTATTGATGGGCGGATTCTTGACGATGAGCGTGTCGAGCTTCCTGCCGAGCGCCCATTTTGGAATCCTGTTTGCTGCCACCGTGCTCTTCGCGCTGGTCGGCGACATGCTGATGCTGCCGCTGCTGATCCTTCGGCTGCCCGTGAGATGGCGGCTGGACGGGGACGCGGGGCAGGAGACCGTCCACACCCGTGGCGCGAGATCCACCGATGCCGCCGACACCGGCAGCCGGCTCGACGCCCCTTCGACTTAAAGGAGCATTCGATGCGCCGTTCGGTGAAATTGACGATCGGTCTACTGGCATTGGCACTCGGCTGGCCGGTGGGCGCCGGCGCGGACCGGAATGCCGACCGCGGAGCGGAGATCTTCTCTGCCCGCGACCGGCTGGACGAGGGGTTCGGCGATCAACGCGTGAGTATGCAGCTGACGCTACGCTCTGCGAACGGCCGCACGGCCGAGCGCCGCACCCGCATGCAGTTGCTGGAGGGACCGCCCGGCCAGGGCGACAAGACGCTCGTGGTCTTCGATGCCCCGCCAGATATCGCAGGTACCGCACTGCTGACGCACGAGGCGCTGGGGGCGGCCGACGATTCCCAATGGCTGTATTTGCCGGCGTACAAGCGGGTCAAGCGCATTGCGGCGCGTGACCGCTCGGGGAGCTTCGCCGGCACCGAGTTTAGCTACGAGGATCTGGCCGGCGACAAGTTCGAGGATTTCACCTATCGTTTCGTCGGAGAGGCCAGCCTGCGTGGTCAGCAGGTCTACCGCGTGGACCGCATGCCGATCGCTCCCAACTCCGAATACAGTCGGCAGGAGACCTGGGTCGATCCGGATACGCATCAGATCCTGCAAGCCTATTTGTACGACAAGAAAGGGCGGCACCTCAAGACGCTGGAGACCGGCGATTGGGTGCGCTATCGCGGCAACTACTGGCGTCCGCGCACCCTCGCGATGACCCATGTGCCGAGCGGCCGCGCGACGCTTCTCAAGACCTCGGAGTATGAGTTCGGCGTCGGGTTGAAAGAGAAGGATTTTTCGCCCGAGGCCCTGTCCGGGCTTGGGCGCTGAGCGAGCGGGTGGGGGCACGCCGCTGTCCGCAGCGATGAAGAAGGCCCGGCTGGATACGCGATACGCACGCGCCCTGAGGTTCGCCCTGCTGGCCGGCCTCGCCGTGACGCCGGGGGCGTTCGCCGACTGGGGCGGCTGGATCGAGTTGGAGGGACGCTGGTTTCCGGATACGCCGTTGTATCCCCCGCAATCCGATGGGGATGCATCCGTCGCCCTGCGTCCCGAGTACCGGACCCAGGCCGGCGACCTCTCCTTTGCGTTGCTTCCCTTTCTGCGGGTCGACAGCGAGGACCGGGAGCGGACCCATGCCGACTTGCGGGAGGCCAATGTCAAGTTCGATGCCTGGGGCTTGAGCTGGCTGGTGGGAATCGGCCAGGAGTCCTGGGGTGTTGCCGAGTCGTATCACCCGGTCGATATCGTCAATCAAACCGATTTCGTCGAAGACATCGCGACCGACGAGAAGCTCGGACAGCCGATGATTCAGGCCAAGCGCCTGACGGACTGGGGCACTGTGCAGCTACTCGTGCTGCCGGGTTTTCGCGAGCGCACTTTTCCCGGCGAGCACGGGCGGCTTTATCTGCCGATCGATTTCGAGCATCCGATCTACCAGTCGCCGCAGCGTGAGCGGCATGTGGACTGGGCGCTGCGTTGGGCCAAGACATTTGGGACCTGGGATCTGGGCCTTTCCTATTTCTGGGGAACCCGCCGTGATCCGCGCCTGGAGCCTGATCCCGCCAAAGGTCTCGCCTCCGTCTATTACGATCTGATCCACCAGGTCGGGTTGGACTTGCAGGGAGCCGTCGGCAATTGGACGTTCAAGCTCGAATACATCTATCGCGACACGCCGGTCCAGCGATATTCCGCCGCCGTCGCCGGCGCTGAATATACCCTCTACGGTATGGCCGATACGGCGGCGGATCTATCACTCTATGCCGAGTATACCTACAACGGCACCGACAATACGCTGGCTACCCTCTATCAGAATGATCTATTCACCGGTGCCCGGTTCGCGTTCAACGATTTGCAGTCGACCGAGGTGCAACTTGGCGTCCTCTCGGACTTGGAGCAGGACAGCCTGCTATGGCGGCTGGAGGGATCGCGTCGACTGGGAGAGAACTGGAAGCTCAGACTGACGCTGCAGGGTTTTCCCCGCACGGCGCCGGGCGAGCCCGCCTATTATTGGCGCAAGGATGGCTATGCGCGGCTCGAATTATTGCGCTATTTCTAGCTCCACGCCCGGATCGCCGTAGCCGGCGAACGGGCGCAGCGTCTCCTGACCGGCGCTCTTGACCGCCGGCGTCCCCGCCTCAGTCGCGCGGCACCAAATCCCGATAGGCGTGCCAGGTGGCGTGCCCGATCAGCGGCATGGTGATCAACAGACCGATATAGTAGGTCAGGATACCGAGCCCCACGAACATGACGATCAGCGCGGCCCACAGGCTCATGGCCTGCCAGTTCTTGCGGACGGCCGCCATGCTGGTGCGCATGGCGGTCACCACATCGACCGGACGGTCCATCAGCATGGGCACGGTGACGACGCTGATGCAGAAGGTGAAGGCGGCGATCAGTCCGCCGCCGATGACGCCGGCCGCCACGAAGGTATTGTTCTCGCCGGACAGGAAGAGGGTGGGCAGGAAATTGGCCCAGGTCGGCACCGGGTTGTCGTAGAAGAGCGCAAAGATCAGGATGGCGGCGAGCATCCACACCAGCAGCACGAACACCAGGATCAGGGCCATGGCCGCGAGTTGCACTTCGTTCTGTCGCCAGGCTTGCAGTGCCTGGCAGAACTCGACCGGGCGGTCGGCCTCGAGATTCGCACTGATCTGGTAGAGTCCGATGCCCAGCAAGGGGGCGATGAGGAAGAAGGCGGCGGCCAGCGCGGGGACGATGACGAACAGGTTCTCGGCCAGCAGGCCCAGGGTCATCAGGACGCTGACGATCACGAATACGGTGCCGTAGGCCAGGCTGAACCGGGGTGCCTCCCGGAGGTCGGCCCACCCCTTGACGACCCACTCCCAGGGGCGTTCCAGGCTGATCTCGTTGATGCGCGGGGTGTCTGTCGGCATCGCGCCGACGGTCGCTGCTTGGGTCATGAGGGTGTCCTCCGAGTGTCTTTTTTGTGAAGATCTTGGGTCATCGGAACCGATGAGACGAGCGCGCTGTGTCCGGTGCCCGGCAATCCGGGTACCACGGACCACTTACTGTCGGGCCAACGGCGCGGTTAGACTCTCGGGTCTGCGCAATCTAAAACCAATCTCGATCTCAATACAACCATCATCGGAGGCCCACCATGTCGATTCCACACATCCAAGAGGTCGCAGACCAGATTTACTGCATCGAAACCGGCCTCTACCGTCACGGTCTGGCCGCGTGCTATCTGGTCCGCTCGGGCGACCGGCTCGCATTCGTCGACACCGGCACCGCGCACACGGTGCCGTCCCTGCTCAAGATCATTGCGGACATGGGCCTGACCCCGGCGCACGTCGACTATGTGATGCCGACCCATGTCCACCTGGATCATGCCGGCGGCTCGGGCGACCTGATCGCCGCCTGTCCCGCGGCACGACTGGTGATCCATCCCAAGGGCGCACCGCACCTGATCGATCCGGCCCGGTTGCTGGCGGGGGCCGGCGCGGTCTATGGTGCCGAGGGCTTCGCCCGCGATTTCGGGGGCCTGACCCCGGTGCCCGAGGAGCGGGTGATCGTTGCCGAGGATGGGATGCAGATCGACCTGGCCGGCCGCATCCTGACCTTCATCGACACGCCGGGCCACGCCAATCACCACGGCTGCATCCACGACGCCCGGACGCGCGGCTGTTTTACCGGCGATACCTTCGGCATTGCCTACCGTGAGTTCGATACGGGGGGTGCCCCCTGGCTGTTCGCCCCCACCACCCCGGTCGCCTTCGATCCGGAGGCGTGGCTGCAAAGCCTCGATAAGCTCATGAACCTGAATCCGAAAGCCATGTACCTGACGCACTACGGCCGGGTCGATGCGCCGGAGCGGCTGGTGGACGACGTGCGCCGGAGCATCCATGACATGGCGGGGATCGCCTTGGCGGAGGAGGGACGCGACGACCCTGAACGCCTCACCCGGCTCAAGCGGGCGGTATCGGCGCACCTGACGGCCAGTGCCCGCGCCCACGGAGTGGATTTGGAGGACGTGCGGATCGACGCCTTGCTCGCGGTCGACACCGAACTCAACGCTCAGGGTCTGGACGTCTGGCTCAAGCGGCGCGAGCGGCAGGCCGCGGCATAATGGGTCGCGGTCTTGTCCTTCGCGCCGCAATGACGCGGTGAGCGCCGGTGGCGGGTCTTTGCGGTCCCGGCCAGCAATTCCAGATTTTGGCGGCATCGCGCGACTCCCGGTGGATGCGGCGCGCGCGACCGACGTGCCGGCCCCCTGACACCGAACAGCGCGCCTTATCCACCCTACAACAGCGCGGGTTTTCGTAGGGTGGATAAGCGCAGCGCATCCACCATCCACCTACCCAAATTTGGAACTGCTGCGGTCCCGCTCCCTCCATCGCATGGGCTTACGAAAAATGGTAAAATTTCGCGGTCCTTATTTTCCGGGTGATGTGGCCGCCGCGGTCCCCTCTATGCTGATCGTCCGATCTGCCGGTCGCCGCATTTCCCGATTATCCCAGAAGCACTTACAAGGCAGAGCATGAGCTACCATTCCATCGTAATGGTCAAACAGGTTCCCGACACGGCCAATATCTCCGGGCAGGTAATGAAGCCGGACGGCACTGTCAATCGCAGTAAACTTCCCACCATTTTCAATCCCGAAGACAAGGTGGCGCTGGAATTGGCACTGCAATTTCGCGACCGCTTCGGCGGCACCGTGCGCGTGATGACCATGGGGCCTTTGAAAGCCTCGGATCTGCTGCGCGAATGCTTGTACATGGGTGCCGATGAGGCGTTTCTCATCAGCGACCGGAAGTTCGCCGGCGCCGACACCCTGGCGACCTCCTATGTATTGGCGCAGGCGCTCCGTCAACTGGGCAACTACGATATCATCTTCGCCGGCCGCCAGGCGATCGATGGCGACACCGCGCAAGTCGGTCCGCAGACCGCTGAAAAGCTGAGCCTGCCGCAGATCACCTATACGGAAGCGATTCTCAATGCGGAAGGATCGACGATCACCGTCAAGCGTAAGGTGGATAACGGTTTCGAGGTGTTGGAAGGCACCCTCCCGCTGTTGCTCACAGTGGTGAAGGATGCTGCCACGCCCCGGCCCTTCCGGGCCAAACGGGTCATGGCTTACAAGAATGCCCATACCCTGCTCGAATTGGAAAAGATGACCGAGGGCAATTCGTTGCTGTATATGGATCAGCTCAAGGAGGAGTATGTATCCAAGGGGCTGTTTATCCCCACGCTGACCGCCGACGATCTGGATGTCGACCTGAATCGCTGCGGCCTTGGCGGGTCGCCGACCAAGGTGCACAAGATCGAGTCGGTGGTGTTGGGCGGGAGCGCGCATGAAACCATACCGCCCACCAAGGACGGCATGTATGCGCTGATCGATAAACTGATGGAAGACCACATCTTCGGATAAGCCCCTATGAATGAGAATAAACTGGTCTGGGTGTTCATTGAGCAGCGCGACGGCAAACCGGCCGAGGTGAGCTTTGAGTTGCTTTCCAAGGGCAGAAAGCTGGCGGAAAGCCTGAATGGTGAATTGCAGGCGGTGCTCATCGGCCATAATATGCAGGCCGTCGCCGAAGAGACCTTTCACTATGGCGTCACGGACGTCCTGCTGGCGGATCATCCGGATCTGAATCACTACAACACCTTGCCCTACAGCCGCATCATGAGCGAGCTGGTGGACCGGTATCAGCCGCGGATCGTCCTGTTTGGCGGCACCTTCATCGGCCGGGATCTGGCGCCGCGCGTCGCCTCCCACACCCGCAGCGGATTGACCGCGGACTGCACTGATCTGCAAGTCTCGGACGTCACCTATTTGCGCAAGGATTACTCCCGGCTCCTGCTGCAGATTCGCCCGGCCTTCGGCGGCAACATCATCGCTACCATCATCTGTCCGGATTCTCCGGTACAAATGGCCACGGTGCGCGAGGGGGTGATGGAGAAAATCCCGCTGTCGCAGCCGGTCGCCGGACGCATTACGCCCGTCTACTATGAGCCCGATGCCGCCGACCAACTGGTGCGGATCATTGCCCGGCATCACGAGGAGAGCAAGGTCAATCTCAAAGCCGCTCCGATCATCGTCGCCGGTGGCTACGGGATGGGTAACTGGCAGAATTTCCAGATTCTCTACGAATTGGCACGGGTCATCGGCGGCGAGGTCGCGGGCACGCGTGCCGCGGTGGACGCCGGTTATATCGACCACGTCCGGCAGGTGGGGCAGACCGGGGTCACGGTGCGGCCCAAGCTGTATATCGCCTGCGGCATCTCCGGGGCGATTCAGCACCGGGCCGGGATGAGTGAATCCAACAAGATCATTGCCATCAATGCCGATCCCGACGCGCCGATCTTCGGTGTCTGCCATTATGGAATCGTCGGCGATGTGATGGAAGTGATTCCCAAGCTCATCGACGCCTACAAGCACAAGTTAAAGTAGCCGAGCCATGGCCAACTATTTCACCGATAACACCGATCTGCTGTTTCATTTCGACCGCCTGCACCTGGAGGAGGTGGTTGACATCGCCGAGCATGGCTATACCGAGGCCAGTCGCTACAACTTCGCGCCCACCGATTACCAGGATGCCTTGGATAATTATCGCAAGGTGCTGGAAATCGTCGGCGACATCACGGCGAACAACGTGGCGCCCCAGGCGGCCGCGGTGGACGAAGAGGGAAGTCATTTCGCCGACGGCAAGGTGACCTACGCCAAGGGCATCCAGGCAGCCCTGGAAGATCTGACCAAGGCGGAGCTGATGGGGTTCACGTTGCCCCGGCGCTATGGGGGCCTGAACATCCCCACCACCATCTACACCATGGCGATCGAGATGGTGGCGCGTGCCGAAGCCTCGTTGATGAACCTGTTCGGTCTGCAGGACATCGCCGAGACCATCAATAAATACGGCGATGAGGCACAGCGTCAGGAATTCCTGCCGCAATTCGCCAGCGGAGCGGCCACGGGGGCGATGGTACTGACCGAACCGGACGCCGGCTCGGACCTGCAGGCCGTCAACATGCTTGCCTATCAGGACGAGGACGGACAGTGGCGTCTGAAGGGCGTCAAGCGCTTCATCACCAATGGCAATGCGCAAATCCTGCTGGTCCTGGCGCGCTCCGAACCCGGCACCAAGGACGGGCGTGGTTTGAGTCTGTTTGCCTGCTACGGCAAAGATAACGTCGTCGTGCGGCGGATCGAGAACAAGCTTGGTATTCACGGGTCGCCGACCTGCGAGTTGCAGTTCAACGATACGCCGGCGCAGCTCATCGGCAAGCGCAAGTTCGGCCTGATCAAGTACGTCATGGATATGATGAACGGTGCGCGTCTCGGCGTCGCCGCTCAGGGTCTGGGTATTTCCCAGGCCGCCTATGAGGAAGCGCTGCGCTACGCCAGGGCGCGCGAACAGTTCGGTAAGAGTATCTATGCGATCCCCGTGGTCGCCAACCTGCTGATGGAAATGCGGGTGACGCTGGAGAGCGACCGCTCCCTGCTCTACGCCGCCTGCCATTGGGTTGATCTGCGCAATAAACTGGAAGAAAAGATCGATGTGCTCAAGGCCGAGGGCAAGGATGCGACGGTCGAGAACGCCAAACTCAAGGAGGCGACCCGGGTCGCCGCGCTGCTCACCCCTATGGCCAAGTATGTGCTGAGCGAGAACGCCAACAAGATCACCTATGACGCCTTGCAGATTCATGGCGGCACGGGTTACATGAAGGAGTTCAATGTCGAGCGCCTGACCCGCGATGCGCGGATCACCAACATCTACGAGGGCACCTCGCAACTGCAAATCGTGGCGGCCACCGGCGGCGTCATCGGCGACATTCTCGGCGAGCATTTCACGACGCTGGAACAAAAGGAAAATTCCGGCAATCTGGCGCGCCTGGCGGATGAATTGAAAGAGATGCGGGTGCTGTTCCTCGACGCCCTGAAGTTTGTCGCGGACAAGACCGACAAACAATTCCAAAGCATCGCGGCCAAGGAATTGGTGGAGATCTACAGCTATCTCTACACCGGCTGGCTGCTCATGGACGAGGCGGCGCAGGACAGCCGCAAAGTCTTCATCGCCCGCCGCTATATCATCGGCGCAGCGGCCAAGACGCGCAGGAATTACGAAGTGATCAAGAAGGATCTTTTCGCTGACTTACTGCATGCGGACGATATTCTTATCTGATGCCGGCGGTTGTCGGGAAGGTCGGCGGTGGGGCCTGCATCCGGATTTATCCACAGATGACACAGATGTTCACAGATGAAGAAAAACGTCTGTGTTCATCTGTGGAACGGATTTTTGAATCAGGGTACCGGTGGAAACTGGCTCGCACGATGATCAAGGCCCGTCGGGTGGATCCTGTTGGTCAAACAGCCGCGGACGGTCCGCACAGCGGACCCTACGGTAACACCGTGACCTGTAGGGTCCGCTGTGCGGACCGTCAACCGTGCAGATCGCGCGGTGGCTGGGTTTATGATCTAAGGCCTTTGCAGAATATAAAACGTATAGCCATAACAGTCGCTGTAGCGTTCAAACAGCGCCATCTCCTCCTCGGTTTCCCGAATGACGGCTTGATTCATGCCGGCCACATCCGACCGGTGCATGCGTTCACGTAGAGGACCATAGTAGTGTTCCCACCAGGCCTTGCTCGGCAGCCTTTCGGTGAAAACGACACTGAAGCTGGCGGTTTTGGCGCGATTGATGTTCTGCTGCTCCGTGCCCATAGTCGGATACGCCGATTCCCAGAACCGACGCGCCGGGTCCGGCACGGTGTCGCTGAACCAACTCATCTCCGATACAACGGCGACGCCGCCCGTGGATACGATGGGGTGCCAGGCCCTCAATGCCTGTTCGAAGCCCAGGTTGTACGCTGCACCCTCGGACCAGAGGAGATCGATCGAGGCGGGAGGCCAGTCCAGCGTCGCCATATCAGCGCAGAGGGCTTCGACCAGATGGTCAAGGCCAGCCGCGGCGGCCTTATCCCTCAGTTCCTCGATGAAGTCGGGTGCCGCGTCGACCGCTCTGACCAGGCAGCCGTAGTGCTTCGCGAGTAACAGTGTCGCGGCGCCGGATCCGCAACCGAGGTCGGCAATCCGCGGGTGCGCCGACAAGGTCGGCAGCCGATGCAACAACTGTCGCGTGAATTCCGGGTCCCCTGGTCCTTGACGCGGCAGCCCGCGATGCAGGTCAATCAGGGCGGCGATGTACTCGGCTTGGGTTGGTTCACTCATGAACGAGTAAAAAAAATTAATAAGCGAATACGATGGTTGGCTTAGATCGTCGTTCCGGCCACAAGAAAAACGGAGGTCGAGGCATACCGCGAAAGTCGCGCAGCGACCCTGTGGGAGCGGCGTCCCGCCGCGACGGGGGCGGGCGCGTAGCCGCAGCGTCAGCGGTCACCGCGGCACCGCATCGCGGCGGGACGCCGCTCCCACGGGGGATATTCATCCTTGGGGATGGCTGATGTTCCTTCCATCGCCGTCAGCCGGTCGACATTGCATCTGCGCCGTCTCGGGAGCGCGAGAACCGGGACTCTCGATCGTTTCCGACATGCGGCGCAATACGCTGCGCTATTGCGCCCTACGGCTGCACGACCAGCGGCAGTTTATCCCAACCCCAAAATATTAAACCCGGTATCGACATACAGGATATCACCGGTAATGCCGCTCGCCAGATCCGAGCACAGGAAGGCGGCCGCGTTCCCCACCTCTTCGGTGGTCACGGTGCGGCGCAGGGGCGTGTGTTTCTCCACCTGATTGAGCATCGCGCGGAAATGCGAGATGCCGGCCGCGGCCAGGGTGTAGATGGGTCCGGCGGAAATGGCGTTGACCCGGGTGCCGGTGGGGCCGAGGGAGGCCGCCAGATAGCGGACATTGGCCTCCAGGCTCGCCTTGGCAAGCCCCATCACGTTGTAGTTGGGCACGGCCCGCACGGCGCCGAGGAAGGTCAGGGTGAGGAGCGCACCATTGCGGCCGGCCATCAGGGGCCGGCTGGCTTTGGCCAGGGCGGAGAAGCTGTAGGACGAGATCTCGTGGGCGGTGGTGAAGCCCTCGCGGGTCAGGGCGTCCACGTAGTCCCCCTCCAACTCGTGCTTGGGGGCGTAGGCAATGGAGTGGACAACGCCGTCCAGCCCGTCCCAGCGTTCCTCCAGGGCCGCGAAACAGTGGGCAATCTGCCGGTCGCTGCCGACATCGAGCGGCAGCGCGATGTCCGAACCCAACTGGGCGGCGAACTCCTCGACCCGGCCCTTGAGCTTGTCGTTCTGGTAGGTCAGCGCGATCTGTGCGCCCTCGCGGTGCATGGCCTCGGCACAACCCCAGGCGATGGAGCGGTTGCTGGCGACGCCGGTCACCAGGATGCGCTTGTCTTGAAGAAATCCCATGGGTCATCAACTCCGGTAGGGTAACGGGCGCACGCGGCGCCTGAATCTTGGGCTTTCGTGCGGCGGGGTGCCGTGCGATTATGGCAACCCCATGTCGACCTGCAACACTACAGAAACTTGGCGATCGGTGAAAGTGCGAGGGGTCCGGGCGACCGGACGCGACTCGTGCGGCACACTGGTCCTGATCCGCTGGGCCTGGCTCCTGCTCGCCGGGTGGATGCTCGTCGGCTGTGACCAAGGCCCCTGGAACGACCCCTATCCGGCCGGCCAGGGCCTGACCAACACCGTCTACTCCTCATTCGACGAGCGCCCCAAGCATCTGGACCCGGTGCGTTCCTATAGCGCCAACGAATATGCTTTCTTGGCTCAGATCTACGAGCCGCCGCTGCAATATCACCTGTTGCTGCGGCCTTATCAACTGGTGCCCCTGTCGGCCCTGGAAGTCCCGGTCGCCCAGTATTTCGATGCCGTCGGCAACCCGCTGCCGGCCGACGCGCCGCTCGTATCGATCGCCTACAGTGACTACCTGATCCGCTTGCGCCCCGACCTGCGCTTTCAGCCGCATCCCGCGTTCGTCCTGGATGCGGCCGGCGACCCCCGCTACCTGCGGCTCACCGAGCGCGATCTTGACGGCATCAACCGCCTGGCGGATTTCCCGCAGACCGGCACCCGCGCCGTGACCGCGGACGACTTCGCTTACCAGATCAAACGTCTGGCTGCCCCCTGGCTGCACTCGCCGATCGCCGGGGTGATGCAGGAGCACATTCAAGGCTTCAAGGACCTGAGTGAGCGGCTGGCCCTGATCGCGGACAAGGACCCGATCGCCCGGGTTCAGGCCCTGCGCGAGGCCCGGCTCAGCGGGGTGGAAGTGGTCGATCCGCATAGTGTGCGCATCCGCATCAACGGCAAGTACCCCCAGTTCACCTACTGGCTGGCCATGCCCTTCTTCGCCCCCATGCCCTGGGAGGCGGAGTTGTTCTACGCCCAACCCGGCATGAAAGAGCGCAATATCGTGCTCGACTGGTACCCGGTCGGCACCGGCCCCTTCATGCTGACCGAGAACAATCCCAACCTGCGGATGGTGTTGGCGCGCAACCCGAATTTCTGGGGCGAGCCCTATCCGGCCGAAGGGATGCCGGGCGACCGCGAGGCCGGGTTGCTGGCCGATGCGGGGCGGCCCATGCCGCTGGTGGATCAAGCCATCTACAGCCTGGAAAAGGAGGATATTCCGCGCTGGAACAAGTTCCTCCAGGGCTATTTCGACAGTTCCGGCGTACCCTCCGATTCATTCGATCAGGCGGTGCGCTTCGGCGGCGACGGCGGCCCCCAACTGACCGATGAGATGCAGGACAAGGGGATCGACCTGCTGACCTCGGTCGAGACGTCCATTTTCTATATGGGCTTCAATATGCTCGACCCAGTGGTGGGCGGCTATACCGAGCCCGCTCGACTGCTGCGCCAGGCCATCTCCATCGCGGTGGACTATGAGGAATTCGTCTCGATTTTTGCCAATGGCCGGGGTTTGATCGCGCAGGGGCCGCTGCCGCCCGGTATCTTCGGCCATCGCGAGGGTGAAGCCGGCATCAATCCGATGGTCTACGAGTGGCGGGATGGGCGCCCGGTGCGCCGTGGGTTGGATCAAGCGCTGGCGCTGATGGAACAGGCCGGGTTTCCGGGCGGACGTGACCCCAAGACCGGGCGGGCTTTGAGCATTAATTACGAGGCGGTCGCCACTGGTCCGGACGACAAGGCACGGTTGACCTGGATTCGCAAGCAGTTCGAAAAGCTCGGGATCGATCTGGTCATCCGCTCCACCGACTACAACCGCTTCCAGGAAAAGATGCGCAACGGCACCGGTCAGGTCTATATGTGGGGCTGGAATGCGGACTATCCGGACCCGGAGAACTTCTTCTTTCTGCTCTATGGCCCCAACGGCAAGGTGGAGCACCAGGGAGAAAACGCATCAAACTACCAGAATCCGGAGTTCGATCGGCTCTTCGATCAGATGAAGTTCATGCCGGATGGCCCCGAGCGTCAGGCGGTGGTCGATCAGATGGTGGAGATCGCCCGCCGCGATGCCCCCTGGGCCTGGGGCTTTTATCCCAAGGCGTTCAGCCTGCATCATCAGTGGCTGCACAATGCCAGTCCCAACAGCATGGCCAACAACACGCTGAAATACCGGCGCATCGACGCCGAGCTGCGCGAGCGGCTGCGCGCTGAATGGAATCCGCCCGTCCTCTGGCCGCTGGGAGCCATCCTGGGTTTGATTCTGATCCTGGTGCTGCCGGCCCTGTGGATGGTGCGGCGGCGTGAACGGAGCACCGCGCTGTGATCGCCTACATCCTGCGCCGGTTGCTCTATGCCGTGCCGATCCTGATCGGGGTCAATCTGCTGACCTTCGCGCTGTTCTTCGTCCTCAACTCACCGGATCAGATGGCGCGGATGCATCTGGGTGAGAAGCGGGTCACCCCGGAGGCCATCACCAACTGGAAACAGGAGCATGGCTATGACAAGCCGCTGCTGTTCAATGAGTCGGCGAGCGGCTTGGCACGGGTGACGGACACCATCTTTTTCGAGCGCTCGGTGCGGCTGTTCGCCTTCGACTTCGGCTCATCCGACGATGGGCGCGACATTGGCTATGATATTTCCCAACGCATGTGGCCGAGCCTGGCCATCGCCGTGCCGGTGCTGCTGGTGGGGCTGGCGCTCAATATCAGTCTGGCGCTCTTCATCGTCTTCTTCCGGGCTACCTATCTTGATATCGGCGCCGTGGTGTTGCTGGTCGCCATGCTGTCCATCTCCGGGCTCTTCTATATCATCGGGGGTCAGTATCTGCTGAGCAAGATCTTCCATCTGGTGCCCATTTCCGGCTATGACACCGGTGTAGAGGCATGGAAGTTCCTGGTACTGCCGGTCATCGTTGGCGTGATCGGCGGGGTGGGATCGGGCGTGCGATGGTACCGCACCCTGTTCCTGGAAGAGGTTTCCAAGGACTATGTGCGAACCGCCCGCGCCAAGGGTCTCACCGAGCGGCGAGTGCTGTTCCGGCATGTCTTGGGCAATGCGCTGATCCCCATCCTCACCGGCGTGGTGGTGGTGCTGCCGCTGCTCTTCATGGGGAGTTTGATCACCGAGTCATTCTTCGGTATTCCCGGCCTGGGCAGTTACACCATCGACGCCATCAACAATCAGGACTTCGCCATCGTGCGCGCCATGGTGTTTCTGGGGGCCGTGCTCTACATCCTGGGGCTGATTCTGACCGATATCTCGTATACGCTGGTCGATCCGCGGGTGCGTTTGCAATGAATCGGAAAAGCGGATTGCGGCTGAGTGTCCTGTGCGGTTTCCGGGGGGGCGTGCGATGCCCCTGATGCCGGTGATCCTCTGGACCGATGCCCTGGTCTTCCTGCTGGTGATCAGCGCGATCGGGTTCGGGCTCTATGCCGCGCGCCATGAGCATCTGCGCGCGCCCTGGCGGCGGGTGGCGCGTTCGCGGGTGGGCATCGGGACCCTGGTGGTTCTGAGTTTTTACGTGCTGATCGGCCTGCTCGACACGGTGCATTTCCGTCTGCCGCTCGCCGACCAAACCGCCGGTACCGAGACCAGCGGCGGCACCAGGTACGGGCCGGACTTCTTGAGCCTCTTCGACGCCTGGGCGACGCCCCTGCGTGAACGCCAGGAAAAGACCTACTCCGCTCCTTTCGCCACCCATCTGTTCGTCAAGGAGGCCATCACGCAACCCGACGGCAGCGTGATCCGCGACTATCCCCGGCTGAACTATGGCGGTCGGCACCTGAAGGACCCGACACAACGCGGCTGGGACATTCTGCGTCTCACCTTGCGCGGCCTGGCGGAGGGCCTGATCGTCTGGGGTCTGATCGCCGCCCAGGTCGTTTGGAGTACGGCGCGACGGCAGGGGATCGGCTTCATGGCCGCGCGCGATGTCTTGCTGGCCGGCGGTACGGCCTTTCCCTGGCGGACCGCGCTCGGCACCCTGGCCGTCATGCTGGTTCTCGGCTTCGTCGCCGGTGAATTAGCCCTGCGTTATCACGTCCTGGGCACCGATAAGGTGGGTGAGGATGTCTTTTTCCAGGCACTCAAGTCCATTCGCACCGGTCTCGTCATCGGCACACTCACCACCCTGGTGATGCTGCCCGCGGCCATCCTGCTGGGGATCATGGCCGGCTATTTTCGCGGCTGGGTGGATGACATCATTCAATATCTCTACACCACCCTGAACGCCATTCCCGGGGTGTTGTTGATTGCCGCCGCCATCCTCATGCTGCAGGTCTACATGAGCAACAATGCCGATCAGTTCGAGAGCCTGGTGGAGCGGGCGGATCTGCGGCTCTTGTTCCTGTGCCTGATTCTGGGTGTGACCAGTTGGACCGGGCTCTGCCGGCTGTTGCGCGGTGAAGCGCTCAAGCTGCGCGAGGCGGACTATGTGCGTGCGTCATCCGCGCTGGGCGTTGGTCACTTCGCCATCCTGGGCCGGCATATCCTGCCCAATGTGCTGCATATCGTCATGATTACCCTGGTGCTGGATTTCAGCGGCCTGGTCTTGGCGGAGGCGGTGCTGTCCTATGTCAACATCGGGGTGGACCCGACCATGAACAGTTGGGGCAACATGATCAACAGCGCCCGCCTTGAACTGGCGCGGGACCCCATGGTCTGGTGGTCGCTCACCGCTGCTTTCGTCTTTATGTTCGCCCTGGTGTTGGCGGCCAACCTCTTCGCCGATGTGGTGCGTGACGCCTTCGACCCGCGGCTGCGGGGGGTGCGTTAGTTTTATGGCAACGCGCAAACTCATCAGCTTCGATTGGGCCATGAAACGGCTGCTGCGCAGCAAGGCCAACTTCGGCATCCTTGAGGGCTTCTTGAGCGAGCTATTGCGCGAGGACGTACAGATCGTAGAGGTCCTGGAATCGGAGTCGAACCGCGACACCGCCGACGACCGCTCCAACCGACTGGATCTCAAAATGCGCAACCACCGTGGTGAGCTGGTGCTGATCGAGGTCCAATACGAGCGCCAGCATGATTACCTGTCGCGGATGCTCTATGGCAGCGCCCGCGTGCTGGTCGAGCATCTGGATGTCGGCCAGTCCTATGCTGACCTGGTCAAGGTGATCTCGGTCAACATCCTCTATTTCGATCTTGGACACGGCGAGGACTACGTCTACCATGGCACCACGCGCTTTTGCGGTCTGCACAAGCACGACGAGCTGGCCTTGAGCCGCGCCCAACGCAAACTGTTTCCGGGGCGTGAGGGCACCCACGAACTGTTCCCCGAGTATTATCTGATCAAGGTCGAGCGCTTCGATGACATCGCCCGCGACACGCTCGACGAATGGATTTACTTCCTCAAGCACGAGTCGATCCAGGACGGTTTCTCGGCCAAAGGCTTGAGCGAGGCCAAGGAGAAGCTCGACGTACTTAAGCTTGCACCGGCGGAGCGCGCCGCCTACGAGCGCTGGCAGGACGACCTGCATCTGCAAGCGAGCCTGGTGGCGTCGAACTATGGACTTGGCAAGATCGAGGGACGCGAGCAGGGACGCGAAGAACGCACCCTGGAGATCGCCCGAGCGATGAAGGCCAACGGCGTCGCCGCGAGCGTCATCGCCGAGTCTACCGGCCTGGCCCTTGAGGTCGTTGCCGGCCTTTAACGTGATTTCCGCGAAAAGATGTACCAACGTGTAGGGGCGACTTTAGTCGCCCCTAAGCCCCTTGAAGCCCCCTGCCGATCTTGCTGCATCCGCACAACACACCGGAGGTCGAGGCTTCAGCCGGACGCGGCACCGCCGCCCGCTAAAGCGTCGGCCTCCGGTCGCGTCGCCTGGGCCTCCGGAGGCTGAGGTCGCGTGGTACGAAATGCCTCGGAAATCGCCTTAAGAGAGAACGCAAAGACTGGGGGGCGGTGATGTCCACGGTATCTGCCCATCCGCTGGCAGGATCGAAGCGCGTAGCCGCGTGACCGACTACAAAGACCGGTAGAGCGGATGCCCGCAGGCCGATCCGCCACTCCCGTCACTTCCGACCCCATCAGCCCTCACGCGTTATAGCGTTCGCACCTGATATCCAGACCGACCTTCGTGTAGGGGCGGGTTTGAAACCCGCCCCTACATCCGGTTATCACGTCCGAAGGCCATAATCAGCCGCCGAGGATGTAGCCCATATCGATCGGCACCGCCTCGAAAGGCGGTATGGCGACCCGTGCGGCGTCGGGCCCGGTGACGGTCAGGTCGGCAATGATCCGATACGTGGCGCCGTCCAGCGCATAGGTGATGAGGGTGCGCTCTTCGGGCCAGATCAGCCAATAGAAAGGCACCCGGTGGCGTTGCAGGAGGAGCAGCAGGGTGAGAGTGTCCTTGCGTTCGTGGCCGGGGGAGACAATTTCGCACACCCAGTCCGGTGTCAGTTCCAAGATACCGCTGGGGCGTTCGGGCAGGCGTTCGCGGCGCCAGCCGACGAGGTCGTGGCTCGGGCACTGGTGGGCTTCGTAAAGGACACTGATCCCGGTGGCGATCCACCAACCGACAGGGCCGGTGCCGCGGGTAAAGGGACCCAATTCGATCGCGGTCGCGCTCTGCGCCAAACCGTGCTCGGCGCACGCCATGGGCCGGCGGACGATCTCGCCGTCGATGAGTTCCACCCGCTCGTCCGGGTGGGCGAGAAGGTCGGCGAGCGTGGCCGGTTTCAGGGCTTCCATCGGTGTACCTCGCACGGTGGCAGGCGTTGGCGCGGGGTGCGCCAGGTGCCGGTCGAAGGATCGCGCGGCGCGGGCCGCAAGGTCAGTTTACGCGCAACCAGCAACCATGACCGGGGCGCGATGGCAACCGATGTGGCTGACCCGTCATGCGCAGGTGGAGTCATGCCGCACTGGGTCGGTCCGACGGTCAGGTCAGCCTGGCGAACACCCCGACACCGGCAGGCCGCCGTTGGCGCGCAATCAGCGTATCCGGAGAGCAGGATCGAGCGCACGATCGCCGCCGGCGCCCAGTCGAGTCCCACGACCGATTTCGGGGCAGCAAACATGGTCTCAGCGGATTGTGGTCGCGGCAGCTATCGCAGAAAGACCGCGTGGTCTATCGATTCGACTCGGACGCGATCTTTATCTTCGCAATCGGCGGCTATGACGGCGACCATTGTCGAGTCCAGTCCGGAAGCACATCCGGATGGACTGCGCCCGGGAGACATCGGCAGTCCGTATCCACTTTTTGTACGAAACCTTGATCCAGGTCACACTGGTTCCCAGTGGTTCCCTTGTAAAACTTCCAGGTGTGGACGAACATAAGCACAGACTGACGGGGTTTAGCCGCCAACCGAATCGGGCATTTCAGGAAAATCCTGCGCCGCCGTTCCGCGGGGGAACACTTCGCAGGGTCCATGTGGAGCGGCTGCCAAGGCGCTAGCGGGGATCTGAGGTGCTTGGTCGGTTCGCGGCATTCAGTCTAGCGCCCTGGTGGCCTGCGGCAGGCGAAAACGCAACTGGCCCGTTTCGACCTTGAACACGTTAGGCACGAGCATGACCAAACCGACACGTAACGCTTGCGCATTTCCTCGACCCACGTCTGTAGCTCTTCGGACGCTATTTTTTCGGACGTATGAGTGGTTGTTCGTTTTCAGCGGTCCGGCTGTTTCAAGTGAGGATAAATGGGTAACAATCGCCAACAGGAGCGAATGCCTTTTGTTCCTCAGCTTAGTACAAAGGCGGCTCTTGCTTATCGGGATCGTAACTTGCTATCTTTCGGCGTGCGCGAGTACGACTCCTCAGACTTCGTTTGTACGCGGATATGGGATGTACGAAAAATGTAGCTACACTGGCTATTGGCGGAATGGGTGGCCCCATGGACATGGAACTCTCTCGTGTCCCGATTCACGCGAGATCACTTTCAATGGGCGCGTAATTTCTCGCAACGGCGTTGTTTCTGGCGAGTGGGCAAATGGCCGGTTCGTGCAGGAGGATGTCCCTGCGTCCAAGCCGAGCCGAACAACGGAAAACACTAACCGCTCAGATGGAGCCACCGTTTCTCAATTTTGCAAAGAAAACCCATGGAAATGCCTGGCGGGCGTTTTATTAACTGCCGCCGCCGCTGGCGCCGCTTTGGACAAAAGTTTTCCATCGACTCCTAGCGAGAGCTGCACCAGCTGGTTGCTTTCACAATGCGTAAGTGATTGCAAAAAGGTACCCCTTTACAGGTTTCCTGGCTCTTGCGAAAGTGAGTGCGAAACAAAGCTATCTTGCCCCCACTGAAGCTTGTAGCCGTGTATACTCGCTATTGAAATGGGAAAAGGGGCCATTGCGGCTTGGCAATGTCGCGCAGTCTAGTGGGTGCGAATCCCACCTGGGTAGTCGCTAGCCACGAGCCCAGTATCGAGCCGTGCGGCGCGCACGGTAACGGGCGTGTCGATGCGTAGGCGCGAAAGCAGGCGAGGTGTAAAGGTAACGGGTGGAGCCGACCTTGAAGGTGTTGAGCCCCGAAAATTTTGGTTGGAGAGCGCCGACGGCATTGACCCGCACGCAGGCAACATTCGGTACCGCGCGACGGCGAGCGGTGCCAGTGCTCCCGGGGTCCTAGGCCATGTCGAGCCTGACAATGAGAATGCGCGGTAACCGAGGAGGTCCGTGTCTCGGTCCGTCTGGATGCGGGCACCCGTGAACAAGCGAAAATGGCGAGGACGCGGGCGGCGGGGTGCGGAAGTCGGAGCCGCCTATAGTAGTGTCGATTCCCGGTAATGCGGGGGCAGCGTTGCGGGTGACTGTTTGAGACAGCGTGCGGATGATACACGGCCCTACACCGAGAGGACTCCGTCCGTGGCAACAAATTTAAGCACGCTGTCGGCGTGCGGGTGCCCTTGGTGCAAGCACGTAAGCGACCGGCGTTCCGAGGAAGCGGACGCCGGGAGTCGATGGGTCTTTGCGCCTGTCCTATCGGGAATGAATCAAACTGGGAGCCTGTAACACTCCAAGTGCGGTTCTGCGAGGAGCCGGGAACGAATCGTCGTATGGTTGAGATAGCGTGGCACCGCCGGGAAACCAGGCGGCAAACAGAGAACACAAACGTCAGCCTAAGTGACGGCAAGAACCGGGCTTAGTAACTGTCCATTAACTACTTCCCGCTTTGAACGCCAACGTCGGCTAACAATCGGGAAGTAGAAAATGGACACTTTCTTACTCTCCGTGCGGCCTGGCAAGGTCGCGTGTTCTAGCGGGTGAGAGTCCCGCCGGGGTCATCGTGAGCCGCGAGCCCAGCATCGCGCCTTGCGGCGCGACCGGTAACGGGCGCGTCGATGCGTAGGCACGAAAGCAGGCGAGGTGCAAAGGTAACGGGTGATGCCGACCCTGAAGGTGTTGAGCCCCGAAAGTTTTGGTTGGTGAGTGCCGACGGTTTTGTCCCGCCGGTAGGCAACAACCGGCGCAGCGCAACGGCGAGCGGCGCCGGTACTCCCTGGGGTCCGAGGCCGTGTCGAGCCTGACATTGAGAATACGCGGTCACTAGGGAGATCCAAGTGTCGGTCTGCTGGATGCGGGCATCCGTAAACAAGTGTAAGAGCGAGGACATGGGCGGTGATGCTTGGAAGTCGGAGCCATCCATCGTAGCGTCGATGCCGGGTCATGCCGGGTCAGCCTTGCGGGTGGCGGCTTGAGACAACACGCGATTGATACGCGGCCCTACGCCGAGAGGATTTTGCCCGCGACCAAAAAAATCAAGCGTTTCGCACGGATTGCAAAGCCTCGCGCGCTACGCCGGACGCACAGCGCGGAGTCGATGGGGCGATGTTGCCTTGTTCGTCCGTGGATGACTCAAGCTGG
>JACDZG010000083.1 GCA_013426805.1 Chromatiaceae bacterium
ACATTAAAATTTCAACGTATTAGAAAATCGCAAATTATTCCTATTTAGGGTATAGTGAACCTTCACTAACCCAATAATTGAAGTCAGTGGAGTATCGCGTGCGGGCACGTCATCCCTTGAGATCTTCTTTCAGATCGGCAAGATCGGCGCCAACCTTGCCGGAGTTCTTTTGGATATGTCCTTTGCGCTCCAGGTCCTTATTGCCGACCACATGGCCGGTGACTTCCTTGGCCTTACCTTTTGCCTGTTCGACGCGGCCTTTGACTTGTTCTTTGTTCATGGAAATCTCCTGCTGGTGCATTGAGCCGTGACCAGTCTGGTCATAACCCGAGCGTGGAGTGTCTGTCTCCATCGCTACAGCGACACCCTACACAACAGACTAAACCGACTCAGTACGGTACCGCACACTGACTCCGGACATGGCCTTAGAGGCGGGATTGAAACCCGCCCCTACGTCCGGTTATTGCCTTTCACGACGATAGTTGGGCAGGCTCGCCTTGATCGCCTGGAGGCATCGCTCGTCAGCAGTGCGATGACCGGGCCGACCATGACAAGGAACGCTGCACGAAGGAGGCGAAGGCGGCCGCAACCGCTGTCCGGGCCGACGCCGAGGCACAATTGACGACCTGGGAAGCGAACCAAGTCGCGATTGACAAGACCGCCGCGACAGAAAGGGAGCGGCGTAACAATGCCGGATCGCGCGGTTCAGCCTTCATCGCCGTCGAATGTGCTTCCGGCGAGGCAGCAGGTATTACGGCCTGCCGCCTTGGCCCGATACATCGCCTGATCCCCGCGCTTGAGCAGCCGCTCGGCGCTCTCCTCCCCCTGCCCGGTGAACAGACTGATGCCGATGCTGCAGGTGCCGCGGTGCAGCTCACCCTCCAAGTCGAAGGGCGGGACGAAGGCGGCGAGGAGCTTCTCGCCAACCCCGCGGGCCTGCTCGGCGGCCCGCTCCGGGTCCGCACTCAGATCCTCCAAGAGCAGCACGAACTCGTCGCCTCCCAGACGGGCAACGGTGTCGCGGCGGCGCACACTTGCGCTCAACCGCTGCGCGGTCTGCTGCAGCAGGCGATCACCCAGGTCGTGCCCGCAACGGTCATTGAGCGCCTTGAAGTTGTCCAGGTCGATGAACATCAGCGCACCCAGCCGCCGGGTACGGGCGGCCGCGGCCAGGGCCTGCCCCAGGCGGTCGAGCAGCAGACGTCGATTGGGCAGGCCGGTCAGCGCATCGTACAAGGCCAGTCGGCGGATCGCCTCTTCGGTCCGCTTGCGCTCGGTGATGTCGGTAACCATCGCCAGTGACTGCACCACCTGGCCGTCCGGAGCGCGGAGGGGGGTGGTTGTGATCAGGGTCCAGATCGTCGTGCCGTCCGTGCGGATGAAGCGGAACTCGTGCTGCGCGGCGATCCCCTGATTGCGTTGCGCGAGTCGCTGTTCGGCTTCACGGCGTCCCGCGGCGTCCATGAAGTCGAAGAACGACCGTCCCGGCAGCTCGCCCGCGGGACAGCCGAGCAGCGCCTCCATCCGGCGGTTGGCGAAGGTAATGGTGCCCTGGCGATCGATGATCCAGATGCCCTCGTTGGCGGTCTCGACAATCTGTCGGTACTGCTCTTCGCTTTCACGCAGGGCGCGTTCGGCCGTTTTCTGGGCGGTGATGTCGCCATAGGTGACGACCACGCCATAGCCCGGCAGCGGCAGGGGCGCCGCGCTGACCGTCAACCAGGTGATCTCACCCGCCGCCTTGACGATCCCCAACTCCACCCCCGCCACCAGACGCTGCTCCTTGAGCGCCCGCACGCTGGCGAACTCCGCGGCCGGCATCGGCTGCCCGTCCGGGCGCAGGATCCGCCACTGCGGCGCATCGATGCTGCGCGCGCCATGCTCCGCTCGGGGGACGCCGAGCAACCGCTCGGAGGCGGCATTGGCCTCGACGATCCGGCCGGCGGCGTCGGTGATGATAATGCCCAGCGGAAAGTCATCGAACAGGGTACGGTACTTGACCATGGTCTCGGCGAGCGCGTCTTGCCCACACCGGGGCTCGGTCGCCTCGCTATCGACACCGAGCAATGCGGATGCCCGACCCGGCATCTGCACCTCATCCAGCAGTCGGCAACAGCGCTCTTCACTCGGGCTGGTACGCTCTTCGACCAGGATGGCAAGGGCACGCGCCTGGGTGCGGGTCTTGAGCAGCAGGCGCGTCAGCGCGGCGAGCAGCAGACTGAACAAGAGGCCGAGGGCCGCTTTCAAGAGCAACGGGGTCTGTTCGCTATGCCAGATCGTGGCGCTGGTCAGCGCGGCGGTCAACACGAAAACGATCATGACAGCAGCCCAGTGGCGGCGGGTATCCGACAGGGGCACCGGGTTCATCTGTCCTCCGTTATGCATCCTGAACACTGGAGCCTCCAGGCGGCCAAGGACCGGCAAGGCGCTCGCTCATGATCAGTTTACTCCGATGGCGTAAGATACGCGCTGTGTCTCCACCCCGACCGGACCCGACGAGTACCCCATGCCCTCCTGGCGCGCGCTGGTCCAACCGCTGACCGCCCTGGCTCTCTGCCTGATGCTGACCCCAGTCGCGGCCCTGGGCCAATCCCTTCCCGCGGCCAATGCCCTCACGCCCCTGCGCGAGGTTCAGGACGCGACCGACCGCTTGCTGCTGGGACGTAGCGAGATCGCCGAGGCAACGCGGCACCGCATCCGTGAGTCCGAGCGCCTGGCGACCCAAATCGCGGCGGAGGAGCAGACCCTGCGCAGCGCCGACATCCAGCCGGGGATGCTGCAAGCGGCCAGCCAGGAGCGCGCTGCGGTCCGCTCGCGCATTCGGACACTGGAAGGCCAGATCGCGCACCGACAAGCGGCGTTGGCGCGGCTGCAACAGCGTGTCGCCGCACGCGAACGGACCCTGACCGACACCCCGATCCACGATTTGGACGACCTGTCCCAACACACGGCGCTGCGGCTGCTGAGTGACCAGACCGCGGCCCTGCGGGCGCTCTTGGACAGCTTCGCGGACCTGGTCAGCGCCGACCGGCGTTTCGAGATCCTCACCGAGCAGCGCCTGCGTCTACTCCAGCGGCGCATCCGCCTGGACACCATCGACTACGCAACTGCCCCAGAACACGACCCGCGTATCCCGCTGCTGGAGTCGGCGGTCTCGCAATTTCTTGGAGAAACCGCGCGCCTGGCCGCCGCGCTCATGACCATCGACGAGAACGACCCGACGACGCGCCCACAGCGCGATCTCCTGGAAACCCGTTTGTATGATGCGGCCTCCCGCGCCTATCTGCGTCAGAACGATCTGGACCTGCTCGGTCTGCGCAGAAAACTGGAAAGCCTGATCGCCTTGCGCGGCGATCGGTCCGCACCCCTGCCGTTGCTGGCGGCGGCGGCGGACGAACTCACCGCGATGCGGGATGAACTGCGGACGCTGGTCAGTGAACTGGCCGGCGAGCGCCAGGTCATTGAGGCGCGGCGCACGCTGCTGCGCGAACGCGGCGTCACCGCGGGACCGACCTGGGACCTGACCCAGGACGTGGAGGACCTGATCGACCTGCAGGAACAGGACCTCAAGGCCGAACTGCAACGAGTTGAATCCGAGCGTATTCACTTCGCCCAACAGATGGCGGCGGTCTACACCGATTCACTGACCGAACGACTGCCGTTGCCCGGTGCGGCCGGGGAGTGGCAACGCATCGCCGCGGGGTTCGCCGCGCTGCCGACACTGGCGATGCATGAACACCGGGAGCTGGCAACCAACCTGCAGGGACGCATCGACCTCCTGACCCCCGGTGGGTGGATCAATCTGCTCGGCGGTACCCTGATCGTGATTGCCCTGGCCCTGAGTCTGCGTCACTGGCTGCGACGGCACCATCTGGAATCCGGACGGCGGCTGGCCATTCCGGCCCAGGCCCTGGTCCCGGCGCTGCCCTGGGCCATTCCCGCCCTCGCCTGGGCGTGGATCGCCTTCAGCCTCGACCTCCCGGAAAACGCCTGGCGGCCACGCCTGCTGGTGCTCGGCGTCTGGCCGGCGAGCGCCTTCTTGCTGCGGCTGGCGCGGCTCGAGATCTTCGTCCCCGGCCTGCCGGCGGATCAAACGGCAGAACGCACGGTGTTTTACCGGCGGCTGCGCTGGACGCTGATGCTGACCGTCGTGATCAGCATCTTGTATTCCCTGACCCACGCACTCCCGGTTTCGCCCCTCGCCGCCGACCTGCTCGATCGCTTGGCCCTACTTGGTTTGCTGCTGCTCGCGGTGCCGGCTTTCGGGCTCAAGGGCCTGATCCTGCAACTCGCGCGGAGGTCTGCGCAAACCCCGGACCAATCGCCCGACGCGGCATCGGACCGCAGCAGCGGCCAGTCATCCGCGCCGCCTCCGCCGGTCAGTCCGGACGCCGCGATGCCGCACCATCGCGGCGTGCGCTTGCTCGCCTGGCTGTCCCGAGCAGCCGCCGTGGCGCTGGCGGCAGCGGGTCTGCTCGGACTGCTGGGATACCTCAATCTGGCCTGGGCCATTGCCGCCTACCTGGGTTGGCTGGCACTGATCGCCGCACTGCTCTATCTCGCCCTGGGCGCGCTCGACGACCTGCACGTCGCCGCCTTGTGCCGTTTCGCACGCTGGTCGGACGCTAAGATGAATAGCGGCGGCGATCTGTGGCGCCGCGAATTTCTGGGTCCGACCCACGCGCTTGGGGTCCTGCTCGCCTGGCTGGCCGCGGGCTGGAGCCTGGTGCGGCTGTGGGGCTGGAGCGCGCAGACACCGCCGCTGAGCACCGTGCTGGACTGGACTCATCGGGCATTGCTCCAGGTCGGCAAATTGCAACTGACCCCGCGTGACCTGGCCATCGCCGGATTGCTGGTCCTCGCCAGCGTTTGGATCGGCGCTTGGGTCAAACGGGTCAGTTTTCAGCTCGCCTACGCCCGCATCCGTGATCACGGGCTACGCCAAACACTGGCGACCTTCACCCGGTATCTGATCATCTGCGCCGGCTTCCTGGTCGCACTCCAGAGCATCGGCGTCGACCTGACCACGCTGCTGGTCCTTGCCGCGAGCCTGGGCGTGGGCATCGGCTTCGGATTACAGAACATCGTCAACAACCTCATCTCGGGCATCATGCTCCTGGTGGAACATCCGCTGCGGGTGGGCGACATCGTGACCGTGAGCGGCCATGAGGGCGAAGTCACCCGGATCGGTTTCCGCTCACTCACCATTCGCACCTTCGACAAACAGGAGGTTTTTGTCCCCAACGGATCAGTGATCACCGCAGAGTTCATCAACTGGACCCGGAGCGACGACATCGTGCGCACCGTGCTGACCGTGGGCATCAGCTACCGGACCGACCCCGACCAGGCGATCACCCTGGTCCGCGAGATCCTGGTTGGTTATCCCCCGATCCTGCGCAGCCCGGCGCCGCTGGTCACCCTCTGGGAGTTCGGCGACTCCGCCGTCACCCTGCGCCTGGAATACTGTATCCATTACCTGGGACAAATCGGGCGCACCGCGGTGCGCTCCGAGGTCAATCGCCGCATCTGGCATGGATTCCGGACCGCCGGCATCAGCATCCCCTACCCGCAGCGCGACCTGCACCTGTGCCTGGACCAGGGTGACGCGGTGTTGACCACTCCCGGAAGCACCGAGCCTGGGACGATGGCGACCTGAGTTCAGTCGCTCGCAGAGTCAGTCATTGGAAAACGAGGATGTCAGGCGGGCCGACCTGCCATTTGCGATCGATCCGCAATGCTGGATGTTCCCGACCGCCGAGGATGAGTATCACCAGGGTCTCGACGCGCTGAAACGTTATCGCGATACCATGACCGGCAAACCGGGGGGCGGGCATTTCTTTGCGCGCGCCGATAACCTCGCGGACTATCTCAACGTGATCGAAAATGGTACAGCAAATCATTCGCGACCTGCCGGGCGCGATCCAGACGATGTCGAGTCCGATCGTGCTGAACGACGACGGCTATGGGGTCTTCGCCAATCACTCGCTGACCATCGCGTCTTATATCTCCCGTGTCAATGCGTCGGTGCTCGACCTGAAAACCCTGCTGCAGGACGGCTGGGCCGCGCTTCCACCGGGTTAGGATCGGGGCCGACGGACATCGGCCTTGATCAGGTTTCCGGCCCATGCGACAGGCACGGTGATGCACCTTGCCCGGCACCCTTGGCGCAGCTAACATCAGGCCTTGGCGGGGGGCCGCCTGAAATCGATCGCGACGCTCGCTTCAGTAATTTTCGCGGGCATCGACTCACATCAACAACCAGTCCGATCAGATCCGGCAGCGTCAGTGTCATCGTGGCCGGGCAGGTCGCCGTACGGGAGCACCGTCATGATCCGTCACCGCCGCTTGATCAGTTTCGACTGGGCGATGAAGCGGCTATTGCGCAGCAAAGCCCATTTCGGCATTCTCGAAGGATTTTTGAGTGAGTTGCTGCACGAAGAGATTCAGATCCTGGAGATCATCGAGAGCGAGAGCAACCGGGACACGGCGACCGACAAGCAGAACCGGGTGGATTTGAAGACACGCAATGCCGGCGGTGAGATCATTCTGATCGAGGTCCAGTACCAACGGCAGTTCGATTACTTGCAGCGTATTCTGCACAGCACCGCGCGTACGCTGGTGGAGAATCTTCAGGAAGGCCATCCTTACGGTGAGGTGGTCAAGGTCATTTCGGTCAGTATCCTGTATTTTGATCTGGGTCAGGGCCAGGATTATGTCTATCACGGTGCCACCCGATTCATCGGGCTGCATCGTCAGGACGAATTGCAGCTGAGCGAGGCGCAGCAGGATCTCTACCGGCGCCGGGAACCACACGCGCTGTTTCCGGAATACTACCTGATCAAGGTCAACCAGTTTGACGACGTGGCCCGTGACTCGCTCGACGAATGGATCTATTTTCTCAAGCACGAGGAGGTGCCTGAGGGCTTTCGCGCCCGGGGATTGCAAGAGGCTAAGGAACAACTGGATATTCTGCGGCTGCCGGAGGCGGAGCGCCGTGCCTACGAGCGCTATCAGGATGATTTGCACCAGCAGGCGAGCATGGTGCAATCGTCCTATGGCTGGGGCATGCAGCAAGGCCGGAAGGAAGGTCAAGAACAAGAGCGCCTGCGCATTGCCCAAGGTCTGCTGGACGTGATTTCCGACGACCAGTTGCTGGCCGAAAAGACCGGACTGAGCGCGGCCCAAATCCGGGGCTTGCGCACGCAGCGGACCTGACGAAGACCGCAGGATGAGCGACCAACAAACCACGGCTCCAGTCGACTGGCGGATCTATCCGGCCGCGGCCCTGGTCGGCGCCTGCGCCGGGCTGGTCGGCGCCGCCTTCCATGCCCTCCTCGACCAAGCCGATCAGGGCCGGGACCTGTTGCGGACCGTCCTGGAATCGGCCCCGGTGCCGGGTTGGCTGGTCCTGATGGGCCTGGGTGCCCTGGTGCTGAGCGCCGCCCTGTGGCTGGTCCGCCGATTGGCCCCGGAGACCGCCGGCAGCGGTATTCAGGAGGTGGAGGCCATCCTCGCCGGTGTGCGCACCCTGCGCTGGCAGCGGGTGCTGCCGATCAAATTCGTCGCCGGCGTGCTGGCGGTCGGTTCCGGGCTGGTGCTGGGGCGCGAGGGGCCAACAGTCCACATGGGTGCCGCGCTGGGCCAATGGGCGACCGAGCGGCTGCACCTGCATCCCCGGCAAGGCCGTTCGCTGATCGCGGCCGGCGCGGCGGCGGGACTCGCCGCCGCCTTCAATGCCCCGCTGGCGGCCATCGTCTTCGTCACCGAGGAATTGCGGGAGCACTTCGAGTTCAGCTTCGCCGCACTGCAGTCGGTCATCCTGGCCTGCTGCATGGCGGTGGTAGTCAGCGGCTGGTTCCTTGGGCAGGGACCGTCCCTGCCGATGACGCCAGTGCAAATGGCGCCCTTGTCCGCGCTGCCCCTGTTCCTGGTGCTGGGGGTGCTGATCGGTGCCTTGGGCGTGCTTTTCAACGCGCTGCTGCTGGGCTCGGTACGCCGGTTGCGCGCCCTGCGCGAGGGGCACGCCTTCCTGACGACCGGCGCCCTGGGGATGGCCCTCGGTGCCTTGGTCTGGTTCGCACCTGACGCGATGGGTGGCGGCGAGGGGCTGGTGGAGTCGCTGCTCCGGGGACATCAGGGCGCGCTGTTCCTGCTGATGCTGCTGGCGGTGCGCGTGCTGACCACGGTGGGCAGCTATGGCGCCGGACTGCCGGGCGGTATCTTCGCCCCCCTGCTTGCTCTGGGCACCATTGGCGGCGCGGTCTTTCACCACCTCGTCACCTGGCTGACCCCCGGGCTCGGCCTGAGTCCTGAAGTTTTCGCGGTGGCGGCCATGGGAGCCTTGTTTGCCGCCACGGTGCGCGCCCCCCTGACCGGGATCATCCTGGTCATCGAGTTGACCGGCGCCAACGCGCTGGCCCTGCCGATCATCCTCACCTGTCTCAGCGCCACCTTCACCGCTGAGGGACTGGGCGGCCGACCGATTTACCGCCTGCTGCTCGCCCAAGGCGACCATCCTGCGCCGTCGCCGCGCCGGCCGGAGCGTCGGGTCCTGGCCGCCGGGCTGATCCTGATCGCATTGCTCGGGCTGGAACGACTAACGTTATCCACGCCTGGGGAAGCCCCGACCGCGCCCTTGGCCGGGCCAACGCGCGAGGACAGCGCGGCGCCCGCCGCGCGTTCCAGCCGGACCACGCCGTCCGTCGCCGCGACCCCTGCCCCAGCCGCAGCCCCGCCCGCGCTGGTCCAGGACCAGCCGCGCTTCGCCATTCAACTCCTGACTGTTCACAGCGACATGGGCCTCGCCGCTTTCGCGCAACAGCACGCACTGATCGGGCAAGTGCGGACCCTGACAGGCCGCCATCGGGACAAGGACTGGTATGCCCTGCTCTTGGGCGACTATGCCACCCAAGCCGAGGCCGAAGCCGCGCTGGCGGCGCTGCCCGCCGGACTGCGCCGCCTGAAACCACTGGTGCGGCCCCTGTCGGCGGGCACGCGGCTGCTGCCGGTCCAAGCGCCCCCTGAACCCGACGATAGGAGTCGAACGTCAATCCGGCCCGAACCGGACAGGTAACCGGTGTATGATTTTGCGTATGTCCGCCCTCATACCCCGACCGCGCGGCGCGCTCCGGGCTGCCGGACGGTTGCCGCGCATCCTGGCCCGCTCCTGAAGCGGCATCATCCGTGTGATTACCTGAAGGCCAAAATCGCGGCCGGAGGCCGCTCCCACAGGTGGGTTTGAGGTGAACGCACCCATTGAATCCGTCAATCACGCGTCAACCAACAGAGGAACACATGATGTCTGCAAGCAACACGGCGACCGTCCAGGGTGCCTTTTCCGCCGAGGTACAGAAGCACTGGGGCTGGCTGCTGGCCCTGGGTATCATCTCCATTCTACTTGGGACCCTCGGGTTCTACATGACCTTCGCGCTCACCCTGGCGAGCGTCCTGCTCTTCGGGGTGCTGATCCTCGTCGCCGGACTCTTTCAACTGGTCCATGCCTTCACCTGCAAGGGCTGGAAGTCGGTGCTCTGGCATGTGCTGATCGCCCTGCTGTACATCGCGGCCGGGGTCGACATCATCATGGACCCGGCCCGTGCCTCGGTCATACTCACCCTGGTGCTGGCCGGCATCCTGATCGCGGTCGGTCTGGTACGCATCATCATGGCCTTCCAACTGCGGCCGGCGGCGGCGGGCTGGTTCTGGGTGGCGCTCTCGGGCCTGGTGTCCATCGTACTGGGCGGCATGATCCTGGGCCAATGGCCGGAATCCGGCATGTGGGTGATCGGCCTGTTCGTCGCCATCGAACTGATCTTCAACGGCTGGTCCTATCTCTTCATGGCGCTGGATGCGCGCAAGGCCGCGCGCTGATCCCGGCTGGCCGAGAGCGGTCGGGCCGCATCCGCGCTGCCGGCCTTGGCCATAAGCCCGGCCACCGCGCGATCCGCAGGGTCGTCGGTCCGCATAGCGGACCCTACAGGTCACGGTGTTACCGTAGGGTTTGCTGTGCGGACCGCCCGCTGTGCGGACCGTCCGCGGCTGGAACCGGAGACAACCATGACTTGGGAACAGCGAATCCACATTGACCCCCTGATCTGCCATGCTCAAGCCTGTATCAACGGAACGCGCATACCGGTATCATGACGCCGGACCACCCCCTCACCATCGCCCCGCACGCCCGCATCCTGCTGGTGCGGCTCTCCGCCATCGGCGACATTGTGTTCGCGTCGCCACTGATCGCGGCCCTGCGCCGCGCCAGCCCGCAAGCGCACATCGCCTGGCTGGTCCAGCCGGAGTGCCGGGCGCTGCTCGACCGCCATCCGGACCTGGACGAGGTGATCGTCTGCCCCATGGGCCACTGGCGGCGGCTGTGGCGTGAACGTCGGTTCGGCCAATTGAGCAGGGGGCTGCTGGCCATGCGTGAAACGCTGCACGAGCGGCGTTTCGATCTTGCCCTGGACTTGCAGGGACTCGCCAAGAGCGGGCTCCTGACCCGACTGTCCGGCGCGCGGGAGCGGGTCGGCCTGGGCTCGCGCGAGGGCAGCGCCTGGCTCATGACCCGCACGGTTGACCGCGGCGGAGACCCGCGGCGCATCGGCTCCGAGTACCTGCAGCTGGCGCGGATGCTGGGCTTGCCCACCGCCGACTTCGCGATGGCCGTTCACTATGACGCGGCCGCCGCGACCGCGGCCGACGAGACGCTGGTGCGGGAGGGGCTGACCAGCGGCTTCGCGGCCCTCTGCCCCTTCACCACCCGACCGCAGAAGCACTGGTTCGAGGAGCGCTGGGCCGACCTGGCCTGGCGCCTGCGCGCGGACCTGGGGCTGATCCCGGTGCTGCTGGGCGGTCCGGGCGACCGGGAGGCCGCGGATCGGATCAGCGATGCGTCCGGGGCGGCCGGCGGGACCGCCGATGAAGCCGAGAACCCCGTGGTCAACCTCGCGGGCCGGACCAGCCTGAGCGAGGCCGCCGCGCTGATCGACCGCGCCGCCCTGCTGGTGGGGGTGGACACCGGCCTGAGCCACATGGGCATCGCCCATAGCACCCCGTCCGTGCTCTTGTTCGGCTCCACCTGTCCCTACACCGACACCACGCGCGCCAACGCCCGGGTGCTCTACCACCAGTTGCCCTGCTCCCCCTGCAAGCGCCGGCCCACCTGCAACGGGGCCTTCACCTGTATGCGTGCGATCCGCGGGGGCGAGGTGCTGGCCGCCGCCCGCCAGGTCATTGGACAGACGCCGTGAGGATTCTGCACGTCGAGGGCGGACGGCACCTCTACGGCGGGGCCTTCCAGGTCCTGCACCTGATCCGGGGTCTGCACGCCCGCGATCACGCGAACCTGCTCGCCTGCCCGCGCGGCTGCGACCTGGGCGCCGCCGCGGCGCCTTGCGCCCAAGTGAGCGGCCTACCGATGCACGGGGATGCGGACGTCTTGCTGGTGCCGCGCCTGCTGCGGCTGATCCGCTCGACCGGGCCGGATCTGGTGCATCTGCACAGCCGCATCGGGGCGGACGTGATGGGCGGGATCGCGGGGCGCCTGACCGGGGTGCCGGTAGTCCACACCCGACGGGTGGATAACCCGGAGGCGGCCTGGCTCGTGCGTCTCAAATACCGGCTGCATGATCGGGTGATCGCCATCTCGCAGGAGATCGGGCGGGTGCTGACCGCGGGTGGGTTGCCGGCCGACAAGTTGCGGGTGGTGCGCAGCGCGGTCGACTGGCAGCGCTACGCCCGGCCCGGCGACCGCGCCGCGGCGGCGCGGCGGCTGGGGATACCGGCCGACGGACCCTGGATCGCCGTGGTCGCTCAGTTGATCGAGCGCAAGGGACACCGCTTTCTGCTGCGGGCATTGCCGGCACTGGTCGCGGCACACCCGGACCTGCGGGTGATCTTCTTCGGCCAGGGCCCGCTGGCCGCGAACCTCGCGCAGGAGGCGCGCGCCCTGGGAGTCGCCGAGCAGGTGACCCTGGCGGGCTTTCGGTCTGACCTGGACGAATTGCTGCCCTGTGTTGATCTGCTGGTGCACCCGGCCCTGATAGAGGGCCTCGGCGTCTCACTGCTCCAGGCGGCCAGCGCCGGGGTGCCGATCATCGCCAGCCGTGCCGGGGGCATTCCGGAGGCCGTGCGCGACGGGGAGAACGGTGTGCTGGTCACCCCGGGGGACCCGGCCGCCCTGGGCGCCTCGATTGCCGCGCTGCTCGCGAACCCCGAACGCCGCCGCGCCCTGGGTGCCGCGGGCCAGGCACTGATGGCGCGGGAGTTTTCTATCGACGCGATGGTGGAGGGCAATCTCGCGGTCTATCGGGAATTACTTGATGAAGCGGGACGTCACTTCTGAAACGATCAAGCAAAATCCTTGCCATGCGTTATTGAGAAGTAATAGCCCTCTTACCTGATATCCGGACAGACGCTTGGTGTAGGGGCGGGTTTGAAACCCGCCTCTACGTCCGGTTATCACGTCCGATGGCTATACAAGCGGTCGGTTTCGGTATCGGCGGCACCCGCGGCGAGCTTGATCCGCAGGAACAGCTTGCCAGCCGATTTACTGCTGGCGGTTGCATGGCAAGGTTCGGGCAGTTCCGCTCAATAGTGGGGGCGGCAAGCGATGATGGTCACAAGATCTTCATCGACCGCATAGACGAGGCGGTTAGCCTCGTCGATCCGGCGCGACCACAGGCCGGAGAGGTTCTCGCGCAGTGCCTGCGGTTTGCCGATCCCGGCGTATGGGGTGCGCAGGGTGTCCATGATCAGACGGTTGACTCGCTTCAGGGTCTTGCGGTCCTGGGTTTGCCGGTACAGGTAATCCGCCCAAGCCTCGGCGGTCCAGGCGAGACCTCTAGTACCGCACGATGAAAGTGCTCGGACCATGTCAATCTAGGCTGCCAGCGGCTTTCCCTGGTAGGTCCAGCGGAACGGCTTGGCCATCGTCTTGTTGAAATAGTCGATGAAGTTGTTAATTTTCTTGCACAGGTCTTCAACCGATATAAAACTTCCGCGTCGAATGACTTTACGTATAAGAATCGAGAACCAGATTTCGATCTGATTCAGCCATGAGCTATGCTTCGGCGTAAAGTGAAAAACGATGCGATGGGTGGGGTCGCACAGAAACGCTTGGCGGGTCGCCACGGAGTGGAGAATACCGCATTTGCCTTTGACCCCGAGGTCGCCTTCAAAACCGATGCTCTCGGCCACTAAACGCACGACTGACTCGGAGGAATGGGTGTTGAGATTGTCCATGACCAAGTGCAACGGCGACGGTGGGGAGCACTGTGAGCACGCGGCGATCAGGGGGGATAAGAATTGCGTAAAATCGGCTTCGGTGCGCGTCTGGCCGAGTCGTCCTGTGACCTTCCCAGTCGCGACGTCGAACTCGGCAATCAGGGTGTGGGTGCCGTGGCGTTTGTACTCAAACTCACGGCGCTCGACGCGCCCGGAGGTCATCGGCCGGGTCGGCGCAATACGTTCAAGTGCTTGAATACCCGTCATTTCGTCAATCGAGGAGGGCTCTCTGGGAACTCAGTAGGTCAAGTAAGTTTATAAAAACAGCACGATAGAGCATTTACACAAAAACAAAACGGCTCTATGTCAGCGTCTGAAAATAGCGTAAGCCCTTGATATGAAGATTCGGCAGATCAGTAATCGCTCCAGAGCTTGCTGATGTGGCTCGACATGCGACCCTATGCTGCCCTCGCTTCCGCGATAACATGATGTTATTTATCGCTATGTTGACCTACTGAGATCCCAGAGAGCCTCGAGGAGGTCTTTATCCCCGCCGCCGCCCGCGCTGGGGCGAGACGGTAGGTTTCGCAAATGTCCTGACATTTTTCTGCGAACTGCGCGTCCGGCTTGGCCTCCAGCCAGTATTGCGAGCGATGGGGTTTCAGGTCCGCTTCTTTCAAAAAACGCCCGATGGAGCGCGCGGAGATCGACTCGACGATGCCCCGCTTCATCGCCTCGTCGGCGATCTCCCATTGCGTCCAATGCGTGATCGCCCGTCCGCTGTCTTGCGGCGCCTCGCAGGCCAGCGCAATGATCGTGCAGATCTGCTCCGCAATGAATGTGGGAGGGGTACCGGAGCGCGGCGCATCGGACAGTCGCTCCGCGACGCTCGCGTCCGGGTTCTCCACCCACCGCCGCCACCCTTGAACCGTGGAACGACTGATGCCGAGTTGGTCCGCCGTCGGCCGCACGCCGACACCGTCACCCGCCAGCAAGATGATCCGCACTCGCAGGGCCAATTGCTGTTGGCAGGTCGCTTGTCGCTCAAGCGACTCCAGTTGTCCACGCTCGCGATCAGTGACGGGGACAGGGGCAGGACAAAGCAGGGGCATCGCAAAAACCAGAACAGGTTGAAGAAGATTCGTATTTTATAACGTATTCTTCACAAACAGTATGAAGACTTTCATCCTGCGGTACTAGCCATCGATCAGGCCCCGCGCTTGGGCCTCGCCGCGGCAGTACTGCTCGATGGAACGTGCGAGATGCTCGGCATTCGCCGGCGAGCGCAGCAGATGAACGGTCTCCATCAGGTTGTTGAAGCTGTCCAGCGACATGACGACCGCGGCGGGGGCATCGCGGCGGGTGATGACGGTGTAATCGGCATCGGCGACGACGCGGTCGAGCACTTGATCGAGCCGGGTGCGGGCGTCGGCGTCGGAGATCGTCTGCATGTGTCGATACCTCTGGGTTTGGGGTGAGTATGGGTGTACGCCGCCGCGGCGAACAGGGCAGCACGGACGCCCTCCAAGCCCCCCCGGAGCTTCCGTGTCCCAGCCGCCTGAGTTGCCCGTCACGATGACCAGACCATGTTGAATCACTGTAGCGGTAATCAGTCCGTCCGCAAAGGGAAGCGGGTCAGGTCCGCATCGGTCAGGCCCTCGGTGAGGCTGGCGAACAGGTCCTTCAACCGGTCGGCGGTGGCCGCGACCGGTTCCCACATCAGCACGACACGCACGGGAACGCCGCTCGGCACGCCGTCGGGCATCCGAATGCTGTGGTACTCCGCCACCGTCGCGAACTCGATGGTATCCTTTTTCACCGACTGAAACCCCCACTCCCAAGAGGAAGCAGGGCAATGGCCGACGAGCCGGATGACGAACCCCTGGTCGCCGACCTGAAGGCCGGGGGCAACCGGCGTGCGCAGGCCGTCAAGCGCCTGTGCGGTGAACTATCGGTGCCGATGCGGGCCTTTTTCCGCCGCAAAGGGCTCGACGACAAGGCGGCGGAAGACCTGCTGCACGAGACCTTCGTCCACCTGTTGCGCGGTATCGGCAGTTACCGTGGCGAGAGCCCGTTGCGGGCCTGGGTCTGGGCCTGGGCCATCGCCCGCAACGAGATGCGCATGTACTGGCGCGCCGCCGAGCGGCGCGAGGACCCGGAGGAGCCCGAGACCCTGGCGATGGTGCGGGTCGGCTCGGACGATGACTCGCGCGACGCGGCCGAGTTGATCGATTGCGTCCGCGCGGCCCTGCGCCGGTTCGAGCACCAGTTGCCGAAGACTGTAACGATGTTCTGCAGCGAGGCCAAGAGGGCGGCACGGTCTGACGTAACAGATTGAGGATACTCCGATGAGTAGCTTGCACAAGCCTCCTGACGGCACCACGGGGAGTGCATCGAACCCGGTGTCGGCCCACCGTGCAAATCGCTGAGCGAGGGAGGCCGACTGATGAACAGCGATGCGGTTCAGCCTCGACGACGTTGATAGTAAACGTGGCTACGAGATGTTCGGGAGGGTCGCGGCATGGCCGACTCGCGTTCTTGTCCACTTATTTGACTCAACAGTGGGATACTCGCGCATGCACACAGTTCGCCGTCTGCTCACGATCCTGTTTATTGCCCTGTTTGGGTTATCGACACTGGCACCGACCGAGGCGCTCGAAGCCACCGCAATAGCGCAGACCGCAAGCCCGAATGGCCCCGCCGTTGCCGCTTCGGATGCGACTGCGAGATTACTGGACGCCGCCCGCGGGCTGAAGAACACCCGACCCGAGCTGTTCGGCAAGTCCCAAGGCGTGCTGGTAATCGAGGTGGTGCCCGGAAGCCAGGGTGCCGCGGCGGGGCTTGCGCCTGGCGACATCCTGATCGGCTATGGTGAGGCCGCGCTCGATTCGGTGAGTCAACTCGTCGCTTTGACCGGCGCAACTCCCGGCGAGCAGACACTTGCGTTGAGGTTGGTGCGTCATGGTGACGCGATGGACATTCCGATTCACGGCGGGAGGCTCGGCGTGGTCATTCACGACCTAGTGCCGTCTCCCGCGGAGCTTGCGCAGCCGCGGATTAAGGCGCTTACCGGCGATCTCCTTACCGCTTTCGCGCAGGGACGCAGCGGCGATGCACTGGCTGCGGCAAAGGAGCTTCTGTCACTTGCCGAGTCAGTAAAGAATCCAGGGGTCCAGGTACTAACTCATGGCCTTGTTGCCGAGATCCACGAATCCCTCGGGCAGCACGATGACGCAGTGAGCCATGCGCAACAGGCACAAGCCATCGCTCGCGAAATTGCCGATCCGAAAACCCAGGCAGAACTGGCGCGCGTGTTGGCGCGCATTGCTTCGATCAATCCGACGACCGCGGGCGTCCCGGCGGCGACGTCGAAGTCGCTCTCGACGCTACGCGAGGCAGCCCGTGCATTGAGGAAGGAGCGCCCCGAGTTGTTCGGCAAGTCCCAAGGGTTACTCGTGACGGCGGTGGGGCCGGGCAGCCGTGGCGTGGCGGCCGGGTTCGCCTCTGGCGATATCCTGATCACCTATGGCGACGCGGCGCTGGACTCGGCAAGACAACTCATCGCGCTGAGCAAGGCAGCGCCCGTGGAGCGGGCGATGGTGGTACGCCTGCTGCGTCACGGTGAAGTCATTGAATTACCGCTCCAGGGCGGGCCGCTCGACGTAGCCGTTACCGATCTGGCGCCGTCTGCCTTTGAGGCTGCAATGGATCGTCTCCAGGCACATGTTAATGCTTGCACGACGGCCATGAGTCCGGGCCGCTATGCAGAGGCAATGGCGTACTGCCAAGAGGGTCTTGCGCTCGCTGAGGAGCAGGGAAATCGCTTCTTCCAATCCATGTTCTTGGTGTTGATCGCGGTGCTCGACGAGGCACTTGGAAATTATGATCAGGCGCTTAGTGATGCCAAACGCGCGCTGACCGGGCTTAGCATCAGCGATAATCCGAAGGAATTCGCAATGGTGCTTAAGATTCTGGGAACCCTTGGTGTGAGACATGGATATTATACCGAAGCCCTGGCCACGCTCGATAAGGCGCTCGTTGTCTTCCGCGAAACCCATGATCGCCGCGCCGAGGCGCAGACCCTCATGGTGATTGCCGTCATTTATCAGAATGTCGGCCGTTATCACGATGCGGTGCGTGATGATGAGCAGGCGCTTGCCATCGCGCGCGCAATCGGTGACCAGGAAATCGAAGCGGAGGCCCTCAGCAATCTTGGGCTTGACTATTTCAGGTTAAATCGATACCAGGATGCGTTGGCACGCGAGGAGCAAGCACTCGCTATGTCCCGTTTGATTAATTATCGCGTGGGCGAAGCGACGGCCTTAGGCATCATCGGCGGCATTCAGATGGAGCTTGGCCACTATCAGGAGGCGCTGTGCAGACTTGAACAGATGCTCGCTGTCACTCGGGAGCTTAGCGATCTTTCAGTGGAAGGAAGCACTACCGGAAACCTGGGTACCGTTTACCACCACTTGGGTCGTTATCAGGATGCGCGTGACCGGTACGAGCGGGCGCTCGCCATCGCTCGACAGACCCGCAACCGCGCAAGCGAAGGGAGGATGCTAGCCAATCTCGGGCTCATCGATTCCTTTCTCGGCCAGCACCAGGACGCGCTGGCACAGGGCGAGCGGGCACTGGCTATTGTGCGTGATATCGGCGACCGTGGGACGGAGGCGGCGGTCCTTCACAACATGGGAGTAGCACACGTCGGTCTCGGACAGTATCAGGAGGCCAGTGAACTCTACGCGCAGTCGCTGGCGATCGCGCAGACCATCGGATCTCGCGCTGGCGAGTCAAGGAACCTGGCCCACCTCGCCAGGGTAAGGGACAAGCAAGGCAATAACGACGAGGCAATCGGGGACTACAAGCAGGCGCTGGCGGTCGAAGCCACGATCGGCAACACAGACGCCTTGGCTGGTTATTGGAGCTCGTTGAGCGATCTTTGGACCAACCGTGGCCAATCGGGTCCTGCCATCCTCGCCGGCAAGAATGCGGTCAATATCTTGCAGACGATACGCGCGGTCAACAGCGGACTCGATCAACCCTTGCAGAGCAGCTTTCTCCAGGCCCCCGGGGTCTTCGGGCAGAGCAGGGCTTCGGTATACCGCAACCTCGCGGACCGGCTGGCCGCCCAGGGCCGCTTAGCGGACGCCCAGCAAGTTCTCGACATGCTGAAGGAGAACGAGTTCTACGACTACATCAAGGGAGCCGAAGGTTTCGACGCGCGCCGGACCCGGGTCGCGCTCAATGCGCGGGAGATGGACTGGCAACAAGGCTTCGATAGGGTGGCGTGCGAGTTGAAGCAGATCGGTGAGCAACTCGCAGACCTCGAACGAATCAAACCGGAGGCCCGGACCGAAGCGGAGCAGGCCCGCCTGCTGGACTTGCAGTCGCAGCGCGACCGGCTTGCGATCCAGCTCAAAAAGACCCTCGATGACTTGGTTACCCGCTTCGCCAAGCAGGCCCCCAAGGCGCAGGCGAACCTCGCGGCCCAGATGGTCAGGCTCCCCGGCAACAAGCGCGCCCTGCTCGCCGACCTGTCGGCTCGGAGCGGTTCCCGGACCGGGCTACTCCAGTTCATCGCCCTGCCGGACAAGGTCCGCATCCTGCTGACGACCCCGGACGGTTGGGAGCAGGCCATCGAAACGGTCGATAGTCCGACGCTCAACGCCGAGATCGACGCCCTGCGTCAGGCCCTCACCGCACCAACCAGCGAGGTCAAGGCGCCCGCGCAGGCCCTCTACAACCGTCTGGTCGCCCCTCTGGCCGACAAGATCGAAGCCGCCAAACTGCAAACCGTGCTGGTATACCTGGACGGGCGCCTGCGCTATATCCCATTCGCTGCCCTGTACGACGGCAAGCACTGGCTCGCCGAGCGCTGGCCCCTGGTGTATTACACCGCGGCCTCGGAACGGCGTGAAGCGCTGAAGGACACCCACTGGCGCGTCGCTGGCCTGGGTACCAGCAAGGCCCATCCTGGTTACGCGGCGCTGCCCGCCGTGCGAGGAGAGCTGACAGGCATTGTGCTTGGTCCCGAGAGTCCTACCGGGGTCCTACCCGGCAAGGTCTATCTCGATCCCGATTTCACCCGGAAGGCCCTGTACCGGAGCGCTGCCGACGACTACTCGATCCTGCATATCGCCACCCACTTCGCCCTCAAGCCCGGCGACGACAGCCAGTCGAGCCTGCTGCTCGGCACCGGCGAGCTGCTGAGTCTACGGACGCTGCGCGAGGCGGGGCTCCAACTGCTCCACGTGGATCTCGTCACCCTTTCCGCCTGCAACACCGCGCTCGGTGGGGCCGACGCGCAGGGCGCTGAGATCGAGGGTATGGGCAGCGTCATGCAGCACCAGGGCGCGCGTGGCGTGCTTGCCAGCCTGTGGACGGTTGCGGATGCCAGCACGGGCCAACTGATGCAGACCTTTTACCGCCTACGTAGTGAGCGGCCCGAGCTGACCAAGGCCCAGGCACTGCAACAGGCGCAGCTCGCGCTGATGGGCAGCGATCTGGCCCAAACGAGCGCCACCCGCGGCGAACCGAAACGCGATTGGGTTCCAGACGGCGGGGAGTCCAAGCCAGAGGGCGCGGCCAGCGGCGACCCTGGTCAAGCGACGGGACGCTACGCCCATCCCTACTATTGGGTCCCATTTGTCCTGATGGGCAACTGGTTGTAACCTCTTTCACTGACTGAAACCGCCACTCCCAAGAGGAAGCAGGGCAATGGCCGACGAGCCGGATGACGAACCCCTGGTCGCCGACCTGAAGGCCGGGGGCAACCGGCGTGCGCAGGCCGTCAAGCGCCTGTACGGTGAACTATCGTTACCCATGCGGGCCTTTTTCCGCCGCAAAGGGCTCGACGACAAGGCGGCGGAGGACCTGCTGCACGAGACCTTCGTCCACCTGTTGCGCGGTATCGGCGGTTACCGTGGCGAGAGCCCGTTGCGGGCCTGGGCCTGGGCCATCGCCCGCAACGAGATGCGCATGTACTGGCGCGCCGCCGAGCGGCGCGAGGACCCGGAGGAACCCGAAACCCTGGCGATGCTGCGGGTCGGCTCGGACGATGACTCACGGGACGCGGCCGAGTTGATCGATTGCGTCCGTGCGGCCCTGCGCCGGTTCGAGCACCAGTTTCGCGATCAGGCCCAGGCCCTGCGCCTGATCGTCCAGTACGAATGGGGCATCGCCGAGGTGGCGAAGCACCTGGGCCGCACGGTTGGCGCGACCCGCGAGTATCTGTCCCAGGCACGCAAGCGCCTTGCTCCCTTCATTGAACCCTGCCGGGGGTTACTGGAGGGCGCGGCACCATGACCGGCAAGCATCGCGACATCGACGCATGGGTGGAGGCGCTGGCGGGCCGGGGCGCGCGAGAGACCCGAGACGACCCCGAGATCGCGGCCATCCGGGCGGTGCTGCGCGCCGAGGCCCAGGTCCCGATCGGTCGAGCATCCTTGCCCGACGAGTGGGCCGCGGACCCGCGACTGGACGCGCTGATCGAGCGACTGTGCCGCGAGGGCCTGCTCGACGAAGCACCAGCCGATGGGCGTCTGGTGCGGTTTTCGGGTCGACGGCTGAAACCATCCTGGATCGGTTGGACCGGCGGCCTCGCGGCGGCCGCTACCCTAGTCCTGGCGCTGGTGATCCCGGCCTTCATCGGCGGTCCGGAGTATCCGGCACTGGTTCCCTATCAGTCCGACAACTTCGACGAGGCCCCGCGCCTGCGCTCCGGCCCGGGCGACCGGCAGAGGATTGGGACGGACCCCAAGCAGATCGCGCGCCTGATCCAGCGGCTGCAAGCGCACCGTCTGCCCTATCGCCTGCGCGAGACCGAGGGCGCCTGGCGCCTGGACTTTTATGTGCCTGATGCCGCCCGCGCCGACGCATCGGAATGGCTGAGTGCGGAGTCCATCCCGATCCCCCCGACCGGATGGGTTCGTCTGGAGACCGCTCAACCACCCAACTAGGCATCCGGCACGGAGATCGATGATGACCCCCCGCACCCCATCGCGCGCTGCGCGTGCGCTGCTCGCCGTCATGTCCTTCATGTTCTTGGCTGCATCGGCCCGGGCCCGCGATGAAGCCCTGCTGGTCGGCGTCTCAGAATACCCGGCTTTGGGCGAGGACTACCAACTGCGCGGCCCGCGCAACGACGTGATGCTGATGAAGGAGGTGCTGGTGCAGCGCGGTCTGGACCCGGCGCACGTCCGCATCCTGGCCGATGGCGTCGCGGGTGCCGGGCTGCCGACCCGCGCCGTCATCCTCGGTGCGCTCGATGACCTGGCAAAACGCCTTGGGGAGGGCGACCGGTTGTACCTGCACCTGTCCGGCCACGCCAGCCAGCAACCCAATGGCCCGCACGACACCGACCACGAGCCGGATGGGCAGGACGAGGTTTTCCTGCCGCGCGACATCACCGGCTGGGATGCCAAAGAAGGGCGGATCGAGAACGGCATTGTCGATGACGAACTGGGCGTGCTGATCGACCGCCTGGTGGCCAAGGGTGTCTTCGTCTGGATGGTGGCCGACACCTGCACCGCCGGAACCATCGTGCGCGGTGCGCCGCCGAATCAGGTCCGGTATCGAGGCATCGCGGCGGCGGTGCTCGGAGTTCCAACGGCGTCCGGCGGAGCGGACGGAGCGGGCCAGTCGCTCGACACCTGGCAGGCCGGGTCATTCAACGTCGATGTCCCGGCGCCCACCGGGGCGGCCCGTGGCGGCGCGAACCAGGACGCAGGGTCGGCCGGCGGCTATGTCGCCTTCTACGCGGCCCGCGCCGGCGAGTCCGAGCCGGAGGATCAAGCGCCCGACGCCCGCTGGTACGGCCTGCTGACCCGCCGCTTGGGCGAGGCATTGGCCGCGAGCCACCAGGCCGCCAGGCCAACCAGCTACCGTCGCCTCGGCGAGCGGATACGCCAGGGCTACACCGACCGACAGGCGCCGAATCCGCTGTTCGACGGCCCCGGGCTCGACGCACCGGTCCTCGGCAGCGCGACGCACGGCGCCGTTGAACCAGCGCTGCAATGGCCGATCATCAAGAAGACCTACCCAGCCGGCCTCCACATCCCGGTCGGCCGCCTCGCCCAGATCGGTCCGGGCTCGCGCCTGGCCCTGCTCGCCAAGCCCGATGACGCGACCGCCCAGGCGCTCGGCATCGCGGAGGTCGGCAGCGCCCAGGACCTGAGCGCGGAGTTGCGCACCATCGCCGCCGACGGCAAACCGGCCCTGGAGACCGGCGCGATCCCGGCGGACGCCTACGCGCGCCTCGTCCACCAGGCGATCGACTTCGAGGTCCGGGTCGCCCGCCCGGCCCTGCCCGCGGAGGCCGACGCGGCGGAGCGCGCCGCCGCCGAGCGCATCGAGCGACTCGCGGCGCAACCGGTCGCCGAGGGTATTCGACTGCGCTGGGTCGCACCCGGCGAGGCCGCCGAGATCCGGCTCGGGTTCACCCCGCACGACAGCGCCCAACGCCTGGTCGACGAAGGGACCGCGGCGGGACGCACCGCACTGCTGTGGGTAGCCCAGGGCGATGGCGGTATCCGTTGCGACGGGCCGCAGCGGACCATCTCCATCGGACTGGACCGCCCCTCCGCCGAGCTTGGAACCACGCTCGCCGACACCCTCCAGCGCATCGCCAAGGTCCTGAACCTGAACCGCGTCGCCGAACGGCTGGCGAGCGCCTCGGCTGGCGAGAAATTGAAAGTAGACCTGCGCATCCGGCCCAAGGGGTCGGACGATGATTGCGACCGCGGGGCCAAGCCCTTGATGCCCGATGGCATCGCCACGCCGTCGATCGGCGACCGCGCCTGTCTCGACATCGAGAACGTCGGCGAGGCCCCGATGGACATCAACATCTTTTTCGTGGACGGCCGCTACGGCATCCACCCGGTGCATCCCAGCGGCGAGGAAGGGCCGATGACACTCGAGCCCGGTCATTCGATGGCGACCGTCCGCAGGAGGTTCGAGGCCGATACACTTGGCCAGGAGCAACTCATCGTCATCGCCATCGAGCACAGCCCCCAACGCCAGCCGCTCGACCTTGGGTTCCTGGCCCAGCCGACCCTGCCGCCGACGCGCTCGGGTGAGACGCGGGCCGCCGACGGGACTGGGCTTATCGGGCTGTTCGAGGCGGCCGGTTTCGGTATCGGGGGCACCCGCGGCGGGCTGGACCCGCTCAATCGCCGGGCCAGCGTTTCGATCTATCGCTGGCGGTTGGACGGCCGCGAGGCAGTGCAGTGAGTGGGTGCCGTGCCAGGCTCGACGTTGGCCGCTCCCCGGCATCCACCAGCCGGCTCAGGTATGCAGCGCGGCGTATTCCCGTGCCGTGGGGATGTTCCGGGGCAGGCTGTCGTCCGTGGGGCGCACGGCCTCCCAGCCGAGGCAGGCGAGCCAGATCGCACGCGGGATCGGCTTCTCTCCGTCGCGGTAATAGATCAGCATCCGCCGCGAGATGCCGAGTGCGCGGGCGGCCTGGTCCGGGGTCATGCCCGTCGCGTGCAGCCAGTTCCAGATGCGTTCGTGGCCGATCCCGCCCGCTTGTTCAACGGCGAGGTTGCGCAAGTTGTCGGCGCCGAGATCAAGCGTGTCCTCGCTCCACTCCACCGTCCTTCCGGCAAAGCCGACCTTGGCCTGGGCGAAGAGCGCGGCGTCTTGGAGCGGGCGTAGCGGGACCGTGGTCGCGATCCACTCACGCAGATCGACCTCGAAGGAGTGTCCATCGGCATAGCTCAAACGCAGGCGGTAGTCCGGCAGCGCGGCAACCCTGGTGAGCTGGAAATGATCTTTGCTCATTGCGCAAGCTCCTCGAATCGATCGGCCAGTGGGCGGAGGTTAGTGCAATGGTTGCATGGACGCAAGCCTACAGGCCGCCCGATAGCCCCGTCGCGGGCCAGCGATGCCATCACGCGCACTGGTTCCTACGCTGGCGTGGGAGCGAGAAAGCAGGAGCTTCGTGACGCGGAAAGACCTGGGGCCCCTGGCCGACTGGCGGTCCGGCAGCGACGATCTGGACATCAGCGACATCTTCGACGACGAGGGTTAGGGGCTGGTGTGACCGGGGCTGGGGGCGGCGGGCGGCTCGGTCAGGCAAGGGGCACGGAAACTGGCCCGGTCCGGGACGGGGCGACAAATCCGTTGGTTCCGGCCGTCGATAAAGGACAATTTGGACGCGGAATTCCCCAAGCGCCAAGTCCGGCCATCGACTGGCCCGATTCATGCCGGGCCTAGCCTTCGCCACGAGGACACTCCGTTTCGGATCGACTGACCATAGGAAGAATAGAAATGCCTGCTGTAACTCGCAAGCCCCAAGACGCCTTTTGGCAAGCCGTGAGCCTAGCCGTGCCTCTATTAGTCGCGCCCATCGACTGTCCGGCGCGCCAGAGTGCGTCAACCCCTGCGGCAGAGTCCCAAAAAACGAGCCACACCGTAAGCGCAAGTCCCGATGCAGCAACGACGTCCGATTCCACGCCGATGCGCGCACGTGCGCTCTCCCTGTGGAAGTCGGGCGACCATGATCGGGCGCTCGACTTGATGAACGACATCATTGCCCGCTTCCCGAACGATGCGGATGCGATCTATCTCAGGGCTACCGCCTATCTTGATCGACGGGATTGGGTTGCCGCCATCCGCGACTTCAGGCGAACCGTCGATCTGGCCCCAGACCATGCCGATGCCTGGGGTCAGCTTAGTGCCTGCTTAATCATCACAGGTGAACCCGCCGCTGCGCGAACGGCCGCGGCAAAAGCCCAATCCATTGCCCCAGGAAACTTCGTCTGGGCCGCCAACCTGGGTCACGTCGATTTGCTGGAAGGAAATCCCAGGGCGGCCAGGAAATGGTATCGTCGTGCTATTCCCTTCATCGACGATGAGACGACTCTTAAGGGCTCGCTCATTGATTTCGATTTCTTCATCGACCGAGGCTGGCAAGCCGATGCTAGCCGCGCAGAACGGTTGACTCTGGCAAGGGATTGGCGGGACTGGCAGCACGTGCGTGAAATGAACCGGCAGATCGCCACGTTGGAGGAAAAGGGCCGACACTCAAAGGCGCTTTCCATGGCACGGAAGGCGCTTGAGCAAACACGCTTTCTTCTTGGCGAAGCGACCCTCGCCGAAGCCGATGCGATGGGCACGGTCGCATTCCTGCTGATGGACCTTGGCCGCTACCAGGAGGCCGAGCCACTCGTCACGGCGCGCTTGGCCATCTATCGATTAGAGTTGCCGCCGGAACATCCCGCGATTGCACTCGGACTTAACAGTTTAGGGGTTGTGCTCACGGAGCTCGGCCGCTATGAGGAGGCGGAGTCCCGGCATCGGGATGCCCTCCGTATGCAGCGAGCGGCACTGCCGAAAAACGACTCCGATATCGCCGAGAGTCTCTCTCTTCTCGGACTGGTGCTGATAAAGACTGGGCGGTACGCCGAAGGCGAATCGATGCAGCGAGAAGCGCTCACAATGCTTGAACAAAGCCTCCCAAAAAGCGACCCAAAGCCCTTGGTCGTGAAAAATAGGCTTATTGGCGCCCTTGTCGCGAAGGGCGACTACGCCGCAGCCCAGTCCCTTGCGCGCCAAGTTCTGGCCGCACGCCGCGCCACCTTGCCCGGCACGCACCCCGACATTGCGGCCAGCTTGAGTGTCCTAGGGCGGCTGACAGGGGGGCAAGGCGATGTCAAAGAGGGCGAACGATCAATCCGCGAAGCGTTGGCGATTCAGCGCAAGTCATTGCGGAAAAACCATCCGGATCTAGGCCGCACGCTGAATGAGATGGGGAATCTCCTGCTGTTAGAGGGTCGCTTCAAAGCGGGAGAGACAGCACTGCGCGAGGCGTTGGCGATCAGCCGCGCGGCCTTTCCGAGCAAGAATCTGGATAATATTGACCCGCTGCAAACACTCGCTTCCCTTCTCCAACTGACCGGACGCTACCGGGAGGCGGATGCCATGTATCGGGAAGCGCTCGATATCCAACGGACAAGCCTCCCACGGAATCATCCTGACGTCGCCGCAACGCTGACTGGCCTTGCCGACGTTGTGGAATCCACCGGACGCGATGGCGAGGCCGACACGCTCTACCGCGAGGCACTGGCGATACGCCGTGCCGGCTTGCCCGCCGGGCATCCGAATATCGCTACAACGCTCGGCGATTATGGGTGGTTCTTGCTCGGTCGGAATCGCTATCAAGAAGCGGAATCGTTATTAAGGGAAGCGCTCGACATCGAACGTAGGGCATTCCCCGAGGGCAATTGGAACGTCATGTGGAGACAGATCCAATTAGGAAGGCTTCTGTACCAATGGGGCCGTCACGCGGAAGCGGAGTCTTCGTTGCGTGAGGCATTGGCGATGACGCGCTCAGCATTGCCAGACAACAGTCTTGCGATAGGGCTAAGTCTGGTGTCGTTGGCGGATGTGCTAAAGGATACGGGGCGCTACGCCGAGTCGGAGCGCTTGGCCCGTGAGGCATTGGGAAATCTGCGTGCCTCGCTGCCGAAGGATCATTTTATGATCGGCGTGGCACTTATCACACTTAGCGACCATCTCTCGGAGACCGGGCGGGACGAGGAAGCCGAATCGCTATTACGAGAGGGATTGCAGATTCTCCGATCCGTCGATTTTCAGCTAAAAGGGATAGAAGTCTTAGCGAAGGTAAGCCCTGCATTGATGCTCTATAAGACTATGGGGATCGGTGAAGCCCAAGCGCAGACGCGCTCAGCGCTCGCGAGCATGGTAGCGGCGCTGCCCGCGGGGCATTCTGACATTGCCGCCGCCACGTTGGCTCTTGGTGCGCTGCTTGCAATGGAAGAGAACTATGCCGAGGCAGAGCCTCTATTGCATAAGGCGTTGGAAGTATATCGGAACACCTTGCCGTCGGATCACCCGATCATCGTAGCCACTTTGGCGGTATTAGCCTATTTGTGCGCGAAGACCGAGCGTATCGGGGAAGCCGAGGAACTGATTCGGGTGGGCGTGCCCGTCGCACTGGGCTCTGAGGAGCCGCAACTCCGGATGATCATGCAGTGGGTGCTTGCGGAGATCAACTCGGCAAAGGGTAACGCCGGGGCTGCGATTTTTTTTGGGAAGCAGGTGGTTAACACGCTCCAGTCGCTCCGCCGAAACCTGACACCAAACGATCAAGCAGTGCAGACCGCGTTCGTGAAGAAGAACGAGGATGACTATCGGGAACTCGCCGACCGTCTCATCGCGGAGGGCCGCCTGACAGAGGCCCAGCAAGTGCTGCGGATGCTCAAAGAGGCCGAGTATTTCGAGTTCATCCGCCGGGACGCGACCGAGGACCCGCGCGGCGAAATCCCGCTCAACGATCTGGAGGGGGAACAAAAGGCCCGCCTGGACGGCCCAGGCGCCGAGCTGGCCAAGCTGGGAGCGGAGCTTCGGAACCTGCGCCGACTTAAGGTCCCCACCCCCGAGGAGAAGGCGCGCATCGCTGAGCTTGTCAAGCGCAAGGCGACGGCGACCGACGTCTTCGAGCGGGCGCTGGAAGCGGTGCGGGAGGTCTTCGAGGCCCGTGCCAAGGATCTCGCCAAGCAGCGCGAGAAGGAGCTGGATACGCGCATCGCCAAGGCGGGCAGCGAGTGGGTGGGGCTCTTGGAGACCCTGGAGACCGCCAGCGGTCGGCGCGTCGCCCTGGTGCAGTATCTGGCGATGCCGGAGCGGCTGCACATCCTGCTCACCCAAGGAGAGGTCTCCCGGGCGGTGGCGGTTGATGTGACCGAAAAGGACCTGAACGCGGCCATCCAGGCATTCCGCGACGAGGCGAGCGGGCCGCTGCGCAACCCCAGGCTCGACCCCAGGCCCCAGGCCCGCAGGCTCTACGACCTGCTCATCGCCCCCATCGCCGGGGATCTCGAAGCGGCCGGCATCGACATGCTGATGGTCTATCTGGACGGCACCCTGCGCTATCTGCCCCTCGCCGCCCTCTACGACGGCGAGCGCTGGTTGACCGAGCGCTACGGTCTCGCGGTCTACACCGCGGTGATGGACCATAACCTGGATGACGTGCCGGCCCCCGAATGGCGGTTGGCCGGATTTGGCGTCAGCGTCCCCCACGGGCAGGTCGGCCCCAACCGGCGGGATTTCGACGCTCTGCCGGCGGTGCCCAGGGAGTTGGAAGGGATCGTGCGACGCTCCCCGGATGACCCGGACGGGAGCCTGCCGGGCCAGATCTACCTGGACCCGGCCTTCACCGCGGAGGCCCTGACCGGGGTCTTGGGCCAGCGCCGCTTCCCGGTGGTGCATCTGGCCACCCATTTCGCCCTGGAGTCCGGTGACGACGACTCCTTCCTGGTGCTCGGCGACGGCGGCACCCTGACCTTGCGGGAGCTGCGCCGCCACCGCTTCACGGGCGTGGACCTGGCGACCCTGTCCGCCTGCGATACGGCGGTGAGCTTGAGCGCCCACGCCGGGCGCGAGATCGAGGGCCTCGGTACACTGGTGCAGGAGAAGGGCGCCAAGGGCGTCATCGCCACCCTCTGGCCGGTGGCGGACGCCAGCACCGGCCTCTTCATGCAGTCGCTCTATCGTCTGCGCGCCAAGCAGGGTCTGACCAAGGCCGAGGCCCTGCGTCAGGCGCAGTTGGCGCTGATGCACACGACCGCGGTCCCGCCGCAATCGGGGACCCGCGGCTGGGTGGATGACGGACCGGCGGCCAGCCAGACGGGCGCCGCGGACCCGCAGGGCCGCAACCGGGGCCAGACACCCAAGACCTACGCGCATCCCTATTACTGGGCGCCGTTCATCCTGATGGGGAACTGGCTGTGAGTCTCGTCGCTGTCGGGTCCGACCGGCCGACCCGTTCCATCAAACGCCATGTCCCGCCGACACGAGGGACGCGGATGTCCTTCAGCACCCGCGCCGATCCGGCGCCGTCTTCAGCCCTCTTCGGCGGCGAACACCTCATCGATGGTCCGGGCCCTCAGCACGCGCCGACTCCAGGCCAGCAGGCGCTCGCCGTCGGCCTGCTCCAGACGTTCGACGACGGCTGTCGGCAGCTCCCCGAAGCACTCATCCAACTGCCCGCGCAGCAACACTGCGGCGCCGCGGACCTCGCCGCGGCGCTCTACATAGCTCAGATACGGCATCTTCAAACCCTCCTCGATCGCGAAGATCGCGTCGGACTATTGCAGTTCCAAATCGTCCGGGAGCCGCAGCAGCCAGTCCAGGAAACGATACAGGTCGATGATGCGTTGGCGCGGGAAACCCCGCTCGTAGAGCCGTCGCGTCAACGCCAGCTTGTCCCCCAGCCGGGCCTTGGGATCGTGGCGCGTCGCCTGGGCCGCCAGGTGCGCCAGCACGATGGTCGCAAAGGGGTTGTCGTCGGACTCCAGCGTCGCCCGACGGGTCGCATAGTCGAGCGTCCCGTAGCCGCGCGACCAGTCGATCTGCGCCGCGGCGTGCGGGAAGAACAAGGCCATGAAGTCGGGAAAGTACCGCTCCAAGATCTCCTTCCACGGGCTGTCGTAGTCGTCGGCCATGCCGGGGCTCTTCGGTGAGGTCGCTGTGCGGCACTATAGGGTCGTGCCGGCCGCAAGGGCAAGCGACGGTCCGCCGTGGCCGCCAGGGTGGACAAGCGCGAGCGCAGGCCACCGAACCCCGCGTCGCCGCTGGTGGACTGCGCTGCGCTGGTCCACCCTAAGCGTGACACGCCTTGGCGAGCTTGGCGTTTTGGGGCGGCTCAGCCGTCGGACTGATCCTGCGCGAGGCGTGCCTGCAGGGCCGCCAGGTCGTGCTCCAGGCGCTGCCGTGCCTGGGCCTCGGCGTCGGCCCGCTTCTCGGCCTCGCGTTTGGCCTGAGCCTCGGCATCGGCCCGCCGCGCCTCGGCATCGGCCCGCCGCGCCTCGGCATTGGCCCGCTTCACGGCCTTGCGTTTGGCCTGAGCCTCGGCGTTGGCTCGCTTGACGGCCTCACGTTTGGCCTTGGCCTCGGTCTCGGCCCGCTCCCGATCCGCACGCCAGCCGGGGAGGACGAAGTCGGCATAGACCGGATCGTCACGCAGCGTCTCCAACTCCGGTCGGCGCGCCAGGTCGGTCGGGCGGAATTGCAGCCCCGGCAGCACCCGCGAGCAGATGACCCCGGCCTGCGGTGCGATGGGCGTATAGAGCCCGGCGGCGGTGCGGGTGTAGAACGCCTGGTGGTCGGGATGCTTGTGCAGGATGTAATACTCCGGCACGCCCCCGGCAGCGTATTCGGCCTTCTTGATGACGGTATCCCGCTCGATGCCGCTGCGCTCCTGGTCGGACAGGGCCTCGATACAGAGGTCGAACACCCCGTGGTAGGAGCAATCCAAGGGCAGCAGCGGCTGGGGATTGTCGTTGCGCACCACGCCGAAATCGGGCTTGCGGATGACGGTGCCGCTCGGCAGCGGCAATCGGAAACCCATCTCCAAGCCGACCAGTTGCGCGCAGGGGTGGGTGCGCAGGAAGTGCCGCACCAGTTCGCTGAACCAGGCATAGACCAGAAAGGTCTCGTAATCGGACACCGGTTTCTCCTCCAGGCGGCCGTTGTTCCACTCGTAATGGTGGTCCGACTCCAGGTAATAGGTGGTCCAGTAGATCGCCTCCGAGACCAGGAGACCCTCCGCGGAATGCGGTGTGGCATCCGCCGCGGGCAGCCGCCGGGGCGGCGGGGCCGGGACCTGGGACGTGGGTGCGGTAGCAGCGATGGAGGACATGGGCGGCAGGAGTCCGGTCTTGGAATCGCAGAGGTCGAGCCTAGCACGAATCGGCCTGGGTCATCGCCCCGGCCGTGGGGTGGACAAGCGCAGCGTAGTCCACCAGCGACGGCGCGGGATTCGGTGGACTGCGCTAGCGCTTGTCCACCCGGCCGGAACCTTGATCGCGGCCGCCGCCCGACCGATGCGAAACGAGCTGTAGCGCCTACCCGGCGGCTGACGATTCGCGCGCTGGTGCATCCTTGTTGGTGAGGCTGACCCGTGACCACCCTGGAGACTGACCATGACACGCTACTCCATCCCATGTCTGTTGCTGCTCTTGTTCGCGACCCCTGGCCTCGCCGACCAGCGGATTTTGGATATCGAGGGGGCGGACGGCACCGTGATGCTGGTGCGCGCCGGGCAGGCGGTGCCGCTGGTGCCCTTCGCCAGCCTCCAGGTCGGCGACGAGATCCGCGTCCTGAAGGCCGGTACCCAGGTGCGGATCGGCGGGGGTGGGGGGAACATCCAGATCGATGAGACCAACTCGCCCTACCGCGTCACCGAGACCCAGGCGCCGACCGTGATCGGCAACATCTTGGCGGGTGTCGTGGACGCCTATCGCGCGCTGGCCGGCGACACCCAAGAGGTCGTCGCGATCATCACCCGCGGCGATCCCGCCGTGGCACCCCAGTTCCGCTGCCTTGCCGACACCGAGAACCTGGTGCCCGAGGGGCTCGCGATCCGCGCCTTCTGGACCAATGGGCAGGCACCCTTTCGGTTGACCTTGCGCGGACCGGAAGGCGGAGCCGATCCGATCGATCTGCGCATGGAGACACCCGCGAGCCCCGCCTTGTTTGCCGCCCCGTCGCTGCCCCAAGGCGCTTATCGAATCACCATCACCGATGGTGCGGGGTTACCGGCCCGGAGTCCGTTTAAGTTCCAGGTGGTCCCCGGCGAGGCCATGCCCGCATCGGCGCAAGCGCTCTGCGGCAGCGATCTGCCCTCCAGGGCCAAAGATCGGCTGGTTGCCGCGGCCCTGGCGGGCGATGATGGCTGGCGCTACGCGGCCGTGCTCTTTGCCGCGCGGGCGCAGGACGCGGTACTCCTGGCCGGGCTGCTTGCCCGGACCTGTCGGTAACAGGCCTGTCGGTCACAGCAGGGAGTGATTCCACATGAATCTCAGGTTCCTCATCCGTTGGTTCTTCGTCATCCCGATGGTGCTGCGCGGACTCGGCAAGCTGATGTTGTCCCTGGTCGGGGCCGGCGGACGCTCCGGCAAATGGATCGCAGGACTGTGGGTGCGGCTTCCGCACTTCGTCCAAAACGTCCTGATCGGCACCCTGATTGCGGTGGCGATCCACCTCGGCCATGGGCTCGGCCCGGTCCGAGCGACCGAGGACTTGGCGATGGACTGGATGAACCGCTTACCGGTCGACACCCGGTGGCTGAACGACTCCAAGGGCCAGGGCTACACCTTGCTCGACATGGATCAGGCGAGCTTCGACGCCTGGGGTGAGCCCTTCCATGTCCCGCGCGACCCACTTGCCAAGCTCATCCGGTATGCCACCGCCGGCGGGGCCAGGGCCATCGTGGTGGACGTGGACCTGAGCCGTTCGGGGACCGATGCCGCCGCCGACCAGGCGCTAGCGGGGCTGATCACAGGTTACCCATCCCAGGCACCCGATCTGATCCTGCTGCGCACGACGCGGGCCAGGGCACCTGGCGAGACTGGGCCGCTTCAGTGGCGCGGCACCTTCTTCGACGACCGGAGCCTGTCCGATGCGGTGCATTTCGCCCATCCGCGCTATGTCAAAGACCGCTCGGACTTGCGGCTGCGCCGCTGGCATCTGATCGAGCGAGGTTGCCTGAACGGACAGCCGACCGCCTTGCCGTCGGTGCAACTGCTGCTCGATGTGCTGCTGCGGGCGGGGCGGGAAGGCTGGCGGGAGGTCCAGGGACGATTGGCAGAAACCGGTCCCCATGACTGCGCGGCGGCAGAGGGCGGAGACCACGGTGGGCTCGACCACTTGAACTATGGCGACCGTAGCATCCGGCTCGACGCCCACGGAGTCGACCAGCGCGTTATCTATTCCTACTCGAACTCGCCGCGGGAGGGCACGGTATCGCCGGGGCTGGAACGTATCTCGGCGGCGGCGCTGCTCAAGCACCTGCCGGGTGCCTCGGCGGAGCCGGTGCGCGGGCGCATCGTGATCATCGGCGCCTCCTACGATGCCAGTCGCGACCGGCACGAGACCCCGGTAGGGTCCATGCCCGGCGCCCTGGTGCTGTTGAACGCGACCAAGTCGCTCAACCAGTTCGGCCAGATCCACGGCCCATCGACCCGGTCAGTGCTCCTGACCGAGACCGGTCTGATCCTGCTGATGGCCTGGTTCTTCAGCCGCTTCGCTTCCTGGTGGGCGACCCTGATGACCGGCTCCCTGATCATCCTTATCCTTGTGCCGGTGAGTTTCTGGTGGTTCCGCTACGGCGTCTGGATCGATCTCGCCGCGCCGATTCTCGCAATGGCGGTCCATCAGGCGTTTGCGAATCCCGCCATGACACGACATCGAGGCTCTAGCGGTGTCCGCAACCCCCTGAACTGAAAAGCTGCTAGCCCGGAACGTTTCAGCCGCAGTTGGGCACCTTCGCCCCAGGTCCTATCGAGCCCCCAATGGTGTTGGGGAATGATCGGCAATCCGATCGAGGCCGGATTGACGACAAGAAGGACGTGAAGCCCGGGCAAGGGGAATCTGTCGGGACGAGAGACGATGCCCTGGAAGCCCGACAGCCCGTGCATCGCTGGATGCTATGGACTATGACCGGCCTGGCTGGGCTTTGGCTCACGCTAAACTGGTTCGGATACCCCATCCCCGGGGGCTGGCATTCGAGTGGATACGGCGATATTCCGGCTCGCTTCGCCTTGTCGTTGATGCCGATCGTGCTGACTGGCTGGGGTGCTTCCGCGCTGGGCGCCGCACTGCTGCGTGTAGACGACAGCCGCTATGTCCGTGCGGCAGTTATTGCTGCGGCCCTTGCGCCGCTGCCCTACATTGCCGCGCGTCTATTCTTACCGGATGCAGGAGCGGTTTCGGCCACCCCCTTCTTCTGCCTGATTCCCTGGCTGTATCTCGCGGCGGCGAGACGGGTTCCGGCGGTCGGGTTCCTCTATTTCGCGGTACTCGTGACCTGGGCACATTTTCTTGCCGGAGATTTTGCAGCCTCGCCTGCTGTCGATACAGTCAGCACAGGCACCGGGCACGAATCCCAGTCCGGCCTTGATCATCGTTCCGGGCCGGCCGCGGACGGTCCGGGAGAGTAGACCGGCCCCTCCCCGCGCTTCAGGTCGAAGTTTGTG
>JACDZG010000084.1 GCA_013426805.1 Chromatiaceae bacterium
CGGCGGGGCATTGGCCATCGCTGCCGGTCAGCCTTTGCTGGTTGCTTAGTTCGTGGGGCCTTGATCACAGTTCCGACCACGGGACATCCTACGGCCGGAACGATGATCAATACCGGTATCCCCTCGATCCTGATCGGCAGATCAGCACGTTGGGGGCAGTCCAGTCGCGGAATCGTTGCCATGTTCGAAGTGGCTATACCATCCGCTGATCTGAGGCGAGATTTCGTGGGGATACCTCAGGGTCTGTCCCCGATATATTTGAGGTCGATTTTTGATTATGAAATATACGAATGCTCAAGGTAAAGTATATTACCTGCACAGGGGGCAAGCAAAGACCGGGAGCAATAAGTATTATTTTTCAATGAAACCAGAAGGCGAGCTTTGCAAATCAATTCCCGAAGGGTTTGAGGTTTATGAAACTCCGAATGCACAGGTTTTTTTGCGAAGGCTCCAAACATGCAGTTTATATTGACTGATAATGAGAAAAGAACCTTTTTGGCACAGCGGTATTGCTATTTGGGCAGGATTGATGACTGGATAAATTTAGGAATCCCAAGCCCTCTTAGTGTATTGGTGGAAAGATACCTAAAGCATTTAGGAGAAGAAAGTTTCTTTGATCTTTGGTAGGATTTAAAGCCTGGCCCCTTATCCGGGAAGGGTGATCGCCCGTTTCCAATCGTCGCCTTCAATCCAGCCGTTTCTTGAACCGCAGCGAGGCAACGACCAGCCCGACCAGCATGAAGCCGACCAGCCAGAGGGTGTCGAAAGCGACCTCGTGCAAACCGGCGCCGCGCAGCACCACGGCGCGGATCGTCCGCATGAAATGGGTCGCCGGCAGGACTTCGGCGATGTATTGCGCCGGCACCGGCATACCCTCGTACGGGAACATGAAGCCGGACAGCAGGATCGAGGGCAGCAGGATGAACACGGTCATCTGCATCGCCTGCAGTTGGCTGGTCGCGATGGTCGACAGGACCAGGCCGAGCGCGAGGCTGGCGCCGATGAAGGCGAGTGTGGTGACCGCGAGCGCGCCCAGCGAGCCGTCGAGCGGCACCGCGAAGACCAGATGGCCCAACAGCAGGATGATGGCGGTCTGCACCAGGCCGATGCCGATGTAGGGGATGATCTTGCCGAGCATCAGCTCGAGCGGGCGTACCGGGGTGTTGATCAGCATCTCCATGTTGCCGCGCTCGCTCTCGCGCACGATCGCCGCCGAGGTGAACATCACCATGGTCATGGTGAGGATGACGGCGACGAGCCCCGGGACGATGTTGATCGCCGTGCGGCTCTCCGGATTGAAGAAGAGCGCTACCTCGAAGGTCGGGGTCATGCGGTTGGCGGGCCGGCGCAGCAGCTCCGTCAGCGGCATCGCGCGCAGCCCCTTGATGGCCGCCGCGATCATGGTATCCGAGCCATCGACGAGCCATTGCGCGACCGGGCGACTGGTCTGCTCGTCGGTCGCGGGCGGGGACTCCAGCCGGGGGCTGGCGCTGGCGTTGCGCGCGACCCGCTGGCTCACATCGCTCGGGATGATCAGCGCGGCCCGCACCTGCCCGGCGCTGATGGCCCTCTGGGCCTCGGAGACCTCGGCGTAGCGCGCGGTGAAGCGCACCACCTGCGTCGCCTCGACCGTCTGCGCCAGCACCTGGCTCAAGGCGGTATTCGACTGATCCACCAGGGCGACCGGAATGTCGCGCACATTGGTATTGATCGCATAACCGAACAGCGTGAGCTGGATCAGCGGGATCATGACCACCATGCCGAAGGTGGTGCGGTCGCGCCGCAGTTGGGTCAGTTCCTTGGTCAGGATCACCAGGATGCGGCGCAGCGAGAGCAGCAGGCCGTTCATGCGCGCGCATCCCCGGTACTGGTCACGAAAACATCCTCCAGGCTCGGGTGGACCGACTCCAGGCGCGTCGGCATGGGGTTCAGGGGTTGGGCGCGCAGCCAGGCCACCGGATCGGGGATGCGCTCGTGCACCAGGACGCGCAGCCGGCTGCCGAGCTGGGCCGCCGAGACCACCTCGGGCAGCGCGGTGAGCTGCGGTTTCAAGGCCCGTAGGTCCGACCCCTCCACCTCGACCACGTGCGCGCCCATCGCCGCCATGAGCGCGGCCGGGGCGCCGTCGGCACACTTGCGGCCGTCCTTCAGGATCGCGAGCCGGTGGCAGCGCTCGGCCTCGTCCATGTAATGAGTCGAGACCAGGATCGTCGCCCCGGCGTCCACCAGGTCGAAGAGCCGCTCCCAGAAGTCGCGGCGATTTTGGGGATCGACCGCCGAGGTCGGCTCGTCGAGGAACAGTAGCGGCGGCTCGTGGACGGTCGCCGCGGCCAGGGCGAGGCGTTGGCGCTGCCCGCCGCTCATCTGCCCGGCACGGCGATCACGCAGCGGGCCCAGGGCATAGGTCGCCAGCAGGACCTCGATGCGTTGCCGGGCGGCGCGGCGTCCCAGCCCATAGACCGCGCTGACGAAGCGCAGGTTCTCCACCACGGTCAGGTCATCGTAGAGCGAGAACTTCTGGGTCATGTAGCCGATACTGCGCTTGAGCCGCTCGGCATCGCGCGGGAGTTCGTGGCCCAGCACCCGCACCTGGCCCGCGGAGGGGGTCAAGAGCCCGGTGAGCATCCGCACCGTCGTCGTCTTGCCCGAGCCGTTGGGGCCGAGAAAACCGTAGATGGTTCGGGGCTCGACGGTCAGGTCCAGGGCGGCGACCGCGGTCAAGCTGCCGAACCGGCGGGTCAGCCCGCGGACCTCGATCACCGGCTCGGTCACGGCATCTCCACCTGGGCCGGGACCCCATTGGGCAATTCGGCCGCGTCCGCGGGCAGTTCCACCTGGGCCAGATACATGAGGCGGGCGCGGTCGCTCGCGTTCAGGGCATAGTAGGGGGTGAAGGCCGGATCCGAGCTGATCCAGCGCACGGTGCCCTCGAAGACCCGGTCGAGGCCATCCACATGGACCTTGAGGCGGGTCCCCTTGGTGATTTTGACCCGATAGGGCTCGGGGACATAGACGCGCGCATAGGGGGTCTTGCCGGCCAGCAGGATGGCGAGCGGGCTGCCGACCGCGACGCGCTCGCCCAGGTTCCAGGGCAGGTTGTCGAGCAAGCCGTCGCGGGTGGCGACCACCGTCAGGTCAGCCAACAGCACCTGTTCGTAGGCGTAGTGCGCCTGCGCGGCTTCGAGCGCCGCCTGGGCCGCGGCGATCTCCTCGGGGCGGGTGCCGGCCAGCAGTTCGTCGAGATGGAATTTGGCCTCGTCGAGCCGCGCGGCGGCAGCGTCACGCAGGGCGAGATAGCGATCGACATCGGCCTGGCTGACGGCCTTGCGGTCGAGCAGCGCGCGATTGCGATCGTAGGTGATCTCCGTCTCGCGCAGGTCCGCCGTGCGGCCGGCCATCTGTGCGCGCGCGGCGGCGATGTCCTGGGCGCGCGGGCCATTGCGCAGTTGCAGCAGCTTGGCCTCGGCCTGCGCGACCTGGGCCCTGGCTTGGTCGACCGCGGCGCGCTGCTGTTGGTCGTCGAGCCGCACCAGTACCGTGCCCGCGGTGACCTGGGTGCCCTCCGCCACCGGCAGCGCAACGATCACCTCGGGGACGGTCGCGGTGAGCGCGATGCGGTCGCGCTCCAGGGTGCCGAGCGCCAGTCCGGGTTTGGTGTCGGAGCAGCCCGCAAGCAGCAGCGCAAGCCCGATCAATATCAATCGACGCATACGATGGACCAGGAAATTCAACTACCCGGATCGGAGAGGCTCCGGAGCATAGCCGCGCGAGCGATACCGGGCAAGCGTGTTTTGCCGCTGAGTCGGGCAGCGTGGGTAGGATGGGAGGCGTAGCGCGACCGGCGCCGCATAGAAGATTCGTTGGTGGTAGCTTTAGCCCGCCCATCCGAAAGGGACTATCTTGGACACTATAAGCGTAAGCATTAAATGTGATTTTCTCTGCCGGGAAGACGCTTCCCGTAGAATGCGTCACAGGAGATGATAGCGCTCGTTCAAGATCGCTTATCGATGATTCAACCGCGCGCATTTCACGGCGATTTTCTTTCGTGCTCTTCTGTAGAGAAAGCTCGCTTAATATAGCAGCCACGGCGCCTACTAAAGCAGCCGCTGCCAACAGAACCATGCTCATTTGTTTTCCCCTCGTTTTCCGCAACCCTGGATTGCATGGGTGACATGATCAAGAGCCTGGCTAACACGCCCGAGCATTTGAGTGTTTCTTTCGATTGTGTCTAGATCGCGACGGTCGATAACAAACCTCAATACAGCTTTGACGATCAGAAAGGCGGTAAAGGCAATGCAGAAATAAATCAGCGCTTGTAAGACTTCCGGTTTAATTTTATCCGAAGGGTCCGAAAGCGCTTTAACCAGCGTAGTGGCCTTTTCCAGATCTCTTCGCTTATCATAATGTGTAGCATTCCTTGAGCAATGCCATTTTCTTTTTCGCAAGCTCCAGCTCTTCAATTATTCCATCAAGATCATCCTCATAGAACTCACAGATATAAGATTCTCCGTCGGTGGTAGTAGCGATTTGCCTGCGATTTTGCACAACTAACCTGCGGCTAGTTAATCAATTATAGTCATCATTTGAGAAACTCCAAGAGCAGTTGTCCGCACCGTCCCGCAAAGGCACAGAGATACGCTGGTTGGCTAACGGTTGCTGAAAAGATGTTGTGCCTGTACGTTGTCCATAGGCGATGCATGGTTTTGATGTCCAGCGCTAGGTTGTGCTCTCGCCTGGCATTTGCATCGGAGACATCCCGTCGTAGAGCTAAGGAGATTTCTGTCAAATCCTATACCCTCTCGCTCGTCTTTTCGCTCGCCTTCCGCGTGACGGTCTTGGTCATCAATCCGGCCATCGCGGAATCTGCACGATCGTCGGTCCGCACAGCGGACCCTACAGGTCTCCGAGCGTCCGAACGTGGTTCGGTGATTTCCGAGAAATGATCTGCCGACGTGTAGGGGCGACTTTAGTCGCCCCTACAGCCCCCCGCACAACAGACCGGAGGTCGAGGCTTCAGCCGGACGCGGCGGCGCCGCCCGCTAAAGCGTCGGCCTCCGGTTGCGTCGCCCGGGTCACCGGAGGTCGATCTCGCGTGGTACGACGTGCTTCGGAAATCGCCTTAGTGCACTGCAACCCAGGTCAGACGCGCACCCCCGCCGGGACGCTGTAGCTGTCCAGGACATTGATGTAGTTGGCACGCTCGAATTGCGCCGGGTTGGGGACCGCCAGCGCACTGACCCGGCCGCGGAAATCGGCGACCGACTCGAAGCCTTGCTCCGCCATCCAGTGTTCCATGCCCGCCAGGATGGGCGCGACATGAGCCGGTCCCTTCTCCAGCAGGACACTGCACAGGTGCACCACGTCGGCGCCCGCGAGCAGCAGCTTGATGGCGTCCTCGGCGTTATGGACACCGCCGGTGGCGCCCAGCGACAGGCCGTCGATCCGCCCGTAGAGGATGGCGATCCAGCGCATCGCCAATTGGATCTCGGCCGAGGTGGAGGGCCTCAGGGTCGATTGCAGCCGCAGCCCGTCGATGTCGATATCCGGCTGATAGAAGCGGTTGAACAGGGCCACCCCGTTGGCACCGGCCGCCGCCAGTTGGGTGACCAGGTTGCCGACCGAGCTGAAGGTCGGGGACAGTTTCATGTTGATCGGGATCTGGATGTGGCCGCGCAAGGCGCGCAGCAGTTCCAGATAGCGTGCCTCGACCTCGGCACCGGTCTGGCCGATGTCGCCCGCGACATAGTAGACGTTGAGTTCCAGCGCGTCCGCGCCGGCCTGCTGCAAGTCGGCCGCGTGCTTGATCCAGCCGCCGGGGGTCACGCCGTTGAGGCTCGCGATGACCGGGATCGACAGGGACTCTTTGAGCCGGCGAACGGTATCCAGATACTGGTCCAGGGCGCTGGCGAAATCGCCTTGAGCCGGCATGAAGCCGCCGCCCGCCTCGGCGAAACCGGTCTCCTGATGGTGCAGGAAGCGCACCATGGTTTCCGAATCCGCGGTGATCGCTTCTTCGAACAGGGACGCCATGATGATGGCCGCGGCCCCGCTGTCTTCCAGCCGCCGCGCCATGCCGATGCTGCGGGTGAGCGGCGAGGCCGAGGGCACGAGGGGGTTCTTCAGCTTGAGGCCCAGATAGTCGGTCGTGAGATCCATGGGGGACTCCGTCGGTGATTCGTGAATGCGCGTTGGTCTGATCAGCCATGCGGGGGCGGGCGCGGACGATGCCCGCCCGCCCCTCGCAGTTACTTCGCCGCCGGTGCCGGTGCAGCAACAGGCGCGGGCGTCGGGGCTTTTTTGACCGCCAGGTGGGCCAGCTGCTCGTACATTTCAAAGCGCGTCTGCACATGCTGCTGGGCGAGTTGCAGATAGCGCTCGGCATCGTCGGGGTGGGTGCGGGTCAGCACGCTGAAGCGGGTCTCGCTGGACACGAACTCGCGGTAGGGGATGCTGGGCGCCTTGGAGTCGATCAGCAACGGATTCTCACCCTGGGCGGCGCGCCGCGGATCGTAGCGGAACAGTCCCCAGTGTCCCGAATTCACGGCCATGTCCTGCTGCCGCAGGTTGTGCGACAGGTCCACCCCGTGGGCGATACAGGGCGCATAGCAGATGATCACCGAGGGGCCGTCATAGGACTCGGCCTCCAGGAAGGCGCGCACGGTTTGTACGTCCTTGGCACCGAAGGCGACCGACGCGACATAGACGTTCTCATAGGCCATGGCCATCATCGCCAGGTCTTTCTTGAAGCTCGCCTTGCCGCCGGCGGCGAACTTGGCAACCGCGCCCATCGGCGTGGACTTGGAGCGTTGACCGCCGGTGTTGGAATAGACCTCGGTGTCGAGGATCAGCAGGTTGACGTTGCGTCCGCTGGACAGCACATGGTCGACGCCGCCGTAGCCGATGTCGTAGGCCCAGCCGTCGCCGCCGATGATCCAGACGCTGCGCTTGACCAATTGGCCGCAGATCCCTTCCAGGGTCCGTGCTTCCATGCCGGTCATGTCCTTGAGCTTCTCCCGCAGCGCCGCGACCCGTTCGCGTTGCTCGAAGATCCCGGCCTCGGTGGTCTGATCGGCAGTCAACAAGCCTTGAACCAGGGTCTCGCCGAGCTGGCTCGACAGCCGGGTGAGCAGTTCGCGGGCATGGGCGGCCTGCTTGTCGACGCCCAGGCGAATCCCCAGGCCGAACTCGGCGTTGTCCTCGAACAACGAGTTGTTCCAGCTCGGACCGCGTCCCTGGGCGTTGGTGGTGTAGGGTGTGGTCGGCAGGTTACCGCCATAGATGGACGAGCAGCCGGTGGCGTTGGCGATCAGCATGCGATCCCCGAACAATTGGGTCGCGAGCTTGATGTAAGGCGTTTCACCGCAGCCCACGCAGGCTCCGGAGAACTCGAACAGCGGCTGCATCAGCATCGCGTGCTTGATCTTGCTGGGTTCGAGTTGCGCCCGGTCGAAATCGGGCAGGCTCAGGAAGAAGTCCCAGTGCGGCTGTTCGGCCGCATGGAGTTCAGCCGCCTCGACCATGTTCAGGGCCTTGTGGTTGGGGTCCTTCCGGTCGCGGATGGGGCAAACCTCGGCACACAGACCGCAGCCGGTACAGTCGTCCGGGGCGATCTGGTAGCTGATGGAATGATTGGCGGGGAAGTCCTTGCCTTTCATTGGAGCATGCCGGAAACCCGCGGGGGCCTGGCTCAGCAGCTCGGACGGATAGACCTTGGAGCGGATGGCCGCATGCGGACAGACCAGCGGACATTTGCCGCACTGGGTACAGAGCGCGTCGTCCCATTGCGGAAGTTGCAGCGCGAGGTTGCGCTTCTCGAAACGGGTGGTCCCGGTAGGCCAGGTGCCGTCGACCGGCATCAGGCTAACCGGCAGGTCGTTGCCATGACCGGCGAGCAGGATCGAGGTGATCCGCTGCACGAAATCAGGGGCATCGGCCGGCACCACGGGCGGGCGGTCGAAGGTGCTGCTGACCTGACTCGGCACCTTGACCTGATGCAGTCCGGCCAGCGCGGCATCGATCGCCTCATAGTTGCGGTCCAGCAGGCCCTGACCTTTCTTGCCGTAGGTTTTCTTGACCGCGGCCTTGATGTGCTCGATCGCCTCATCCTTGGGCAGGATGCCGGAGATGGCGAAGAAGGCGTTCTGCATGATGGTGTTGATGCGCCGCCCCATGCCGGTCTGCGCCGCGATCCCATAGGCGTCGATGACATAGAAGGTGATGTCCTTATCGATCATCGCCTGCTGCAGCTTGCGCGGCAGGTCGTTCCAGACCTGATCCGCCGGGGTGGCCGAATTCAACAGGAAGACGCCGCCCGTACGCGCCTTTTCGAGCAGATCGTAACGGGTGACGAAGTTCGGTTGATGGCAGGCGACGAACTTGGCCTCGTCCATGCCGACCAGGTAGGTGCTCGAGATCGGCTTGGGGCCGAAACGCAGGTGGCTGATGGTGACCGCGCCGGCCTTCTTGGAGTCGTACTCGAAGTAGCCCTGCCCGTAGTTGGGCGTTTCCTCGGCGATGATCTTGATCGAATTCTTGTTCGCCGATACGGTGCCGTCCGAGCCCAGGCCGTAGAAGACACAGGCGGTCACGCCGCCGGCCGCATCGGGTCGGAAGCGCGGATCCCAGGGCAGGCTGGAATGGGTCAGGTCATCATGGATGCCGATCGTGAAGTGATTGCGGGGGCGTTCGAGTGCCAGCTCGTCGAACACGCCCTTGACCATCGCCGGGGTGAACTCCTTGGAGGAGATGCCGTAGCGCCCGCCGACCACGATCGGCATGGTGGCGCGCCGGCCGTCGGAATAGGCCTGGGCCAGGGCCGTCACCACGTCTTTGTAAAGCGGTTCGCCGTCGGCGCCCGGCTCCTTGGTGCGATCGAGCACGCCGACCCGGGTCGCGGTGCTCGGCAGGGCGGCGAGCAGGCGGTCGGCGTCCATGGGTCGGAACAACCGCACCTTGATCATACCGACGCGCTCGCCGTGCGCGACCAGATGCTCTACCGTCTCTTCGGCGGCGCCGATGCTCGACCCCATCAGCAGGATGACGCGTTCGGCATTGGGTGCGCCGACATATTCGAACAGCCCGTACCGGCGGCCGGTCAGTTCGGCAAAGCGGTCCATGGTGCGCTGCACGATCTCCGGCAGCGCCTGGTAGTGCAGGTTGACCGACTCGCGTCCCTGGAAGCAGACGTCCGGATTCTGCGCGGTGCCGCGCAGGATCGGCCGGTCGGGATTCAGCGCGCGGGCACGGCAGGCCGCCACCAGGTCCTCGTCGATCATCGCCCGGATCACGTCCACCGGCAGTCGCGCGATCTTGGCGACCTCATGCGAGGTGCGGAAGCCATCGAAGAAATGCACAAAAGGTATGCGCGATTCCAGGGTCGAGGCTTGGGCGATCAGCGCGAAGTCCATTACCTCCTGCACCGACGCCGAGCACAGCATGGCATACCCGGTGGAGCGGCAAGCCATCACGTCCTGGTGATCGCCGAAGATCGACAAACCCTGGGCGGCCAGTGAGCGCGCGGCGACATGCAGCACCGTCGGCGAGAGTTCGCCGGCGATCTTATACATGTTCGGGATCATCAGCAGCAGGCCCTGGGACGAGGTAAAGGTCGTCGCCAGCGAGCCCGACTGCAAAGCGCCGTGGATGGCACCGGCGGCGCCGGCTTCGCTCTGCATCTCCATGATCTCGGGCACCGTGCCCCAGAGATTCTCGACTCCCTGGGCAGACCATTCATCCGACCACTCGCCCATGGGCGAGGCCGGGGTGATCGGGTAGATGGCGATGACCTCATTGGTCATATGGGCGACGTAGGCGGCGGCTTCGTTGCCGTCGAGGGTGACCATTGGCTGTTGGGACATCGATTGGTCTCGGGTGGTAAGTGGAATTATGCCGGCGACGCGGTTGCGCCGTGACGCTCGAGTGTGACCTGACGAACGCGCTCAGCTGCCACTAGCCGCTCGTTACAGCGAAAAACAGCGGTTGGAGGCGTGTGGTTGAAAACGACAGCGCGCGGCCCAAACTCCGCCGCGCGCTCCCGGGCGCGCGCGTAGTCTAGCGCAGGTCGCTTCCCTGCGTCATAGTAAATATTGCAGCAGTCGATGATGTGATCCGGGGCGCACCAAGCAGCGCCACGCCTGTCGCGGTCCGGCGGCGGCTCGCGATAAGGCGCCACGCGCGCACCAAGATACGGCAGGCGCCGTTCCATCCTGGCGATCTTGGCGCCCTGGCGTGGTCAGGTGACCGTCGGCCCATCAGGTTCTCTCAACCCCGCGGGTTCAGAGGCCAAGCCGACGCAGCGTCAGGAGTCTGCGGGCTCCCCTTTGCCGTCGTCGGCCTTCATGCGGGCCTTCGCGGCCTTGGGGTCCGCCGTGAGCGGGCGATAGATCTCGACCCGGTCGCCTTCCTCCAGCTTGGTATCCAGGGTGGTCACTTTGCCGAAGATGCCGACCTTCTGTTGGGTCAGGTCGATCTCCGGAAACTGCGCGAGGATGCCCGAGCGATCGATCGCCTCCCGAATGCTGCTGCCCTCGGGGACCTCGACCGTCAGCCAGGCCTGGCGTTTCAGCAGGGCATAGGCAATGCCGATTTTCATAGCCGCGTCCTCACACGCTGTGAGCGCCGGCCATCTGGATGCCCTTACCCGCGCGGATGTCGAGCATGCGTTTGCCCACGACAATCAGGCCGGTGACCAGGAACCCGCCGGGCGGCAGGATAAACATCAAGATGCCCATGTCGGCCGGCATGACACGCATCTCCACAACCTTGAACGCGGGTCCCAGCAGCAGGGAGGCGTCGGCGAACAGGGTGCCGGAACCCAGGATCTCGCGGACCGCACCGATCAGGGTGAGCGCCAGGGTGAACCCCAACCCCATGAAGATCCCGTCGACCAGCGACGGGAGCACCGGTTCGCGCGAGGCGAAGGACTCGAGCCGCGCCAACGGCAGGCAGTTGGAGACGATCAGCGGGATGAAGAGCCCCAGCACCTTGTACAGTTCGTGCATATAGGCATTCATCGCCAGGTCCACGAAGGTGACATTGGCCGCCACGATCAGGATGTAAACGGGGATGCGGACTTCGCGGGTGATGTAGTTGCGAAACGTCGCCACCATCAGGTTGGAGGCGGCCATCACCACCGCGGTGGCCAATCCCATGCCAAACCCGTTGGTGGCCGTGGCGGTCATGGCCATGGTCGGGCACATGCCGAGCAGCATGACGAGGACGCCGTTGTTCTCCCACAGACCGTCGCGGACGATCCGGCCGTAACCAGGCGTGGCCATCAGTGCACCTCCAAGAGTTGCGCCTCGTGGGCGGCATAGAAATCGAGCCCGGAGCGAATGGCGGCGACCGTCCCGCGGGGGGTGATAGTGGCCCCGGTAAACTGATCGAAACGGCCGCCGTCTTTTTTCACCGCCCATTTCGCGGCCGGTGGATCACCCAGTGACAGACCGGCGAACTGCAGAATCCAATCGCCCTTCTTCACCTCGATCTTGTCACCCAGTCCGGGGGTCTCCTTGTGGCTCAGCACCCGCACCCCCAGCACCCGGCCCGCGGCGTCGACGCCGAGCATGAACTTCATCTTGCCGGCATAGCCGGAACCGAAGACCTCGAAGGCGACGCCGGTGACGCGGCCGTCTTTGAGTGCCCGGTAGACGGTCAGCTCCCGGCCGGCGTCGTCCCGCATCTGAATGGTATCGACCACGGGGTTGTTGTCGTGGATCGCGGTCGGGATCACCTGTCCGAGTGAATTTTGCCGGTCTTCCATGGCGCGGGCCACAATGGCGTCGTGGGTGACATACTCGGTGAGTGCGAGCGCCAGTCCGAAGCCGAGACAAAAAAGCCCCAGGATGACGCCATGGATCAGTGTCCGCTGTTTCATCGCTGGCCCTCGACCGGCAAGGGTTCACCCTTGCGGGTGCGGCCGAACATCCGCGGCCGGGTGTACTGATCGATGATGGGGGTGAGCGAATTCATCAGCAGGACAGCAAAGGCCATGCCCTCGGGATAGCCGGCAAAGGTGCGAATGACCCAGGTCAGCAGCCCGACGCCGAAACCGAACACCAGTTGTCCCTTCTGGGTGACCGGGGAGGTCACATAGTCGGTGGCGATGAAAAAGGCCCCGAGAATGGCCGATCCGGACAGGATATGAAAGAATCCGGGAGCGAAACGTGTCGGATCGAACGCGTTGAACAGGGTGCCCATCACGAACAGGGTGCCGATCATCATGATCGGGATGTGCCAGGTGATGATGCGTCGCCACAGCAGGAAGATGCCGCCGAGCAGGATCAGGCCCGCTGAGGTCTCGCCTAAACTGCCCGGTTTGAAGCCGGTGGCCAGGTCCATCAGATCGGGCGCATAGGTCAGGGCGCTGCTGCGTCCGTATTCCTGCAGCGATTCGGAGACCGGTACGCCGCGCGACAGTTCAGTCTTCACATAGCCGAGTGCGGTGGCGGCGGTCACACCGTCGGGGGTTTCACCGGCGAAGGTGATGGTCATGGCCTCATTCAGCGTGGGCGCACCGGTCGTAAACAAGGGGTGGGGTGCGACCCAGGCGGTCATGACCACCGGAAAGGACACCAGCAAGGCAACGCGGGCGACCATGGCCGGGTTGAACAGATTCTGACCCAGCCCGCCGAACGCCTGTTTGGCGAGCGGAATGGCGAACATGGCACCCAGGACACCGATCCACCAGGGTGCCCAGGGCGGCAGGGTCATCGCCAGCAGCCAGCCGGTGAGAATCGCCGAACCGTCCGACAGGGTCGCCGAGACCGGTTTCCCGGCCAGGACCAGGCAAGCCGCCTCGGCGACCACACAGGCACCGACGGTGACGGCAAACAGCAGAATGGCCGGCCAACCGAACAAGTAGAGATTGAACAGGGTCGCGGGCAGTAACGCCAGCAGTACCATGAACATGATCCGCTGGACGGTATTCGCGGCGTGGGCAAAGGGCCCGCTACGGGTCGGTGACTCGCCAATCATGCCCCAACCTCTTCGGTGGCAGCCACTACCTTGGGTTTGCGAGCCAGGTTGGCGGCGCGTTGCGCGGCGATGCGTTCGACCCGTGTGGCCCTCGCTACCACCAGGGTCTTGGTCCGCTCGCTCTTGCGGCGTTCGCGTTCCTGGGCGTTCAAAGCCCCTTTCGCATAGTTGAAATAATGGACCAGCGGGATATGCGAGGGACAGACCCAGGAGCAACTGCCGCAGGACACGCAGTCCATGAGGCCGATCCGCGCAGCCCCTTCCAGATCGTCGTGACGGATATGGGCGGCGATTTCAACCGGCACCAAACCGCAGGCGCAGATGGCGACGCAGGAACCGCAGCGGACGCAGGGGTCGGCACGCCGGTCGTTGATCTCCTCGGCGGTGAGTGCGAGGATGCCCGAGGTGCTCTTGACGACCGGGACATCGGTGCCGGGCAACAGCGCGCCCATCATGGGTCCGCCTTGGACCAAACGCTCGGGGCGCTGCGCGAAGCCGCCGCAGAACGCGATCAGGTCGGATACCGTGGCGCCGATCGGCGCCTCGACATTCTTGGGCGTGCGCATCGCCTGCCCGCTGACGGTCACCACGCGCGCCACCAGCGGGCGGCCATGGCGCACCGCATGGTGAACCGCACGGGCCGTGGCGACGTTGTGCACCACCACCCCGAGGTCCGCGGTGAGCTTGCGTGCGGGGGTCTCCCGGCCGGTGATCGCCAGGGTCAGGTGACGTTCGGACCCCATGGGGTATTTTGCCGGGACCGCGACCACTTCCAGATGGGGGTGGGCCTGCGCGGCGGCGGTCATGATCGCCAGCGCCTGCGGCTTGTTCTCTTCGATCGCCACCACGATCTTCGGCGCATTCAGGGCGTGGGCCATGATGCGGGCACCGTCGATCACTTCGTCCGCGTGTTCGCGCATGACCCGGTCATCGCAGGTCAGGTAGGGCTCGCACTCAGCGCCGTTGATCAACAACGTCTCAATGCGGTGACGGATCCCCAGATTCAGCTTGACCGCGGAGGGGAAGCCGGCGCCGCCCATGCCCACGATGCCGCACTCGGCGACCCGTGCCTCGATCGTCTGGGCGTCGACCGCGAAGGGATCGGTGATCGGTTCGGCCAGCCCGCCCCAGGCATCGGCGCCGTCGGGTTCGATCACGATCGTCGGCTGTGGCAGACCCGAGGGATGCGGGGCGGGGATCTCGGTGACTGCCGCCACGCGCCCGGAGGTCGGGGCATGCTGATTCACCGACACCTGACCCTGACGGCGCGCGATGACTTGGCCTTTGCTGACCAGATCGCCTTCGCCGACCAAGACCTCGGCCGGTACACCGATATGTTGCTGCAAGGGGATGTAGAGCCGACTCGGCAGCGGCAGCGCCTCAATGGCGCAGTCGCCGGTCAACTCCTTACGGTATTGCGGATGGATACCGCCACGGATCGGGAATAGCTTCATTCGCTTCTCCAGGGTCTGGCCATTCAGGCTGGTGTCATGCCGGACTCAAGTGGGAACGGCGGGACAGGCTCAAGGCCGCTGCATCGGGCTTGGGCCAGTGCCAGGTGGCCAGTGTATCGGGTATCTCGATCATGCGGATGGCGTGGGTCGGGCAGACCGCGGCGCACTTGCCGCAGCCGTGGCAGACCTCGCTGACCACCGTGTGCATCAGTTTATTGGCGCCCACGATACCGTCAACCGAACATTCCTTGAGACAGCGGGTGCAGCCGATACACAACTCTTCGACGATCTGCGCATAGGCCGGGACGCGTTTCGTATGGGCCGAGAGGTCGACCCGCACCCCCAGACGCTTGGCCAACTGCTCCGCGACCGCCTTGCCGCCCGGCGGGCACAGGGTCACCGTCGCCTCACCGCGCGCGAGCGCCGCGGCCGCTTGAGCGCAGCCGACAAAGCCGCATTGTCCGCACTGCGAGCCGGGCAGCAGCGCCTGGAGTTCCGCCTCCAGCGGATTTTCCTCCACCGCGAGCAGGCGCCCCGCGACGCCCAGCAAACCGCCCAGACCAAGGCCGATGGCCGTGAGACTACCGACAGCGAGTAACATGATGCGCTAGACCTCAGTTGGTGTTGATGCCGGAAAAACCCAGGAATGCCAGGGCCAAGAGACTGGCGACGATGAAGCCGATCGGGGGGCCTGCGAAGATGCGCGGCACTTGTGACAGGGCGAGGCGTTCGCGCAGCCCGGCGAAGATCACCATCACCAGGCTGTAGCCGAGCGAGGATGCGAAGGCGAACAGGGTGGCCGCGATGAAACTCAGTTTGGTCTCGACCATGATGAGCGCGACGCCGAGTACGGCACAATTGGTGGTGATGAGCGGCAGATAGATGCCGAGCATCTGAAACAGCGGCGGAGAGATCTTGCGCACCGTCATTTCAGTGAACTGCACGGCCCCGGCGATCACCAGGATGAAGGTCACGGTGCGTAGGTAGCCTAACCCGTAGGGTTCCAGCAGATACCCCTCGATCGCCCAGTTGCCCATCGACGAGACGGTGATCACGAAGGTGGTCGCGAGCCCCATCCCGATCGCGGTGTCCACGCGCGTGGTGACGCCCATGAAGGAACACAGGCCCAGGAAGCGCGCCAGGATCACATTATTGACCAAGGCCGCGCCGACCATCAAAAGCACGTATTCCTGCATCTCTTCAACCCCCGGGGTCTGATCGTTTGGTCTAATTGTTCGGTCTAATCGTTCAGTTCAGGCGCTGGTCGCGCGGTGGTCTGGCAGGTCTCGTCGGAACCGGCCCGCCGCAGAAAGCGCGGCGCGAGTTGTCCATGAGCACTCAACGCTTGGCCACCCAGACGGACGGCAATCAAACCGACACCGAGTGCTGCTACCATGCTGACCATGGTAATGCCGTCGCTGTCGGCGAGCCACTGCGCCACGCCGCCGGCGCCGAACATGAAGACCAGCGGCAGCGCATAGGTGATGCCCGACGCCTTGAGCAGGGCCCGCTCGCTGACGCCGACCACCACGCGGTCACCGACGACGAGTCGGGGTGCATCGGGGAGGGGAAAGCGGCGTCGTGCGAGCTGACTGGCCACTGTTCCGATCCCTTTGGCGCCGCACAGTCCTGACGCCGCGCAGCCGCCGCAACTGGTTGTCTGTTCGGGTTCGAGCCAGGGCACGTCGTCTTCGATCGCCACCACCCGGGCCGTCCCTTCGACCAGGGTTGCCTGGCCTGTCGCGGTTTCATCGTCCTCGCTGTCTCTGTCCACTGAATCGACCTCTGAGGTTAAGGCCACGCTCCGGGAGCGGCGGCCGTGGACCGCAAGCCCACGGGGAACCGGGGGCGCTTGGCCAGGCACGACGTCACCGCGGCCATGGAAGCCATCGTCTTTGGATACAGCGACGAGTCGGCGCCGGTTGGAATGTCAGCGGTATGGGGAGTGGACCCGGCGGGCTGAGCAGCCCGGATTGCCGGGCGTCCACGGTTGCTGCGGCGCACAACGCTAATTTACGCTGACCCCCGAGGAAGATGCAAGATCCTGATGAAGCGTGGGACGCTTGCAGGACGCTGAGGCGACGGTCGTGGATCGCACGGGCGGCGGCAGCCGACGGACACCGCATGATGCGCGCTCAGGTATTTAAGTATATAAATCAGGGTTTTTTCGGGACCCGAAGGCCCGGAATAACATAAGAATTTTCTACTTTTCTGATTGTCGGTTCGTGAACGGAGCGGTAGCAACGCGCGTCTTGGGTCCGATGATCTTGCCCGCCAACATCACCAACTCAACGCTCACCAAGAAAGTTGAAAATATCAATTTTTTAAATTGTATTTATCCGGCCAGGTCATCTCCACGCAGTTGAAATCCTGCGCTAACTATCGCACGCTCGACATTGCTGAGCCACGGGTTTATCGTCATGCTCGCCCGACTTCATTGCTGCGCTGACCCGATCGGAGTGACCCGATCGGAGCCATTTGCCCATCCGCCGGAGCCACGATGAAACCTGTCGCGATCCTTACTCTTGGGTTCTTTGTGCTGTTGCCGTTCGTCTGCCGGGCGGCGGTGGACGCGGATTCCCGCGGTTCGGCTGGAAAGTCCCCGGAGCTCAAGGCGGACCCGCCCGCCGCCAAAGCGCCCGTGCCCCGACCGCCCTTGCCGCGAGCCCCCGGTGGTGCCAAACCGAGCCGCGACCAGGTCGGTGCTATGATCGATGCGGTGGCTGATGAGTTCGGCGTGGAGCGGCAGTTGGTGCGGGCGGTCGTCGCCGCCGAATCCAACTTCAACGCCCATGCGGTCTCACCGGTCGGTGCCGTGGGGCTGATGCAGGTGATGCCCGCGACGGCCGGCGACTACGGCGTCACGTCTCACGCAGCCTTGTTCGATCCCAAGACCAACCTCAGGACCGGGACCCGTCATCTCAAGCGGCTGCTCAAGAAGTACCAGGGCGACTACGGGCGGGTGATCATGGCCTACAACGCCGGTGAAGGTGTGGTGGACCGCACCAACAGCAATGTAACCTACCAGGAAACCCTCAACTACACTGAGGCGGTGATCAAACACTACCGCCGTCAGGGCGGGAGCGCACCGACCAATGGCGCTTTGTCCAAAGTCCACGCACTGCGCGGGATGCGCAACAAGGGGCACGCGCGACGCTTATTGAAGCGGTACCTGGACCCCTCGCTGCTGTCGCTGAAGGTCAAGCCGACCTTAAGTCTGCGCGCGCTCAACCCGGCATTACACCGGGTTGGCCCGGAGAGTCGCCCCATGTTCGAGTTGGATTTGGAAGCGATGCGCTGAGGCACGCTGGACGAATGCGGGAAAACCCTGCAACATCGTCACAGCTTACCCGCACCTGGAGCCCTCCCGTGGCCACCGATCCACTCGCCGTCGTAGAAGCCTTTTTTGCCGCCCGCGAGTGTTTCGACTTCGAGCGGGCGCGCAGCCTCCTGGCCGACCAGGGGTTTAGCTTCCGCAGCCCCATCCTGTGCTGCGACTGTGCCGATCACCTGATCCAATATTCGGCTCACTCAAGCGGCATCATCCAGTCGACCGAAGTCCGCAAAGTGTTTGTCGACGGACCCGATGTCTGTCACTTCCTTACCTACCGCATCCAGATTTCGGAGAAACAGGCGGTGGACGTCGCCCATTGGGCACACGTCGAGCATGGCCGCATCCAACGCATCGAGGCACTGTTCGATGCTTCGCTCTATCGCGAGCTTTTCCCGAGCGGCGAGACCGCCGCGCCCTGACGGCGTCGGCGGATGATCAGTCGTCATCGAGCCACTGGGCTAGGGTGCGCTGCAGTTCGGCAAGTTTGACCGGTTTGGGGATGTAGTCGTCCATGCCGGCCTCCAGGCACTGCGCGCGATCACCCGACATCGCGTTGGCCGTCATGGCGATCACCGGTATCCGCGGTTCGCCGTTGCGTTGCTCTCTGGTGCGCAACGCGCGGGTCGCGGCGAAGCCGTCGAGCACCGGCATCTGGACGTCCATCAGCACCGCGTCGTAGTGACCGGCGGCAAGCAGGTCCAGGGCCTGGGCGCCGTTATCCGCCACCGTGACGGTCAATCCCAGCTTACGCAACATGCCGCAGGCGACTTTCTGATTGATCGGGTTGTCCTCCGCCAGCAGGATCTGACCGCTGAGCTGTTTCGTGGTCGACTCGGACACTGCCGTCACGGCGGGTTCCGGGGTGCGGCCATGGACCAATTGGAACAGGGCATCCCGCAGCAGGGACAAGCGCACCGGTTTACCGAGCGACAGATCGACCCCGGGGGCGTCCTCAGGGGCTGGTTGACCCGCGGAACTCAGCAGCACGAGACGGATCGGTGCGATCAGCGGGTCCGCCCTGATCGAGCGGGCCAGATCCAGACCATCCATGTCCGGCATCTGCATGTCCAGGATGGCGACCTCGCAGGGCTGGCCGCGCGCCGTTGCCGCCCGGAGGTGCGTCAAAGCCTCCGCGGCCCGGCTGACGCAATCGTAGCGCACGCCCCAACCGCGCAAATAGTGTCCCAGAATTTCCAGGTTGGTCGGGTGGTCGTCCACCGCGAGCATCCGCCGGCCATCCAGCCCGTCGGCCTGTGGCGGCTCAGCCGTATCGGCCTGGGGTATGAAGGGGATACGGATCAGGAAGCGCGAGCCCTCACCGAGTGTGCTTTGTAATTCCAGGGTACCGCCCATCAACTCCACCAGGTTCTTGCTGATGGTGAGTCCGAGTCCGGAGCCGCCGAAGCGGCGCGTGGTGGAGCCGTCGGCCTGAACGAATGGGCTGAAGAGCCGCCCTTGCTGTTCCGGCGAGATACCGATGCCCGTGTCACTGACCGCGAAGCATAGAGTCAGCGTGGTCGGATCGCGCCGGCACTCGCTCACGTGCAGCAGAACCTCTCCCTGCGGGGTGAACTTGACCGCATTGCCCAAAATATTGGTCAGGATCTGACGCAGGCGCGTCGGATCCCCGATGACCCGACTGCAAACGCTGGGCTCGACGAAGCAGGCGATCTCGATGTGCCGACTTTGCGCGCTCGCACTGAACAGCGAGGCCACGTCTTCCGCCAGCAGGCGTACATCGAACGGGATGTATTCCAGGTCGAGTTTACCGGCCTCGATTTTTGAGAAGTCCAGGATGTCGTTGATGACGGTCAGCAGACCTTCGGCCGAATTGCGGGCGATTTCGACATAACCGCGCTGGATCGTGCTGAGGTCGGTTTGCGTGAGCATCTCCAGCATTCCCAGGACGCCGTTCATGGGGGTGCGGATCTCATGGCTCATGTTGGCCACGAACTGGCTCTTGGCGTGACTGGCGGACTCCGCCCCTTCTTTGGCCTGGACCAGGGCCTCGGCGACGGCACGCCGCTCCTGCACCTCGCGTTCCAATTCCTGGTTGAGGCTGTTGATGCGCTCTTGCTCCCGCGTCAGGACGGCCACCAAATCCAGGTTGGCGCGGCCCAATTCAAATGATTTTCGCAGGGTATTGTGATAGCGGCGGGCGTTGATCCACATGAACAGCCCGAACAAGGTCACGATGATTAAGAATGTATAGGCAAGTTGATCACCCAGGATCGCCATGCGCACGCCGAAGGGAACCAGCGCGGTGAGCAAATAGGCGCGGTAGGCCAGCAGGTGAGGGCTCAATGTCGGGATGGCTCCGGCCACCATGCCGGAAATCACGAACCCCAGAAAGACCTGGTAGGCAAGTTCGGCACCCGGCAGGAGTACGACGGACAGACCCCACGCGAGGCCGGTGGCGGCGGCCCCCAGGGTGAACCGGCTTGACCAGAATGCCTCAGGGTGCGCGTGGGGCGCCCGGTGGAAGCGCACCAGCAGTAAGGCGCGTGCTGCCAGAATCAACAAGAGCGAGCCGAACCAGATCCATGTCGCCGGCGCACTGCCGACCAGGCTCAGGGCGGCCGCCACCAGCAGGCCGTTGACCGCGGTGACGGCAAGCCCCGGCGGCGCCTGGGTGTAGAGCATCCGCGTCAGATCCGCCTGGATCTGCCGCTCTTGCTCCTGGCTCCCGGCGGGGGCTGGCAATGATGGGGGAACCGGCTCGTGCGGCTTTGGCATGTGGCGTCCTGGCGTCTTGGCGTGCAACATCCGGATCAGCCGGGCCCCGTCTCGGCGACGCCCTCGCTCAAGACCCGCTCCTGCAGTGCGTGCAGGGCGCTGATGAAACCGTCACGGGCGGCAATGATGTCCGCGATTGCCGCTTCAGTCGATTGGCCTTCGGCGCGGGGCTTGGTCAGGGTGCGCCCCAGTTCATGAATGCCGTGATGCAGCGGTTCGAGGCGGCGGAACTCCGGCATTGTCCCATAGAGGTGGCGCCCTTCGGCATGGTACCAGCGGCCGAATCCGCACCACTTTTCCTCCATGGTTGGCGGTGGTTGTTTGGCGTTTGGACTGAGCGCGCGGATCAGGCTCGCCACCCAATCGCGGAGTTCGGACTCCATGGTCAACAGACCCAGGAACTGCTCCGACCACTCGAAGTCCGCGGTGACGCGCCACAACGCGGGAAAGCGGTAGCGGCTCACCCAGCCCGGGAACTGCCCGGCCGGCATGGGCTCCGCGATGCCGTAGCCTTGGGCGCGGTCGCAGCCCAAGCGCAACAGCATCAATCCGTGAGCAGCGGACTCGACCCCTTCGGCGATGACCTCCCGCCGGAAGGCATGAGCCAGCGCGACCACGCCCTCGACAATATTGCGGTCGTCCAGGGAGCGGAGCATGTCGCGCACGAACGTCTGATCGATCTTGAGTACCTGGGCCGGCAGACGTCTGAAATAGGTCAACGAGGAGTAGCCGGTCCCGAAATCGTCGAGGGCGAAGCGCACCCCGAGTTTGGCGCAATGCAGCATAACCCGGGCGACCGCCTCCAGATCGCCCAATGCCTCGGATTCCAGGATCTCCAGCGACAGCACGCCCGTTGCGAGTCCGGGGTGAGCATGTAATTGCTCATCCAAGTTTTCGATGAAGTCGCTATGCTGGATCGAGCGGGCCGAGATGTTGAGGCTGAGCTCCAGGTCGAGTCCCTGGTCATGCCAGGTCTGGAGTTGATTCAGACCCTCCTGCAGCACCCACCAGTCGAGCCGCTGCTGATACTCGGTACCGGCGAGCAGCGGGATAAAAACGCCCGGGGGCAATAGCCCCTTCTGTGGATGCTGCCAGCGCACCAGACCCTCGGCGCCGATGACGTTGCCGCGGCGCATGTCCACCTTGGGCTGGTAGTAGAGCACCAGCTCGCCGCCGTCGATCGCCGCACCGATGCGCTCCAATTGGGAGAGTCGGTCATGGAGGCGGCGGTCGCGCAGCGGGTCGAAGAAGCGGTAGCGATTGCGCCCGCGTTGCTTCGCCCGATACATGGCGTGGTCGGCATGGCGCAACAAGGTGTCGGCATCACTGGCGTCCCGCGGGAAGAGGGTGATGCCGGCGCTGGCCGTCACCCGCAGTTGCTGGTCCCCGACGATATGGGACTGAGCCAGGACCGTGATCAGGCGATCGAGCAGGTTGGCGCACTCCGGCGGATTCTCGAATCCGCCCAGCAGCAGGACGAACTCATCACCGCCGAGGCGTGCCACGGTGTCGCTTTCGCGAATCTGGTCACGCAGCCGGGCGGCAACCGCCACCAGTATCTGGTCGCCGACCGCCTCGCCGCAGGCGTCGTTGATCGCCTTGAAACCGTCCAGATCGAGCGAGCAGACCGCCAATTCGGTCGCGCTGTCCAGCGCCACGCTCATCGCCTCGCGCATGCGCTCGGCCAACAGCCGGCGATTGGGCAGACCGGTGAGGGTGTCGTAGCGGGCAGCCTCCTCCAGACGTTGCCGGCCTTCGATCAGTTCTTGCTGGACCCGATGCCGCTCCAGCGCGACACCGATCAGATCCGCCAGCAGGCGCAGCACGCGGATTTCGGGGTCCTGCCAGGTTCGCGGTGCGCCGTCCGCTTCTGCGACGACGCAGCCGGCCAGCCGGCCGCCGACGCGTAATGGAACTGCCAGGATAGCGCGGACGCCCTGCGCCAATAGGATCTGGCGATCCAGCGACCAGGGTTCCGGCAACAGGTCAACATCACCGATGGAGACGCTCTCCCCATGGCGCAGGGTGTCCATCCAGCGCGGCAGGCTGGTCAGCGGTACGGGGTCGGCAGTCACCCGCTGCGTCGCGACATCCATCGCGCACCACTCATGGGTCGCGCTCAACTGCTGACCATCACTACTGACCTGATAGAGGCAGGCACGCTCCACATCCATGCGTCGGGCGACGGCGCCCAGAACGCGAATCAGCACGTGATCCAGGGCTTCAGGCTGGGCGGTCAGCAGGGTGCGCGAGACCTCGACCAGCACCGTGTCCAGTGCCACCAGATAGGAAAGAGCACGTTCGACCTGCTTGCGCTCGACCAGAGCCGATTGCATGTCGGTGACTTGCAGGCTGTCCTGTGCCCGGAGCTGTTCGCTCAAACGGTCCAGTGTGGCGGCCAGGTCGGCGACCGCGCCGATACCGCCGACCCCGGACACGCGGTCGTATCGACCAGCGGCCAACTGCTCGGCACAAGTACGCAAGCGCCGTAGCGGCGCGAGCAGCCACCGTTCCATCAGCACAAGGGTCAAGGTCACAATGCCCAAGATCAGCCAGGGCAGCGGCGAGGGGGCAGGAACGTCGATCCGGTCCGGCATGTTGAGGTCACCGGGAACTGCCAGCCCCAGGACGAGCAGTGTCGCCAGCGCCAGGGACCACCGCCAGCGGCGCGCGCAGGTCGCGCGGTTCACCGCGCAGCCTCCCTTCGGAGCGGGCAGGACGAACCGGAGCCAAGTCGTGGCGGATGCGACGGAGTCATGGTCTTCGCGCCAGGCTGTGCGATCCGACAGGATACATGATTAACTCTGTGGCTCAAGATGTGGATTGGCGGTTGTGCCAGGTATCAGCCCTCAGGCCGCGGGTAGAGCTGCGGTAGCGGGTCGACCGGCAACGCCCGTCCCGCGTGCTCGTGCACCAGCAAGGTCGGCTCCAACGCGCGCCAGGCCGCGGCCCCGTCCCAGGCCGCGCCGCCGGGAGCGTAAACGGCCCGGTCGATGTGCTCCAGTGCCTCTGCTGCTGCGCTGCCCGCCGGACCCAGGCGCGTGCCGATGTCGCCCAGTCCGCGGGGTGGGTGATCCGGCCAGCGCACGAGTCCCCAGTCGAGCAGGGCGGTGCGGGCGGCCCTGGGATCAGTCGCCTTGCAAGCCTGGCGCACCCGGGTCCGTGCCGCTGCCGCGCCGCGCCGCGGATTCATGCGGGCCGCGCCGACACGCCCGGTTCCGCCGTGCCCGGAGCGACGCAGCAGGGTCCAGGATAGGGTCGCGACCCAGGCGAGCGCGAACAACAGTGTCAGCCAGGGCCAGGGGACCTGCGCGCTGCTGGTGCCTGACGGGTCGACGCCCGTGTCAGGGGTGGCCAGTGGGGCGTCCGCGGTGTCTTGTAAGGGCGCCGCTGCGGCCCCTGCTGTCGGTTGCGCGGACGCCGGTTCACCCGGCGCCGGTGCTACCTGAACCCGGCGTGCCGGGATCACCGCCACGCGCTCCTGATCTGCTGTCGTGTCCCACCAGGGTACGCGGATCTCCGGCAAGGTGAGTTCACCCGCGCGGGTCGGTACCAGGGCGATCTTGACGGTCTTGAGTGCGGTTGGGGCGGAGCCCGGCAGGTCTTCGACCTTCGGCGGTTCGGGATAGACCTTGGCGCCCTCGGGCGTGCCGGGATCGAGAGTCGGCAACTGGGCCGCGGTGGCGCCGCGGGCGGTGATCACCAGGGTGCGGGTGACCGGCTCGCCGACGCGGAAACGCGGCGGCGCCGGGGTCCATTCGTCCGCCAGTTGGACCGACTCGGCGGGCAGCCAGGTTCCGGCGCTGCCGTCGGGTTGGGGGCGGACCTGGACGGTCAGATCCTGCCCCCGCTCGATCACACGGCGGCCGGTCCCCAAGTCGAAGACCTCCGGCAAACCCTGGAAGGGCGCGCCGCCGAAGGGATCGTTGAAGTCGGCGAATGGACCGCGGCGCCCCGCGGACCGGCTTTCCGGCAGCAGCGCCTCCAGCCGCGGCGATTGGATGGTGAGCGGGCCGCTGCGCTGCGGGACCACCAGGTAGCGCCGTTCGATGACCGTGTAGCGCTGGCCCTGAATGGTTTCGGAGCTGCTTTGATCCTCCCCTTGCCGTTCCAGCGTCGCGCCCGCGGCTTCCGGCTCGGACAGGACCGCCCGGCGCGGCTGCTCCCGGTAGAGTACCCGGACCCGATAGACAACAGACTGCTGCACATAGGGCGTCGCGTTCTCGACCTGGGTGTCCACGAAGATCGGTTGGGATCCAGTGCCCGCGGCGGTCTGATCGGCCGGTACCACTTCCACCTCGACCGGGCGGGTCTGCTTGCCGTCGAGCGAGAGCGGCGGGACCTGGAGCCGGCCGCCGCGCCGCGGGGCCAACTCCAGGGTCCATTCACGGGTTTGGCTGACGGCGCCGTTGCTGATGCTCATCCGGGTGCCGCTGCTCTGGTTCAGGATCTCGAAATCCTGGTGCAACGGACTCAGGTCCGGCTCACCCGCGAGCCGGCCCTCGGCACGCAGTCGCAGGGTCAAGGTTTCATTGGCACGCACCTGGGTCCGGTCCAACTCCGCGCTGAAGTCGTCCGCCGCGCCGGCCGGCCCGACGAGGAGCAGCAGCATCAACAGTGAAAGCCAGGTAGCGATGAGTCTGTGCATGAGATCTTTAGACTGAACTTAGAGCATGAAATTCCGGTCGTGCCGATTCGCGGCAAGCGGCCGGCTTGAGTTTGGCGCAAAGTGACCGCCCGGATTTATCCACAGATGTCACAGATGAAGAAAAACATCTGTGGTCATCTGTGACATCTGTGGATCACTTTCCTCCCCCGGGCCTCGACGGAAGCTGGCCGGAACGATGATCAAAGCCGTCGTTGTCGTTAAGGCAACCGTCCCTCCCGCCGCAGATGCTGTAACAGAAAGCGCTGCCGCAGCAGACCGGCCGGGTCGTCCGGGACGCGCTGCAACTGGGCATCCAGGGCCTGCTGTTGCTCACGCTCCTCCATGCTGCGATCGACGGCACCGGTCTGGGCGCGGCGCGCGGTCCGGGCCTGCGCCGAGGTGCCCGGCGGTTGGTCAGGCGTGGTGCCGGTCGGAGGCCCTTCCTCGTTCGCGTCTGGATCGGCGTCGGTCGCATCCGGAAGCGACACCTCGGGTTCTGCCGCCTGATCCTGGGCGCCGAGATCACCCGCCGTGGGCGGCGCCGGCTTGCCGGTGCGCCCGGCCGCCTGATCCGGCGTGCCCGGTGTTCCCGCGTCTTGCCCGGCCGGCGCTTGTCCGGTGTCCGCTGGAGACTTCGCGGTCTCGCCCGGGCGCGCGCTCGACGCCGCGTCCTGCCTGTCGGCGTCCCGGGGTTGGGCCCCGTCCTGTCCGGGGCCGGCTTGCTGGTCCTGAGGCTGATCCGCGTTCCGCTCGCCTGCTTGATCGGCAGCGTCCGGCGGCTGATTGCCGCCCTGGGAGCCCTGGTCCGCGCCGGTCGATGGGTCCTCGCCCTCACCGTGCTCGCCCGGCTGCCCTTGCTCAGACGATGGGTGTTGCTGCTGTTGTTGTTGGTCCCGCAGCCGCTTGACCTGCTCCAGGTTGGCGTGGGCGTCGGCATGATCCGGGGCCTGTTCGAGCGCGCGCTCATAGGCGGCAATCGACTCGTCGAGCCGACCCAGACGAGCCAGGGCGTTACCGCGGTTATAGTCGACCTCGGCCCCCCCGAGTCCGGCCAGATCGGCGACGGCCCCCGTATAGTCGCCGCCGCGATAACGGGCCGCGGCGCGCCAGGCCGGGTCTTGAAAGCGCTCCGCCGCGGTCGTGTCGTCACCCGTCGCGAAGGCTCGGGCCGCCTGCTGATCCGGCCGGCGCCACAGGTCGTCCCAGCCGAAGGCCCAGCCGGGGCCGGGCGGCAGCACCAGGGCCAGGGCCATGACCGGCACCAGCCAGCCGCGCCGGAAGGCCAGCGCGGCGATCGGCAGCAGGGCCAGCAGCAGCCACGGACCCTCCTCGCGCCATTGATCGGCCGTCAGGTGTTGCTGCTCGACCATCTTGTCCATGGGCACCGGAGCCCCCGCGGTGATCAGTGTCTGGGTGTCCCGACCCGCCGGATCCAACTCCACATAGCGGCCGTTGCCGACCTGCGCCAGCGTCTCCAAGGCCCCGCGGTCGAGCCGCGACAGCGCGATGGCGCCGTTGCCGATCGCGGCGAAGCCACCGCTCGCATCAGGCACCGGCGCTCCCGGCGTAGTCCCGACCCCGAGGACCGACAGCCGGTGGCCGGCCGCCGCCAAGGCGCGGGCCGCCCCGTTGACCAGGGTGCCGAGTCCGGCTCCGCTCTCCGTGACCCCGTCGCTGATCAGGATGACCTCGCCGCCGCCGGCACCGGCCTGGGTCAACAGCTCGCCGGCCAGCGCCAGTGCACGCTCCGGGCGGCGCGGACCCGGCACCGGAATCAGCTCGGGGGTCAGGCGCGGGACCTGTGCGGCGATGGTCTGGGCGTCGCCGGTCAGCGGCGCGACGATATAAGGGTCCGGACCGAAGGCGATCAGGGCGACCTGCCCCTCGCGGGTGGCGTTGAGCAGGTCCAAGACCGCAAAACGCGCCCGGGCCAGCCGCGAGGGCGCCAGATCCGCGGCGTTCATGCTCGCCGACAGGTCCAGCAGGATCACCCGCGTGGCCCCGGTGGTGAACACCGGTTGCGGCAGGCGCTCCCAGACCGGCCCGGCCAGCGCGGTCACGCCCGTCAACCAGGCCAGCCCGAGCAAAGCGAACGGGAGGCGGCGCGGGCGAGCCGCTTCGCCAACCAGGAGATGCGGCAACAGATGGGCGTCCACCAGGCCCTGCCAGACCGTGCCCGCCTGGCGGCGGCGCCACAGTCCAATGACCAGGGCGGCGAGGGGGATCAGCGCGAGGAACCACAGTGGACGCAGAAAATGCAGCTCAACCGGCATTGCGCACCCCCAGGCCCGGCAGGGCGATCAGGACACTCAGGACCAGCGCCGCGGCCGCCGACCAGACGAACAGCGACTCCCGCGGCCGATAGGTGCGCTCGTCGCGGCGGCTCGGCTCCAGCCGATCCAGTTCGTCGTAAACGGCCTCCAGTTCAGCGCGGCCGGTGGCGGAGAAGAAACGTCCACCGGTGAGTTCGGCGATGCGCTCGAGTGTCTCGGGATCGACATCGCCCCCCTGGCGCATCAGCCGCATCCCCAGGGGCGTGCGGATGCCGATCTCGCCGCCGCCGATGCCGATGGTGTAGATGCGCACCCCCGCCTCCTGGGCCAACCGCGCGGCGGCCAGCGGTTCCAGTTGACCGGCCGTATTGGCACCGTCGGTGAGCAGGATCAGCACCCGATTGTCGTCCGGTTGGTCGCGCAGGCGCTTGACCGCGAGCGCAATGGCATCGCCGATAGCCGTCTCCCGACCGGCCAGCCCGACCACGGCGTCGCGCAGCATGGTGGCCACCGTGCGGCCGTCGAAGGTGAGCGGCGTCTGCACATAGGCGTTGCTGCCGAACAGGATCAGGCCCAGCCGATCCTGGGTGCGGCGCTCGACAAAGCGGGCGGCCACCGCCTTGATGACCGCCAGCCGCGAGACCATCCGGCCGTTCAGTTCGTAGTCTTCCTGCTCCATGCTGCCCGACACGTCAACCGCAAGCATCAGATCGCGCCCGGCTACCGGCAGATTCACCGGATCACCAACCCACTCCGGCCGTGCCGCCGCCAGCACCAGGAGCGCCCAGGCGAGGACGGCGGCGGCGCGTTGCCACCAGGGGCGCCGCCGCGCCGCGCCGGTTGCGACCCCCGGCAACTCGCCATAGAAAGGCACCCGCAGGGCGGCGCCGCCGACCGCTTGAGCGCGGGGCAGCAGCAAGGCCAGCAGCGGCAGGGGCAAGGCCGCCAGTACCCAGGGCCAGGCGAGCGTGATCATGGCGGCGTCTCCTGCTGGGCGCGGATCCAGCGGGCGGCCAGGTCGGCCACCGCGACGGGGTCCAGGTCCGGTTGGGCCGTCGGCGCCGGGTCGCCGGAGCGCGGCGCGGAATCGCCGGGCGCCCGATAGGGGCGATCGGCCAGCGCCTGCCCGGGACCACGGGTGAACCCGTCACCCCCGCCGGTCGCATCGAGGAAAGCGAGCCAGGCGGACCCGGTCAGCCCGGCCACCCGCTCGCGTGGATAACGGATCAGGGCCAAACGGCGCAACAGTTGCGAGACCTCCGCGGCAAAGCGGCGCTGATCGCCGCCGGTGTGCAGCGCCTGAGTCAGGGTCGCCAGCCGGCTCAGGGCGGCCCGTACCGCGGCACCCTGGCGGCGCCGACGGCGCCACAGCGCCCAACCGAGGATGAGCGCAACCAGGACGCACCCGGCGACCAGCCACCACCCCGGCGCCGGCGGCCACCAGGCCACCGGCTCCGGCAGGTGCCAGTCGCGCAGCCCGGCCAGCGGGTCGGCCATGGCCGGCGATGGGGTCGCGGGAGCAGGAATGAGGGTGGGGTCGGCCATCGGCGGTGGTTAGCAGTCAATCATCACAGCGTGATCCATGGTCCGATTCCTTACTTTGCGCCTTCGCGCCTTTGCGTGAAATACCTTTTCCGACAAGCATATGCGGACGAATCGGCCTCACCCGGCCCGCGCCCGCAACCCGCGAGCAAGCGCGGGGCCGACCGGTTCGTCGGTCACCAACTGCAGCAGGTGGACCCGATGACGCCGCGCCAACAACTCCAACGTTTGGGTGCGCGCCGCATAGCGCTCCTCATAGGACGCCCGGCTGCGCATCCCGGTCAGGTCCAGCACCCCGCGGCGCCGGCCATCGGTCACCGGATACAGACCCGGCGGTGGCGCCGCCGCTTCCAGGGGATCGTGCACCATGATCAGCAGCAATTCGCTGCCCGCGGCAAGCTGTGCCAGCCACCGGCCGGACTGCGGGTGCACGCCGACAAAATCGCTGATCACCGCCACCAGGCTGCCCGGACGCACCAGCCGCACCAGATGACCGGCCGCGACTTCCAGTGAGTCATAACCCCGGCCGCCGGCGGTCGGGGGCTCGGTGAGGCGCTCCAGCAAGGGCAGCAACCCGCCGGCGCGGGCCGCCGGCCGCCGCTCCAGATGGCGGGTCTCGTCGAACACCAAGCCGCCCACCCGATCCGCGCGGTCCACCGCGGCCCAGCCGAGCAGGGCCGCGGCACGCGCCGCGAGCACCGACTTGAAGGCGACGCGGGTGCCGAAGCGCATCGCCGGCCCCTGATCCACCAGCAGCCACACCGGGCGTTCCCGTTCCTCGCGAAACAGTTTCACATGGGGCGTGCCGACGCGGGCGGTGACCCGCCAGTCCATATTGCGCGGGTCGTCCCCCGGCTGATAGACCCGCGACTCGTCGAACTCCATCCCGCGCCCGCGAAAGCGCGACAGATGACCGCCGCTGCGCGTCGCCAGCACCCGCCCGCGCGGGGCCAGATCGAGCCGCCGCGCCTGTTCGCGCAGGGCGATCAACTCGGTGAGCCCGGCGCGGATGCCGGCTTGCGCCTCCGGCGCAGGGGTCGACGCCAGGAAGGACATGGCTCAAGGCGCCGGAACGCGCGCCAGCAGCGCGGCGATGAAGTCGTCCGGGTGTTTGCCCTCGGCCTCGGCCTCATAGGACAACAGCACCCGGTGGCGCAGCACGTCCGGGGCCACGGACTGGAGGTCCTCCGGCGAGACGTAATCGCGCCCTCCGAGCCAGGCGCGGGCGCGGGAGCACCGGTCCAGGGCCAGGGTCGCGCGCGGGCTGGCGCCGAAGCGCAGCCAGCCGCCCAGGTCCGCGGCATACTCCAGCGGCCGCCGGGTGGCCATCACCAGATGCACCAGATAGTCCTCCACCTCGGGGGCCATGTAGAGGCCGAAGATGGCGCGGCGGGCGGCGAAGATGCTCGCCTGACTCAGCCGCACCCCGGCCGCCGCGGGTCCCTCGCGCAGCGCCTCGTCGCGGTTCAGGTGCAGGATGGCGCGCTCGGTCGCCCCGTCCGGGTAGTCCACCCGCACATGCATCAGAAAGCGGTCGAGCTGGGCCTCCGGCAACGGATAGGTCCCCTCCTGCTCAATCGGATTCTGGGTCGCCATCACCAGGAACAGGCGGGGTAACGGATAGGTCTCCCGACCCACGGTGACCTGCCGCTCGCCCATCGCCTCCAGCAGGGCGGACTGCACCTTGGCCGGCGCCCGGTTCACCTCGTCGGCCAGCAGCAGGTTGTGGAAGATCGGCCCGCGGTCGAAACGGAAAGTGCCGTCGTTGGGCCGATAGATCTCGGTGCCGGTCAGATCGGCCGGCAGCAAATCCGGGGTGAACTGGATGCGGTGAAAATCCCCTTCGAGCCCAAGGGCCAACTGCTTGATGGCGGTGGTCTTGGCCAGCCCCGGAGCGCCTTCCACCAGCAGGTGCCCATCGGCCAGCAGGGCGATCAGCAGCCGTTCGACCAGATTGGCCTGGCCGAGGATGACCCGGCCGACGCGATCACGCAGGGCTGCGAACTCGGCCGCGAGGGCGTGCGACTGGGCCGATGGCGGGTCGGGCGGTACGGTGGTGGACGGGTCGGATAGGGTCTGATCCAAGGCGATGCTCCGCTGTCGGACGGCCCGGACCGCGGGCCTGCAGGCGTGGATTGTCTGAAATTCGCGGGCGTTTGGATAGGTCGGCAGCTTAACGCTTCATTACAGATGGGTAAGCCATCATGCGCGCCGGATCAGGTCCAGCAAGGCGGCGGGCGGGATGATCGGGCACGCGAATGGCTCGGTGATGTCGAGCAGGTCCTTATCGCCAGTCACCAACAAGTCGGCTCCCGCGGTCACGGCCAGTTGCAGGAACTTGGTGTCGTCCGGGTCACGGCAAGGGGGTGTGGACGGCGGCGGTCCCGGCACCCGACACGGCAACTGGTCAGGAGCCGGTCGGCCCTGCCGGGTCGCGCGCCCAGCGTAGCGCGTCAACGACATCCTGCCCATCGATCCCAAGTTCCGCGAGCTTCACCCGCACCGCATCCGCTCGCTGGATGTGCACTGGGGTCAAGCCGATACATCCGTCTTTGACCTCGATCTCGAAGTAGTCCGTGCGTCCGACGGCAGCGATCACGCTCTTGGGGACGGTGAGTTGGTTCTTGGCGGTCAATTTGGCAAGCATCGCCGTTCTCGGAAAACAAGGATTCCTTACTCTAGGGCTAGAGCGCCATTTCGGCAACGCCGTAGGTCGACCCCAGGCGTCAGGAAAGAAGTCGCCTCCCCCCGTGAGGACTTGTGTGAGGATGGGGCATCACCGGTCCGGGGCGGCGCGAGCGCCGGATTTCGTGGTACCTTCCCTATTTCCGTGGACGGTGACTGGTTCGAGCTTGCGCGACCACGGAAGCGGACCGCCTTTGACAAACCGCGGGGTTCTTGGTGAACTTCGCGGGCTAGGCCTGTCGTCACGGTAGCGAGGAGTACAAATGGGCGATTATTCGCGAATCGCAGGGCGCGTTCTGTTTCTCGCAGGGTGCATTCTGTTTAGTGTCTCACTTTATCTTGTTGGTCTGTTTTCCATTTATTGGCTGGCAAACCAGGTGTTGACGTTCTTCGTTAACCGCAACGAACTCAGTGAAGGCTGGGCCTTGTTTCTTCTCGTTCTGCTGATGACAACGCTGGTTCCCTACCAGATGGCGAAATTTGCCGTGTCTGCACCAAATTATAAGGCCAGCGAGGTCGTCGCTATCTTTTTTTGCCTGATTATTACAACGATCACGGTCATTGCCTTTTTCTATCTGATCTTTATTGGTTTATCCGGAAACATGCGGCTCTTGTTCATTGCGCCCCTGGTTCAGGCTGTCGCGGCGATCCCAGGAGCCGTTAACGGCGGCTATGCCAGCGTCGCACCACCGCCCGACCCAGCGCGCCCGGGCCAACCAGGGTGAGCACCTCGCGAATAACGGTGCGGCTGGGGCTCAGGTAGCGCGGCGTCCGCCGACAGCAGCGAAAGCGTCATGATCCAGATCACTCCCCGCATCCGCATCGACCCGCTCGAACTCGAAGAGCGGTTTATCCGCTCGCCCGGACCCGGCGGCCAGAATGTGAACAAAGTCGAGACGGCGGTGCAACTGCGGTTCGACGTGGCCGGCTCGCGGTCGCTGCCGGAAGACGTGCGGCGGCGGCTGATCCGCCTTGGCGGCCGGCGCGTCGACAACAACGGCGTCCTGATGATCGAGGCCCATCGCTTCCGCACCCGCGAACGTAACCGCGAGGACGCGCGCGAGCGCCTGGTGGAACTGATCCGGCGCGCCGCCCACAAGCCCAAGCCGCGGGTGGCCACCAAGCCGACCCGCGCGTCCAAGGAGCGGCGGCTGGAGACCAAGCGCGCCACCGCGGCCACCAAGCAATTGCGCGGGCGTCAGCACGCGGACGATTAGGCTGGTCGACGACCGGCTATTCGTCCGTTTCCACGACCACCCCGGAGCCGTCCTTGCCGGTGACGATGACCAGCTTGCCGAGTGTCGGGTGCCGGGCGGTGACCACGGTGAAGGAGGCCCCCGACTTCTCGGTCAGCACGTCGCTCTCGTCCTTCAGATCCTGAATAATCGATGGCTCGGCGTCGAATAGGCGCATGGGTTGCTCTCCTCTCGCTCGGTTGGTCGTCAAGACCCCGTCAAGGTGGGGTCAGGGATTGGTCGGCCGGTCAAGATAGCGTAACGCATCAGACTCCGGGCTGTTTGGCGAGGCCGTCAGGCGTTCCCGCGCTTGAGGTCATCGGCGCGAGCCGGCCTGGAGCCTCCAAAGCCCGCACCGGCCGTGATCATCGTTCCGGCCTCTTCCGGCCCTCGCCGTAGGGTCCGCTCTGCGGACCAGGCACCTCACCCAAGCTGCGCAATCCGCCAGATCGCCGTGGCTTGGTGGGCCATCCAAGGTTGCCGGGCCGCGATGCGCTCCGGCGTCCATTCCGCGAAGTCCTGAGCCAACTGACGGGTCATCGCAAGGCCGCTGTGCGCATAGGCGTCACGCTTGACGGCATAGGGGGCATTGCCGAGATCCCGATTGGTGCCGGTCTGTATCAGCGTCATATTGCCCAGACGATAGACCAGGACCTCGGTCTCTTCGTCGGTGAACTTGTCCCAGCCCTCCCTTGGGTTCTGGGGCAAGACATGCTCCAGGGTAAAGGCGTCGCTGGTGAAGTCGAGTCCGTGCTCGGGTGCCGGGTGCCGCTCCAGGGCGCAGAGGATATAGCGGGCCACGCGATTGTTACGGGATTGGGTGGTGCGAATGGTTTTATCGGCGAACGCGGCGCGGAATGGCGGATCGTCCGGGTAGACGCCCGCCATTGCACCCAGGGCCGGGCCGAGGGCGGCGATGCCGCCGCCGGCGATCCTTGCGGCGACCTTGTTGTAGGTGCGTTCCTGCTCGGCGGGGCTATAGCCGCAGATCACATTATAGCGTAGGGAAATAACGACGCAGGCGCGCACCAGGCCAGCGAAGACAAGACCTACCAACGTGTAGGGGCGACTTTGGTCGCCCCCGACAGCCCCCTGCGGATCTTGCTGCACCCGCACAACAGACCGGAGGTCGAGGCTTCAGCCGGACACGGCACCGCCGCCCGCTACAGCGTCGGCCTCCGGTCGCTTGTGTGGGGGTGCACCTTCATCCGGGCGTGATGCGGTATGCTGGGCGGATGCGTGATCTCACCCCCTGGCATCGACTCTTCGGCATCGCCTTGACCGACCTGT
>JACDZG010000085.1 GCA_013426805.1 Chromatiaceae bacterium
TGTAGACGGGTACTGCTGTATTTTATGCTACCTCATCAGTTTCGATCGCACCCGGCCTCGGCATCAAAGTGCAGCAAGGCATCCCAGATACCTTGCAGCAGCGCCTCGAAGCTCATGCCTTGGAAGGCGGGCATCGATTTGCGCGGGGGCTTTGGGCCAGGCCCCGGCTCCGGCTTGTTCAGTGCCCGCTGCAGGGGCATGAAATCCACTCGCAACAGCCGCTCCCGCGCCACCGGATCGGCTGCTTCGATGAATGATTTGAGACAGCCCTGGTAGTCGTTCGTGTCGGCAAAGACGGCCTGGCCGTCCGCGGCAACGGGCGGAACAAAGCCCGGCTCACTCAACGCTTTCTCGATTTTCTTCCAGTCTTTGTCTTGCCCGGCCTTGGTCTTGTAACCGGCGTGCGAGATGAAAGCATCGGCCTCCTTGAGCGCCTTCACCGCCGCGCTGCCGTTCGGCACCCCGGTCGGCCCATCCGCGAGAAGCGGCGGAATGTCCCAAAAGGGCAGCGCCTTGAAGCAGCGCTCGCGGAACTCGGCCAGGCTATAGCAATTGCCTTGATCGATCAGCGGCTGCAGAAAAGCCGCCAACTTGGCGAGCCGCAGCGGACGCAACGCGAACAACTGCCGCAGCACCGCGTCGAAACGCTCCAACTCAGTCTCACTAGGACTTAAGCCCAACCGGGTCGCGATCCGCTGCAGCCATGGCTGAAAGCTGCCTTTGAGCTGGCTGATCAGCCGGTGCTCATCGACCCGGTGGAAATCCGCCAAACCGCCTTGATCAGTCGCATGGTTAAAGCCCACCAGTACGGTCACGAGGCCCTCTGCCCCCTCCGATTGAAGTGTGCGACCGCGATACCAGGTGAGTCGATCTTCCCGGTCTATCCAGTCGTGCTGCTCCAGAGCTTCGATCGCGCCGGTCAGCGCCGGCGCACCCGCGGCATCGGTTCGCCAGGCATCCCACAAGCCTTTTGCGACCCGGAAATAACAAACCAGATTGATCCGCCCCGACCAGTCCCGGCGGTGGGCCTCCAGTGCCTCGAACAGCGCGAGCGTTCCCACGGGGTCCAGGCTTTGGACGATGAATCTGGCCTCCTTGGGGCCATCCGGCGCATTCAGGGTACGGTCCCATTCGCCGGTCAGATACTCGGCCAGGGTCTCGATGAACAGGTTCATGGGGTCCGTTTCTCCTGTGGTCGTAAGGTCGCCAACCGTCGGCCGCCGGCCGTCCGGCGATAGCACTGACGGGGGCTGCGAGGATGATCCGGGTCGGTCATCGCCAGCCAGCCCCCGACGAGCGCGGGCCGCAGATAGTCGTAGAGGAAGGTCGGACGATGCGCCAGGCCGAGTCGGGCCATCAATTCCTTCGCGGGGCAGGTATCGTCCCCAAGCGCGGCCAGCAGTCGGCGAACTTGTTCGGTTACTTGTTCGGTACCTTGTTCGGTCGCGGCCTCCACAAAGGATTCATCGGGCGGCGCGGACGCCAATTCCGCCAGGGCCGCCCGGATCACACCCAGCATGAACTCGATGAAGGGTGTGGCACTGCCCGCCTCGGTGCTGTCCGCGATGGCCTGGTAATAGGCGCCCTGATGGGCGTGGACCAGGGTTTCGATCGGCAGGTCCGCGAAGAGACCCCGCCAGCGACTCAAGATCAGCGTCTGCCACAGCCGGCCCATCCGACCGTTGCCGTCCGCGAAGGGGTGAATGAACTCCAGTTCGTAGTGAAAGACGCAACTGTTGATCAGCGCATGATCGGCGCTCCGACCGAGCCAGCGGAGCAGGTCCCTCATCAGCAGTGGCACCCGGTCGGCAGGCGGCGCCATGTGGATGAGCGTCTCACCGGCCATGACCCCAACGCCGCCGCTACGGTAGGCGCCGGGGTCATCCACCAGAGCGGTCATCAAGAGGCGGTGCGCCTCCAGCAGGTGGTCCTCGTCGCTGGGCGTCCAGGACTGGAAACGCTCATAGGCCAGGAGTGCGTTGCGCACTTCCTGTACCTCCCGGGGCGGAGCCAGCACCCGCTTGCCTTCCAGAATGGCCGTGATCTGTTCCTGCGTCAGCCGGTTACCCTCAATAGCCAGGGTGCCGTGAATCGTGCGGATGCGATTGATGCGGCGCAGCCGCAGGAGCGTGGCACTGTCCGTGGCGGCCCTGACCTGGCCGATGCACTCGGAGATTTCCGCGACCAGCGTCAGGATGAGCGGAGACAGTGCAAAGGGCGGGCTGTACTCGGCGGCCACTATTGCCTGCCTCCGGGTCAGGTGCCGATGGGGGCTGTCCGCAGCGCCGCCGGAATTCGCGATGACCGGCATTCCGTCATGCCTCGTCCTGCCGAGCGCCGGGATTGTGGACAATGGACACCGCATCGGAGAGTTCCACCAGGAAGCCCCCCTGCAGCAGTGTCTCCTCGATCCAGCGGGTATCCGCGGCGACGGCATAATCACGGCTGCCGCTCGCCGCACCGCCCCAGGCCAGTGCCACGGCCAATTGCCGGTCGCCCAGGGCGATGCCGTAATGGGCGAAGACGCGTGCATAGAACTCGGTCAAACGGATATGCTCGCCTGGCGTCAGCAAGGCGGCGACCAGGAAGCGCAGCAGGTGCGGCGGTAGGACGAAGCGCTGACCGGGGCCGGTGCGGGGGATGACGAGGCCCAGAGCCTTCGCGAGCCCTCTGAAGATCAGGAATCCATGCTTATCCGCTTCGGCTAGGCTTCCGCCGGCAGCAGCGGGGTCTGACTTTGCTCTCTTGCGTAGCACGCGGAACAGCAATTCCTCAATGTGCTCAAAGGATGTCTGCGCAACCTTCCTGGTAGGCGTGCCTGGCGGCGAATCAGCGTTAGCAGTAATCCAGGCATAGCCGCCAATAAACCCGTCGGTGCTCGCTAGTGCCCCATCCTCCCGGACTGCCTGGAAGCAGAGAGTTCGCAACACCTGCATACAGCAAAGCGCCTGAAGTAAATTCAGTTTCTCTAGGTCGGCAAGTGTAGACAACGCGACATTCCGGATCTCGAACGCGAATAAATGCGCTTCAGCAAGCGTTGCTGTTGGCACCCAACCAAGCGGGGCACGCTTAGGGTTATCATAAAGTCGGAAAGCGCTTAGGCCGCCTTCCACGAAATGCGATAGCTGATTGAGGGGTCGGACCGCATCCTCAAGAACGCCGCGTAGCGAATCCTCAGTAACGGAACATAAAGTCGCTAGACTTATCCCGCTCAGATGCGAATACAACTTGCCCCCTTCATGCGTTCTCAATGGCGTGTCATTGCACTGAAAAAGATGCGCCAATTGCAGAAACAGCAACTCTCCGCCCCGCGCCATAAAGTTATGGCGGTCAGCCGCGAAGTACTGGCGCGCGTCACGCCATTGCGTCAAATGCGGGGGCTTCGGCACCTTTGAATGCAGCCAATCCAGCTCCCGCGCTAACAACCCGTACGATGCAGGAAGAAAGGTATAGGTCGCCCAGGTTCTGTTCTTAGCTACACCGACGAATCCGGCAAGCAGGCTTTGCAATAATCGAATAGCCTCGTCTTTGTCCGTTGCGGTTCCCTCGATCCGCTCAGCCAAGTCATCAAGCGCTTCGCGATAGGCGTTCTGGTGCGCTTCATGACGTGTGTCAAGTTTGGATGCGGCAAAGAACGCGAATAGCTTCAACGCAACACGATCCTCCGGCCAGTAAGTCGCCCTACCCATATCATCGCCGATGGAGAAGGTGAACGAGTGTGCATTGCTATGTTCACCGGCCTGGCCCTTCGGCGAGGCAAAAACCAAAAGGAATTCGGCCAGATACTCGACCGGTGTTTGATCCTTATAGAAGCGACGTCCGTACAACTGAATCGCCGGGTTGCTGGGCTCCCCGGTGCCGTCGATCGCGGGAAAACGCTCTGGCATCATTCTCTCTCCAGTGTCTGTTCCTTCTCATCCAGAAAATAACGATAGACGGCCACTCCGCCATCGATGCCGGCGCGCAAGAAAGCGATGTCCCCTGAATGACCGACGGCATCCCTGGCAACCAACAGTTGCGCCGCGAACCGATCCAGTTGTGCCTGATGAATCGGCGACAGGCCATTGCCAAGCTCTCCGACATCGCGACGCCGGATGTAATCCAGCAAGGGCAGAGACAGCACCAGCGCAACCGAGCCGCTGCGATAGCGCAGCTTGGGCAGTCCCGCCATCGGGTCAAAGAGCAGATCGAACTCCTGAAAAGGCAGGCTGGCGATGATGAGTTGGGTCGGTTGCACCACGGCGCGATCCGGCCGGCGCAGGGTGAGATAGAGATGATCGTGTCGATCCTCGAACTGACCGGCGCTGAAACCGGAGTACGCTTCAAGCAGTACATTCAGGCAGGCGCTACGCAAGCGCTTGGTCTCGGCGCGCGACAACGTGAAAGCCCCCGCCCGCTGCCAGGCGTCCAGTTCGCGCAGGCTCGGAGAACGCAGCATCGCATCCAAGAACACTTCAGCCTGATCGACGGCATCCGGCCGCGGGCTACCGAAGATCAAGGCCATCCGCCGCAGCGCGGCGCGTGTCGGCAGCGCCTCCGGGGCCGCGGCCCGTTTGCACCATAGCTCCCCAAAATGGTGGAGGGCATCGGGTAACCGCGCCCAACCGCCGCCGGGGTCGTCGATAAAGCGTCGCTCGAAGTCGGCGCCGACCGGTCCGCCGATCAGACTGCGGCGCAACAGTGCGATGGCCTGAAGCGCGTTCGACTCTGGCCGGAGTGCCCCCGCGCAGTAGCCGAAGAAGCCCTCGCTGAACAGGATCTCTTGCAGCGCCGCGGTGCCCCGATCGGCCCCAATGGCCGTCGATGCCTCCACCCGCGCCTGCGCTTCAGCGCAGCCCATGCCGCCGGTGAGGCCGTAAGCCAGTTGGGCGACGATCTGCCGCAGCGTTAGCCGTTGTTCGTAGTCATTGATGCGGCGATAGATCCAACGCACCCGCTCTTCCACGACCGGGGCCGCCTCGGCCAGGGCGCGACGATTCAAGGCCAGCGGACAGGCCATTTCGACCGGGCAGCCGGCGCAGTGTTGCCACCCGGTATGTTGCACGAGCCGGGTCAGTATCCGTGCGCCAAGCGCGACATTGTCGAGTCTGGTGAGATTGAGGATCAGGAGCGGCTTGTTGAATCCAGCCAGGACGTGGCTTTCCAAAGCGTCTTCATTGATCGGCCGATTCAGCAGCGAGAGAAGCTTGCTCTCCACACCCTCCAGCCCTAACGCGTCGGCGTATTTCGTCAGGCTATCCAGCAATGGACCGGTGTTGCTGATGATGAGCCAACTGCCCGCTTGCTTGATGGCTTGGTCGAGCCACTGCTGACGGGCATCCGCGCTCAGCTCGCTCATGTCCTTCACGATGGTGACCGCGCCGTGCTGCTCCCGCTCTTTGAACGGCGCGCGCAACGGCTCAGTCGCGGGAATGCCCTGCAGGGTCTTGAGAACATCGAGAGCGACAGTCGACTTGCCGTCACCCGCATGCCCGGTGAGAATAACAATCCGTTCGGTCCCGTCGACGAGCAGCGACTTGATTCGCCCCGCGAGCGGGAAGGGTTCGTAGAGGTCCCCGAAATACCGGCTCAAAGCTTGGGATTCTGCGAGTGCATTTGCGCCACCCGCGGTCAGATTGTGTAGAGAATTCAGGTAGGCTATAAAATCGTTCTCGCGCACAGTCATAATTTTGCTTCCCTTTTCGTCGGAACGTTCACCCTCTTCATCCATAATCGCGTCTCCGAGCCAGTGCGAACGTTTCTCGCTTCTAAAGTCAGGTGTTGGCGGCAGCAACCCCACCGCATTAAGCACCTCACGGATCATCCACTCGGGGAAGTACTTCCGCGCCAAGGCGACGGCAACTGACCGAGCTTTAATCTTATCTCCTGCCAAAAGGCTGAAAACGTCAACAGAAAATCCCGCATGAATGTTCTGGCCTATCAGCTCGGTCCGGTACAGGTGACCGACCGATGTCCGACGTAAGCTACTGCTTTGCTCGACCTCCCAGATGCCATCGTTTTCCAGTTTACCGAAAGGATAATGCGTATTTGACCGAGTCGATGCCTGTGGGGAAAATTGTTTCAAGAGCCGATCCAGTGCGACATCGATATCTTTATAGGCGATCAATCGTTGGTCAAAATTAATCAGCTTCCCAATTGCGTACAGCAAGAGCAGCGGCTTGTGAAGCGAGGGATTTCCATTTTCCTGATAAACGCGGGCATTGAGTAATCGCTCTTCGATATCTGCCATGGCCGCGATCTCACTTCATGCATATCAAACAGGCATCGTCAGCGCCATCGCCGTCTGAGAACAACGCGTCCATAAGTTTCTTCGGCGGCGACACTTTCGTCGGCCTTCCGCGATTATTTTCGGCCCGCTTTATTACTTCGTCTAGTGGACCAGCCTGATTCCAGGTAAAGAGACGGCCGGTTTTTTCATCAATGCGTTCGTATGCTTTTGCCGCTTTGAAGAGTTCAGGGTGGTGCTCTTTTAAACCAGCCCATTCTTGCTGCTGCTGGAAGAAGCAGAAATAGCAACCTGATCGACTGCGCCATTTGTAATAACGAGGCACACCGATTCCCGATTCTTCCAGAATTGCGAAGACATCTTCTTTGGTGATTCCATCTTCGCGAAACGGCATCCGAGTAGTGATGTTTGGCTTGGTTGAAACATACCCAGAACGCGAGGGCTCATCGGCCCGAATCGCGATGTAGGAAACTGCTTGATCTTCGCCTACGAATGACTCAAAAGGAACGAGCTTCAAGTTCACGGTGCACCAACGTTGGCGTGCCGATGGCAAAAAATTGTTGTGATATTTAAGGTAATAATCAAAGTCTCTTTCGGCGTTCAGCCGTACGATAGTTTTTCCCAAATAGTCTTGCAATAAATCAATGTACTCTAAAGTCTCCGGAAGCTCAGCCCCCGTATCCGCAAAGAAATACTCCATCTCCGGCACCCGATCGCGCAGATAGATCGCCAATGCAGAGCTGTCTTTCCCCCCGGATAATCCCAGCAGGTGACGCACCGGCGTGGTTGGTGTGGTTTCACTCATGACGGTTGGTCTCCGAGGGTTGCCACTGGGGCAAGGCGCCTCAACAGCGCGGCGACCACGGCGATTTGGGTGGCGTCGTCGAGGCTGTGCAGTTCGCCGGCGATACGGTCCGCGGCGCGATCCGCCGCTTGTCGCTGGCCGGGGGTGAGCCGGATCACCCGACTGATGTCCGCCTGGGCACTTTCCACCAGCTTGACGAGCACGGCGGCGTCGCCGTTGAGGCCCGCCGCGCGGGCCTCCGGGAGGACGTGACAGAGTTGCTCGAGCTCCCGCAGTTGGGTGGCCAGTTCGCGGACGCGCAGTTCCGCATAGACCCGGTGGGATTCTCGCCACTTGGCCGGCGGGGCATTGCCCAGCAGGGTCATGACGGACTCCAGCCAGGCCTGCGCGGTTTCGAAATGGGTATCGGACAGGCGGCGGATGAAGGCGCCGACCGTGCCCTGTTGCGGGGCGTAACGGTCCAGTCCGTGGTAGCGCCGAGCCAGCGCGGCGCGCAGTCCGTCGAGGTCCCCGCTCGGACCGTCGAGCAGGTGCTGCCCCAGCTGCGCCTGCCAGTGCGTCAGCAGCTGCGGGTAGGCGCCGCTCAACTCACGCAGCACCATGATGAGGCGGCTGATGAACTGCTCGACGGCAGCGGCGTCGTCGCCGCTGAAGGCCGCGGGCTCGATGCCGCAGGCGCGCGGCAGGGCATCGAACAGCAGGTGTCCAGGGCGTTTGGCCTGGCGGAAGGCGGCGCGCACCCGCTCGGCCTCGGGGCTCAAGCCAACGCAGTGGTGGCTATATCAGGCAGGGCACCGGCAAAGCGTACCAGTGGCCGGACGATATCGAGCAGGGTGGCATCATCGCGCAGGTTGCCGACGATGGATCCGAGATAGCGCTGGAACAGGTCGCCGCGCAACCCGACGAGGGTGAAACGCTCCAGGGCAAACAGCGCCGGACGGCGGCACAGGAGCTCGGCCTGCTCGATGGTGAGTGTTTCGCAGAAGGCGCCTTCCTGGTAAAGGGCGACTTCCCGACGATTGGCAAGCAGGTAGGTCACAACCAGGATGGGCAGGACGCCGAGCCGCACTCCGAAGGGTGGAGCTTGCAGGCGTTGATAGAGTGTCGGCAGGGACACCTGCTGCTCGCCACCGCTGCCCAGAGTGTCGCCGATGACTTGCCAGACCGGGCGCAACGCGCAGGGATCGGCGGGCGGCGGGGAAAAGAAGTCCCAGTGCCCGTGGGCGCCCGCGCGGTGCAGACCGCTGGCGTGGAGTAGCGAGAGATACAGGCTCTTTTCGGCGGGGGCCTTCGCGATCCCCAGTCCCTCCCGTTCCGGGGTCTTGAGCATGGCCGCCAGCAGCCTATTGCGGCCGGTGTTGGCGGCAGCGGATGGTTTCTCGCGATTGATCAGTTCGTTGCGAATCCGCGGCGCCTTGGGGAAGCAGTGCTCCGCAACCCATTGGGACAGTGCGCGTTGCAGATCGCGCCGGTCATGGATGGCGCGTCGCTCGCCGCCAAAGTACCAAATCAGCGCCTCCGGGGCCTCCAGCAGGGACCGCATGGCGCTGAGCGCCTCGGTTTCGGCATTGGCGAGCCAGGCTTGGTGCTCACGCTGCGCAACGGGGTCTTGCTGTAAGGCCGCGTGCCGCTTAGGGAGATCCTGCAGGGCCATCCATTCGGACACCACTTCCAGCAGGCGCTCGGAGAAGCGGCAGACGGCCACTACCGCCCGCGCCTGCGCCTTGGTGAGATCAGGGTGTTCCGCGGGCTCCGCCAGGTAGATCCACAGGGGCAGTTCGGCCTCCTGGGTCTTGGGGGGCCAGCGTTCCTGGGACACGAAGACCGGCTCGAAACGACGCAGGGTACCCGTGTCAATGGACACCCGGCGGGCCACCAGGGGCGCCAGCGGCATGAGCGCATTCAGCGTGTCGGCCAACGGCTTGCCGGCCTGCTCGGCGGCGGCTTGTGCCAGGGCGCCGTGGAGATCGAAGTCGCTGCCGGCCCAGACGCGATATTCCTGGGCGTAGCCCCGGAAGTGGATAATCGACGCGGCTTTGAGCGCCGTCAGGTGCGCATCCAACGTCTCACCGAACAGCAGCCGCAAGAGGGCGCCTGAGGCTTTGAGGCCGCGCTGGGCACCGATCAGGTTGAAGAGGCCGATGGTCTTAAGCAGACGGGCGCCCGGGTCCGAACTGCCGCCGCTGGTGTCGCCGTCATAGCGCTCCAGTGCGGTGATGACCTCGACCCAGCGGCGATAAGTCAGCGGATCAGCAAAGCCGCCGGCCTGGTTGAGGACAAAGTAATCATAGAGTTCCCAGGGGTCGATCCAGTCACCCATCGCCAACTCGTCAAGGCGACGACGCAGGCCAAAGGGTTCGGTGCTGCCGAGATAGGAGAACAGGGTGCGCTCGTTTTGGGCGACCCGCTGACACAGAATCGGCAGGATGAGGAGCGTGACGGGGTGCAGCGGGTAGCACGCTTGGAAGAGGTCGGTTGCGCGTGCCAGGTCGATCCCGCCAGGCAGCGCGGTTTGCTCGGCGAGTTCGGCGGCGGTCTCGAAAAGCTCGCTCGCGACCTCCGTCGACAGTTCACCCTCGCATGCGAACGAGGCGGCCGCCACCCGTAGCGTCTGTTCCGCCGGTTCCAGGAAGGCGATGGCGGCGAAGCGCCCCTGTACCTTTTTCCATTCGTCGCGCAGGCTCTTGCCCAGGCGGTTGCTGTAGTGCTCGAAGGCTTGGTGCAACATCACGAGCAGCACCAGTGGTACCGGTCCGGCGGCGCCGGCCTGCTCGGCGAGCACCTGCAGCAGATGAACCTCGCGGTGCTGCGGGTTGACGGCCTCGTACTCCAGAAACTTGCCCAGCTCATCGATCTCGATGAGAACACCGGTGCCGCCCGCGTGGCTCCAAGCGGATTGCACCTGGGCGACGAGTTGGAGCACCAAGTCCATACGCACGCCGGGCCGGGCATTGGTCCGTATGCGCTCGACCAAAGCAGGCTCCAGGGCGGCCTGCGCGGCGGCCGTACCCAAGGCCAGCAGGACTTGGCGTGCCAGCGAGTCGGGAATGCCGTTGATCTGGACACGCAGCATGCCCGCCGTGTGGTCGAGGGCGTCACGCACCCGTTGCGCCAAGGCGGGCGCGAACCGTTGCAGGGTCGCAATGGCGCTCTGGTGGGGCTGGCCGCTGGGGGCGGATAGCAGGGCGCCGGCAAAAAGGCCGAAAGCGGACTTGCCCGCGCCATAGGGGCCGATCAGGGCCAGGGCACGACCGACAGATCCCGGTGTCAGGGCGCCGATCAACTGCTCCAGGGCGGCGATGGCGCGCGAGGTGGGCACATAGGTGCGCAGCAGTTCGACCGAGTCTTGGTCACGGACCAGGTTGATGGAGCGGCTGAACCCGGCGCGGATGCGGATGGACGCCGACAGCGGCGTGCGCGGATTGGTCATGCCGCCGCCCCGCAATAGTAACCGCGCAGCGTCCCGAGCGGATCGGCGAAGCGCTCCCCGCGGTAGATCTGATGCACACCCGCGGTGTCGCGCAGTTCGTAGTGGCCCGGCCAGCGCGCCATGACTTGGGTCAGGGCGGCCATCAGCCCCTCTTCGCTCAACCGGAACGCGGCTCCGGGAGCAGCGCGCTCGTCACCGCCGTACAGAACGAGGCGCACCGGCAGCGCGGGCTGTTCGGGCGCGTCCGCGAAGCACTCCGCCAGCGCAAAATGCAGGGCGACGGGGGGCAGGAAGGGACGGGCGGCCCGCGGGCTGCGATAGGTCTTGATCCTGGCTTTGGCGTCGCCGTCGATCTCGATCAAGCGCAGCTGCGCCAGCGGGCTATCGAGGTGGTCTTCGTCTTTGTCCGCGACAGGAGCGTACATGCGCAGGAGCGTGGAGACATCGGATTTGAGAGTGCTCTGGGCGCGCTCGATCTGCAGCTCCGCGGCAGTGAATTCAGTCATGCCGGCGCGGACCTGCTCCTCCTGAAAGCGGGGCATGGCATAGCGATTGAAAAACCAAAAAAATCCCGTCGCCAGATGGGCATTGGAGACCAGGAGCCAGTGCAGTATCCAGAGTGTAGCCTCGTCCTCCAGGTAGGGGTCGCCATCGTCGCCGAGCAACAGCTCGCCGAGCGCGGTGGGCTTGCCCTGGCCATCGGCGAACTCGACCAGACGCGCCGCCTGCAACCAGTAGTGAATGGCGCTGACCATGTTACGTCCCACCCCCAGCACGACCATGGCCAGATCCGGCTCATTGAAGATGTCCGGCTGGTCGAGGACCGCATCGAACCCCTTGGTAAGCCAAGCGTAGCGTAACGGAAAGGTTTCGTGGCGGCCGAAGGCCGTTTGTTTTGGGTCGAGCTTCATTTAGGCGTCCAGTTCCTGCATCCGTTGAACGGCGGTGATGACGGCGTTGACGAGCACTGCAATGTCGTCCACGGTGTGCGCGCGATCGAAACTCACACGCACCGCGCCGTAGAGGGCGTCGCCCGTGATCCCCATGGCCCGGAGCACCCGCGACGGCTCCAGGGTGCCGGCGGAGCACGCGGCGCCTGAGGCGATGGCGACCGCGGTTGCCGTTTGGTTGATGAGTGCATCGCTCCTGATCCCTGGGACGGCGAAATTCAAAATGTAGGGTGAGGTCCGGTCGGGGGCACCATGGATGTGCAGATCGAGCCTGGCACTGAGTTGCTCAATGCATTGTGCCTTGAGGAAGGCAACATGCTCAAGGTCTGCTTGGCGGCGCTGCGCGGCCAGCGTCAGCGCTTTCGCCAACCCGATGATTTGGTGGGTAGGGAGTGTACCTGGCCGCAGGCCGAACTCTTGTCCGCCGCCGAAGGTCAGCGGGCGCAGGCGCAACCGCGGCCGGTCGCGGATCACCAGGCAGCCGACCCCCTTGGGTCCGTGGAACTTGTGCGCGGAGAGCGACAACAGGTCGACCGGGACCTCGCCCAGGTCGATGCGGAATTTCCCGGCGGCTTGCGCGGCGTCCACATGTAACAACACGCCCTGCTCCGCGGCGATCGCCGCGATAGCGTCGATAGGCTGCATCGCCCCGGTTTCATTGTTGGTGTGCATGACGGATAGCAGGAGGGTGTCCGGCCGCAGAGCCTGCGCAACGCGGTCCGCGGCAACCACGCCGTCGCCGCCCGGTGACAGGTAGGTGACCTCGAAACCAAGCGCCTCCAAGTGGGCACAACAGGCCAGGGTCGCCTGGTGCTCGATGCGGGTGGTGACGAGGTGTCGCCCCTGGTCCGCATGGGCCAGGGCGATCCCCTGCAGCGCCAGGTTGATGCTCTCGGTCGCCCCGGAGGTGAAGACAACTTCGTCCGCCACACAGCCAAGCTCCGCGGCGACGGCGGCGCGCGCCTGGGCGACCGCCCGCGACGCCTGCTGCCCGAAGCCGTGGGCCGACGCGGGGTTGGCGAAGCGGTGCACCGCCGTGAGGGCGTCGACCATGACGGCCACTACCTCGGGATCGACTTGGGTCGTCGCCGCGGTGTCGAAGTAGATGGGCGTGTCGGGCCGGTCCATTGTGTATCCTCAGGAGGTTTCCCGAAGTCAATCATCGGTGTTTGAGATCATGCCAGGCCGACGGGCGCACGGCATCAGTCTGTCTGCGCGGGCATTCGGTATCCTGAAGTGGGCGCATCGCAACGAGCGACTCAAGTGCACCGCCAACCCTTACAACTGGGGCAGTTTCGTCCGATAGCCAGCGATCCGGCATCCGGTTACCGCGGACTTTCCGGCCGCGAACGCCTAGAATCCGATCATGCGCTGCAAACTTCCCATCGGCATCCAAACGTTCTCGCTGATCCGCGAGGAAGGCCATTGCTATGTGGATAAGACGCCGCTGGTGGCGCGCATGGCGGCGGAAGGAAAATACTATTTTTTGTCGCGCCCGCGACGCTTCGGCAAGAGCCTGCTGGTCTCGACCTTGGCGGAGGCCTTCGCCGGTCACCGCGCGCTCTTCGAGGGGCTCTATCTGGCCGATCATTGGGACTGGGAGCGCCGCTCGCCGGTGATTCGGATCGATCTCGGCCAGGGCGTGGTCAGAAGCCGGGAGGATCTCGAACGACGCCTGATGCGCAATCTTGGACTCCTGGCAGAGACCCACGATCATACCCTCAGCGCCCGGACCCCGGACGAGGCCCTGGAAGAACTGGTCTTGTTCATGCATCACACCACCGGCGAACGCGTCGTGGTGCTGGTGGACGAATACGACAAGCCGATCCTGGACAACCTGCACGATCCGGCGCAGGCTCGACTGATCCGTGATGCCCTGCGCTCGCTGTACTCGGTGATCAAGATTCAGGACGCACACCTGCGCTTTGGCTTCCTGACCGGGGTCAGCAAGTTCTCCAAGGTGTCGCTGTTTTCCGGACTCAACAATCTCATCGACATCACGCTCGATCCGCGCTACGCCACCTTGTGCGGCTACACGCAGCAGGAATTGCAGAGCGTCTTTGCGGAACTGGGTCTCTATGACGCCCTGGAAGCGGACGACCCTGCCGCCCTGGAACGCCTGTTTCACGCCTTCTTTGCCGCCATCCCCCACGACTGGTACCGCAACAACCAACTGGCGGGTTACGAGGGCTACTACGCGTCAGTGGTTTACTGCTATTTCGCGGCGCTGGGCATTGACCTGATCGCTGAAGACGCCACCAACCACGGGCGGATCGATCTCACCGTGCGCCATCGTGGCCGGGTGTGGCTGATCGAGTTCAAGGTCAACGAAATGACCCGGCCGGGACGTGCGCTCGACCAGCTCAAGGCGCGCGACTATGCCGCCAAGTATGCGGGCAGCCCGGTCACGCTGATCGGTATCGAATTCAGCCGCGAGTCACGCAATTTGAGCCGCTTCGAGTGGGAGCGGCTGACGCCCGCGCCCGGCTGAGGTCCGCGCGCGGTCAAACCACCGCCACCCAATCGGCTTGCGTCAGGTTGCGCGCTTGGGGGTCGAACACCAGTCCAACCTCAAACAAGCCCTTGTTCGGCAGACCGCGGTACTTGGCACTGTAGCCGCGGGCCTGGATTTGGACCAGGGCCGGATTGTCGCCCGCCTGAGTCAACACGGGCACGGTCACGTCGCCCGGGCGCGGCGCGATCCCGGACGGCACCGGCCCAGCGTGGCCGCGGTGCAGCTTGATCTCGATGACATAGATGTAGTCGACCAGTTTGATGGTCCGGCTTGGAACAGCAGCGTCACCGGATCGATCCGTTCAAGGTCGAATGAGTCGAGGATTTCCTCGCTGGCTTCAAGGCCTTCCAACTCGGGCAGGAAGGTGCCGCGGCACTGCACCGAGACGGTTCGCATTCTCACGCAACAGCCGCCCGATACGCAGACCCAGCGCGGCACGTGTCTGCACCACGCCACCGGAAAAATCGAATCGGTGATGATCTCACCGAACGTCTGGATACCGATCGGGAGTTTCTTCAGGGTTGGATTCATAGCCACTTTGTCTTCAGGCGTCCAACGCGATAATCGGATGTAAGGGCGGGTTTCAAAGTTCCAACGTGGTCGACCGTGTTGGCGCCCGGTGGCCGTTGATCAGGCGTGTGCTGGTACTGTCCCGCTTGCGTCTCCATTATAGGGCGACGACTGAACCACCAAGCCTTCCTATGCGTCCGCCAGGTCACTCCATGCCGCTTCGCACCGCTCTGCTCCTCTGCGCCACATTGCTCGCGGCGGCCGCCGCGCGGGCGGCAGAGACCCCGCCCCAGCCGGCGGCGCCGGTGATCGTCGCCGCGGTGCGCACCCTGCCTTTCACTGACCCGGTCGAGGCGCTGGGAACCCTGAAGGCACGCGAGTCGGTGGTGGTCACCGCGAACGTGACCGAGACCGTGTCCGCGATCCACTTCGACGACGGCCAGCGGGTCAAAAAAGGCGATATCCTGGTGGAGATGACCGGGGCCGAGGAGCACGCGCTGATCGAGGAGGGCCGGGCGCGGGTGGCGGAGGCGCAGCGCCAGTACGAGCGGGTGAAGTCGCTGGCCGGGCAGCGCTCGGCCGCCGAGTCGCTGCTCGACGAGAGGCGCCGCGATCTGGAGACGGCGCGGGCGGCACTCGCGGCGATCGAGTCACGGCTGGCGGACCGGCTGATCAAAGCCCCCTTCGACGGCGTACTGGGGCTGCGCAATATCAGCGTCGGCGCCCTGGTGGAGCCCGCAAACCAGATCACCACGCTGGATGACCTCAGCACCATGAAGCTCGACTTCTCGGTACCGAGTGTCTTCCTCGCCGACCTCAAGCCCGGTCTCGCCGTGACCGCGCGCGCCCCGGAGTACGGGGAGCAGCGTTTTCGCGGTCAGGTGAGCGGGGTCGACAGCCGGATCGATCCCGTGACCCGCTCCATTGCGGTGCGCGCCCTGATCCCCAATCCGGACGGCCGGCTGCGCCCCGGACTGCTGATGCAGGTGGAGCTCGAACGCAATCCGCGACAGGCGCTGGTGATCCCGGAGTCGGCACTGCTGGCGCTGGGTCAGGATCAGTTCGTCATGCGGGTGGGCGCCGACGACCGGGCCGAGCGGGTCCAGGTCCGCATCGGCGCCCGCCGCCCCGGCGAGGTGGAGATCACCGCTGGCCTGCGGGCCGGCGATCGGGTCATCACCCACGGCAGCGACAAGGTGCGCGCGGGCCAGGCGCTGGATCTAGTGCTGGACGACGGCACCCGCCCGCTGAAGGAGCTGCTGGGCGCGCGGGAGGCGGTCAAGCCATGATCCTGTCCGATGTCGCGGTGCGGCGCCCGGTGCTGGCCGCGGTCCTGTCGCTGCTGCTGACCGCCTTCGGTCTGGTCGCCTACGATCGGCTGCCGCTGCGCGAATACCCGGACATCGACCCGCCGGTGGTCTCGGTGGAGACGACCTACCCGGGAGCCGCGGCCGCCGTGGTGGAGACCCGCATCACCCGGCTGATCGAGGACCGCATCGCCGGCGTGGAGGGCATTCGCACCATCGCCTCGGTGAGCGAGGACGGGCGCTCGGCTATTACGGTCGAATTCACGGTCGGCCGCGACATCGACGGGGCGGCCAACGACATCCGCGACCGGGTCTCCGGCATCCTCGATCAACTCCCGACGGAGGCCGACCCGCCGGAGATCCAGAAGGTCGACAGCAACGATGACGTCATCCTCTGGCTGAATCTGGTCAGCGACCGGCTCTCGGTTCCCGAGCTGACCGATTATGCCAACCGCTATCTGGTCGACCGCTTCTCGGTGCTCGATGGGGTGGCGCGTATCCGGGTGGGCGGGGATCAGACCTATGCCATGCGCGTCTGGCTCGACCGTCAGGCCCTGGCCGCGCGCGGCCTCACGGTCACCGATGTGGAGAACGCGCTGCGGGCCGAGAACCTGGAGCTGCCGGCCGGCAGCGTGGAGTCGCAGACGCTTCAGTTCAGCGTGCGGCTCGACCGCGCCTTCGGTTCCGCCGAACAGTTCGCGCGGCTGGTGTTGGGACGGGGGCGCGACGGCTACCTGGTGCGGCTGGGCGATGTGGCGCGGGTCGAGCGGGGCACCGAGGAGGACCGCCATCTGTTCCGCAGCAACGGCGACGCGGTGGTGGGCCTGGGCGTCGCCAAACAGTCGACCGCCAACAACACCATCGCGGTGGCCGACGCCGTCAAGGCCGAAGCCGCGCGCATCAACCCGACCCTGCCCGCGGGCCTGGAGATCAAGCAGAGCTACGACAGTTCGGTCTTCGTCAAAGGCGCCATTGCGGAGGTCTACAAGACGTTGGGGGTCGCCGTGGTGCTGGTGGTACTGGTCATCTTTCTCTTTCTGGGCTCGGTGCGCGCCACCCTGATCCCGGCGGTGACGGTGCCGGTGTCGCTGATCGCCACCTTCACCGTGCTGTTGATGTTGGGCTTCTCGATCAACATCCTGACCCTGCTGGCCCTGGTGCTCGCCATCGGGCTGGTGGTGGACGACGCCATCGTGGTGCTGGAGAACGTGCATCGACGGATGGCCGAATACGGCGAGACCCGTCTGGTGGCCGCCTACCGCGGGACCCGTCAGGTGGGGTTCGCGGTGGTTGCGACCTCGGTCGTGCTGATCGCCGTCTTTGTCCCCATCGCCTTTCTCCAGGGCAGCGTCGGGCGGCTGTTCTCGGAGTTCGCGCTCACCATGGCCGCCGCGGTGGCCTTCTCCACCCTGGTCGCGCTCACGCTCTCGCCCATGATGGCGTCCAAGATCCTGCCCCAGGGCCACCAGCCGGGGCCGCTCAGCCGGGGTATCGACCGGGTGTTCGAGTCGATCCGCCGCGCCTATCTGGCGGCGCTGGGGTTCTTTCTGCACCACCGCTGGGTCATGGTGCTGGTGCTGCTGGGCACCCTGGGCGCCGCGGTCTGGCTCTATCGCGCCATTCCCCAGGAATACACGCCGAAAGAGGACCGCGGCGCTTTCTTCGTGCTGGTGGACGGACCCGAGGGCGCCTCTTTCGCATATATGAGCGACTATATGGACGAGATCGAGCGGCGGCTGCTGCCCTATACGCAAAGCGGCGAGGCAACCCGGCTGCAGATCCGCTCCCCGCGCAGCTTCGGCGGGACTCTGGCGTTCAACACCGGCATGGCGGTGCTGGTGCTCAACGACTTCGATCAGCGCCGCTCGGCCTGGGTCATCATGGAGGAGATCCGCAACCGGCTCGCCGACCTGCCGGGCATCAAGGCCTTCCCGGTCATGCGCCAGGGGTTCGGGGCGCGCATCCAGAAACCGGTGCAATTCGTGCTGGGCGGCGGAACCTATGAGGAACTGGCGCAGTGGCGCGACCTCCTGCTGGCCGAGATCGCCAAGTCCAACCCCGGACTCAACGGGATCGGCGCGATCAGGGCACGGCCTTTCGCGATGCGCTGATCGAGGCCTCGCGGGTGCGCCTGCGCCCCATCCTCATGACCAGCTTCACCGCCGCCGCCGGGGCCATCCCGCTGCTGCTCTCCTCCGGCGCCGGCGCCGAGACGCGTGCCGTGATCGGCACCGTCATTCTGTTCGGTGTCCTTGCCGCGACCCTGTTCACCCTCTTCGTCGTCCCGGTCGCCTATGACCTGCTGGCGCGGCGCACCGGCTCGCCGGGAGACGTGGCGCGGCAGTTGGAGCGGGAGGAAGCGGCGGCGCAGGCGTTGATCATCGTTCCGGCCGGGCGCGGACGGTCCGCATAGCGGACCCTACGGTGACACCGTGACCTGTAGGGTCCGCTGTGCGGACCGACGACCGTGCAGATCGCGCGGTGACCGGGTTTATGATCAAGACCCTGGTGCAGGCCGGTGCGATGACGGCGACGCCTTGGCCGGGAAGCGCTGCATCCCGGCCCCAAGACCTGGTTTTCTTATTCCCTCTTATTTGCTACTGATGATTGCCGAGTTGATTTTCTTGAAGAGTACCGGTCACGTACCAATGCTATAAGAAACAGCGAGTGCATTGCAACGCTAAGTGGTCTTCCGGATCTATTTTCAACAGACTTATAATAGACAAGAGGTTCTTGTAATGACAAATTCCAGAGCAACCCCGCTCGCGGCTCTACTGGCATTGGGTTTGGCCGTCACTGCTCATGGCGCCGCGGCGGATGACTATCCCTGCCCACCGAATCTCGGGGCGGTGACGATCGATGGCAACGTGGTGGTAAATGGCCGCGCGTGCGTATTGGATAAGACCAGGGTGAAGGGCAATGTCTTGGTCTATTCCGGAGGATCGCTCACCGTACGCGACGCATCGATCGACGGCAATATTCAGGCCGAAGGCGCAAAGTTCGTGCGCGTGGTGCGCACCGAGGTTGAAGGAGACATCCAACTCGATGACTTGCTCGGCAATAGCAGCAATATCGCGCGCAGCACGGTCGGCGGCAATATTCAGTTGAATGGCAACCGCGTGCCGCTCGTCGTACAGTACAATGTAGTGGATGCTGATGTACAAGCCTTCAGCAACACCGGGGGCCTGACCATCCGCTACAACACCATCGACGGTAATCTGCAGTGCAAGAGCAATGTTCCAGCGCCGACCGGAGGCTTCAATCAAGTCTCAGGGAATAAGGAGGATCAGTGTCGGCGGCTGTAAACAGCGGTCGCGGATTCAGCGTCGGCGGGGCGCCGCGCCGACGCGGCAATGCCGGCGCTGCCTCGATCACGGTTCCGGCCACGGGACATCGTAGGGTGGACAAGCGAAGCGCAGTCCACCAGCGACGGCGCGGGATTCGGTGGACTGCGCTAGCGCTTGTCCACCCTACGGCCGGAACGACGATCAAGGCCTGATTTCCGATTCGTTACCGAAGGCTCCAACCGGCTTCCGATCAATAGCGCTTTTTCTCCCGCCGAATGGGCTCCGCAGCTTCCTGCTCAGCGGCAATCGCTTTGAGTTCACGCAGCAGCGCGCGCATGATCGGCGCATTGAGGTAATCGTAGGACGAAACATCCCGGCCCTCGACCCGCTTCAGGCTGATGTGGTCCAGATCATCAGTGAGCTGACCGATGAGTTCCAGACGACGTGCTTCACGCTCGTCGGCCACCATTGTCCCCCAGTGCTGTTTGATCTGCTCGGTGAACGAGGCGCTCAGATGCTCGTCGTCATGAATGATGCCGATCTTGGCCAAGGCCGGGGCGAATTCGGCTCCCAGTTCAAATGGCTTGCCCCCGGCGCGGCGCCAGACGAACAGGTCCAACGCGTCACCGGGGTCGCCCAGTGTGTCGACCCCGATCACCCGCGTGATCAGCCCGGTGGCGAAGGTCTTCAGCGCCCAGCCGGTGGACACCTCGGCCTGGCGCGGGTTGAGGTTCGGCAGGGCGTCTTCCCAATGGCGGTCGGTGTGCAAGCGGAAACCGCGGCGCTCATCGGCCGCCAGCTTGAGATACGAGGGCTCGATCTCATCGATCACCGCCTCGAAGTAATAGAGCGGAATGGGCATGACCACGTCATGCACGATGATGATGCGCGGGTCATGCCACTGGGTGGTCTTGACCTGTCGGCCGCCGTAGCTCAGCACGTCGATCAGACTTTCTTTGAACGCCTGGGCCCCGCGCCCGCCGGCATCGGTATCGACACCGAGCACGACCAGCCGGGTGCGGTTGGTGACGACGCCATCGTCCAGCGCCGCGGACTCAGCCGTGCTGACCCGCGCCATGACGCCGGCCAGTTGCCCCAGGGCGAGCAGTTTGCGCTTGCGGTAGGCGGCAATGGCGTCGTCCGTCACCGGCTCGCCCGGCGCCTGGGCCGACTCCAAGGTCAAGCGCGCCTCCAAATCCAACCCGGAGATGACATCGAGTCCCGGCTGCCCGTCTGCACCCTTGGCCTGACCGAAGATCCGCCCGCGCAGCCGTTCGCGGCCGAGTTGCGTCATGGCCCGGCGCAGATCGGCCACGGTCTGATCCACGCCCTTGGTGACGACCCGCCCGCCCTCCTGGACCACGGGTTTGAGCTCCTGGGCAATGGCCTGGGCCAGGGCCTGACGATCGAAGGTACCGACAAAGCGGCCGTCATCGATGAACAGCCGGCGGTAGACGCGATCCCAGATGCGGTGGCGCGGCTCGTCCAGGGTCTCGAAGACCTCGACCCGCATGCTGTAGGGCGGGACCACTGCCGTCTCACCGGCCATCAGGCGCGCGGCATCCTTCTCCAGTTCCTTGACCAGACCGTCCATCCGGGTGGCCAGGCGGACATATTGGCGTGAGCGGTCTTGCAGGAAGTCCAGCAGACCGCGCAACTGCATGAGCCGGACCCGCGCATCCAGATAACGCAAGGCCGCGCCCTTGGCCTGGGTATAGACGGCCTGCGCCTCCTCCCTGGCTTGCAGAAAGTCCTGATCGCGATTGAACAGCCGCCGGCTGGCGGCGGCCTTGCGCAGATTCTCATAGGTCAGGTCACGCAGTTCGGAGCGTTTCTTCTGCGACTTGACGATATCCTTCGCCTCGGTCGCTTGTTCGTCCTGCCGCGCCTCGGTCAGCCAGGTCTTGGCGCAGACCTCCAGCACGCGCACCACGAGATAACGCTCCTGAATCGGGTCGAGTTTGAGACCGGTGATGGCCTCGCCCTCGCGAGCCGCGGTGACCAGCCCCGGCGCATCACTATCCACCAGTTGGTGACCCTGGCGGACTTCCTCCTCCAACTTGGAGACCATGTCGATATAGGCATTGGCCTGCTCCTTCTGGAAGAACATGGTGCGGTCCTTGATCGTGATCCGGTTGATCAGGACCTCGCGCTGCTGCGCGAGTTGCCGCGCCACCTGTTGAATCAGGGTATCGGCATGGACAGGTTCGCCTTTGTCGCTGGTGCCGGTCAGGGCGCCCGTATCCACCGACTCCACCAGCCGGTACCAATAACCGTCGAACAGCGCTTCATTGGCATCCTGACGCGCCAGTTCGCGCACCGATGCGACAAAGGCGGCATTGATCAGCTCCTCGCGGCCCTCATCCGACAGTTGGGCAAAGCGCGGGCTGTTGTAGTCCACCGCGAGTTTGGCCAATGCCCGGGCGCGCTCGTCCGCGGGGTCGCTCTCGCCGACACCGAAGGTGATCTGGGCGCGCAGCGCCTGCGCGGCGAAGCGCAGTGCGCAGTATTCCAGCAAATCCTGACCCGGCAGGACCATGGCAACCGCACCGCAGGTGCCGTAATTCTTGGTGAAGCCCTCGCCCACATCACGCAAGTCGCCGGGAAAGCGGGTCAGCGCTTCCAAGTGCTGCTCATAGTTATCGTATTCGCCGGCCAATTCATTGATGACCGGGGTGAACACCTGCATGAATGCGGTATCGGCGATGACCTTTTCCGGATCGCGGGTGCCGACATGCGGCGGGCGGTCCATGACAAAGGAGACGAAGAACGGCCGGGCGCTGACGCTGAGCGTTTCACGCGCGTTTTCATTGCGATAATACTGAAAGGGCTCGCTGGTGCGCCCGGCCTGCCGGACCTGGCTGTAATCGAGCTTGGTGAGGTTCTCCAATTCCTTGAGCGCCGCATAGGTGTTGGCGTGGATATTGGCATGCAGTTCCGGGCCGACCTTGTCCGTCAGCAGGGTCGACAACAGCAGATTCGCGATCACGCGCGGCTGCCAACCGGTCCGGTCGATAATCTCGTCGATCAGATAAGCCAACGACAGGAAACTGCCGGAGCCGGTGCCGCCGGCCAGCGTGCAAAACAGATAGATATTGACCTTGCCCTGTTTGCGCCAGGTCACTCCGGGAGCCAGCGCCTGATTGACCAGATCGGTCAGCCGCTGCCGGATCGTCGGGGAATGGAAAAAAAAGCCCAGCCGCGACTCGATGCGAATCTGCCCGGCGCCCGGCTTGACACCCTCCCGCGGGGTATAGGTCGACGGCAGCCATTGCTCGGTCTGCGGGTCATTGGAGCGGCGCAGATGCGCGACGACCTTCTGTTTATCGAAGGCGGCGATATTGATGCGATTCCCCTTCGGCACCTGCTTCAAGGCATCCTGATCCAGGTCATTGGTGTCGATGGAGATGAAGGCCGTCAACGGCCGCAGTTGACTCTCCCAGTTCGGCAGGCCGGCGGCCCGCGCCGCAATGCGGTCGACGATCCGAGAGCCGACCCCGCCAACCCCGAGGAAAAACGTCGGAGTGATGGTACCCTGATCCGCGCGATAGTCATTGTCTGCCATGATTGCTCCTATGCCAGCGTCACGATGCCTTGGACCAACCGGCCGCCGCACCTGGAACCGGCCTCGCGGATCCGGCCTTGATCATCGTTCCGGCCAGCCGGGGACGGTCCGCACAGCGGACCCTACGGTAACACCGTGACCTGTAGGGTCCGCTGTGCGGACCGACGACCGTGCCGATCGCACGGTGGCCGGGTTTGTGACCAAGGCCGCGGATCCTGCCCGGCGGCTGAAAATACGACAGAATTAGCAGAGTTTTTCCTGATTATCAATCTCGAAACATTTGTACTGTGGCGCTTTTCGCAGGCGCCGCAGGGCCGCAACGGCTTCCGGCGGTCCTGACACGCGGGACTTTTTCGCGAGCGCGCGGAAATATTCGGGTCGCGGCAGCATAGAAATAGGAATGTTTCTCAACAACGTCTCCCGGCGGACAGCCAAACCCGGCCCATACCGGGTGTCGGCGATCAAGTGGACGCCGTAGCCGAATCCCTCCCTTGAGCGTCGCAGCGCGCCTCGATCTTGAGGCGAACGCGGGAAAACTTACACGTCCGGGTTGCCAAGGAGCGAGTCCGTGGCAACACCTTCCGGCGACCCGACCCGACTAGCTCGAGCGGGTCCCTTGTCCGATTGGAAACCGGCCCCCAGCTTCCGCGACGAAAGTCGCCGTTTTCTTTGAAGTCGAGGAGCTCGGCCGCGAGTTCGCTAAGCAAGAGCGGGACAAGAACTTCAGCCGGCACTAACCCTTGAATAAGGCTGATGGTACCAAGGTCCAATAACCAACAAGTGAACGCCCTCCCGGACTGGGTTCCCGGCCCGCTGCCGATGACAACACCAGCGTCATCGGGCGGAGTACGCAAATGATGAGGCTCACGGCGACGCCCGCTGCCCAGGCGATTTCCGAGTATCGCCAAAGGAGCGCTGAAATCACTGCAATCCAAGATGCCGACCAACGTCGGCTCGCGGAAAGCGAGTTGCGTGAAGCACGCCGCCTGCTCGTCATGGAGTATTCGGGCGCCTTTTTTCGCCGCCTGGTCAGCCAGCCAGCCGATGGAACCGAAGCCTTGGTCTGGTTCTGGTTTAACCACTTCAACGTGCTTTGGCAGCATGACCTGGTCGGCGCCGCCCTCCCCAGCTACATCGACGACGTATTGCGGCCTAACGCCGAAGGGCGGTTTCGCGATCTGCTGCTCGGCACCATGACGCATCCCGCCATGCTGGTGTACCTGGACAACACCCGCAACGGCTCCGGTAAGATGAACGAGAACTACGCCCGAGAGCTCCTGGAACTCCATACCCTGGGGGTGAACGGCGGCTACAACCAGGCGGACGTCCGCGAGACAGCGCGTATCCTCACCGGCGCTGGCCTGCGGACCTTGGAGCCCGTACAGTGGACGCCCAAGCAGGTGCCCTACCTGGTGCAACGTGGGGAATTCCTGTTCGATCCCAGGCGCCACGACTTTGGCCGCAAGGACCTCCTCGGGCAAACGATCCCCGGCAAGGGCTTTGCGGAGCTTGAAGCCTTGGCCGATCGGCTGTCCCGCCATCCGGCAACCGCGCGCCATGTGGCAGGAAAACTCTGCCTCTTTCTGGTGGGCGAAGCATCTCCTCCTGCCCTTGCCGAGGACACCTCCCGGATCTTCCGAGAAACCAGTGGAAATCTCGCCGCCGTCCTCGGTCTGATTCGGGAGCGGCGGAACCGCCGGGACGCTCCCGGCCTCAAGACATTCAAAGAACCTCAGCGCTGGGTCACGTCCGCCCTAGCCCTGCTCAGCGGCGGAGTGCCTGTCAAGAATGCCCAGCTGCCGCTCGGCTGGCTCGCTGCGCTTGGGCAGGGTTTGTTTAGCTGCCCCACACCCGACGGCTATCGCCTACGTGGGGGCGACTGGCTCAGCGCCGGCCAATTGGCGCAGCGGTTCGAACTGGCACCGCAGATCGTCAACACGCTGCCCCGCCTGGCAGAAACCGCGATGCCGCCGGAGCAGATTCGGGCCAGCCCGGCGGTCGGCGCGCTGGAGGCCACACTCGGCCCGAAGTCCAGACAGGCCTTGGCGAGGGCGAAGGGAGACGCGGGGCGGCTGGCGCTGTTGATCTCCAGCCCTGAATTCATGTACTGGTGAATCATGGGTGCATACGCGATGGATCGGCGACAATTTCTGCGTCTGGCGCTGGGAGCCGGAATCATGCCCGTGGCCTGGCGGCTCTGGGCCGCCCCGGCGGTGCGCCCCGGACCCAGGTTCGTTTTCGTCTTCTTGCGCGGCGGCTACGACGCACTGAGTGCCCTGGTACCCTACGGCGAGCCCTTCTATTACGAGGCGCGTCCAAACATTGCCCTCGCGCCGCCGGACCCGGCCAACCTGGACGCCGCCGTGCCGCTGGATCAGCGCTGGGCGCTGCACCCGTCCGTGAGCGACGCCCTGATGCCCTTCTGGAACGCCAAACAACTGGCCTTTGTGCCCTTCACGGGCACGGGCTTCGTCTCCCGCAGCCACTTCCAGGCCCAGGACTGGGTCGAGCTTGGCCAGGCCCCGGAGGTGCGTCCCGCTGCCGGCAGCGGTTTTCTCAATCGCCTGCTGACTGAACTGAATGATGCGCGCGGACCCGCAACGGGCGTGAGTTTTACCCACACCTTGCCGCCGAGCTTCCATGGGCCCGTACCGGTCGCGAACTGGCCCCTGAGCGGCTCGCGTCGGGGCAATATCAATCCGGGCCTCGAGGAGTTGATCCTCGCGATGTACCACGAACATGCCCTGGAGGCGCTGGTCAGAGACGGCCTGGGGCTGAGGCGGGAGATCTCCCTCCAATTGCAGCAGGAAATGCACGAGGCCTCCCGCGCAGCCCTTCCAGCCGGCAGCTTTGCGCTGGAATCGGCGCGCATGGGACGCTTGCTGTGCGACCATCCCGAGTACTTGCTGGCCTTCGCGGACGTCGGCGGATGGGACACTCACGCCGGACAGGGAGCAGCGCGCGGCGCGCTCTCCAGCCGGCTGCGGGATCTCGCGGAGGGACTCCAGGCCCTGGCCCGGGAACTCGGCTCGGAATGGCAACGGACCCTGGTGGTCGTGATGTCGGAGTTCGGCCGCACCTTCCGCGAGAACGGCAGCCGCGGCACCGACCACGGTCACGGAACCACCCTCTGGGTGCTGGGGGGCGGCATCCACGGCGGGGCCATCCGCGGTGAGCAGGGGGGGCTCGGCCCCGCCGATCTGCACCAAGACCGGGACCTGCCGGTGCTGAACGAATACCGGGACATCTTGGCCGGTCTGTTCGCCCAACACTATGGTCTTGGGCGCGAGGCGGTGGCGCGTGTCTTTCCCGCCTCCAGCCCACGGCATCTCGGCATGCTTTGAGATCTCCATCACCCGGCGAATCGGGATTCAGCTGCCATTGATCTTAGGGATTTCGCCCGCCGCCACGCCCGACTGCAACCAGCCTGACCGCCTGCACCGCGCCCTGGCGCATCAAGGGGCGCAGCGGGGGCTAGCGCTCCATGGTCGCCTTGCCCTTGCTGGGCGAGCAGGGCAGCGCCATCGGCAATTTCAGCATTTTTTCGACTTCGCACGATGCCTTCACCGCCGCGGAGTTGGCGCTGCTCGCGCAACTCGCCCAGGACCTTGCGTTCGGCATCCAGACCGCCCGTGCCCGTACGGCAGAAGCGCACCGAAAGCGCCAGTTACGCGAGGATGCAGATGCGGACGCCCGGCGGCGGATTGCTGCGACACTACACGATGTGGTGGGGCAATCCCTGCAAACGGCCAACCTCGGACTCAAGCGCATCCGCGCTATGGCCGCGGCCGGGACCCCGGTGCCGGATGAACTGCTGGCCGCGCTGGTGGGAGAGGTCGGCGTCGCCATCCGCGAGGTCCGCGACCTCGGGCAGGCGCTGCGGCCGCTGTTCCTGGAACGCCTGTCCCTGGTCGAAGCAGTGCACCTGCACTGCAACGATATCGCGGCACGGACCGGGATCGTGATCGCAGTGGACGCCGGCGGGGACAACCTCGAGCCGGAGGAACGGATCAAGGATCAGTGCTTCCTCGGGTTCCGCGAGGCCCTGGGTAATGCGGTCAGGCACGGCCAGGCCCGCCACATCCAGGTCACCCTCCGCGCTCGACCCGCGGGTCATCTGGTATTGACGATTCAGGACGACGGGACCGGTTTCGACCTCGGCGCCACCGTCGCGCGGCCGTCCGGGCTCGGCCTGTGCACCATCTGCGAGCGTGCCGAGAGCATCGGGGGGAACGCCTTGATCCGCAGCAGCCCCGGTCAGGGAACCCGGGTACGCATCAGCGTGCCGCTCGCACGAGAGCCCAGCCCGTGTCCATAGGGGTCGTTCTGGCCGACGACCATCCCATCTTTCGCCAGGGGATGGCCGCCCTGCTGAGCGCCGAGGACGCTATCGATTTGCTCGCTCAGGCCGGCACCGGACCGTCGACACCTATCGCAGTCGCGCGATGCGGAAACTCGGCCTGCACTCCCTGGCTGAGGTGGTCCGCTATACGCTGAAGGCCGGGCTGCTGGACTGAGGCGCCGCTACCCGGCCAATTGCCGACGGCAGTCAGGCCACGGACAATCAGGCCACCCTCCGACCCTTTCAGGCGAGCGTGCACCCACGCGCGGGGGAGCGCGTGCCTTCCGAAGCCGCTCCTGTCCGTTCATTCACGGACGCCACCCTACCGCAACAGACGGACGGCCCGCGACGCGTCACCGCGGACAGCCCGCCGAATCGCTGACAGGTAACCTGACAGTGTGATTCAAGACGGTTTACGCCTAAACCAGGCGCGACGACACTGAGCCACACCGATCACCAGGAGTCACCAGGAGCAACCACCATGGTCACGCCCGCAGCAGACGCCGTGCCCCGGCTCGGCGCAGAACAGGTCCCGGCCAACGAGGCACAGGCGACCCAACAGATGACCGCCCTTCAGCAGGCTATCAGCCAGGCGAACGGGCCTGATCGCCGCGGTCAGCACCCCAAGGCCCATGGCTGCGTCGAGGCAACCTTCAGCGTGCCGGCGGATCTGCCGCCGGAACTGCGGGCCGGAGTGTTCGCCGTGCCCGGACCGCACGCCGCCTTGGTACGCTTCTCCAATGGGGGGGCCGCGGATGATCGATCACCAGACGTGCGCGGCATGGCGATCAAGCTGCTCGGGGTGGCCGGTCCGCGGGCCGCTGACGGCGACGACAGCCATGATCAGGACTTTACCCTGATCGACAGCGAGACCTTTTTCGCCGATAGCGTGGCGACCCTGCTTGGCTTCATGGCGGCCCGCGTCGCCGCGGCAAGAGCCGGAAACAACGATGCCCTAACCGCCTTCGCCCGCGCCGGCACCGACCAACAGGCGACCGTACAGCGGGTTCAGGAAAGCCTGCACGCGGACATCCCATCGCCGCTGGCCATCCGTTACTAGAGCACGGTGCCCTACCGGTGTGGTGCGCTGGCGGTGAAATACTCAGTGCGCCCGGCTGACGGCAATGGATCGGCAGCGGTGCCCGCCGCCGGGCCGGACTATCTGCGCGAGTGCCTGGTGGAGCACCTGACGCGACGGCAACTGACGGCCAGCTTCGATTTCTGTGTGCAGGTCCAACAGGATCCGGTGACGATGCCGATCGAAGATCCAACGGTCCCCTGGCCAACCCCCGAGGTACGGGTGGCCATCCTGACGATCGCTCCGCAGACATTCGACACCCCGGAGCACAACCGCCGCTGTGAGGAGACCGTCTTCACGCCCTGGCACGCGCTGGCGGTCCATCAGCCGTTGGGAGGAATCAACCGGGCGCGGCGACCGGTGTATGCGGCAGGGGCCGCACTGCGCGCGGCGTCTCACCACTAGCCGCGACCCGCCATCCGGCTGCGACGCGCATCTTAAAGCCTGCAGACGTGATAACCGGACGTAGTAGTAGGGGCGGGTTTCAAACCCGCCCCTACACGAAGGTCTGTCTGGGACTGACCAACCCGCTCTGCCCGATCTGGGGCAGCGAGACGGACACCATCCATCCCGCATCAGCGGCGACCCTGCAGGTCTGGCTCGATCAATATCCGGGCTCATCTGTCTGGCGCGTGCCGAATGTGGGGCAAACGGGCCAGGCATGGAACCTGCGATACGGAAGCCCAGGAACAACCCTGACGCGGGATCCAGGCCATGAACAGCCGCTTGGCCCTTACGGCGGCGAGCTGCGTCAGGGTCCTAAAGGCAACGCTGCCCGCCAAGAGCGGGTGAAGGGGATGCAACAGGCGCTGCTCGCCCGCGGGTTCGATCCGGGCGAGATCGACGGCGAATTCGGCCCTGACACGGCGCAGGCAGTGCGCCGCTTTCAGTTGTTGAACGCCCTCACTCCGGACGGCATCGTCGGCCCCAGCACCTGGACCCCGCTGGGGGGCTCACTCGGCGAGGGACAACGGGACTTCCAAAGCCGCTCGCGCGAGATATTGGCCAGCGTCGCCGAGGCCGCCCTGGAGTTGCGCTGGACCGGCCCCGACGCCGCTGCCGAGAAGTACCTGGCCCCCTTGCGCAAACCGATGCAGGAACTCGACCATATCGGCTCCAAACCAGTCTTTTATAACTGGTGCGCCGCGTTTGTCACTTATTGCGCCCGGCAAGCCGGCTTTGACATCCCCGACCGTCCCAAGGGCCACGGTGCGACCATGGCGCTGGCGGAGATGTGGCGGGCCTGGGCCAAGGACCAGGGATGCTGGTACCAAAAGGGTGCAACGACTCCGCAACGGGGCGACATTGTCTGTCTCGAATGGTTCGACGGCGACACGGCAATCGATCACATCGGCATCGTGCGCCAGGGCCCAGGCAACGGCACCGTCCTGCAGACCGCGGAGGGTAACCGCAACAATCGGGCGGTCAACGGCACCCGATCAATGGACAACGTCGCCGGGATCGTACGGCTGCGCGAAGTCTGAGCGTATCAGCGGACGGTACGAACCGCCGCCGTGACGCGCGTCCACTTGGGTTCATCCACCCTATTGCCCATAGGGCGCATCCAATCAGAGGTTACGCAATGATAGCGCCAACCATGTCGGACCAATGAAAAAGGCCCGGGCACCTTAGGGCGCCCGGGCCTTCCTCCGCGGTCTCCAAACGGGACCGCTCAGCGCATCACTTGTAGGAGACGGCCTTGTCGATCAGGTCGACGTGCTTGCGCTTGAACACGGTCCAGGACTTGCTGGACTTGTCATAGACCGAGTTGACGAAGCACTTCCAGTTCTGGTCGTCCACCGTGTTGAAGTCCATCCGGTAGTAGAAGCCCGGATAACGGGACTCCTCGCGGAACTGGATGTGCTTCATGTGGGCTTCGGCGGCCAGGATACGATGGTAGTTCTCCCAGGCGCGCAGCAGTTCGTGCAGGTCCTTGGCACGCATCTTCAGCGCGTCTTCCTTGAGCATGCCGAGCTTGTGCTCGGCCACTTCCATCATCTTGGCATTGGTGCGGTAGTAGGTCGCGACACCGGCCACGTACTCGTCCATGATCTTCTGCAGACGGAACTGCAGCATCCGCGGGGTGATGTAATTGGGATTCACATCGATCGCGGTGGTGTAGTCCTTGTTCTCCAGGAAGTTACGCACCGGACGGTAGATCTCTTCCATCAGTTGGTCGACTGAGGTATCGAGCTCCGGCTTGTGGTCCTTGTTGTCCATGACGAACTTGATCATGGCCTTCATGGCCAGCCGGCCTTCGGCATGGGAGCCGGAGGAGAACTTGTGCCCGGAGGCACCGACGCCGTCGGCGGCGGTGAACAACCCCTTGACGGTGGTCATGGAGCGGTAGCCCCAGTTCCAGCCGGAGGGCAGATGACCCGGCACCTTGTCGGCCTCGGCATGGCCTTCGCTGGTCGGCGCACCCAGGTCGGTCGGACCCGACACCCAGATGCCGCAGCAGCCCGAATGCGAGCCGAGCAGGTAGGGTTCGGTCGGCATCAACTCGGAGTTCTTCTTCTCCGGCTCGATGTTCTCACCCGCCCAGACGCCGGCCTGGCCGATGCACATGTCCAGGAAATCTTCCCAGGCCTCGGCCTCCAGGTGCTTGATCTCCTTCGGCGTCATGGTCTCGGCGAGCTTGCCCAGGGCGCTGACGGTGTCCATATAAATGGGCCCGCGGCCTTCCAGCATCTCGTTGAGCATGACGTGGTTGCGCAGACAGGAGGGCGTCACGTAGGCGCGGTTGTAGGGGCCGTAGGGCTCCAGCAGCGCCTGCGCCTCGGGCTTGGAGAGATACTCCTCGCCGTAGGCATTGATGGCCTTGGACTTGAACAGCAGGAACCAGGCGCCGACCGGGCCGTAGCCGTCCTTGAAGCGGGCGGGAACGAAGCGGTTTTCCATCATCGTCAATTCGGCGCCGGCCTCGGCGGCCATGGCGTAGGTCGAACCGGCGTTCCACACCGGATACCAGGCGCGGCCCGTGCCCTCACCGACCGACCGCGGACGGAAGATGTTCACGCAGCCGCCGGCCACCAGCAGGCACGCCTTGAACTTATAGACGAACAGCTTGTGGTCGCGGGTGGAGAAACCGACGGCACCGGCGATGCGGTTGCTGTCGTTCTTGTCGTTGACCAGCTTGACGATGAAGACGCGCTCCTGGATACGCTCGGTGCCCAGCGCCTTCTTGGCGGCCTCGGCGACGATCCACTTGTAGGACTCGCCGTTGATCATGATCTGCCATTTGCCGGAGCGCACCGGCTTGCCGCCCTCGACCAGGGGCTTGCCCTCGTCGCCCGGCTGCTTCCAGATCGGCAGACCCCACTCCTCGAACAGATGCACCGAGTCGTCGACATGCCGGCCCAGGTCATAGGCCAGGTCGTCGCGGGTGATGCCCATCAGGTCGTTGGAGACCATGCGGGCATAGTCGGCCGGGTCATTCTGACCCAGATAGGTGTTGATGGCGGAGAGGCCTTGCGCCACGGCGCCGGAGCGATCCATGGCGGCCTTGTCGACCAGCTTGATCTTGATGTCGAAACCGGCCTTCTTGGCCTGGTCCAGCCAGGGACCGGCCTCGAAGGCGGCACCGCACGCGCCCATACCACCGCCGATGAGGAGGATGTCGACCTCTTCTTCGACGACTTCGGGATTTCCGAATACACCTGCCATATCAAATTACCTTTGCGTTCTCAACTGGGTTCGCGGCGGGACCTGAGCGGGTCCGGAAACGGGCATCAGGTAGGGGCCGCACGCTGCCGGACTCGCGCTACTTGGCGATGAGCTGGGTGGCGTCTGCCGCGTGCAGACCGTCGGTGCCGGTGGTGAAGAAGCCGGCCTTCTCGATGTTGGCGATGTCGGCGGTGGGCTTGTTGCCGTAGGGGTCGATCGAGCCCTCCGGGGTGGTGCGGATCGGGAACTTGAAGCGCTTCATGGTCCCGTTGCGGAACTTGATGGTCCACATGATGGAATCAGTGCCGCGCAGGGGCTGCACGGAGGCGCCCATGGGCACGACGTCGGCGTAATGACGGCACTCGATTGCCTGCTGCGGGCAGATCTTGACGCAGGAGTAGCATTCCCAGCACTGCTCGGGCTCCTGGTTGAACGCCTTCATGGCGTGGCCGGTGTCGGAGCCGTCCTGGTCCAGCTTCATCAGGTCGTGAGGGCAGATGTACATGCAGGCGGTCTTGTCCTGTCCCTTGCAACCGTCGCACTTGTCGGTACGCACAAACGTGGGCATCGCGATAAATCTCCAAACAGTTCACTGCGGTGATGTGCCGCCATCGGGGGTCAAGGCGCGGGGCGAGGCGCCGGCAGCACGGGAAGACGCTCCACTGAAAACCGCCGCGCCGCTGTACGCCCGCGGTGTTCAACCCAGTCCGCGCCGCGCATCCCGGCCGAGTACGGCTCGGCGCCGACGATGCCCGGCGGGCTGACTCGCGTTCTGCCCCTGGCGTCCGACTGATTCCGACGATGGGTTCCGACGATGCTGCCGAGGGAGTCCGGATCACGCGAGTGCGGCAGAGTAGTGACAGGTCCATGTCACTGTCAAAACAGTATTTCGGTTTGCTTTCATAAATTCGCTTTATTAGCAGATTCCGGAATCCTTGAAGTGACGAAAAGGCGCACACGCGCCCGGCGTTTGCGGCGTCGCGGTCGATTTGGTCCTGGGGCCTTGAGCACGGTTCCGGCCAGGCGGCATCTACGGCGGGAACGACGATCGAGGCCGGCACGCGGGCCTCGCCGGGGGCCTTGATCATCGTTCCGGCCGGCCGCGGACGGTCCGCACAGCGGACCCTACGGTAACACCGTGACCTGTAGGGTCCGCTGTGCGGACCGGCGACCGTGCCGATCGCGCGGTGGCCGGGTTTACGATCAAGGCCGCAAAGCCGATGTGCTCCTGCGCCAGATTGCATGGAAATTCGGCCCCCCCAGCGAGTCGGTGCGTCAACGCATCGCCGCCGCCGACGCCGCGACCCTGCTGCACTGGTCCGAGCGCATCCTCACCGCCGACAGCCTGGAGGCCGTGTTGCACTAGCAGCCTGTCGGACTTTAGGCGATTTCCGAATAAGACGCTATCAAGCATCAA